>JBEKRE010000047.1:0-38278 GCA_049519055.1 Candidatus Sulfotelmatobacter sp. | reverse complement strand
TGTGCGGCGTATACCGTCTCCAGGCCGGGCCAGTAATAGGCAGCGTAGCCTGCCAGCCCGATACATCCCGTGGCAATCGAAAGCGGCGCGCTGAAGGAAAGCTGCCAGATGAACAGAAACGAGATGAGCCGCCCCCATTTTTTCGGCCCATAAATCTCGTTCAGATAGCGATAGGGTCCGCCCGACCCGGGCAGTGCTGCGCCCAGTTCCGCAGATACCAGCCCGTCGCATACCGCTAACAGAGCGCCCACTACCCAGCCCAGCATGGCCTGTGGCCCACCCATCGCGCTCAACACCAGCGGCATGGTGATGAACGGCCCCACCCCGATCATGTCGATCATGTTGAGCGCGGTCGCGCTCCCCAGCCCCATTCCGCGGATCAAGCCGGTCGAACTCGAATCGTTTTGCGAGAGGGACTGCATCTTTTCGGTACGCTCGGTAACCGTCACTGCAGCTATGGAAGAAGCAACATCCTGCCGCTGACCTGCCGTTTTTCAAACGCCGCATGTGCCTGAGCGGCGTCCGCCAGTGGATAGGTTCGGTCGATTCTGATGGAAAGTTTCCCCTGCTTTAGCCACCCTACAAGCTGCTCCACATAGCGGGGGTATTCTTTGAAATAAGGGCTTCCGTTCGTGCGAGTAAGAAACAGCGATCCTTTTTCCTGCAGGGTCATAAGGTCAAACGGAGGCACGTACCCGCTGGACTGGCCGTAGATCACGAGATATGCCCCGGGAGCCAGGCTATTGAGGCTGGCCTCAAATGTATCTTTACCCACTCCGTCATAAACAACATTCACTCCGCGGCCTTCCGTGATCCGCCTGGCCTCCTTGGCAATATCAACCTCTTTGGAAATGATGACCTCGTCGGCCCCAGCGTCTCTGACAAATTGGGCTTTCTCTTTGGTCGAGGTAACGCCAATGACCCGGCCCCCACGCATCTTTGCCATCTGACAAAGCAGAAGTCCCATCCCTCCGGCTGCTGCCTGGATCAGGCACCAGTCTCTTTGCTTTACCGCGTAGGCGAAATGTGTAAACGCATAGGCCAGGAACCCCTGATTCATGCCCGCCGCCGCTTGCTCGATCCCGATGCCGTCGGGGACTGGAATGAGCCATGCCGCAAGAGCAAGGGAACGCGTGGCGTACGAATCTCCTGCGAAAACTACGCGATCTCCCAGGTTGACATTGCGAACTTCGGGACCGACTTCCTCAACGACCCCAACTCCTTGGCTGCCTAGAGTGGCTGGCAGGTCCGGTTCCCCCGCGCGGCCACGCCGGTAGAACGCTTGTCCGACAAGTTCACCACGTCGTTTCTGAACATCAAGAAAGTTAACGCTGGCCGCCTCGACTCGTACCAACACTTGTCCCGGACCAGGAGTTGGCACGGGAAGTTCTTCCCACTGCATGACATCGGGACCGCCGTAGGAATGAATGCGAATGGCGTGCATTATTCTTCGTTTGTCCTTTCTCTTACACCACCATTGGCCGTGCCAACTGCTACTTCTTGTGCCCGGCGCTCAACAGATTCACATACAGCCGCACCGCTCCCGGCACTCCCACCGGCAATTGCCGGAAGAACGCGTATCCCGTGTAGATATATGTTCCCTTGCCGTACTTTGCCTGCAGAAGCCCGCCCTTCTGCTCTGCTTCGCCCGGATCATGGCAAGCCAGCAGCGGCCTGAAATGGTCATCCCATTTGTTCATGAAGTAGAGCCCGCGCTCCTGCACCCAGCCGTCAAAATCGCGGGCCGTGATCGCGTTCGGATAGTGAAACACCTCATCGTCAGGCGCCAGAATCTCCACCGGAGCTTCTTCCACCGAAACTCGCGCGCGGCTTAGTTCGGAGGGATACGGCGTGAAATGTCCGCTATTAAAATCTCCGATGCCGGTATTGTATTGCACCACTAGCGTTCCTCCCGCCGCGACATAATCGAGCAGCTTCTTATTATTCGTGACCACATCCTTCTGCGTATCGTAGGCACGAATGCCCAGCACAATCGTTCCGTACGAATTCAAATTCTCGCTTGCGAGTTTCTCCGCCGAAATCAACGTCACGTCCATTCCCACTTGTTTTAGTACCGTGGGGATATCATCGCCAGCGCCCATGATGTAGCCAACCTTTAAATCGTGCGGCACTTTCACGTCCACGATGCTCACCCGCTGCACCGCGGGCTGATAGTAATAAAAACTGCCCAGGTCTTCGCGACTCACCAGCGTGTAGCCTTCGCTGAACTTCTCGCCATCCGCTTCCAGCACGGCTCGCACGCGGGCTCGACTTTCCTGCCAAGCGGCAGGAAAGATCTTGAACTGAGAATCCTGTTTCTTGCCGCGACCTCTGAAACTTACGGCCTGTTGCTCCGGCTCCGACCTCCAACCCGCGGGGAGTTGCAGCCGCAATGTGGCGTGCGCCTCGCGGTTCAGATTACTGGTCGCGCCCACTGTGACGGTCGAACTGGCGCCGTTGTGGGTCGAGATCACCTGCGTTCCCGGCTCCAGAGCAACCGAAAAAGCTGGGACCACAGCCAAAGGTCGCGCCCGTTCTTTCCCGGCATCGTCCTTGAAGGGTGCTACGACGGTCGCCCCGATCCCGTCCTTTCCGGGTGCGCCGCTTGCATTCGCAAGCGAGTACTCCACCCGAGCTCGCAACACCGGCGGTGGAAACGGCAGCGTCGCATATTTTTCGTTGTCGACGTAATTCACGCTCTCGGTTTCCGGATTGTCGCGATGCCAGAAGGGCCGCGTGTATTCCGCATCCTTCGGCGCCTTCAATCGAAACACGACGTGGACATTTTCGCCGGGTTTGATCGCGACGCGTTTGGTCTTATCGGAGATCGTCGCCCACCCCTGAGGCACCTCCAGCTTCAAACCATCGACGAACAGCCGGTCTTGCGAACCATTATGAAAGTCCACCGCAACCAGAAACTCCTGCCCCGGCGAGACTGTGGTTATCGCCTCTGTTTCTTTCGCCAAATCACCACCGCTTGGCTCGGCGCGGGAAACTACAGTAGCCTCCAGGCTCACGTTCAGAGCGTCGTTCAGTGCCGCTTCTGCCTGGTCGCGTTTTTCCTCGAGCCGCGCCAGCAAGTCAGACCGAACCGCGGGGTTCACATCGGCTTTGCCCACTTCGGCGTAAGCCTTCCTGACTTCGGCCACAACTTCCAGGAGAAACTTGGCAGCCGCGGAGAGATCATTCGTCTTTGCCCTCTCGGTGGCCTTCGCAACGTTACTCGCAATTTCGGTCAATTCGTGCCGCAACTGCGGGAGCTTCGATTCTTCCGGCACCAGCCGCTCAGCGAGCCCAGGTAACGTGGTATCCAATCCATCAAAAAAATCTCTTTCATGGCCATTCTTATCCAGTTTCGCACGCTTAACCGAATCCACCAGCTTGTAGAACGTGAACCTGTCCCCCGGATCGACAGTCCAGTTTGCGGATCCCTGCGACAACTGATGCCGCAACCCCTGCATCGCAAATTGCACATACGACATGCCCAGATCTTCGCTCGGCTCGCCCGTATTCAGTCTTATCGTCCAGTTCGCATCGGGACAGGTCATCGCTCCAAAGCCGCACACATTGCCGATGTAAACCTTCTTGGCCTGCCAGGGTTGGAGTCCCTGTGCGATCTGCTCGGGAAACCGCTTCGGATCGGCCGCTGCTCGGAACGCCTCTTGGGTCAGAATGCTCGAAGCCTGGTGGTGCCCGTGTCCATCACGCTCGGTTCCAGAGAAGCGTGCCACCAGAACATCCGGACGGAACCTCCGAATCACGCGCACCATATCGGCCAGTGCAATATCGTGACCGCCCCACTTGCCGAAAGTCTCATCTGCACTCTTCGAGAATCCGAAGTCAGCCACCCGAGAAAACCGTTCCTGCACTCCGTAATATTCGTCCGCCGCCAGCAGTTCAAGCGTGCGCAGCACACCCAGCACGTCCGACAAATTACTGCCGATTTTGTTCTGCCCACCTTCGCCGCGGTTCAGTGTCATTAGCAGGACGCTGGCGCCGTGTCCGCGAGATTCCAGGGTCAGCATTCCCCCGTCTTCGTCGTCGGGATGCGCGACCGTCTGCATCAGAGCCGCAGTTGTTTCCAGACGCCGCAGCATGAACCGCAGGCCAGGCGTGCCCACATTTTGCGGGATTTCGGAGGGAGATCCCTGATACGGGAGTTGAGCAAAGTCCGTTACCAACGATTGTTGATTCTCAGCAGGTTGCTCCGCAGGAACCGGATACGCGGCGCCCTCCCCCGTCTGCTGCGGTGAGGCGATCAGCAGCAAGGGACACATCACCAGCATCATGAAGAACGAAGTTTGGACTGATGCAGTTCTTATAAAAGGCTGGAAAAGCCGCTGCGGGCGGCTCGCGAGATTAATGGCTTCCAAATATTTCACCCTACAAGGATGGGGCCAAGCCCCGCTCGGACGCAAATTCTTTCCCCATGTGCACCGTTAACATTTAGGTAAGTGCGCTTCCGTTCAGTTCTTCGACCAGCCCGGCACGATGCCGGTCATGCGCGCGTAGGCGACCAACTGACCCATGTGCTCGTTGGCATGAACGAGGATACGGAGGTAGATTCCATCCACCGTCGAATCCCGGTCGGCGCTATGGACTTTACGCTCAAGGTCGCTGGGCTTTAGCGCCAAATGAGGCCGTCGTATCCCTGCCAGATTCCCTCCGGTGCGGTTTGGGCGAACAACAAGGCCGTGCTCCACAAAAGCCAGAGCAAGAATGTCCTTACCACGCATGTTTTCACTATGCGGCTCCTCTCATGATCAGCGTTGCACGCTACTGGTTACCAACTCCTGATCCGCCAGCCCCACGCGCACGCGCAGAGTGCGCGGTATGAAGAAAAACGTCAAAAGAGCCCCGATCATCAAAATCCCCGCAATGATATACAAGGCAGCAGATTTGTCTGGTGAAAAATGCTTCGCCCAAATCGGAATATTCGGTCCAACATAACCACCTAGATTACCCACCGAGTTCACGATGCCAATCCCGGCAGCGGCCGCGGTCCCGGCCAAGAATGCCGACGGCAACGGCCAGAACAACGGCATGGACCCGATGACTCCCAAGGTGCCCACGGACAAGAAAATGATCGCCAACACCGGATTCGAGGCAAATACTCCGCTCAAAACTAAACCCACCGCTCCAGCCACAACATTGGCCACATAATGCCATCGCCGCTCTCCGGTTTTGTCCGAGTGATGGCTGAGGAGAATCATCCCGATAACGGCCACGCCATACGGTATTGCAGTAATCAGGCCAACTCGAAGATAGCCTTTCAATCCAAACGCCTTCACAATCGTCGGCAGCCAGAACGCAATGCCGTACAAGCCGATCATCAAAGTGAAATAAATCGCGCACAGCACCCAAACTTTACTGCTAGTGAAGGCGTCCACTAGTTTGTGCTCGGTTTTATGTTTGTCTTCGGCTTCGAGACTTTCAGCGAGCAAAACTTTTTCCGCCCGGGTGAGCCATTTTGCTTCTTCAATGCTACTGTCCAAATAAAAGATCACTAAAAAGCCAACGAGGATGGAAGGGATGCCTTCTGCCAGAAAAAGCCATTGCCATCCTGCCAATTTCATTGCTCCGGAAAGCGTGTCCATAATCCAGCCGGATATGGGATTACCGACCACCCCCGATGCCGCGATCGCGGCCACAAACCAAGCGGTTCGTGTGGATCGGAGTCTTGAGGGGTACCACAAGGTCAGGTAGAAAATCACTCCCGGGAAGAAGCCGGCTTCGGCCAGGCCCAGCAGAAATCGCATGGAATAAAAAGACCACTCGCCCTTTACGAAGATCATGCATCCGGAGATGACGCCCCACGAGATCATGATCCTGGCGATCCACATTCGCGCGCCGAATTTCTTCAGCAGCACGTTGCTGGGGACCTCGAAAAAGAAATAACCGATAAAGAAGATACCAGCGCCAGTGGCGAATGCCGCATCGCTCAACGATAGATCTTTGAGCATTTGCAGCTTGGCAAATCCCACGTTGACCCGATCGAGGTAGGCCAGAATGTAGCAAAGGAAAAGAAATGGAACTATGCGCAAGTCGACCTTGCGATAGGTTCTTGCCTCGAAACCTTCCGCGAGCGTCATACCCTCACGCTTTCTATTCAGTTTCCGATTTAACTCAGACTGTAAGGAAAGTTGAGCACCACTGAGACCAAAGAACTGAGCCTGAGAACTGAGAGATTACCCTACTGTCCGCGCCCCTCCTTGAGCGTTTCTTGACACGTACTTGCTGCCGTCAGCACTTCGTTGAACGCCGTTTCCTTACGCAAATTCTTCAAAAGCGGATCTTCCAACAGCGCCGAATATGCACAGTAGTTCTGTTGCACGGATGCCTTTAGCAGCCGCAAAGCGGCTTCGTTCTGGCCACAATAGGCCAGGAGGTCCCCCACGTGATACCACGCCTCCGGATCCGCTTCCGTCATTACGGACGCTTCCTCCTGCCGTACAATTCTGTCCATATCGGCCGGCCGTTGCGGTTGCGTGCACGCCACCAGCAACTCGCGATGGTAGGTGGGAGATTTTCCGACGCTCTTGGCTGCCTGCCGCGCCAGCAGCACATTTCCGGAAGTTAAATAAACATAGGGAGTCGCCCAGTTGGCCCATTCGGAGCCCGAGTCCAGGTGTATGAAATCCATTGCCCGGTCCGTCTGGCCTAATTCCATAAACGCCCAGGCACATGATCGCAAAGTGAAGTTTCCTGGATCCATCGACCGTGCCGCATTGCACTCCTCAACCGCCTTTTCCTGCATGCCGGCGTAACGCAGCACATAGCTGAGTGCAAAATGAGCCTCGCCGCTCTGCGGCCGCCGCCGCACCAAATCAGTGGCAGCGTCATAGGCGCGCCCCAATTCGCCACGCTCCACCCGGTTGACGATCAAACTGCTGGCCGCCGCCACCCGGTTTGGATCCAGCGAGAGCGCCCGTTCAAACGCGGCATTCGACCGCTGGAACATCGTCTCCCCGCCTCCGCCGAAGTGGGAATCGTAGTAATAGCGTTGCCCCAGCTCTTCCCACGCCGGAGCGTAACTTTGATCCTCTCCCACCACATGTTCCAGCACCGCGATCGCGTCTTTGTTGGGCTCGGGATCGTGAGGCAAAGCCAGACTGTGCAGGTACAGGTCGTAAGCTTCCTGACTCTTCGGGCGCGATGCCGCGCTCAACGTACCCGCCGCAACGCCCAGTGCAGGCAACAGTCCCTGCTGTACCTGGGTGCTCAACTGCGACTGCAGAGAAATCAAATCGTTCACCGACGCGGTCGCGTTTCCCTGCCACAACAACCGGTCGTTAGTCACGTCAATCGCTTCCAGCGTCACCGTCAATTGTTCGCCCTGGCGCATGAAATGCCCCATGAGCAACCTGCCCACGTGCAGTTGCTGACCTACTTTGTGCGGATCCAGGTCCTGCTCCACATACTTCCGGTTGACCGACGAAGGCCGCACGTCCAGCGACCGGGAATAGCTCAGAACCTTCGTCAACTCATCTGCCAGTGCGAATCTGAGGTAATCCACACTGATATCGCCGTTCATGTTTTGCAGTGGCAACACCGCGATCGCATTCTTAAGCTCTGCGCTGGCCACTTCCCGGTGTTTCAGCCAATAGGCTCCCACCGCCGCCAGCACGGTTACCAGCATCGCAAGGCTCCCCAGCAGCAGCCAAAACTGCCACCGGCTGCTGGTGCGGCCAAAAGTCTTGCTCGCAATCCGGAGCTTCGAGGAGTGCATTCCACTCTTCATCTGCCCCGACTCGTTCTCACGCTTGAGCTGTTGCAGGTCCGCCTTCATCTGCGCGGCGCTCTGGTACCGCTCTTTGCGGTCCTTCTCCATCGCCTTGCCGATGATGCCTTCCAGTTCCACCGGCACTTTGGGATTCAATTCTCCTGGTGGAACTGGCTTGTCGTGCAGAACCGCATCGAGCGTCAGCAGCGAATTCTTGCCCGAGAACGGTTTTTTCCCCGTCGACATCTCGTACATCACCACGCCAAACGAAAACAGGTCGCTGCGGAAATCGATTTCTTCGCTCCGCGCCTGCTCCGGCGACATGTAAACCGCCGTCCCTGGAATCACACCCACGGCGGTTAACGAATTGTCCAGCGCCACGCCGTCGCTGTCGGTGCCAACGTTATGTACCAGCTTGGCCAGCCCGAAATCCAACACCTTTACCTGCCCGGTTGGAGTCAGAAAGATGTTCGCCGGCTTGATATCCCGATGCACGATCCCCTTGGCATGAGAAGCCGCCAGGGCATCCGCCACTTGGATGCTGATGTCCAGCAGTTTCTCCGTCTCCACCGCGTGCCCGGAGATGCACTGCTTCAGGCTTTCGCCCTCCAGCTTCTCCATCACGATGAACGGATGTCCGCCGTTATCTTCAATGCCATGAATGATGCAGATGTTGGGGTGATTCAGTAGCGACGCCGCCCTCGCTTCCCGCTCGAACCGTTCCAGCGATTTGGGGTCGCCTACAAGATTTTCCGGTATGAACTTCAGCGCGACGTGCCGTCCCAGCTTCAGGTCTTCGGCCTCATAGACCACGCCCATACCACCTCCCCCCAGTTTGCCCAGGATGCGATAGTGGGACACAGTCTGACCGATCATGAAAAGACGACCCTCCCGACCGCGGTAATGTTAGGCCCCGCCAGTGATCTGGGTCAACTGGACTTTCCTCAACAGATTAGATGCTGCAACCGCCGCCTCCAAGAAGGGTTTTGCACCGCCCGGTGTCCCGAACTGACAACCGCTATGTCCTTTTGTGAGCTGGGATTGTGCCCGACGGTAGCGGCCAGGATTACTATGAATCTAGCAGGCTCAACAAACAGACTAGCTTATGGAGCAAAAATTCAAAACTTCTTCCGCGTGGCAGGGGGCGATTCGTGCTCGCGCCGAGGAAGTATATCGCCGAAGCGGGGCGGTGGAGGGTCACGACCTCGAAAACTGGCGCCAGGCGGAGGCCGAAATCATGCGCGAAACCGCTCCGCCGGTTTCTTGCCCTGCTGTTGTCATCAATGTGGAAGGCGTGGTTTACACCGCGGAGTACAACGTCACTGACGCCGGCGGATACCTTCCCGGGGAGTGGAAAACTGGCGACCGAATGCCCGTCCGATTGGAGGGCGATCGGCTTTTTCTTCGAAGGCCCAATGGGCGGGAGCTCGAGACCAGCATTGTCAAGAGAATTGGCTAGGGACATAAAACGATGCTGTCATCCCGAAAGCGAGGGATCCCTGCAACTCTGCCTGCGCCATTCCCGGCTCCGGGGGGGGAATCTACTGCGCCCCCATTCTCCTATCCCCCATACAACGCGGCCGACGCTCCCACCCACTCCATATTCTTGTTCTGATCGACGCCCATCATCAAACCGCGCCCCATGCGGATAATGGTGAGCACGGCCTGCAACTGCTCCTGCCACACATACATCACCCGCACCTCCGCCTTCGTCGAGCCAAACGGAGTCTCGATCACCGGCTCAAAGTGCAGCCGTTCCTGCAGAATATAATCCGCTCGCTTCTCCGCCGGAAGCGCTTCGATATCTTCTCGGCTCGGCGCAATCACCACTCCCAGCCCGGCAAAGGAATACAAAGGTTTTAACGCGTAGTTATGCAGATCGTCGGGGATCTGGTCCACCTTGTCCAGAAACCAGGTCTTTGGCACCGACTCGTGCCGCAGATAGGGAATGGAAAACTTGCTGATGCGAAAATACCAGTTCGGATGCCCCGCCCATTCCACGTGAAGATCGTCTCGCCAGTCGAATCCCAACTTCACTTGCTTGCGCTGCAGTTCGTCCACAATCGCCCGGTTATAGATCCTTCGTATCGGAACTCGTCCCCCGTTGCGTTCGTAGTAAAGTTGCGTTCCATGCTTCTTGATTGCCGCAATATCGACGGTGCGAACGCCCAGCATCCTCTCCGTCAACAGAAAATCGGGCAGCGTTTTCTGTGTCGTGGGATGAATCTCCATCAGGATCACGTTCTCGGGGTCCTGCGTGCCTACAATCGCGGCTCGCAAGAGTTCGCGATAAGACTTTTCACCGAGGCCGCTTAAGAAGAACCGGAGCCGCTCTCCACCCTCAAATCGATCCAGTCCGAACACATCGATGTAGCTTTGCGCCAGAGTCACTTGATAGGCATACAGGGAAGGGAAGGCCTGCAGCTCCACCAGCTTGGGCTGCAACTCGCCGCGTGCATCCCGGACCAGTCCAAAATCCACCTGCACAAACAGCGGGCGGGCGGGCTCATCTGGAACCCGGAATTCCGGTGGAATCGAACCCTCCGAACGCGCGCAATACTCCGGACTCTCTACCAGTTGCCGGATCAGTTGCTTTCCATCCTCCGCCATCCGGTCGAGCAAGGACTTGGGAAAGAAGCACGGAGTCTCCGACAGCCGGAACTGCACGTGCGTTCCGCAAGCGTCATCGATGCGCCGTAGAAATGCCTGATACTTATCGGGAGTAAATCTGGCGTTGAACTGTTTTCTCAGGAAGGGAATCATTACTCGCGGATTTCCATGCTGCGAATGAGTCCGTCTTCTATCGAATACACATGCTCGACCATTCGATCCAGGAGTGTACCTCCGTTTAGATCGCGAACTACTTGGTGAACCCCGACCACAACTCGTCCCGTCTCATCCAGCTTGAAACTCTTTGGCTCGACGCGAGGGTCGACGACGCCCCATTGCCGCGTCCAATATTCACGAACGCCGGCACGGCCATGAACCGTGCCGCCTTCCGTGCCATTCGGCCACTCTACGTCGGGCTGCATCGTTGCCAGCGCAGAGTCAATGTCACGAATGTTGAATGCCGCGTACGCTCTTTTAAGCACCGCGATCTTGGAACCTTCGCACTATCACCCCTGGAGTGTTGCAGCTCTACGCTTCCACCAAAAACTTCCCATCCTGCATGATCTGCTGGTCGTCCACCCAGATATTGAACTTCCGCCCCACGACATCAATATGCGTAGTGGAGTCCCACTCCGCTCCGGTGTGTGCTCCGTACGGATTTCCAAACGCAATATGCACTCCGGGATACTTCTCGTCCTGCAAAATCTGCCCGATCACATTCTTCAGGTCAATGTTGGTCCCGATGGCAAACTCGCCCACGCGGTCGCTATTCTCGTCGGTGTGCGTGTACCTCCAGAAGTCATCTTCCAGTTCGCGGTTTTCCGAGTGCGCCTCTGTGAGCCGGTTTTTCTTCATGTGAATGGTCAACGGTGTCTCCTGCAGATTGCCAAACTTCGTACACAGATAATCGCCGACCACGCCATCGATCACGAACGTCCCATTCACCTCGCCCGGCGTGGTGAAAATCTCTCCGCCCGGCAAGTTCCCCCACTTCTCCGCACTGATTATTCCGCTGGTCTTCAACCACCGGTAATTGGGATTCAAATCGGCCGTCAGGTCCGTTCCCGCCGCTGTTGTCGCCCGTACCCGTTGTGCCTTGCGCACCATCGCGATTACTTTTGCGCTCAGCCGGTCCACTTTCAGAAAATCCGCGCGCATCCCTTCCAGCATGATCTGCCGGTTGATGTTCACCATGTGCGCATGCCGGATCTTGCGCCGATTCACCACATCCGTCATCTGCATCCGCGAACGCAGCTCATTCCGCTGCGCCCACACCGCAAAAATGGAAACCCGGCTGGTTTCGAGATCCGCGAGAATCTCCGGTGGCAAATCCTTCAACGGCCGTTCCGCCAAATCTTCCAGCACCCAAATGCAGTGCGGCGAACCGAGCCCCTCCAACTCCTTGACGATCGCCGCCGCAATCCCGATCGTCGCTTCATCGGTGATAACGCAGACTTTCTCTTCCGGTTGTATGCGCAGACAAACACCGATAGCGTTGCGCGCGCCAGGAGCGTATTCAGGATCGACTGGAATCGGCTTTCGGTTTCCCCATCCTCCGGAGTGTTGAGGAAGGCCAGGAGCGACGGTTGTATCTGTTGGAATGGTCATCAACCTACTTTTCTCGTGGAGGCCGACTCCTCTTCCGCCAACCCTGCCTCCGTCTCTTCCACGATGAAATCGACAACTTTCTTTAAATCCCCAGTTTCCTGGAACACACGTAATTGCCGGTCGGCGCCGCTGCCCTCGTCCAGCATCGTATGGACGTATTCCAGTTCCTCGCGCGAGTCCAATTCATCCACCACATCGTCCACGAAGTCCAGATATTCGCGGATCAAATCCCGGGCCGGCACTTCCGTCTGCTTGCCAAAGTCGATCAGCTTTCCATCCATGCCATAGCGCGATGCCCGCCACTTGTTCTCCATTATCAGCGCCCGGCGATAGAGCCGAAATCCCTGATTTGCTGTATGCAACTTATACAGTTTTGCCACCGTCGCTTGAATCAGCGCCGCTAGCGCGATGGTCTCGTCCGCGCGCATGGGGATGTCGCAGACTCGAAACTCGATCGTATTGAAGAAAGGATGCGGCCGGATGTCCCACCAAATCTTCTTCGCGTTATCGATGCAATTCGTCTTGATCAGCAGCTTGATAAAGTTTTCGTATTCTCCCCAACTGGGGAAATAGTCTGGAATATTGGTTCGCGGAAACTTGTCAAACACTTTGCAGCGATAGGATTTCAGCCCGGTATTCATCCCTAGCCAGAACGGCGAATTCGTCGAAAGGGCCAGAAGGTGCGGCAGAAAATATCGGGCATGATTCATCATGTGGATCGCCGTCTCGCGATCCTCAATTCCGATATGCACATGCAGCCCGAAAATCAGATTCGCCCGCGCCACCAACTGCATGTCTTCGACAATATTCTTGTAACGGTCGTCAGGATTGATCTCCTGGGTGCGCCAGTCCGAAAACGGATGCGTCGCCACTGACGCCAGTCGCAGCCCGTTCTCCCGAGCCAGCCGGATAATGTCGCGCCGGAGCATCTTTATTTCCGCTTTGGCTTCCTTAATGTTCTTGCAAACCCCAGTCCCCACTTCCACCACCGACTGGTGCATCTCCGCTTTGACCCGCTCCTGCAGGATGAGCTGGCCCTTCTGCAGGATTTCGGCCTGAATATGCGACCGCAGATCCCGCGTCTCCGGATCTATCGTCTGATATTCCTCTTCAATCCCGATGGTGAAAGTAGGCTGCATTCAGTTTTCTCTTTTTGTCATTCCGATTCTTCTTTTGTCATTCCGAGCGAAGCGAGGAATCTGCTTTTCGCCGGCAACGCCATTGCTCCACCATGGTCCCCAATTCTCGCGCTCTTCGCGAAAAGGCGAGCAAACAAGTCTTATCAGTATAACAATCGCACCAAGAATTCTGATTAGAAGCTGTGGTGAGGCGAGAACCAGGACAGCCAAAAGAAGAAACCCAGCAAAAGAAGCATCAATCCGCTCAAGCGAATGGAAAGCGCGGAGAACAAACCACGCAGCCAATGTCCAGGCGAAAATGCCCGGCACAATAAGATGATCGCCACGAACTCGCGAATGAGAATCGCGCCGATACCAGCCCAGACGAATGACTCACTCAGTCCGCAGGCCACTGCGCCAAGCCCGGTCGCCTTTTGTGCCGTAATGCCCCTGAATGCATATCCGATGCCATCAGCGCCGGAATCCATGGTGCCGACGCCAGGCGCCACGCCCCAAAGAAACCGCTCTTTCTTCAGTTCGTCCAATTAAACCACGTCATTTCTACGCCTCTCATTCCGATCGAAGTGGCATGCGACGAGAACCAGCCTATTTCGGGCCTTTGTTCTGCGCCACCCGCGCCCTCACCAGTTTTTTCAACAGCCCATCCGACAAGGGCTTGTCGAAGGGAAAGTGCAGCGTGCCTTTCGAGACGCGAAACTCTTTGAGTTCTTCCTTAAACGAGTCAAGCGCCGAAGAACCCAGGGGGAAGAAACTGCAATGATTAGTGAACGCAGCGAATGCCACGAGCCCCCGCTTGTACTTGAAAGTTGGAATCCCGTAGCTGATTACCTCGGTCGTCCCCTCTGGGACGACAGACCGAATCACCGCACGCATCCGTTTCAAAGTGGCGCGAGCCGGCTCCGGCACGCTCGCGAGATATTCGTCCACGTCCTTCGGCCGAGCATTGCCTTTGGCTGCAAAACCGCCACCTCTGGAAGTCGCTTTCTTCATAAGAGAACCATGTGGAGACAGCCGCGGCTATCCGCCGAACGAAGCTCGGTTGCGGCTTCGGAAGCCTACTTCGCCGCCTTCCCCCGCTTCCGCTCAGCCACCCACTTCGGCTCCCCCTTTCGGGTTTGCTTCGCCGGTGCCCCCGCCAAAAATGCAGCCCAGCGTAACTCCCGCGCCGGATCCTCCCCGGTCAAGGCCATCTTCATCGCCATCTCCGCCACTGCCTTCACAATCCAATCAAAATTCTCCTGCCCCACCGACGTAATCTCCGCATCCGGCGCCGGATTCAGAAAATCGATCGCATACGGCACTCCGCCCTCCACCGCAAACTCCACCGTGTTCAAGTCATATCCCAGCACCCGGCACAGCGTCAGCGCATCCTTCTCGATGCGCTCCTTAAGCGCAGCCGAGGATGGCGACGGATTGCCCTTCACATAGCGCTCGTGATGCGGCAATCGCGGGTCGTATTTCATGATGTGCACTTTTTCCTGCCCCACCACGTAGCAGCGGTAATACTCTTCAAACACCACGCCATGCTGCAGCGTCATGCACAAATCACCCGTCTCGTTATAGTGTTGGAAGAATTCCTCCGGCGAATGCACGTGATATACATGCTTCCATCCGCCACCGGAATATGGCTTCAGGAAAGCAGGGAAGCCGACATAATCAAACAGATCCTGCCAGTTCAAGGGATAGATTAGGTTCCGCATCGACCGGTCCGTCGTGCCTTCGGGATGCTTGTTGTGCGGCAGAATCACTGTCGGCGGAATGGCCACCCCCAGCTTGTGCGCCAGCGCGTAATTAAAAAACTTGTCATCCGCCGTCCACCAGAAGGGATTGTTCACGACGATGGTCCCATGCAGCGCCGCGTTTTTTAGATAAGCCCGATAGAAAGGGATGTCCTGCGAAATCCGGTCAATGATGACGTCATATTTCTTGGGCTCATCCATCCGGATACCGCCAATCTTCACAAACTCCGCTGTAACGCCCGCAACGGCCATCCCGTTGATCTTCTCGACCACAGCCGGCGGAAATGTATTCTCCATCCCAAATAAAATTCCAATCTTCTTCATCCCATCCCTCTCACTTTGTCATTCCGAACCGGGCTGAAAGCCTGGCGAGGAACCTGCATCATTTTCCGGGCTGCCATTAGCGCGCTCCCCTAAAAATGCTTCTCCGCCATCCGCAGCCACAGCGGCCAGTCATGCTTCGAATTATCCCCGTAAATATCCAACCAGTGCGGAACCGCTTTGCCATTCAAAATCGCCGAAAACTTAACATTCTGGTCCAGACAGATATCCCAATCCGCCGACCCCAGCACGATTTTCATCTGCCGGTAGCGGCTCAGGAACCAGTCGTCATTCTGATTCGGCAGAAAATCCGGAGGGCAATTGAAGTAGCAATCGTCGTCGTAATACCCATCCAGAAATTGATGGATATCAAACGCGCCGCTCATGCTTACGCAATGCGTCACCACATCCGGATGCTTCAGGGCAAAATTCACCGCGTGGTAAGCGCCAAAACTGCACCCGGTCACCGCCAGTCGCAGCGCCTGATTCTTCCAGCGGACAAAGGGGATCAGTTCATGCAGAATGTAGCGCTCGTACTGCAAATGCCGCAGCACTCGCACCTTGGGATGCACTCCCCGGTTGTACCAACTCTCCGTGTCAACGGCGTCCGGGCAAAACACCTGCAACTCGCCGCGGTCGATTTTCGCGCCTAGCACGCCGATCATTCCCCGGTCTTCATACTCGAAGAATCTTCCCATGGAGGTCGGAAACACCAGCAGCGGCGTGCCAGCATGCCCGAAAACCAGAGCTTCCATATCGCGATTCAGTTCCTGGCTGTATCCCTTGTGATATTCGCGGTTCATTCCCGGTGGTCCAACAGACCGAGTATCTTACCTGAACCCAAACCCATTCAGCCTATTTTTGTCCTCGGAGCACGGCGCGGCATCCAAATGATATCGTGATACGAGATATGTCGTGGAAGGTCCCAAAACTGATTCCGCGCTCTGCCCCTACCATTCTTCTCATCCTCACGCTTGCCGCCGCCAGTGGATTCGCCGCGGTAAGCCATCTCGTCTCTCGCTATACCGCAAATCAGCAGGGGCGAGGTCGCAAACTATACGCCCAGGGTCAGAGTGACATCCAGACCGGCCGCTACGAAGACGCCATCGCGACCTTCCGCGCCGCTCTCAGCTGTGATCCCACCAACTCCCAGTACCAACTTAGCCTGGCCCGCGCCCTGCGCGACAGCAATGACCCACGCCGACTGGACGAAGCCGAGTCTTACCTCCTCTATCTTTGGCAACGCACGCCGCAAGACGCCGCCATCAACCTGGCTCTCGCCCGCGTCGCAGCCCATCGCTGGGACATCGAAGCGGCTACGCGTTATTACCACAACGCCATGTACGGAGTGTGGGACTCTGATCCTGACGGCAACCGGAACCGGGCCCGAATCGAACTCATCAAGTTCCTGCTCCAGCGGAACGCCCGTGCCCAGGCCGACTCGGAACTGATCGCCCTCGCCGCTTCCTTGCCTCTCGACCGCAACGCACATCTCCAGGCCGCACAACTTTTCGAACAGGCTCGGGACTATTCCGGCGCACTCGCCCAGTATGAACAAGTTCTAAGAATCGATCCGTCCAACTCCGACGCTCTCGCCGGAGCTGGCGAATCCGCCTATCGCTCCGGGAACTACACTGTCGCCCAACGTTATTTGCGCATGGCAGTGGATCACAATCCTGAAGATTCTGCTTCCCGCCAGCTTCTTGCGTCCACCGATTTAGTCCTGGGCGCCAATCCTTTTCACAGTCACATCTCTGACGCGGAGCGCAACCGCCGAATCACGGCCGCCTTCGCTCAAGCTGAAGATCGTCTCGATCATTGTGCGCAACAGTCGGGCGTCGACCTCAAAGCTATGAATAATCCGCCGTCCTCATCCGCGCTGCCGGGGCTTCGGGCGCGCTGGTTGCTCACTCAGCCAGACCTGAAACTGCTCCGCTCTCCTGCCGAAACCGATCTGCCGGATGCGATCATGGACGTCGTCTTTCAAATCGAACAGCAAACCGCCGCTACCTGCGGCCCGCCGGAAGGCCTCGACTTGGCGCTATTACTGATCTCCAAGAAGCGCGAGGCGGCAAGTCAATGAGCAATCCCGCGCCAGTCGTCAATCCTTCCACCGCTTCCTCGTCTAGCTCCGTGACGCGAGGGAAGGCTTCGCGACGGTTGTTCGCTACGATCGAAGGCGTCTTCAACGAAGAAGTATTTTTTCTGATCTTGTGTGTCTTCATCGGAATCTTCTCCGGCTTGGCGGTAGTCTGTTTCCGCCTTGCCATTGACTGGACACACCTTGCCCTGCTTGGCCCGCTCCCGCAAACCCATAATTGGCGGCTCCTCGCGGTTCCTTCGCTTGCCGGCCTGGTGGTGGCCGTACTCGTACTGCATGCGTTTCCCGGCATTCGCGGCAGCGGCGTAAACCAGACCAAATCCGCACTTTATATTTTTAACGGATTCATTCCATTTCGCACCGCCATTGGAAAATTCATCTGTGCCGGTATCGCCATCGGCTCCGGCCAATCGCTGGGTCCGGAAGATCCCTCTCTGCAAATCGGAGCCAGCATTGCTTCCGCTCTGGGACGTCAGCTAGAAATCTCCCGCGAAAAACTACGTCTGATGGCCCCGGTCGGCGCCGCAGCTGGCCTGGCGGCCGCTTTCAACGCTCCCATCTCTGCCGTGCTTTTCGTTATTGAAGAGGTTATCGGACGCTGGAGCGCTGGCATTCTCGGTTCGGTCGTTCTCTCCGCAGTTGCCAGCGTCGTCATCGTGCGTTCGTTTCTCGGCAGCGAGCCGCTCTTCCGCATTCCCGTCACCGCCTTCAAAGGCCCTAGCGAGCTCCTGGCTTACGCTGTCCTCGGCATCGTCGGCGGTCTCGCCTCGGTTGTATTCGCTAAATCCATCGGCTATCTGCGGCCTCGCCTTAAAGCTCTGCCGCGCTGGACACAATATTTTCAGCCCGCTCTCGCCGGTCTGCTCGTCGGACTCATTGGGTTTCTCGGGTTTCCGCAGGTCATGGGCGCCGGCTACGGCTCCATGGACGAGGCCATGCACGGCCAATACGCATGGAAAGTTCTCGCGCTCCTCGCCGTTTTCAAGATTATTGCTACCACCGTATCGTTCGTCAGCGGAACTCCCGGCGGCATGTTCGCCCCCACGCTCTTCATCGGAGCCATGCTCGGCGGCGCTGTTGGCGGCGTCGAACACATTTTCTTTCCGCATCTCACCGGATCCGCCGGCACTTATGTTCTCGTCGGCATGGGAGTCTTGTTTGCCGGATTTCTGCGTGTACCCATGACTTCGGTGTTCATGGTTCTCGAAGTCAGCGGTAACTACGAGATCATCGTTCCCGTCATTGTGGCCAACACTTTTTCTTACCTCGTCTCCCGCGGTCTGCAAACCGTCCCCATCTTCGACATGCTCACACGCCAGGATGGTCTTATCCTTCCATCGCTCGAAGAAGACCGCGAAGAAGCCATCCTGCGGGTCGAAGATGCCATGCTTCCGGTTCCAATCACAGTCCTGAGCGCGCAAGACTATGTGGATGCCAATTTCCGTCGTGTCCAGGATTCCACAGAAGCGGCTTTCCTGGTGCGCATGCATCCCAGCGGCTGGAATATCACCACTCGCGAAAAACTCCAGCGTCTGTATCAGGAAGGCAAAGGCGAACTAACTCTGGCGTCGGTGCTCCCAGCGCAATCACTTCCCAGCCTCTACCCCGATCTCCCTCTCGATTCCGCAATAGGGCATGTGAATGACCACTCGCTGATCCCGGTCGTCAATCGCGCCGATTCTCGCCGCCTAGAGGGCGTCGTTTCCCGCGACTCTGTGTTTCGGAAATATGGCGGCAGGAGCGCCGTCGAAGTTCCAAGCGCAACTTGAGAATGGCAGGGTAAATCTTGAATACCTGCGCCGCGAACTTATCGCGGGTCTACACGCTTATAGCCTGTGTACTTGATGATTTCTCTTATATGAACCGCCCCCGATCGAAACTGAAGGGTGTCATCCGACCGCGTGTACGCCGGAAACCAGTAGTGATCGTCCACATGCTGCTGCCCGGCGTAGCTGAGGTTGTACTGGGGCAGATCGTCGATCGTCAGTATCAACGGCATAAAGGTGCGGACGTCTTCCATGTCGTCCTGGGTCAGTTGAATTCCGCGCAACGAAGGCTGCGCCGTGAACATGACCACCTCTTGCCGTCTTCCTTTCGCATCGTAGGAAACGGTGGTCACCTCATGGAACTCGCCGGTCACGGTTTTGCCGACGAGAGTTTGCATGAGCACGTCCTGCGTGTAGGCGTAGTGCAGCGGGCTTCCTGGGTAGCCGATTCGGCGGCGCCGAATTTCTGGATCACTTCCTGCACACTCAAAGTTCTTGGCGCAGCGGAATCCAGCAAACCGTTTCCCTCTTCGCAGTTTGTCTGTCCCTGCACCGAACCATGCAGCAACGAAAGGAACGTGAATCCTCCCAGCAGGAAAAAATCAATTTCCAGGACCGCGATTCGAACTTTTCGCGAATCTTGGTTCCGGAACGGAGCAACCGGTTCGCCCCCGATATGGAGCCAGTCGTCTTTTCCATATCCTCGTAACACCTCGGCGGCGAAAACCATACATCGGCGTCGGCGAGCGCGCAGATTCCCCTAAACCCGTGCGGTTTCCTGGTTTTCCATATATGTGCAAACCCTTTCTCTATTGCCCCTCCTGACTTGCCTAACTCGAATCCCAGGCGCTCTGATTTGGTATGGCGATTGCCCCTACTACCTGCGGAAGCCATGCATTTCGCCGAGTTCCGGCTTCTCACTAGGATCATTATGAAGATCACAATTTTTGCGTTTTGTCTTCTCTTCGCCACCGCCTCCTTCGGACAAACCGCCGCCAGCGTGGTCAGCAACGTCCCGCAGCCGACTGTCATTCCGGACCATCCTCAACACGCCTCCCAGCATGCTATGGCCGCGGAGAACAGTCTTCTCGGAACCTCTGCCTACAGCTATGCCCAGGGCGAGCAGCCGGTGGTTGAGTTCGGATCCCTTAAGCAGGAAACTCCTCTCGGCGACGTTGCCCGCGCCTACAGGAAGGGCCATGTCGTCGACAAGAAGGCTGTTAAAGTTCTGGAGAACGATTAGCGTCAGCTTTTGTGGTCGACCTAATGGGCGGAAATCTACCGCTCGATCTAGGTGTAGAGAAGTTTCCATGCAGGACTACTCGCCGGTTCCCATCATCAGGGCCGGCGACGTCGGTTTTGGGGAACCGGCTTCGTTCTCAACCGTAATGGCAAATGCCTTGGCCTCAGTACCCGGCGGGAGCGGAGGATTCACCACTGTCGCGCTCCCGTGAGAGTCAGGCTTGAACATTCCCGCCGGAATCGGATCTCCGCTGGTCGGAATCAGCCACAACTCATAAGCCTTCTGCGCGGGCAGAGGCGGCATGTTGTTGGCGAGAAATACCAGGCTGCTGCGGTTCCTCAAATAAAAAGCTTTGCCCTGCGGCTGGGGCTGGGTTTTCGCCGCCACCAACGTCATGCGCTGCGCTTCGGGCTCAATAATCGGCGCCGCGATCTTTCGCAGTTCGTCCAGTTGCCGGGCGTTTTCAGCGGCCTCCGAGCTCGCCGACGCCAGCGTGGAGCGCAGCGTGAGATTCTCACGCCACAATGACAGGGAGAAAACGAACACAACCGCCGTCGCAGCCCATCCCAGCCATCCCCACCAACCCAGGCGTGGGACGGTTTGCCGCGTGATTACCGTCCGAGGTTCTCGAGCCACGGCGTCGAGCAACCGTTGCCGCGCGCGCTGAGGCGGCCTGGGTCCCGCCGCCGATAAAGCCAGCAGGGCGGTATCACCCCGCAGTTGCTCGAGCTCCACCCGGCACGACGTGCACGTCGCCAAATGCTGGGCAAGCTTCGCCCGATCCTCTCCCGTCAACGCATCCAGCGCGTATAAGGCGAGATCCTCGGCGTATTGTTCGTGCTCCGTCATTCTTTACTCAAACAAATTCCAGGTAGGGACAGCCGCCCTCCGCTGCCTGCGGAGCGCGGCTCCGCGACTCGCTCAAGTCTGAAACGCCTTCCGCAGCGCGATCAAGCCCGCGCGAATCCGCGTCTTCACCGTACCTAGCGGTTCTCCGGTCTTGTCCGCGATCTCGGAATGGCTCATGCCTTCCCAATACGCCATCTCCAGAGCGCTGCGCTGCGCCGGTGCCATGGCTCCAATCACTCCACGGACCTTCTCCGCTGCCCGCGCACGTTCGGCCTCACCAGCCAAGTCTGGCGCGACCGACAGCACCACATTTTCAATATCTGTTTCTGGACGACGCTTTCTGAGGGAGTCGATGGCCCGGTTCCGCGTGACAACCGCCAGCCAGCTTCCTAAATTTCCGCGAGCCGCATCGAACGCGCTGGGGTTGCGCCACAATTGCAGGAAGACTTCTTGCAGCACGTCTTCCGCGGCTCCGGTATCTCCGAGCACTCGTAGAGCGATGGCATACACCACCGAAGAATAGCGATCGTAAAGCTGCGCCATCGCTCCCTGATCGCCGGTTTTCAGGCCGGTGACAATGGCCAGATCCGCCGGAACGTCTTGTCCTTGCGGGCTCGACAAACGCTCTCGCTCTTCCTTAATAGATATACGCTTCTACCGGCCCCGGCGGATTGCGCTCGCACGTAACCCAAGCCCAGGAAGCCGGTTAGATGACGTCCCAGCTTCAAAGGGTGTGGCGAAAACATAGCAGCCAGGTGGCGTCGCGGGCAAATTCGCCCTATTGGCTGAGTTTGATTGCGAGCTGCCTCTCCGGCTGCGTCATCTGACTCCAGAGTTTCTGTAAGTCATCCTGCAGTGGCAAATTGTCAGGCTGCTTGTGCAAAGCCATCGCAAACCAGCGGTAGGCGGTCGGCAAATCGCGCGGTGTGCAGGTGCCGGCGGAGTAGAGCGCTCCGAGAGAAATCATCGCCTTCACATTGGAAGCCGCCGCCGGCTTCAGCAAACGCAATCCTCGGTCGCAATCCTGCCGCACGCCGCGCCCGTAAATGTAACGCTCCGCCTCTTCCGTGGGATCGACCGGCGTAACTGGCGTTGGCTTGCGCTCGCGCACCGGCGCCTTGCTGGAGACATCGGGCTTGGGCTTGTTCGCTGGAACGTCCGCGTCTGGGGCCGGCGCCTCGGAGCTCTGCGTCGAGTCGGCTTGCGACTTGGTTGAGCCGTCCGGGGAAGCATTGGCCGGTGGCGTGTTCTGTGCCGGTGCAGCAGCCGTGTTTGGAGGAGCGCCGCTCGAAGGAATGCTGGCCTGCGGGCTGGTGTCCGCTCCGCTCACCGCCGGCCCACTCGCCGTTGCTCCACCGCCCGCCGGCGCGGCCGCAGCCCCGCCTGCCGCACTCTCCGGTGCTGCTGGATTCGAATTTGCCGGGTTCGCCGGACTAGGATTCGACGCCTCGGGGGTCGCAGGCGCCGGCGTACTTCCGGAGCCCGCAGCATTCGGTTGAGACTCCGCCGCTGGCGCAGCCTTCCTGTCGTTTGTCAGCCAGTCAAACCCTCCCTGCTTCCAGCGCAAGTATCCGAATCCTCCCGCCAGAACCAAAGCGACTATCACTACAAACAGCTTGCCCCACCCCCGTTTCGGTTCTTCATCATCTTCCAGCAGATAATCCGCATTGCGCGAGGATCGTCCCCACAGATCGTGACCGCCCCCGTGCTCATGATGCGAGCCATGCGCCTCCGCGCCTCGCCCATCTCCCGGCTTGTTTAAGCCGAGAAAAGAGGGTCCAGTAATCACCGGGCTTGTATCGACCGACGGAGCCACGCGGTCCTCTGCGATCGGAGCTGTCTCTCTTCCAGCGCTCACGGGAACCCTCGGAATACGGGCCTCCGCGGACGGACGAAGGGGCGTCGGTTCTGCCCTCTTTTGCGCAGGCGTTGGCGACGCCGGCGCGACAGTGCCGGAAACCAGCGGCTTTGCCACCAAACTCGCTCCGCACATTCCGCAAAAGCGGTTGTCCTCGGAATTCTCATTCCCACATCGTACGCAGCGCACCCATCCTCCTTGATCCCACTCCTTAGATTAACTCCTCACCCCCATATCCCGCGAGTACGATGAAAATTCCAGTTACGTCCATAATTCCCCCATGATGCATTACCCCGTCCCTGCGATGCCAACTGCGATCTGCCAACTGCCAATTGCATTTCATGCTATGCTGCGCAAAACTTAACATCTCCACCTTAGGACGCTCCGTGCTGGTTGAACTGCGATTGGAAAATTACGCGGTAATCGACAATGCAGCCGTGGAGTTCGCCTCCGGACTGAACCTGCTGACCGGAGAAACTGGGGCTGGCAAATCCATCCTGATCGATGCGCTGGCGCTCCTGCTGGGCGACAAGGCGTCGAGCGAAGTAATCCGCACCGGTGCCGAGCGCGCCGTGGTTTCGGCGGTCTTCGATTGCGAAGGCAGCGTCGAGGATTCCGTCGAGGAGATTTTAGAGAGCAACGGATTAGACGAATCCGAAGACGGCTCCCTGATCGTGCGCCGCGAAATTGCTCCCGGCGGCAAAGGCCGCGTCTTCGTGAACAATCAACCGGCGACCGTGGCTGTTCTGCGCCAGCTTGCGCCGCACCTCGCCGTCATCCACGCCCAGAATGAATCGATCCTGTCGTTCGATCCACCCGCCCGCCTGGAATTGCTCGATGGATTTGCCGGAAGCCAGTTGGAGCCGACAACTGCGGCGCACGCGGCGTGGCATGACATTCGCGCCCGAATCGAAGAACTGGAAAAGGGCGAGCAAGACCGCTTGCGGCTGCTGGATCTCTGGCAATTTCAGAAGCGTGAGATTGAAGATGCCAAACTGCAATCCGGCGAGAACGAGCAGCTGGAAACAGAGAAACGGGTCCTGGCCAACGCAGAAAGGATTTACAACGCGGCCATGCAGGCTTTCGATCTGCTTTACGAAGGCGATGCATCCACCTCTGCCTCGCTGCGCTGCGCGCAGAAACAAATAGAAGAGTTGGCTCGCTACGAGCCCAAATTTCAGGAAGCCCTCGTCGCTCTCGAAACCGCCCGCATCAGCGTGGAAGATGTAGGCGCCACTGTCCGGGATTACGCCGGGGGAATCCACGCCTCGCCCGAACATCTGGCAGAAGTGGAAGACCGCTTGGCATTGCTTGATCGCCTGAAGCGCAAGTACGGTCCCGCCTTGGACGATGTAATTAACTTCGGCGCCGACGTTGCCTGCAAGCTTTCCGAGATCGAAAACAAAGATGAGATTCTGCGCGAGTTGCGTGCGGAATTGGCCAAGGCTGCCACCGAATACTTGCGAACCGCGAGGGCGCTATCCAAAAAACGACAGGACGCCGCCCGCAAACTAGAGAAGCTGGTCGAGGCCGAGATCAACGATCTGGCGATGAAATCGACGTTCCGCGTCGATATCACAACGTCCGAGGAAGAAGGGAACTGGTCTGCAACCGGCATCGATCAGCTCATCTACATGATCGCGACCAACCCCGGCGAACCCGTCCGTCAGCTGGAACATATCGCCTCGGGAGGGGAATTGTCCCGCGTCATGCTCGCTTTGAAAGTGAGCGTCGAGGAAAGTGTGGCGCGGGCTTCCTCGCCTCCGAAAGCGAAAAGCACTCGCGTGGCGGCCCAGCGCACGATGGTCTTCGACGAGATCGACACCGGCGTCGGCGGCCGCGCTGCCGAGGCCGTCGGCAAGAAACTGAAGTCCCTCGCACGGTCGAATCAAGTCCTCTGCGTCACCCACCTGCCGCAAATCGCCACCTTCGCCGACCACCATTACGTGATCGAAAAGAAAGAACGCAACGGCCGCACCCGCACCACCATCCGTCTCGTGACCGCCGAAGAACGCACCGAAGAAGTCGCCCGCATGCTAAGCGGGGCCAAGCTTACCGACACCTCTCGCAAACACGCCGAGCAGATGATTAAGGCGAATGGGTAACGAGACGTAGAGCGAGCATCCACGCCATTCGCTGCGCCCAATCCCCACCCACTGCTAATCCCCGCCGTTTCTGTGGCTTACGTTGACCAGATGGGTCCTTTCCAGTAATTTATAAGCACCCGGGAAATAGGATGGTGTAACCTGACTATATTCCTATTCAAGCCCTATTTTGCATCGCACAAGGTCTAGGGAAGATCATAAGCGGTTGGGAGTGGAATGGTGCCGAACAGCCAAGGGAAAACGTTGCTTTTACTTAAGCCGCGCGGCTTCTGCGCCGGCGTCGTCCGGGCCATTGATGTGGTCCGCATCGCCCTCGAGGCCTTCGGTCCGCCCATCTACGTCCGCAAGGAAATCGTCCACAACAGCTTCGTGGTGGACGAACTCCGTGGCAAAGGCGCCATCTTCGTCGATAGCGAAGACGAAGTCCCCAACGGTGAGCGCGTCATCTACAGCGCGCACGGAGTATCTCCCGAGGTCCGCGAACACAGTGCTCGCCGCGGTCTCCGCGTCATAGACGCTACTTGCCCGCTGGTGACCAAAGTCCACGTCGAAGCCGTAAAGTTTGCCAAAGAAGGCTATTCGCTGATCCTCATCGGACACCATGATCACGATGAAGTCGTCGGAACCCTGGGCGAGGCTCCTCTCGTGACGCAAGTCGTGGGCAATCCGGAACAGGTCAAGGCGCTCTCAGTCCCTGATCCAAATCGCGTAGCCTATCTAACCCAGACCACGCTGAGCCTTGACGAGACCAAAGACATCATCGCCGCCCTCAAGCAAAAGTTCCCCAACATTAAAGGCCCGGCGGCGCAGGATATTTGCTACGCCACGGAAAACCGCCAGGTCGCGGTGAAGCAGGTAGCGTCGGAATCTGATCTGCTACTGGTAGTGGGGTCGGAAAATAGCTCAAATTCCAATCGTCTGGTCGAGGTCGCGCGCAAACTGGGCACGAATGCTCATCTCATCGATAGCTACAGGGATATTGAGTCTCAGTGGCTGGTAGACGTGAAAACCATCGCGCTCACGGCGGGAGCGTCCGCGCCGGAATGCCTGGTGGAGGAAACCATGAAATTTCTCGCCACCAAGGGGTTCGATAACGTGCAGGAACTGGAAGTGATGCCGGAAAACGTCCGCTTTGGGCTACCGCCGGAAATTGTTGAAGCGATTGCTGCCGCCCCGGCCAGTGCTACCGCGGATTAACGGAGCCGCACATTCATGAGTACACACTCCCCCGACGCAAACTCAGCTTCCACCCCTCAACTCTTCTTCGGCAAAATCGACGGACTGGTCGATCGTGTGTCGGCCGCAATTGCTGCCGCCCGTAGACTTCTTTTCTCTGCCCAGCATGAGGATGGATATTGGTGCGGCGAACTGGAAGCTGATACCACCCTCGAATCCGATTACATCCTGCTCCACACCCTGCTCGGGACCGGCGATCCGGAGCGCTTTCGACGCGCCGCGAACTGGATTGTTCGACATCAGAATGAAGACGGGGGATGGAGTATCTATCCAGCGGGACCCTCGAACATCAGCGCGTCGGTGAAAGCCTATTTCGGACTGAAGTTAGCAGGGTTTGCCGCGAACCATCCAGTGCTGCAGCGGGCTCGGAAGAAAATCCTCGAACTCGGCGGGGTCACCGAGGTCAACACATTTACCAAGATCTATCTTTGTTTCTTCGGCCAGTACGATTACGACGCGGTCCCAGCGATTCCGCCAGAGATCGTCCTCTTTCCCAACTGGTTCTGGTTCAATATCTACGAGATTTCCTCGTGGTCGCGCGCCATCCTCGTTCCACTCTCTATCTGCTATGCCAAGAAGCCGTTCAAGAAGATTCCGCGTGAGATGGGCGTCGAGGAATTGTTCGTGGGGGGCATGCTGAAGTCGCGCATGCACCTGCGCTGGTCGAAAAAGCTGATTTCGTGGCGCAATTTCTTTCTCTGTCTTGACCGCACGACGCACTGGCTTGAGCGTGTGCACATTCGCCCGCTGCGTTCGATCGCGCTAAAAAGAGCAGAGAAATGGGTGCTCGAGCGCTTCGAGATGAGCGACGGCTTGGGCGCCATCTATCCCTCGATGATGAACTCCATCATCGCTCTCCGCTGCCAGGGATATTCGCTGGATGATCCGCAGGTGATCCGCGCCCTCGACGAATTCGAAAAGCTTGGGATCGAAGAAGGCGACACTTTCCGCATGCAACCGTGCATGTCTCCCGTCTGGGATACAGCCTATGCCGTGTTCGCGTTGGGTGAAGCCGGGGTGCCCGCGAACGATCCGCACATGGTGAAGTGCGCCGATTGGATTCTGCAAAAGCAGGTCCGCAATCCCGGCGACTGGCAGGTCAAAAACAAGAAGGGTAAACCGGGCGGATGGTACTTCGAGTTTAACAACGAATTTTATCCGGATGTCGATGATACTGCAATGGTTTGCCTGGCGCTAAGTCGCGTCGAGCATCCCAACGGACGCTACCAGCGTGAGTCCGTGCAGCGCGCCATTGATTGGATCCTTTCCATGCAGTGCAAGAACGGTGGCTGGGCTTCGTTCGACAAGGACAACGACCGCATGGTGTTTCAGTATGTACCCTTCGCCGATCACAACGCCATGCTTGATCCTCCGACGGTCGATATCACTGGCCGAATCCTCGAGATGATGGCGACCTACGGCTACGATAAGAACCATCCCGCCGTGGAGCGTGCGATCCAATTCATTCGCAAGGAACAGGAGCCCGACGGCAGCTGGTTCGGCCGATGGGGCGTCAACTACATCTATGGCACGGCGTTGGTGCTTCGTGGCCTCGAAGCCATCGGGATCGACGATCATGAGCCCTGCGTCCAGCAAGCCGCCGAGTGGCTGCGCATGGTGCAAAACCCGGACGGCGGTTGGGGCGAAACCTGCGGTTCCTACGACGATCCCAGCACTCGCGGCGTCGGCCCCAGCACTCCATCGCAAACCGCGTGGGCAATCCTTGGATTGCTCGCCGTTGGCGATATTCGCAGCGATTCCGTCGCTCGCGGCGTCGCCTATCTGCTAAGCACTCAAAAGGATGATGGTTCCTGGGACGAGCCTTATTCGACCGGCACGGGTTTTCCGCGCGTTTTCTATTTGCAGTATCACCTCTACCGACAGTACTTCCCACTGCTCGCGCTAACCACCTACGCCAAGGTGATGGAGAAGAATGGCAATTAGCGACTGGCAATTAGCTTTCGGCCCGGCGGGGCTAGGCGTGGCGCAAAAAAGTTTGATCGCCCCACTGCTAACTACCAATTGCTAATTGCGATCCTGCGATCCAATGAGAGCTTTCGTCACAGGCGCAACCGGATTCATAGGCTCTCATGTGGCCCGCGTTTTGGGCGAGCAGGGCGCCGATCTACGCCTGCTGGTTCGCGCCACCAGCAACCTGAAGAATCTCGAAGGTCTCAAGGCCGAGACTGCGACCGGTGACCTGCGCGACTCCTCCTCGTTCGAAAAAGCAATATCTGGCTGCGACGTCGTATTTCACGTCGCCGCTGACTATCGCCTGTGGGTACAGGATCCCGCGGAGATGTACCGCTCCAATGTGGAAGGCACGCGTGCGCTTCTGGATGCCGCGCGCAAGAATGGCGTGCGCTGCATGGTGTATACCTCCAGCGTGGCCACGATCGGCTTCACGGGTAACGGTCGTCCGGCTGACGAAGATTCTCCCGTCTCCGTCGCCGATATGATTGGTCACTACAAGCGTTCCAAGTTCATGGCCGAGCAGCTCGCTATGGAAGCGGGCCGGAGTGGCATGCGCGTAATTACCGTCAATCCCACCACCCCCGTCGGGGAGCAAGATGTCAAACCCACCCCTACGGGACGAATCATCGTCGACTTCCTGAAGGGCAAATTTCCCGCCTACGTAGAAACCGGGTTGAATTTGGTCGATGTTCACGAATGCGCCCGTGGACACGTCGCCGCCCTGGAGAAAGGCAGGACCGCCGAGCGCTACATCCTTGGCGGCGAAAATCTTACCCTGAAGCAGATTCTGAATAAGCTCGGTGCCATCTCCGGCTTACCCTCGCCCAAGTTGAAGCTGCCGTACTTTGTCGCCTATGCCGCGGGTTTCGTGGACGAAACCGTCTCCGGCCGCTTGCTGGGCCGCGAGCCCCGAGCCACCGTCGAAACCGTGCGCATGGGAAAGAAGAAAATGTGGGCCAGCTCTGCCAAGGCCGAGCGCGAACTGGGATGGAAACTGGTACTTGCCGACGACGCCTTGCGTCGCGCCGTAGATTGGTTCCGGGCGAATCACTATGTCTAAGATCGCCATGGTGGCTGCACTGGAGCGCGAAGTCGGCGTGTTCATCAAAAACTCGCCTCGCGTTCAGCGCGTGCATGAAGGCCGCACTTTCACGTTCTTCGAACGCCGGGACGCCGTCGTGGTATGCGGCGGCATCGGCCTGACGGCAGCGCGCCGCGCTGCCGAAGCCGTGATCGCCTTATATCGTCCCATGCTCTTGCAATCCGTAGGTTTTGCCGGAGCTCTTGATACGAACCTCTGCGTAGGCGATCTCTTCTCGCCTTCCCAAGTTCTGGATGCGCGCGACGGAAGCCGCACCAAACTCTCGGGTGGAGAAGGCACCCTGGTCACCTTTATGGCAGTGGCGGGAGCAGAGCAAAAAGCCAAGCTGTCGCAGGCCTACGGAGCCCGGGCCGTGGATATGGAAGCTGCTGCTGTGGCCACAGCTGCCCAGGCTCACGGAATTCCCTTCGGCGTGGTCAAGGTGATTTCGGATGAACTGGATTTTGAAATGCCTCGAATGGCTGACTTCACCGACTCCGAAGGCCGCTTCCTGACTACGAACTTTATCCTCTTCGCCGCACTTCGCCCCTGGCTCTGGAGCCGCATAGCCGTCCTCGCTCGCAACAGCAGCCAAGCTGCGGGAGTCCTGGCCGCGTATCTGGAATCGTTTGGCAATGAACTCGCAGCTGCCGCGCCTACGACCGCGTTGCCAAGCGGAGGCCACAAATGAACTGCCGCCCGCTGATCCCGTTCTTTCTGTCTGTTGCGACGTGCTCGCTCGCGCAGTCAACGCCCGCTTCCGTCTACGCGGAAAGTTTTCGTCAAGGCCCGACTCACATCGTCGAGGAGAAATTTGAGGTCAAACTCACGCCTCAGGATCCAACTTATCGCGAGCGGATCAAAGACTCTGGTGGAACCGACCGGTACGCGCTTTCCATAACTCCGCAGGGACCCGAAGGGGACACCGAGATTACCTCCTGGCAGATAAAATTAGTCGACCTGCATCATCCCATGTACGACAATGTATTGCTGTCGTCACAGAACGCCTCGTCGGATCCGAAAGATCCTTTGTGGCGTCTGGTTCCAAGCGGCTTTGCTCGAGTGCCCGTCACTGCAAAGCGAATCATCAAGGTGGACAGTTTTTATGTCGTCCTCCAAGTCAAGGCGTATCACTTCACTCCCCCGGATTCGCCGTACCTGGATTCGATGAGGCTTGCAGTCGAGTTCACCAATACCGACCCACGGGTCGCGGAGGGTTCGCAAAAGTAGGTTGACGGGAAAGACGGGTATGAAGCGAAACGGAATGCATCTCATCTAAGAAGAAGACCTAGGAATGGCAATTGCCGATCAGTTCGCGGTTCACAACCAAACCCAGTCAATCCCCGCCACCATGCTGGCGGCAGTGTACCGTGCCGTAAACGACGTTCGCCTCGAAACCGTTCCCGTCCCACAAGTCGGCGCCGGAGAGTTACTGCTGCGGGTCCACACCTGCGGCGTCTGTGGCACGGACCTCAAGAAGATCGCCACCGGCTCGCATTCCGCTCCTCGCATCTTCGGCCACGAAACCTCCGGCGTGGTAGCGGCGGTTGGCGCCGGAGTGCGCCAGTTTGCCCCCGGCGATCGCGTCGTGGTTTTCCACCACATACCCTGCCGCCAGTGCTATTACTGCCGGCACCAGACCTTCGCCCAGTGCGCGACTTACAAAAAAGTCGGTTGCACCGCCGGGTTTGAGCCTTCCGGGGGAGGTTTTGCGGAATATGTCCGGGTGATGGACTGGATCGTGGAGCAGGGCACGGTACGCATCCCGGAGGGCATCTCATTCGACCAGGCTTGTTTCGTGGAACCCGTCAATACCTGCATGAAGGGCATCCAAGCCCTGCGCTTGCAGCCCGGAGAAACCGTTTTGACGATCGGGCAGGGTCCGATCGGCATCATACTGAGTGTCTTGGCCCGGCGGGCGGGGGCCTCCGTTATTACTTCCGATTTGTATGCCGAGAGGCTTAAAATAGCGAAAAGCCTTGGATTACAGGATACGGTCGACGCGTCGAAGCAGGACGTGGCAAGTGCAGTGCGTGAGCGGACCGAGGGGCGCGGCGCAGACGCGGTTATTTTGGCTGTGGGTGGTAACGGATTGATTCGTCCTGCAATGGATGCGGCCCGTCCGGGAGGGCGCGTATTATTGTTTGCGCAAACCCAGCGTGGCGAGGCCGTGGTGGATCCGGCCGCAATCTGCGTCGATGAGAAATCATTGGTCGGGTCGTATAGCGCGTCTGTGGATTTGCAGGCTGATTCTGTTCGTTTTGTGATGAACCGGGAAATGGACTTGGAACGGTTGATCAGCCACCGGTTCCGGCTGCAGGACAGTCCGCGGGCGTTGGAACTTGCGGTTCATCCGCAGTCGGCATCAATGAAAATCGTGATTCAGCCTGGGAGCACCTGGAAACTTGGGTCCCGGGAAGGAAGCTCGCATTGAACGGAAAAATGACGGCCGCCGTCTTGTACGGCAAAGAAGATCTCAAAATTGAACGAGTGCCGATTCCCCGGGTGGAGAAGGGGGAAGTACTTGTTAAAGTCCAGGTCGCTCTCACGTGTGGGACCGACCTCAAGGTCTATCAGCGTGGTTATCACGCCCGCATGATTGTTCCTCCTGCGCTCTTCGGTCATGAACTGGCTGGCGTAATCGAGGAGGTAGGCGAGGGCGTGCTCAGCTTCAAGAAGGGTATGCGCGTGGTGGCACTCAATTCCGCGCCCTGCCAGATGTGCTTCTACTGCTCCAAGCACCAGGAAAACCTTTGCGAGGACCTGCTTTTCAACAACGGAGCTTACGCCGAGTATATCCGCGTGCCGCGGCGCATTGTCGAAGCCAATATGCTGGTCATTCCGCCCAACGTCACCTTTGAAGATGCCGCTATGACCGAGCCTTTGGCCTGCGTGCTGCGCGGCTTGCACGAGACCGGTGTAGAGATAGGCGACACTGTCACCATCATCGGCGGAGGCCCCATCGGACTCATGTTCGTCCAGGTGGCTCGCGCCATCGGTTGCAATGTCATCTCGCTGGTGAAGCGCGACGAGCAAGTCATCGCCGCCAAGCACATGGGAGCGCACGAGATCGTGCAGACCGCCAAAGTTCAGAATGTCGTCGAAACGGTGCGAGCGCTCACGCCACAGAAACGCGGCTGCGATGTAGTCATCGAAGCTGTGGGCCGCCCGGAAGCCTGGGAGTGGGCCGTCGAAATGGTCCGCAAAGGTGGCACGGTCAACTTCTTCGGCGGATGCGCCAGCGGATCCAAGGTGCAACTCGATACCAATCGTCTGCACTATTCGGAGATCACTCTGAAGGCCACGTTCCATCACACGCCGGAAACCGTGCGCCGCGCCTTTGGCCTGATCGCGGCCAAGAAGATCCGTCCGACGGACTACATCACCGGCGAGGCCCCGCTTTCCAGTTTGCAAAAAGTGCTTCGCCACATGCTGAACCGTGGAGGCGACATCAAAACCGCCATCATTCCCGGCCACTGAGAGACGGGTCTCCCAGTCGCAAAGTTGGTGCTTGTCAGTCCATAGGCGCGGGAGATGATAGCCCCGGACGTGAGTCCTGGGTAAGCCTCCCGAAAGACGGACGAGCCCCGGAAGGGCCGCACGAAATGTCAGGTTGGCTCGGGCGCGACCTCGCATACGGGACCTAGTGAACAAACACTGAATGACTGCTGCAACCGGTACCGACTCTCGCTTTGTAACTGTGCCCGCGAACGCCGCCGGATGGAGCCATCTGCCCGCAGAATACGCCATCCCCCAGTCCGCCCCTTCGCTCCAGGAATCCCAGAAATACTGCCAACGCTTAGCCCGCTCGCATTATGAAAACTTCTCCGTCGCCACCTGGTTCCTGCCCAAGCAGCTCCGTCAGGATTTCCTGAACGTATACGCCTATTGTCGAATCTCGGACGATCTCGGCGACGAAGTCGGCGACCCGATGGTATCGATCGCCTTGCTCGATGAGTGGCAGGGCCAACTCGATGCCTGCTACGAAGGCAATCCGCGCCATCCGGTTTTTGTCGCGCTGTCGGAGACCGTAAGAAAGTTCAGGATTCCGAAGCACGAATTTTCTGATCTCCTCATCGCCTTCCGCCAGGACCAGACCGTCGCTCGATTTGAGACCTTCGAAGACGTCGTCGCCTATTGCCGCTATTCGGCAAATCCCGTAGGCCATCTCGTCCTCTACCTGTGCGGTTATAGCGACGCCGAACGACAACAACTCTCCGACTACACCTGCACCGCACTGCAGTTGGCCAACTTCTGGCAGGACGTCTCCGTGGATTGCGCCAAGGGACGAATCTATATTCCGCTGGAAGATTTGCGGCATTATTCCGTCACCGAGGAAGATCTGGCGCAAAAGTGCAATACCGTGGCCTTTTGTGACATGATGAAATTTGAAGTGCAGCGCGCCCGCGAATGGTTTCGCCGCGGCTTGCCGCTGGTGAAAAAAGTAGATCCCCAATTAGCCGTGGATCTTGAGTTGTTCAGCCGAGGCGGACAGGAAATTCTGAACGCCATCGAGCGCCAGCGCTTCGCCGTTCTTGGAAACCGCCCCATCATCTCCAGGCGGCGCAAGTTCGCCCTGGTGGCCCGTGCCGCGCTGGGCAAGCTCTTATGAGCGCTGGAGCGCAGCCCGTGATGGTTCCCTGGAGCCCCGCTCCCGCGCAACTCACCATGGCATATTCCGTTTGCCGCGGAATCACCCGTACTAACGCCAAGAATTTCTATTACGCTTTTCTGGCGCTGCCGAAACGCAAGCGTCAGGCGTTGTCCGCTGTGTATGCTTTTATGCGCCGCTGCGATGACATCGCCGACGATCCCGGTCTCAGCGCTCCCGAACGCCGTTTCAACTTGGATTCCTGGTTGGATGCTCTGCACCGCGCGCAGCAAGGCCAGCCCACCGACGACCCGATCCTTCTCGCCCTCACCGATGCGCAACGACGCTATTCCATTCCGGCTGGCCTGCTCGACGATCTTGCCCTCGGAACGGCAATGGATGTCGTCGATTCTGTGGTTGAAGATCAAAGCGCGCCGATTTGTGCAGCTTCGTCGAGCCCTCAGCTCACGGTTCAGTATCAAACCTTCGAAGATCTCAAGCTCTACTGTTATCGCGTCGCATCGGTCGTGGGCCTCGTCTGCATTCACATCTTCGGATATCGCGACCCTGCCGCCGAACCCCTCGCCGAGCAATGTGGCCTTGCCTTTCAACTCACCAACATCATTCGGGACGTCAAAGAAGATGCTGCCATGGGGCGCGTGTATTTGCCGGAAGAAGACCTGGCAAAGTTCGGTCTGTCCGCCGCGGAATTGCTTGACAAACCAGACGCCGCCCGCTTCCGGCCCTTGCTCGCGCTCGAAGCCGATCGCGCCCGCGAAGGTTACCAGGCCGGCGACGAACTGATTCCGTATATCTCAGAAGATAGCCAGCCCGCTCTCTGGGTACTGATTAGCATCTACCGCAAGCTGTTAGAAAAAATCGCGGAGCGACAGTACGACGTCTTCAGCGGTAAAGTGACCCTCACCGTCGGCGAAAAGCTGCGGATTCTCGGGAAAGGTTTTCTGCAGCGCATCACCTGACGTGCACACTTTGTCACCCCGAACCGGGCGGAAAGCCCGGTGAGAGCCTGCCCTGAGCTTTGCGAAGGAAACCTGCCGTTCTTTGCAGCGGCAATGAAGCAGTCGCGTTGATAGCACGAGGCGATGAGTCAGAACCCCATTCCACCTTCAGTAGCCATCGCCGGCGGCGGCCTCGCCGGACTCGCTGCGGCCTGCGTGCTCGCGGACTCCGGCCTCCGCGTCACTCTGCTTGAGCGCCGCCCTTATCTCGGTGGCCGCGCCTCTTCCTACGAGCATCCAGGAACCGGCGAAGTGGTGGACAACTGTCAGCACGTGCTCTTCCGGGTCTGCACCAACCTCATCGAGTTCTACCGCCGCATCGGCGTGGAAGATAAAATTCTCTGGTACGATGACATGACCTTCATCGAGCCCGGCGGCCGCTCCAGCGTGCTGCACGCCTCCCCGCTGCCGGCTCCGTTGCACACAGCGCCCTCGTTTCTACGTTTTCCATTTCTTACGGTAAGAGACAAGCGCGCAATCGCCCGCGCCATCGCGTCCCTGACCCTCACCGCACAGCCGAACACTGGAAAGTCTTTTCTGCAATGGTGTCGCGACCACGACCAGACCGAAAATGCTATCGAATGCTTTTGGAAACCAATTCTCGTCAGCGCCCTCAGCGAACATCTTGACCTGATCTCAGTTTCTTACGCAGCCCAAGTCGTCCGCGAATCCATGAAGTCGCCCGCCGCCCGCCACATGGGTGTTCCCAGCATTCCTCTCACCGACCTCTACAACCAAGCCGGAGAGTATATCCGCACCCGAGGCGGCGAAATTCTCTTGCGCACTTCTTTGCAAACTTTTTCGTCGAACTCGTCAGGCGTCCAGATTCGTATCACCGATCAAGATAAGAAAGAACGGGAAGCGTCCTTCGACTATCTGATCCTCGCTCTCCCCTTCAACACCGTCGAAGACGTCCTTCCGCAAACTCCCGCCGCTGCCCCTCTGCGAGAAGACCTCACCCACTTCGAATCCTGTCCCATTACCGGCATCCACCTGTGGTTCGATCGCCAAATCACCGACCTCGACCACGCCGTCCTTCTCGACCGAACCATTCAATGGATGTTCCACAAATCCCGTTTGCTCACCACTCGCACCGTAGCCGGTTCTGAACCTGCCGGCAGCTACATCGAACTCGTCGTCAGCGCCTCGAAAAGCCTCATCGACAAGTCACGCCCCGAGATCGTTGACCTCGCCCTGAAAGAGGTCCGCGAGTTTTTCCCCGCCGCCCGCGATGCGGTCCTGCTGAAGTCCGCCGTGATCAAGGAAGTCCACGCCACCTACTCGCCCCGCCCCGGCATCGACGCGCACCGTCCGCCGCAGTCCACCGCGTGGCCCCGCGTCTTCCTCGCCGGTGATTGGACCGCCACCGGCTGGCCCGCGACCATGGAAGGCGCCGTCCGCAGCGGATATCTCGCCGCCGAAACCCTCGTCCGCACCGCGGGAATCGGCGCATCGGAAATGGAAAATAAAAAGTTCCTCGCTCCCGATCTTCCCGCCTCCGGATTCATGCGCCTCTTCCGGCCCTGACATTGCGCAGGATCAGCACTGGAGACAGCGTTTTCCCCGTCACTCACAGGCGTGTCCCGGCGCACAGACAAGCCCGCCCTCGGCTGGAAACATACACACTGGATATCACTCCGCCATAAGTTTTGATGGAGGTCTCCATGCTTCTGAGCTCGACTCTTGCACTCCTCTTGCTGATCTCTCTGCTTCCCGTTTCCCTTGGCCAGAAAGCTTCCGGTGGTCCGTCCCAGAATCCACCAGGGCGCATCCCCCTCGACGGGGCAAAGATTTTTCAGTCCCACTGTGCCGCCTGCCACGGAGCCGATGCCCGCGGCCATGGCCCAGCCGCGGCTGCCCTGAAGCAATCGCTTCACGACTTAACCCTGCTCTCGTCGCGAAATAGCGGGAAGTTTCCTTACCAGCAGGTCAAGGAGATCATCCAAGGAAAGCAACCCACCCAGGTTGCCCACGGCAGTAGCGAGATGCCCATTTGGGGACCAATTTTCCATCAGGTCGAAGCCGACCAGGACTGGGGAGAAGTCCGGCTCGACGCCGTCACTAAGTACTTGGAATCTCTCCAGCAGAAATAGCCCGGCAGGACGGCCAGGACTGCACCGCACCATGATGCGGACGGCGCCAGCTTCAGGCGCTAATTGTGCCCGACGCGCGCTTCAATCCGGGACACAAATCTCGGCGTGTGGCTTTTCATTATCTGCTTAATTCCGGGCCTGAACTCGTGCCACAGATTCGTTCCCGCATCATTGCCAACGGTTGAACCAAAATCGCTAAAGGGCTGCCCAATCGGGCGCCTCCAATACGGACGCGAAGCTGTATCCGCAGCCGTCGAAGCCAGCGCCCGCAGCAGATAGGAAGTGTTCAGCCTGCCCTTGCCGGAATCATCTCGCGTCACCAGAACTCGAGACGCCGCATACGTGGCTCGGCTCATCAGCCCGCTGCTGGAAGGGTGGTGGTAACACAACTTCGAAGATCCCCGGGCCAGATACTTGTCAAAAATGGTCTTGGGTTGTTTCTCGCCAGGTTCGGCTGGCGTGGCCGCGAATGCATCAGCTTGCATCAGGTTCACACCGACGGTCGCGCCGGGTTCCAGTGGCGAACGTCCTTCCGCGAAGAACGCATCAGTTTTTTGGCTTGGAGCTGCACTCTGCACCGAAGGGGCATCAGGAAGCGAGTGATCTACGTTCTGGCAAGTTGCAGCGAAGCCCGTCACCAAGACAAACGCAACGATCCCAACCTGTAAAACTCGTTTCACCATACCCCAGTCCCTCAAGCGTCAAGCTTGTGCGCGGCGCTTGGCGACTTACCCAATAACTCACCCCAATTAACAGCAACCCGAGTGCCAATCTTCCCCGCGGAACCACTGAGGGGAGAAGTGGGGATTTGATGGATGACACGAGATTAGAGGTTGCTTTTTTGAACCAACTCTCCACTTCCGACTGCCCCATTTGACGATATTCCACAGCCTTATCCGACAATTAGCCAGAAAAGCCTTGTCATTCGGAATCCGGCTGAAAACCTGTTTTCGGGATGTCCACTCCCCGCCGCACAGGGTTGCCTTTTCGACACACTATGCACAAACTTTCCTACAAACAATCAGTTGAGCCATCGTAACCAGTAGCCCATCGTCGTGACCCCAAGCCATCCCCGGAACTTCCCCAGTGGTGCCGACTAACCGAAGTTCGTCACGGAATGGTCGTGAAACCACCTAAGTCTTTCAAAATCAGTTCAGGCTGTCGCGAAGTCTGCACTACATTTTGAAAGTGATTTCAGCCGTTCCGGCAGGCTGAGGCCGAG
>JBEKRE010000046.1:0-39655 GCA_049519055.1 Candidatus Sulfotelmatobacter sp. | reverse complement strand
CTCGGCCTCAGCCTGCCGGAACGGCTGAAATCACTTTCAAAATGTAGTGCAGACTTCGCGACAGCCTGAACTGATTTTGAAAGACTTAGGTGGTTTCACGACCATTCCGTGACGAACTTCGGCTAGAACGAGGGTGCAATCACCCTCCTTGGCCGCGAAATCGCGCAAAACGGCTTACGGAAATTTTTCAATTTGGGGCTTATCTTACTGCCAGTAAAAGGCATAGCGCCGCTCGGAGTGTGGCAGTGCAGTTGCCGTCTGTGGACTGATACATGAAAGGAAATTTCGCGTCTTGAAAACATACGACCGACTATGGGCCGAGACTTGGGGGGACCAGCAGACCTTTGGTCCGGTGCACCGCCGAATGCGCCTAGAGCTGCTCGATCTGGTTACGAAGCTCAGTCCAGTCAGCGTGCTCGATGTGGGCTGCGGTTCTGGCGGGAACCTTGCCGCTCTGGCGCAAGCGATGCCAGCGGTCACGCTCTCGGGAGTGGACGTTTCTGAGGAGGCGCTCGCTCTGGCCGCTCAGCGCGTGCCACGCGCCAGCTTTCGGCAACTCGATGCGCAGAAGGAAAAGCTCGACGAGCAGTTCGATCTGGTGCTTTGTAACCAAGTCATCGAGCATCTTGTCGATGACATCGCCGCATTACGCAACATGGCTCTCATGGCAAAACGTTGGGTACTGATTGGCACGATGCGCGGACGTATGCGCAAATCAGAATTGGCGATTGGTCATTTTCGCAATTACTCGGATGTTGAACTCCGCGCAAAAACTGAGATTGCTGGACTCGAAGTCGTCGACATCTTCGGCTGGGGATTTCCGTTTTACTCGCCTCTGTACCGTACGATGATTGAGTGGCTCCCGGGCGGACCGCCGGAGGGAAAATTTGGAATGGGGCAAAAGGCCATCGCGAGCTTTCTATACTATTTGTATTTCTTCAATGTCCCGCATCGCGGCGACGTGGTGACGATGCTGGCGCGACCGCGTGAATCCGCCCGTTAGGAGTTGTTCTCCGAAATGTCCGAGACGGTCTCAATGGCCCAAATCGAAACTCCAGGAAGGACCGAGACGAAGACTGCGCGCCCCCACTTCATCCAGGACCGGTTGTTGTACGCGATTTACGCCCTGACCGTTGCTGTATCCATTTCTCTTTGGTTCATTGCTATCCGGGCGCCGCTGTGGCTGGACGAGACCGTCTCTTACTTCCTCATCAAGGGAGGCTTCTCAGAAATAATGCCTCGCCAGGGATGGCCCAACGTCCCCGCCTATTCGTACATTCTTTGGCTTTGGACCAAAGCCGCGGGAACAGGCGAGGTGGCGCTCAGAGTTCTCTCGCTTCTAGCCATGGTGGGTGCCGTTTATTTGCTCTACTGCGCAGCGCGGGAACTCTTCGACCGGGACGTCGCCATCATCGCTGCCGTGATCTTCAGCATTCATCCCCTGGTTATTTTCGCAGCCATCGACGTGCGACCCTACGCGTTCGGAGCGCTGGCAATCAACGCATCGATTCTGATGCTGGTCCACTTAAGGCGCAACGATTCAGCCTGGCCCGCAGCCCTGCTCGGGTTCTTGGCAGCATGCATTGTTTACTTCCACCTCCTGATGATCGTCATCCTCCCGGCTCTTGCCATTTGCTTTGTCACGATCAAGATTGGCGACCGCAGGGCGTTGTGGCGACAGGGCGGCGTAGCGCTCGCCGTGTTTGCGTTAGCGTTCCTGCCAGTGATTCCCGGACTGCGGTACATGTTCCAAACCAGCGGCACGCACGTTTTCGACGAAGCTCCGGAACTCTCGGAACTGGGCTGGACGCTTGCTCCAGGCTGGCTGGCATATATCTTCGGCGGGGCCCTTCTGGTTGCCGCTGCCACTCGGAAGATCGATGTGCAAAGCCGCTGGGAGGGCTGGCGTATTTTGTTTTGCGCATCCCTGGGCCTCATTCCGATTCTTATCCTTTATGGCGTGAGCGTCGAGACCCCGATCCACATTTTTGTGTACCGTTACCGACTGGTCGCGCTTCCGGGGGTGGCGCTCTGCTGGGCTTGGCTTCTCAGTCGAATTGATTCCCGTGCTCTGCGATTGCTGTTCACGGTGGCTCTGGTGGGGAGTGTCGCTTACGTGAGCTTCCGTTCCCCAGCCTCAGAGCACCACGGTTATACATGGAAATATGCCCTTGAAATTGCGGAGAAGAACGCCTCTGCCGACAATGCTCCCGTGCTGATCTGCAGCGATCTGCCCGAGGCCGACCACAGACCCATGCCGGTCGGAACCGCGGTAAAGGACAACGCACTTTTTGCACCGCTCACCTATTACAAACTCAGCGTGCCGGTTGTGGCGCTGCCTCGGGCGTTCAATGACGAAGCAATTCAGATCATTTCGACCTTCCTGCAAGCACCGGCGCGGCGGGGGCAGCGTTTTCTGGCGCTCGGATTTTCGCCTTCCTATGAAACGCTTCATTTTATTGAGTCCCGCGCTTCAGCGACGCACAATGAGCGTTTGTTAGGAACACCCGACGGAATCGCCGTGCTCGAATTCACACCTCGTATGGCGGAAGGTTCTGGTGTGGGCGGGACCCAGTAGCGGAGACTGCGCAATCCGCCAATACCTAACCTCTGGACTACCCGGTGCGATGCCTGTAGATCACTACAGAATCATTTGCAAACACTTCGTCTGCGTCGCTGAGGATTACCCGCCACATGTTTGGATTCTGTTCGATGGAGTTTCTTAGATCACCGTCAGCGAAAACATACTCTATACCTGTTTTCCAAAAGCCATCCGATCTCCGCGGGTCTTGCCAATTGTCGTTGTCATCAAAAAGCCGCGCATTCCACTTCCGCCGCTCCTCGAGATCCACCGACATCGCCCAATGGCCCCAGATGACCGTGTTCCCGGAAAACCCTGGAATCAAGCGACTGGTTGCGTACGTAGCAAATACGATCTGGTTGGGTCTACTGTGATCCTCCAGAAACTTCAGGCCCTCGAGCACTTCGTTGCTGATGTAATACGTACCGTTCGCGTTACGCCTCACTTCCCTGCTCGCGCTAAACAATTGATACACCGGAGTGGTGATCAGCAATGGAGCCAGGATGATCACAGCACTCACCCAGGCCCAATTGCGGCTCCTGAGCCATGAAACCCTAGTTAGCAATAAATCGAGACAAATTGCCGCCAGAATACATAGAGGAATTTGCGCACCAAAAATGAGCTTTCTCTGGAACCAGAATGGAAGAAAAGCGAATCCCAGACACAGAAGAAACCACAAAACCAGTTGCCAATACCTTTTCAACCACTGGCCCGGCTTCACAGTCAGACCCGCCGCGCAAATAAGCAATGGAAGCCCGAGTCCGAGCAAATAGTCGAGCAGACTTGGGCTCTTCATTTCACCTCTTGTGCTGTGTAGCGACACGAGAGGTTGCAAGACTGATACGAACCCCACGTAAAGGACAAAGGGAAACGAAGCCAGAAAGAACCGAACCAGACTTTCCAGTGCATTGGGTCCGCGTCGCGCCAGGGCGACGATCACGGCGTACGCAAACAGCATAGGTAATGCGTATGGGTGTATTAAGGCTAGAACACCTGTCGCCAAACCCGCGCGCCAGAGATCGATTTCGCGTGCATCCCGTGTCCCGCGATCCAACCAATAAATAATGAGCACGATCAAGGTCAAGGAATATGGGAACAGCGGGTTCCACAGAAAAGACCAATAGGTGCTCATCTCTGGCATACCCAAGTCAGCTGGAACAATTCGCCATCGGTCTACAAGACCAAGGAGAACAAAAAGGCCGCCGAATCCTGAGGAGATACCCACAAGGACCGAGGCAACTACGGATCGAAATCTGCTCAGCTCTACCAAGTCGAGGTACCTATAGAAAACGACAAAAAACAATGTGACACCTACCGCCTTCAGCTGCCAATGGACGATCCCGATATCCCATCCGAAGAGCCGGCTAATCCATCCAGAGACCAAGAAGAACGGATGGAACAAAAAAGGCGAATTTGGGAGGCCCGTGTATTTGATCTGAAACAGCAGGCGTCCGTGCTCCGCCTGCTTCGACCATGACATGTAGGCGAACGAGTCCTCCGGATACGGCGGTAAGATCCATGAGTAGTGACGATCTCTTGGCGTCCAAAACCAGAACACCAGATAAGGAAGTGAGGTCGTTACGACCATAAACGCCGTCCATCCCCATCGAAAGGTTCGCAAATCGATCGGCTTCGCTTCGATAGCTGCTTTGGTCGCCAAACGGCTCATATATCTATCCAGTGCTAGCAATCCGTAAGAATATAGCTGCGAAGGAAACTCCTCTGAAGGCTACACGTTATGAGTAACTGCTGGAAAGTGGTAAAAACAAGTTTGACAATCGGACTCACGCAGAGGATCGAATTCAACAGAGTTCCACAACGACCGCGAGCTGCCCTCTTATGACGCGGCCGACGGCGCGACCGCTACACGCAATCTGCCTCGCATTGATTTTGATTTTCCGTATTCCCTACGTTGCCGGGGAGCAGGCAAAACCTAAGACAGTACGTTGGTCCGAACAAACCGCGAACGACTGGTATGCTAAGCAGCCTTGGCTCGTCGGTAGCAACTACATTCCCGCGACCGCCATCAACCAACTCGAAATGTGGCAAGCGGACACCTTTGACCCAAAACGCATCGACATGGAACTTGGATGGGCCGAATCGATTGGACTGAATGTCATGCGCGTTTTTCTGCACGATCTGCTCTGGCAGCAGGATCCGCAGGGCTTCAAGAAGCGAATAGATAAGTTCCTCGCTATTGCCGACAAGCACCATATCAAAGTGCTATTCGTGCTCTTCGATTCCTGCTGGGACCCGAATTCTCAATTGGGAAAGCAACGCACGCCGCGGCCTGGTGTACATAATTCCGCCTGGGTGCAAAGCCCGGGTGCGAAGACGCTTCAGGATTTTGCGCAATACCCTCGCCTTGAAGCCTACGCGAAGGGCATGGTGGAGGCTTTCGCGGAAGACAAGCGGATCCTCGCCTGGGATCTCTGGAATGAGCCTAACAACACGAACTCCGGTAGTTACGAAGAAGAAGAACCAAAGAATAAGGTAGCCCTTGTTCTTGCCTTGCTTCCCAAAGTTTTCGAATGGGTCCGCGAGGCAAAACCGACGCAGCCGTTAACGAGCGGTCTCTGGCAAGGAGATTGGTCGTCGCCGGACAAGATGGGTCCGATCGAGAAAATCCAGAGCGAACTCTCGGACGTGATCTCCTTTCACAGCTATGCCAAGCCCGACCAGTTCGAAAAGCGAATCGTGTGGCTCCAGCGATACCACCGCCCAATTCTTTGCACGGAATACATGGCTCGAAGCACAGGTAGCACGTTTGAGGGATCATTGCCGATCGCCAAGCAATACAGAGTGGCTGCCATCAATTGGGGCCTAGTCGCTGGGAAAACACAGACCTACTATCCCTGGGACTCTTGGAAACACCCGTACACAGATCGCCAACCTGAAGTTTGGCACCACGACATTTTGCGCACTGACGGCCGACCATACAGTCAAAAGGAGGTCGACTTCGTCCACGGGATGACCCGCCAGCAAAATGGCGAGTCCCGAGCGCCGCTGATTCCCGGAGGTAGGTAATTTGACCCCGAGTCCTTTTCACCTGCCATCAGTCCCCTAACCCAGTCTTTGGCCATCTAGATCGCTTGTCGTGCCTCCCCGGACCGCTGAGCCTCCTACTTCTCTTTCCCTTTCTTGTTCTTCCTCTTAGCAGAGAGGTCGGGAGCCAGACCCCACAGGACCATGTGGCATTTCCTACACATGTCGTTTGTTTCGGTAGTTTGATTGAGAACGTCTTCGGGAATCTGCTCACCCATCTTCAGAAGGGGCCTCTTCGCTCCTCCATGAGGCATGTGGCAACTGACACAGGACAGTTCAAGGCCCGTCAGGGCATCGGGCTTGCCACTCACAGGATGCCGGGCGTCGGGGTGTCCCATGGTGCGGTCGACTGTCAAAACAATCGTCGGAAGGCGCGATGCGACACGCTCTGGGGAGTTAAGGTGGCATGCCAAGCAAAGGTCATTCACGTTGCCTCTCACAAGATTCGGGCTACCGGAAGCATGGGGATCATGACATCGCAAGCACCATCCCGAGGAATAGGGGAGATGTTCGTACAGAAAAATCTCTTGCTGATGACAAGCAAGACAGACCGACGGAGATTGCTTGAGGCTCACGTACGTCGTTTCACTTTTGTTCTCGATTACGTGGCAGACCGTGCATCCCTGCTTGATTGCGGGATGAACATATTTTCCTTCGATCTGGTTGGCGTGGCATTCCCGGCAATTGGAGTTTTCATGGACCCGCGTCGGGTGTTCGGCCGCATGGCACAGGTATGCACTCAGCAAAGTGATTAATGCTATGCGAAGCGCAAGCAGAACCTGGCAAGTCATGAAGCACCTCCCTCAACGATCATCCCTGGAAACATCAGCGTTCGAATCATGAGATGTGGCACCGATTCCGTCGGACGACTTGAGTCGGGTCAGGTAAGGCGAGAACGGAGTGACTTGCAGCGCTAGCTTGTCCTTGGCTGAGTAGATTCTCGGCGGCTGAGCTTTCACCAGCCTGAGTTGTCCGGCCCAAGGCTCGAGCTTTACCCGGCTGCCCAGCGGCAAAGCAACGATCTGTTGCGGGTTGTCCATTTGGAGCTTCGGCGCGTCTCGCGCAACCTGGGCCATGAACGAAACCTCATTGTCTGTTACCAGGCTCTCGCCCAGATTCGCCCGAATGAGGTTGGGAACTTTTCCACTGAACTCGGCCAGCACTTTGAGGAAGAGTCCCGCTTCGGCGAGGTTGTCTTTGTAGGGCGAATTGGCAATGATCTTCAGTCCCAACGCGTCCGCGTCTTTCTCTTCTTGGGCGGAGTGTTTGAAGTCGAAGCGCGGCAATTGCTTGTAAGTTGGCACCAGCATGCGGTCGTTGAAAGCGAAGCTGCTATCCAGTTCGTGGCCCAGAGCGGCGTGCGCCAGAGCATGGGCCAGCATGGTGGCCAGGGCAGCTTCGTTGGGCAAAACATCGAGCAGCCCGCGGCTGATCAGGATGGTGTGGCCGATGGTAGCAATTTCGATGGGCGCGGTCGGAAGAACGCGGCAGCGAATTTCAGGGTCAAGGCTGATGTTATTCGTAAGCTCGAGATTATTGACCACCGTCTGCAGAATCTTGTCGACATCGCCTTCCGGCGATACCAATCCCAATTCCTGCAGTTTCTCGATGACGTTGTCCTCGGCACGGCGCTGCCAGGAACGTTGAATCTCGATCGGGCTCAAGTCGGGCTGCTCTGTGGAGTCTTTCGCGCTTTGCGGATCCACCAGGACTTCCGTGAATTCCTGTCCCCGGGCAGCGGGCCCGAGATTGTACCCCCAGAGCCGCGTCTGCGCCTTCAAATGTGGATGCTGCATTTGCGGCTTGTTGGAATCAAATTCTTCGGAGTAGACGACCGCCGGCAGCCACACTCCGGAGCGAAGATTCATTCGCCAACTGTCAATGTGGAAGGTCCCGTAACTGCCGTTGAAGCGAACAATGTTGTAGTCTTCGTCTTCCACCCAGATCACGCCCTTGAAGCGACTCGATTGTTCTTTGTGGGGGGTAACCTCGAACACCAGGCAGCGAACTTCTCCCAGAAATTCGCGTTGCATGTAGCGCAGATGGTAATTGCGGCGGTCGAATCCAGTCCGGTCCACCAGGATCATGCTGGAGAAGCCAACCGGGCTCAGCGAATAAAATTTGGAAAATGCTCCGGCCATGCGCGCAACCAGTCGCTTGTCCAGATAGAACTCTTCGTTCGACTGCTCGAACTGCACGCGTCCCAGGAAGTAGCGGTCCTCAGAGGGGACATAACCCAGAGCGGCGTTAGGTTGCATGCGCTGGAGATAGGTTTCGACCATCGGGCTATAGTTCCGTAGGGTGGTAGCCAGGGCGCGTTCGCTCTCGAAGATGCGATCGATCGCCTTGTCGGGATTGGACTGGGGAACGGTCTTCGCGGACACCGGCGAACTAACCAGAAACATCAGCAGAAGGGTCAATATACGCATCGGACGCCTCCTTTAGCGGGCAAAATGGGGGTGAACGACGGTCAGGGCAAGACGTGGGAATGCCACGATAGGGTACGTAGGAGCAAGTCCACATGCCTAGGGAACTCAGGTTCAGGCGCGGGCTTAATGCTGTCCATAGGCGCCCCTTTCGTCGGAGAAGGAAGCAGCGGCAAACGCCAACTTCCGAGCGCACAGGGGAAGGACAACGACATTAATCTATTCTCACAATGCTGCGCATACAGTGCGGGCAATCACGAGGAGACGTGATTACGCTCATGTCCAACCCTCCTTCCGGCCCTACCTCCCGTTTGGCTGCTGTCTCCCATTCCCCTTAACGAGTTCCATCTTTCAGCGCCTCACATTCGGGCAGAGCGCGATCCCGTACCGCATGTGCTTGTGATCCTCCACCCGCACGGCCAGTTCGTTCTTCTGCAAACGGAAGTCGACGACTTTAGCGAGGGGAACGAGTTGATTGGTCGAACTGATATTCGCGAGTGCGAAAGCGGAACGACGAAGTGGTCATCCGGCGTTGGCTAGTGATCCGATCGTCGCGGAAGGTGCGCGCTGCGCCATTGGTCAATCTCACGTTCGGCCTCGGCAATCTGCGCCGGCGTTAGCAACTTTCGAACGTCTTGCGCGGTCGCCGCGCTCTCCTTCACCGACTGCTGCGCCAGGACTAACCACTTGTAGGCGGACATGAGACTCGTCGCATTGCTGCGGTCGGAGGCGAGCAGGAGTCCAAGTCGATATTGTGCCTCGGCGATGCCATAATTCGCTGCGCGCTCATAATATTTTGCGGCTGCGGCGGCATCCGCTGGGCCTCCTTCTCCTGCCTCGAACATCTTCGCCAGGAGGAATTCGGCATAGGGATGACCTTGGTTTGCTGCCGGAGTCAGCCAACGCCGTGCTTCCTCAAGATCTTGCGGGACCCCTTGTCCTAGCAAGTACCGCGTTCCCAATCCAAGTTCGCCAGTGCGGTCGCCCCGATCCGCGGCCATTCTGTACCAGATGACCGCTTGGGAGTAATCGACTCGACCGAGTTTTTGATCCGAGAAGATATCGCCCAGTGCGGACTGCGCCGATGCGTCGCCAAGATGGGCAGCTTTCTTGAACCAAATGATGGCGCCGTCAAGGTTGTTACCATGCTCCGGTTGCAGGTCCCACCGTGCCAGCTCGAGCATCGCCGGAAGCAAGGCCTGGTCGGCTGCTTTTGTCATCCAGAGTGTGGCCTGGGCGTCGTCCCGCGGAAATGCTTCTCCCCGGTGGTATAAGGACGCTAGATTCAACTGGGCGGTTGCGTCGCCGGCCTCTGCAGAGACGCGGAACCAGGTCGCCGCCTTTGCGGTGTCCTTTTGGACGCCATCGCCAGTGGAGTACATGAGCGCGAGATTGGTCGCCGCGTCCCTCGATCCCTGTTGCGCTGCCTTGGTGTACCAGGAAACTGCCTGCGGTTTGTCCGGCCGCATCCCGAATCCCAGCTGACAGAAGATTCCCATGGACTCTTGTGCTGCGACGAAGCCACGATCGGCGGCCAGCCGCAAAAGTCGAAGCGCATTGGCATCATCGCGCTTCAATAATGTGCCTGCATGGTATGCCAGAGCCAGCATGGTTTCGGACTCGGGGTCCGCAGCTTTCGCCCTCGCCTCCAACCGCTCCAGATCCGAGACTGACAAAGCTCGGGCTCTCGCGAGAAGGACATAAGCGGAGAGCTGAACGGGGGCAGCACCCGCATTGGCCAATGGCGTCTGTGCGCTTGACGCGGACTGCGCGTTATCCGAGGATTTGAGGAGTGCCCGATCTGCTCTCGGCGGAGACGGCCGGTTACTCGCAGCCAGATTCTCTCTTCCGCTAGCCTGAGCAGGAAGCTGGCCTCCACTCAAGTGGAGCTTGATGACAAGTTTGTTTCCAAGATAAGCCTCCTCATGATCAAGAGGAGACCTGAGATCGATGACTACTCTTGCGATTGCCGGCACCGAACTGAATGCAGCAGTCCTCACGGCAATGACAGATCCGCGATTCACAACCAGCCGTTCACCCGGATGAGTCAGCTCGAAACCGGGAAAATCGAATACCAGACGGTCCGGATGCTCGAGCGTGCTCACATCAGCTTGCACAGGCTTACTAAGCGTGACCTCCACCTCGATACTGTCTGCGTGTTCGGCGAGAGAGACAGAAATGATTGCAGGATGCGATCCGGAACTAGCGGCGTCTTGAGAAACGGCGGGTCTCGCGGCCAAGCTGGCCAGAAACATGGCAAGACAGATTACTGAATCCACTCGCATTAGCTCCATCCTGCTCAGCAGTGGTGTAGTTTGAATTCAGCTAAAGTTGTTGGGCAGCCTTCTCGCTAGCGAGCCTAGAACTTATTCTCTTCCTGCTCCGAGCGCTCAGGCAACTAGCCGGAACGAAGTCTTCACACCGTTGTCGGCAGGCACTGCGAATAGTGCAGCCCAGCTCGGTTCCAGCTGCGTCTACCTCTTGTTATTCTATTATTCTACGGCGATGGGAATTTCTTGACCCGGCGGGTCTGAAAACGATGAACAGATCGGCGAGGATGGTTGTCTTCTGCTTCGAGTCATTCACGGTGTGCGCGGTTAGGTACGCCAGGCTCTGTGGCCACGCTTCCGGTTTCAAGCTGTCCCATTGCGCTCACGTGGGACTGATCGCACTTCCTTCTTCGGCCAGGCGGCAGCTTGGCCCTCGGCGTCGAGGAGCTGCTTGCGCGTCATCGACTCCGCCAGTCTTTTCTTGGCAGTAGCGATCTGGGTCCTCGCTTCCAAGATGGTTCTCTCGTCGATCAGGCACTGGACGTACGCATCCATCGGATCTCGCGCAACGTCTGCTCTCTGCGGCAAGGCTTCTGTTGCTTCAAGACCAAGCGCGGGTCGATTTCCCATCAGTTCTCTCTTGAGCGGCGAGCGGGCGAGGACAAAGAAAAGGAGTTCCAAGCGGTTCGACACACCTAACTTATCAAAGATGTGAGTAAGATAATTCTTGACGGTGTGTTTGCTCAGTTTTAAGCGTTGAGCGATTTCGTCGGTTGCTAGGCCTTCCGCCACACATTCGACCACTTCCTGTTCGCGCTTGGTGAGCAAACTGGCTCCTTGCGCGTCGACCGCCTGTATCGCAGGCGCACTGCTCAGGGTGTCGAGCGCGAGTCCCAACTCCTCTCGGCTCGCCCAAATCTGACCTTCGTGCACGCACCGTATGCACTTGCACAGGCCCGTCAAAGGAGAATTCTTGGAGAAGATTCCCTTCGCGCCTGCACGAAACGCGTTCACGACACTTTGGTGCTTGCCGGAATCCAACAGTGTGATCGCCCGTAAACCGGTGTGCGTCGAGCGCAGCTCACGCAGTAGTTCAAATCCGCGGTCGGGTTGACCGTCCAGATGTGAGCTGATTACGGCAACGTCAATCGATGATCTCGCTGCGATGTCAATAACTTCACGAGAACTCGATGCGCAGCCAACTACTTGAATTGCCCGGTCGCGTCGAACCGCTTCCGCCAACAGCTCAGCATGGATGCGAATGTTACTCGCAACGACGATGCGGATCGTGCTGTTCTTGCCACGCATTACTACGCTACCTCCCGCATTTATGAGAAACATTGGGGGCCTTCGCAACAAATGCTTACTGCCAGTGCGCACCAAAGGGAGGGATTGAAGGAGACAATTTTACGACTTACTTCTCAGAAACGACAATCTTTGTGGGCCTCGGCTCCGGCGCAACCCGGGCAGATCTCGCAGCTGCCAGCACGGAACTGCAATTTCTCCCCGCTCGCACAAGAGACAAAGCTACACCCACCGTAAAGCTACACCGACCCTTCTAAACCGCCAATGGCCTACAGGAGGTCTCCGGTTGGCACTTCTGTGCCATGCAGCGGCGGCCTATCTCATCCGGAAACGGGCGGAAGTCGACCCCGGGGGCTTTTCCACAGCCTGGCTCACTTACGAATAGAGCCCTAAGAACCGCTCGGCAAGAGCTCGCCTCCCTCCCACTGGCCACAGAGCCAAACGAAACGGGGCTTGGCTTTTCCGCGGACAGTCTTGATCAGAAGTGCCGGCCTTAGCGCGCTGTACCTCTCGGAAGCGAAGTTGTGACAGCAGCTTAGGAAAACCGACGCCCCACAGCGCCTAAGTGAATGGTGAATCATGCAGTCAACAGTAGGGAATACTTTCTCTAGTGCTGAGTTCCCCCCCATACTGGAACGCAGTCATCGCTCGCACAGGTCTACAGTCCCAGAAGACATTCACCCATTGCAAATTATTTTCTACCCGTTAATCTCCTAGGCCTTAGGCGACGGCGCCATTCCCCCGACCATCCTGTTTCTAGAACTGAACATGCAAGCGAGTTAGGGCCCAATTCAAATTGGGACCGATGGGGCGAAGCTATGAGTGCCTGCGGCGAAGAGCGAGAGACTTCCGTTTCGCAGCTATCGAGGGAAGCCGGTTGCGAACGCTGGTATGCCGTGCATACCCGCGCTCGATCCGAGAAGGCGATTGAGCACCAGTTACGAGCAAAGGGTATGATCACCCTCCTTCCCCTTTCCCGGGAGGTTCATCGGTGGAGCGATCGCCGGAAAGTGATCGAGGTTCCTTTGTTCGGCTCCTACGTCTTCACTCGGCTGGAGATGAGCCCTGCCAACCGCCTGAAGGTTGTAAGTATTCAAGGAGTTCTCGGCATTGTGGGTGGACGCGGCCAGGGAACTCCGATACCCGACCCGGAAATTGATGCCGTGCGAATGCTGGTTTCGCAGGACGTCTCCTGGTCACCCCATCCCTTTCCACCAATCGGGTCACGAGTGCGAATTCTGGGAGGGGCACTCGAGGGCATCGAAGGCGTTCTCCTCTCCCACAGTCGGGCGGAAACCTTAGTCGTATCAGTAGAAGCCCTTCAGAGGTCCTTGGCAGTTTGCGTCGCCGGGTATCAGGTCGAGGCATTACAAAACAATCCAAAATCGTTCGCAGCGATGCGCCGTCCCAGTGTTCCGCTCTCTATGGATCAGCGGGAGTAACCGCCGACAAGGCGGTTGTGGCTAGCATTGCGGTTCCCGTCAGAAATTCTCAGGAGGTCTTATGAGACCGCGGTTCCGTTTTTCGCCTATTCCAACTCGAGTGCTTCTCGTGTCTTGTGTTTTCTTCCTGATCGCCGCCGCGATGGAAACAGCGCATTCGCAAGTCGTGACTCTGTCCCCTACGTCACGCTCATTTGGCAACGTGGCGGAAGGTTCGATCAGCGCTGGCGCGAACGTGACCCTTCGCAATACGAGCACGACTACGGCTCTGAGCATCACCAGCATTGTGCCGAGCGGCAACTTCGCCGAGACCAACACCTGCGGAACCTCGCTAGCGGCAGGCGCGCGTTGCGCTATAACCATTACCTTTAAACCCACGGCTCTCGGTGCCCAAACGGGAAGCATCGTTATCAGCGATAACGCTACGCCCGCCACCCAGACCATCACCCTGACAGGGACGGGTGTACTACCCATCACAATTACCCCGGCTTCGCGTAACTTTGGTTCCGTAGGTGAAGGCACCACCAGCGCAGTCTCGACGTTTACTGTAAGAAATTATCAAACCACAGCCGCGGCGTTGACGATCTCGACCGCTGCCCCCTTTGCGGAGACCAATACCTGCGGCACGTCTTTGGCCGCCAGTTCAACCTGCACGATCAGCACCACTTTCAGTCCAACTACAGCGGGCGCGCAAACTGGGAGCATCACAGTCGCTTATACGGGAACTGGCAGTCCCCAAACGGCCACTCTGACCGGAACGGGAGTCTTACCGATCACCATCACACCCACTTCGCGCGCTTTTGGTTCCGTGGACCAAGGCACCACCAGCGCTGCCAAGACCTTTACGGTGAAGAACAACACGACTGGCGCAATAACGATCACCGTCTCCAGTACCAACCCTGAATTTGCAGCGACCGGATGCGCATCGGTAGCCGCCGGCGCTTCCTGTAACGTGAGCGTCACCTTCGCACCGACTGTCACGGCGACCGGCGCCCAGACTGGGAGCATCGCGGTTGCTTACAGCGGCACCGGCAGCCCGCAATCGGTCAGTGTGACGGGGACTGCGGTGAGTCCGCTCACCGTGTCGCCGACCTCGATTACTTTCAGTACCACGCGGAACGTGGGTACGGCGAGTGCGGCCCATACCGTAACCGTCAGCAATAGATCGACCTCCGCAGTGGCAATCGGGAGCATCGTAGCCAGCCCGGCAGCTTATGCCATCACGGCGAACACATGCACTGCTTCCCTGGCTGCGGCTAGTACGTGCACAGTAACTGTCGTCTTCACACCGACAGTCACGGGCACGACTACAGGGACTCTCACCATCCCTTACGGCGGTGTCGACAGCATAGTCGTTCCTATGATGGGGGGGGCGGAGGTAAACAATCTCCGCTCAATCGCGATCACCGTGCCCGATGCATCGCTTCCCGCGGGGACTAGCGAGCAGCTTACCGCGACCGGTACGTATGCAAGCGGAGCAACCGGGAACGTAACTTCTGTGGCTGTCTGGACTTCCTCGAACACAGGCTTGGCGACAGTGGCAAGCACCACTGGAGTAGTGACTGGTGTAGCCGCTGGCAGCCCTACGATTACGGCGACGGTGACTGAAACAAATGGCACAACGGTGAAAAACACCGCCATCGTTGCGGTCACGGCAAAGGCGCTAACCGGCATCACGCTAACCGGCACGCAGGGCTCCACCATTCCAATTGCGCCGCCAACTCTGGCGGCAGGCACGACCCTGCAGTTGTATGCGACCGGCACTTACAGTGACGGCAGCACGCAAGACATCACGACCACGGCCGCATGGTCCTCGAGCGCCACCGGCGCCACCGTGACTGGAGGGCTGATAACTGCTGTTTCCGGGGGCGACCCCACCATCAGCGCGAGCCTTTCGGGAATCACCGGCTCGACCGTCGTCACGGTCGCCGGAAAGACGCTAACCGCTATCACGCTTACCGGCACGCTGGGCTCCACCACCCCAATTGCGCCGCCAACCCTGGCCGCAGGCACGACCCTGCAGTTGTATGCGACCGGCACTTACAGTGACGGCAGCACACAAGACATCACTAGCACGGCGACATGGTCCCCGAGCACCACCAATGCCACAGTGGTAGCTGGGCTGATTACTGCCGTTTCCGTAGGGGATCCTACTATCAGTGCGAACCTTTCGGGAATCACGGGCTCGACCAGCGTGACTGTGACGGCCTCGACGTTGGTATCGATTGCCATCACCCCGGCGGGGATTACCACAGTTGCGGCGGGAAATACACAACAGTTCACCGCGACTGGCAGATACACGGACTCCTCGACTCAGAACATCACATCGAGCGTGACCTGGAGTTCATCCGAGGCGAGCGTTACCATGAGCGCCACTACGCCGGGCCTGGCTCAGACAACAGATCAGGCAGTGGGCACGAGTGCAACGATCAGCGCGGCCTTGGGCAATGTCTCGGCTGCAACCCCAGCGACTCTGACGGTCAGCGCTGCAGCCCTGGTTTCGATCGCTGTAACCCCGGCCAATGCATCGATACCGAGCGGTACTACCGAGGCTTTCACTGCCACCGGCACTTACACCGATAACAGCACGCAAAACTTGACCAGTTCAGTTACCTGGAGTGCCGCCACGCTTTCAGGGGGCGGAGCTGCCACCTTCACCTTTACCGGCAACTCCAGTCCTAACGTGGCGCAGGCTACTGCGCCCGGGACGGTAACCATCACGGCCACTTCTGGCTCGATCAGCGGATCCACGCCTTTGACCGTGACCGCTCCCGTCCTCACTTCGATCGTCGTAACCTCGACCGCGCCGGCAGTTCCTCCAACGGCAGGCTCTCCGGCCGTGGTTACGATTTATCAGGGTCAGACGCAGCAGTTCTACGCGCTGGGGACGTACTCCGATTCCTCGATTCAGAACATCACCGACACGGTGGCTTGGAGTACGGGAAATGCCTCGGTGGCTACGGTTAGCACTTCCAGTCCGAATTTCGGCCTGGCGACCGCTGTGGGCGGGGGAATAGTCGCAATCACGGCCACTTCCAACTCAATTATCAGCACCACTACAGGCGGGGATGGCAGCTTGACCGTTACCGCACTGAACTCAATCACGGTTACGCCGGCCAACCCCACGGCTGCCTTGGGAGATGCTAATAGTGCGGATCCCTTTGGGCCAACCAATAACACTCTGCAGTTCACCGCTACCGCGAACTACGCGGACAACACCACAGGGAACGTGACCGATTCGGCCAGCTGGACTGCGTCGGCGTCGACTCCAGCCACTCCAACCGTCGCGACCATCGCGGGCACAACCGGCCTAGCCACCATACAAGCCGCCGGTACAATCACGATCACGGCGGCTTATGCCGGAGTATCCGGTGACACGCTGCTGACGGTTAGTCCCGCAAATTTGGAGTCGGTCACAGTCTGTCTCGGACTGTATCCAGGAACCTCTTGCAGTACGAGTACAACCCCGACCGGCGTTAGTTTGGGCCTCAATGGTACGCAGCAATTCTCCGCTGTGGGCAGTTACAGCGACGGCAGTACTCAGAACCTCACCAACAGTGCGACTTGGGCATCCAACGATTCTCAGGTAGTCACGGTCAGCGCAACCGGGTTGGCAACTGCAGTAGCAGCTACAAACGTCGCAGTTGGTATCACGGCCAGCTCGGGAACCTTCGCGGCTTTCCAGAACATCAACACGGCATTCGTGAGCGCGCTTTCGACTCTGCCCATTGTCTGCCCCACACCGACGATCGACATGAGGCTATTAGTGGTGAACGATGCGGCGGCGAACTCCGGAGCCGGCTACGCGGACTTTCCGGCGATCCAGCAGGTCCTGAACTATGTGGGCACCCCGTACGAGGTGGTGGATGTAACGGCTGCCGCGCCCACGCTGTCCGATGGAGCCTGCCATGGTTACTACCAGGGCGTGATTTTTGCCTATGGCGGGGATTACTACAGCATTCCCACCTGGCAGTCGACGCTGATCACATATGAGCAGACCTTCAACGTGCGGCAAGTGAATTGGTACGATGCTCCCGACCCGAACTTTGGACTGAGTTTTACTGGCACACAGATCCCGGATACCTCGACCTACACCACCAACTTCACGGCAGCGGCTGCGCCCGTCTTCTTCTATGCGAACACGGCTACGCCGTTAACCATCACCAACGCGAGCGTCGACCTAGCGACGGCGGATGTAGCCGCGGGCGGCAGTTTGACGCCGCTGTTGCAGGACACATCCGGCAACATCGTTTCCGCAATCTACAACTTAAACGGCCAACAGTTCCTGAGCCAGACCTTCGATAGCAACCCCTATCTAACACACGATCTGGTGGTAGCCTACGGTCTGCTCAATTGGGTCACCAAGGGGGTATTCCTGGGCGATTACCACGTCTATGCCACGCAGGAAGTCGACGACTTTTTCATCGATGACTCGGAATGGATCCCGACCACGACCTGCCTGACTAACCTGGCCACGAAGGACCGCACGCTACCCGATGCCTCCAATCTGCCGGTGTTCCGCGTGGATGCCAACGACATGGCTCAGCTCGTAGCCTGGCAGGCGACCAAGCAAGCTGATCCCTTACTCTCGCCCGGGGCGACCTACGAAACCACCGCACCGTCGGGGAAATTCGAGCTAACCCTAGCCTTCAACGGCGTGGGTACTTCGGGGAATGGCGACTGGACGGGTCTTACGGCTCCCATCATCTCCTCTTCGGCAGCCAGCGGGGTGGCGAGCTTTACGGCCCAAGACTTCACGGGCCAGGTGGGGCAGTCCGTCACCGTGACCAACACCACTAACGGCGGCGGCGTGCTCAACGGAACTTGGACGATAGCCTCAGTGACCAAGAGCGCCGCGACCACGCCGGGTACGACTACGTTCACGGCGACTGTTACCTACACCGGAACGCTCGTAACCAACGCCGAGAATGGGACAGACGACAACACAAATACTGCGACTGCGAGCGTCGCTGACGACCTGGTAGGAAACCTGCAAAGCTACCAGCAGTACTTCCACTGGATAAGCCATACCTACGATCACCCCACGACTCTGAACGGCTTATGCCAGAGCACTCCGACCGGGACGGGCTGCGGCGACATTTACGACACCCCGGCAATCGATGACATCGACTTGGAGGTGAAGACCAATCTTTATGTAGCCTCGAGTGCTGGAGGCGTCAACCTGGATACAGATACCACGACAGGACACTATGGTGACGGGGCCCTGGCGCCGCTCATCTTCAACGACTTCAACCCCGGCAACATCGTCACCCCGGGAGTCACCGGTTTGAACGATCCCAATGTTCCGGGATACCTCTATAACGACGGTATCAAGTACGCGGTGAGCGATACCTCGGTGGCGACGACGACCGACCCGGCAAACAATAACGGACCCAATCCCTCACCCAACGTCGGAATCGTGAACAGCTATGAACCGGGCATCTACGAGGTGCCGCGGCATCCCAACGATGTCTTCTACAACGTGGCCAACTGGGCCGACAACGATACCGAGTTCGTTTGCATTTACTCGAACTATGTGCCGCCGGGCTCAACGGCGGCGCCGGCCCCCGATCCGCCATTCAATACTTACAACGCGGCGCAAGTGCTGGACTTCACGAGCACGACCTTCGTGAACAACATGCTGATAGGCGACATGGATCCGGAGATGTTCCATCAGCCGGACCTGCACTTCTCCGACAACCACGCCAACCTGATGAACGCGGCCCCGAGCGGAACAATCCCGGCCAGCGTCACCAACTTCCTCGGCACTGCCGCTACGCACGTGTCCTCGCTTCTTTCGGACACCTATGACTTGACCTTCGGCAAGTACGAAGCTCTGTATAAACTGCCGGTACTGACCCCGACGCTCGATCAGTTAGGGGTGTTGATGCAGAACCGGAACTCGTTCAACCAGTCGGGCGTAACTGCGAGCATTGTGGGCGCTGGCACTGCGAGCGCGACCCTCGCTATCACAATGCCGTCAACGGCCACTAGCCCGACGACTGCGGTCATCCCGGTTACCGGTCTGACCAGCACTGGCTCGGAGTTGTACGGGGGGCAAAACATCTCGCACATCACCATGACACCGGGGCAGACCATCACGTTGCCCCTCCCATAGACAAGAGAGAAAGAAACAGAAAAGACACCCTCGTGAGCGACATATTCGACGCCTTGGTCAGGGCGGAAGACAAGACGGCGGAACGGCTGAAGCTCTTGCTGTCCAGGCAAGAGCTGGAGGACACGACTGATTCCTGGCAGCGTAACGCTGGTCCCGAGGAAGTTGATCTATTCGCCAGGGTGAAAGACTTTGCCGGCCAGCTGCCCGGCAAGGTCAGCTGGTCGCACCGGAAGATCAGAAACTACCTGATCCTGGTTTTCTGTGCGATGGGGCTGGTCCTGCTAGGAACGGACTACGCCTTCCGCGTGAATGGGGGAGGATTTCCCGGCGGCTCGCAGCTTTACGGCGTGGCATTTGAAGGCACGCTCCACCCCGCGGTTGAGATTCGCATTACCTCGGAGCTGACCGGTACAGTCTCCGCGATCTTGGTCAAGGTGGGCGAACCTGTGAAAAAAGGACAGCCGCTATTGCGGCTGGATGATCGCGAAGCCGAGTTGGCCCTCAAGCAGGCATCGGTCGAACTCCGAGCCGCCGAGGCGAATCTTGACAAATTCAGCGTGCGGCTGGCCGAGGCAAATGCTAGAGTGGCGATCTCGCAACGCCAGGAACAGCAAGTCCCGACCCGGCAATGGCGAGACTCTCCGGAGAGGGCGGGAGCTGCCTTCGACCAGGCATTCACCAACTACAATCGGGCCAAACAGCTGTTCGACGCGGGCGTCGTAGCCCGGCAGGAGTTGGATGCTAGGGCGACTGAACTGCGTATGGCCCAGGACGATCTGGACAACGCCGACAAACTGGCAACGGTATCCTCTAAGCTTCAGCAAGATCAAACCGACCAGGCAACTCTGCAAGCCAAAGTCACGCGTGAGGAACTGCAGGAACAATTGCTCCAGGCAAAACTGAAGTACCAGAGAGCGGGACAGCAGGCCGATGAAACGGTCGTACGTGCTACCCAGGCTGGGGTGGTCTCCGACATCGGTGTCCGCCTCGGCGATCGCATCCCAGGAGGCACGCTGTTAGCGCGCCTGGCGGAACTGGATCGTATGATCGTGGAGGTTCCGGTGGCGGGGAAGTTAATCTCAGAGCTGAAAGTCCATCAACCGGCTCGGATTGCCCTCCCCTCTTCCCCGCCCCGGCAGGTCGACGGGCGAATTCGCGTTATCAACCCGCTCCCCTCGTCGAACATGACCCATACCGTCGAAGTGGAATTCGAGAATCCTGCTCTACTACTGCTGGCCGGACAACCGGCAGAGGTAAGGTTCGTGAATCCTTGAGCCAGCGATCCCCCATTTCCGTTCTGCTGACGACCGAGGGGACCTATCCCTTCTACCCGGGAGGTGTAAGTACGTGGTGCCACCGGCTCACGTATGGCTTGCCGGATGTCGATTTCACACTGCTCGCGGTTGTAACCAACCCGTACCCGCAAGCTAAGCACAACCTCGCGCCCAACGTACAAGGCGTGATTAAGGTGCCGCAATGGGGCCTGCTGCAGCCTGCGGAATACTCGCACCATCAACCGGCTTCGATGGTCCTACGCAATCTTTGGGACACCACGCCAAGCGTGGTGGCGGCCCGGTTCGGGCCGCTGTTCGAGCGATTCCTTGCCCTCGTGCTGTCATCGCAGAGCGACATGGAAGAACTGGGCCAGGCATTGCTCGAGTTGCAAAGCTACTTTCAACGGTACGATTACCAGAAAAGCATGAACTCCATCGAGGCCTGGAACGTGCTGCATCACGCGGTGCGCGCCACTTGGGAGTGTCGTCCGCCCGCCACTGAGAATCCCACCCTGGCGGAAGTAAAACAAGCTTACCGCTTGCTGTATCACCTGCTGATGGTGCTTCATTTCCCCATTCCCCGAGCTGACATCATGCACTCTTCGGCGGCGTCTTTCTGCGGGATACCCTGCGTCCTGGCCAAGCTGACCCAGGGCACACCCTATCTGCTGACCGAGCATGGCGTCTATTTGCGGGAACAGTATCTGAATTTGCGTCGCCAGGTGAAGTCGTATTTTGTCCGCTGGTTTCTATACCGCTTGGTCGAAAATGTGGTGGCGTTGAATTACCACTTTGCCGACCAAGTCTCACCGGTCTGCGCCTACAATTCCCGCTGGGAAAAGCATCTGGGCGTAACCGAGGACCGGATCAAAGTAATCTTCAATGGTGCGGATCCAGAGAAGTTTCGCCGCTGTGAACCCGAGCACAATGGCCGAGCGTTGATTTCCAGCGTCGGCCTAATCTACCCGCTGAAAGGCCAACTGGATCTGATTGATGCGGCAGCTATACTCAGACCCAGTTTTCAAAATCTTGAAGTACGCCTTTACGGTGCGCCGAGCGACCCGGGATATTTCGAGATGTGCAAACAGAAGGTCGCTGAGTTGCGCTTGGAGAACAACGTAACCTTCGCGGGTTCGACCAGCGAACCCTGGAAAGTGTACAGCAGTGCCGACATCATGGCCTTCCCGAGCATTTCGGAGGGGTTTCCCTACGTGGTCCTGGAAGCGATGCTGTGTGGAGCGGCGATTGTTGCGACCGACGTAGGAGGCGTTGCAGAGGCCCTGGGGAATTGTGGGCTGTTGGTGCCCTCGAAGACTCCATACGCAATAGCAGACGCCATTTCTTTCCTACTCGCGAATCCGGAAGAGCGCCAACGATTGGGGCGCAGCGCCCAAGCGCGCGCCCTTGAGCACTTTACCGAACAGAAGTTCTTGAGTTCATACGCGAGCGCTTACCGCGAGTTGTTGTCCCGCCGGCTGCCACAGGTTTTTCAGAGCTAGCTCGCGATGGGGGGATATCACGTGCGGTTCTTTGCTTTGGGGGTGCTGGTGACGATCGCACTGTCCAGCTTGCTCTTTCCGCAAGACTCGCGCTCCAACGGTTCATCGCTCGCGCGACTGGCGATCTACTACGGCTATCCCAGCCTGGTCAATGACTCCCGAGGAGACGTAGAAAAGGCGGCCGGTGTTTTCAGTGCATACGATGTGGTGGTGCTGGGCGACGGCCTCGAGTTCCCGGACAAACAAGCCGGGCGCTACCCAGAGGGAGACCCAGGGGAACATCAGAAGGTACAACAGATGATTGCAGCTGTCCGGCGCCGCAACCCGAGTACGCGTTTCTTCGGCTACGTTTGCCTGGGCGAGATCCCATCGCGGTCGCGCGAGATCGCCTCTCTCACCACGCAGGAATTGGAAGTACGCATCCGCCTTTGGAAGCAGATGGGTGTGGCTGGGATTTTTCTGGATGAGGCTGGCTACGATTTTCCGGTGGTTACTCGCAAACGACAGAATACGGTGGTTCGAATCATTCACGAGCTGGGACTTAGTGCGTTCATGAATGCCTACTTTGTAGACCACTTGTTCGGCCTCGAGGACAACCTCCCCTACGCAAACGGCCCCGACAAGAATCCTGAGCATCTGCCTTCACTCCTGGACCACCGGGACTTCTTCCTGCTCGAATCATTCCAGGTGAAGAATGGGGCTTACGAAAGCGTTGCCGCGTGGCAGGCTCGCGTGAACCAGGCGCTTGCCTACCGCACCCGCTATGGGGCCCGCATTTTCTCTACCACCACGATCGCGGTGAACGAACCCTTCGATGCTGGAATGTTTGGCTATGCTTGGTGGACTGCCCAACTTTATGGCCTCGATGGCTTCAGTTGGGGAGAACCCAACTTCGCTGCTTCCACTAACGCCTTGCCCGATCGCCGCTGCAGGCTGGAGAACACGATCCTTCCTGGCCTACCGGCGTCGTCTCCAGTCTGGTTGGATCGCATGCGATTCTGGAAGAAGGCAGGCCACTCTGCTGTCGTCGTGGATACTGGCGATCATTCCGTCCACATGGTTACTTTCGCACGCTCCGCAGGATCCCCAGACATCGAAGAATTGTTACGTTCTCCGCAAACACGGTATCCATTCATTGCCTGTGGCGGCGTTCATGAATAATAAGCAGATCGAAGACCTGCTGATCAGCGGCCGGAAAGGGACAGCGCAAGTTGTCCACGCTCGCGAGCTCGCAGCCCAGATTGAGTCGTTCGGCTACACCGACCGGGCGGCCCAGGAAGCGGGCTTCCCCAATATCTTTGCCTATGCAGAGCATCTTTTCTCCTGCTTCCAGGCAGATCCCAAACCGGCAGAAAGGATTGTGCGAAGCCCTAACCGGACTGTGCTCTGGGCAGAAATAAAATGTGCGATGCGCAAGTTTTCACTCAGTCTGGCCTATGCCGTCCCTTGGATGGCACTGCTGACGCTGGAATATTTGCGACCGGACGCTCTCCGGGTATCGCCCGAACTGGGTGGCGCGCTCAGCCTTTCCCTGATCGCCAGTCTTACCACCTCGGGCGGATTCATCCAGATGATTTCCCGTAGTGGAAACTTCTACTACGGATTAAAAGAGCCCGTCTTGGCGCGCCAGACCTGCATGTCGCTCTTGAATCTGGGGTTGACGTGCAGCCTTCTTCTGGCCGTATTGGGCATGATGCTCGGCTTCTACTTCCGGTTATTTACTGGCAACTACCTGGTATTGGCTGCGATCAACTATGTGGCCCTGAGTCTTTTATGGATGTTCTGCGCTCTGCTTTCGGTCCAGGGGCGAGGCTGGTGCATTCCATTGGTGTTTTTGCTGAGCGCTCTCGTCAGCGGCCTGCTTAGGATCTTCGCTCACTCGGGAGCAACCATTCTGTTGATGCTCTGGCCGCTGGCAGCTGTTTTGGCCGCCCTTGGTTTCACCCTGGCAGGATTTCATCGTGCCGAGAAGGGGCACGCGGGAGCCGGAGGCAGCGTTCGGCCCCGGCTCGGTGTCTTCGCCATTTCACTGGTTCCTTTCTACCTCTATGGAACCGTCTACTTCAGCTTTCTGTTTGCCGACCGGCTGACCGCAGGCAGTGCAATTCCGTGGGTTTCTGGCCTGAGTTTTGGAATTGACCCTGCTTACAAGAGAGGGATGGATCTGGCCCTGCTCGCTTTCCTGGTTACCGCAGCCCTGGCGGAGTATCTCGGCGATTCGTTCTTGCGGTTCTGGCATCAGCAGGCAGCGGAACTCCCTCAAACCGCAAGCCAGCAACTGATCGCCAGGTTGCGTCGCCGGCACTGGACGATCATGCTGGCTGTCTTCACCGTCTTCGTCACGACTTCACTCGGCGCATGGCTCGCGTTCTCTCGTTCAGACACGCTGAGTTTTTCCCCTCGTTTATTGCAAACCGCCATACTCGGCGGTCTGGGTTACTTGCTGTTGAACCTGGCTTTGCTGGACACAATCATCCTGGCCAGTGTCAACGCTAGTTCGCTGGCCTTGGGTCCCGTAACGCTCGGGCTCGTTGTAAATGTTCTGACCGGATATGAACTCAGTCATTTGTGGGGAGTGCAATACGCCGCTATGGGGCTGCTGGCTGGCTCCGCGGTTGTGCTCTGGAAATGCCACGCCGCAGTGCGACAAATCCTGCGCTCTCCTGATTATCACTATTCCGTCTCGTGAGCCTTTGTCATGCATGTCCTAGACGCGCTGGAAGGGGCTTGGATACTCTTTATTTTCCTCCTGGCATTTTTCTGGGCCCCAGCCCATCTGTTTTCACGCCAGTCGAATTCGGATGCGCTTATTCGCATCGCCGGCAACTGGGCTCGCATGGTGCTTTTTGTAACGGCCGCAATGGCGCTCTTGGCGCGTTTGCGAGCGCTCAATGCCACTACAGTTACTTTGCTTTTTGTGGGTTCATTAACCATCGCCTGGCTCAGCCGGAACTTCGGATCACTCACGGCGGCGTGGGAGAGATTGCAGACCACGACGATCGGCACACTCCGGTGGATCGAGGCCTTGTCGTTTGGCCGGTACCTCGTTCCCCGCGCGCGGCAGCACACCTCGGCGGGGACCGGTAAGCGCTCAGGCATGAATCACGGGGAGCGCTGGCTGCGAATCCTGGAACGCAAAGAACTGCTGGTGACATGCTTTGCTGTGGTGTTGCTGACGACCGGTATTCTGGGTGCCGAACATGCTTTTCGCGAGCTCCGCCTTGATCAACCGGGGCAGTACGACGTGCTCCTTCATGCACGCGAGTTGATCCTGGATCTCGGTGTGGGTGTCAGGCCTTTGGTGTTTCCCGCGGTCATCGCGACCACCTCCTTACTGAGCGGTCGGGATCCGATGCCGGTAACCCGTTTCCTGTCACCCGCGATCGGAATACTGACGGTCCTCGCTATAGGCCTGTTGATTCGCGCCTGTACACGTCTCGGCGTCGGATGCCTTGCCGCGATGTACTGTCTGGGCGCGGCGGCTTTCCCGCCCCTCAGAAACGACTCGGGAGCGGTGCTGTCCCTGACCCAAAAGCTGGAAAGCGTTTTTTGGGTTTCGCCGGCGAGTGTTCGAGGAACCCCTGAATTTGGGCTCGGTTTGCTATTTTTTCTGCTGGCCCTGGCTGTGCTTGCGGATTGGTATAGGAACTCGCGGAGATGGGATTCGTTACTGGATTTCGCATGCTGCCTGGTACTCGTCGGCCTCGTATCCCGATCCCTGTTGCTGGTACTAGTGATAGCGGCCGGGCCCTTGCTGCTCCAGCCCATGATCGGTCTGGTTGTCTTGGTCCTGGTGTGCTATGGCTTGGCGGCCTACGACACCTTGGCGGCCAACCCGATTGACCCCTCTACTACGCTCACGGTTTTGCCGATCGCCGCTGCGGTTGGGGTGGGTTGTTTGTTTGCTCTGACCGAAGCCATGCTTACCTCCTTCTTTCGCAAAGGAGTGGAGGCCACACTACTCATCGCAGGCCTGGCTGTTGCCGTGCTTTGGTTCCCGCCGCGCCGGGCTCCCCGGCAATGCTTGGAGTACGAGGCCGCGGCCCGAGTGACGCAACAGATTGCCTCTCGATTTCCTCGCCAAAAGTGGGTAGTGGCAGCTCCAGTGGAGCAATTGGCTGAAACATTTGGGTTGGGCGCACACGAGGATCTGGCCGGTTTCGTCGAGACCTATCAAGACCAGGTCTCGAGTTCGGAATTCCGCTTTCCCGATGCGCGGGAAGATTTGTTTATCTACGTAGAGAAGAGACCGTTTCAGATCTTCTCCCGGGAGCCGGAGACTATTTCTTTCCCCGTGCTGACGGATGTCACCTACCGCAGCTATCGCTCACCGGGAGGACGAGCGAGTTTGGAATCGGCAGCGCTGCAACTCTGTGAGACCTACCGGCAATATCACTCCGACGAGGACATATTTTTCGAGAACGAAGAACTCCGGATCTATCACATTCACCAAAAGGCCCCGGAGACTGGCGGGACAGGGGAGTAAGACCATCGTAAAGTCTCGGCCATCTGCGCCAGGGAGATACTCTTATGCACACCATCCGTCGGACCAGTCTGCTTCTGCTGGTGGCATTCTTTATGGCCACGCTCTTTGCCAGCGGCCAAACCCGGCTGGCAGTTCCGTCCTATCAAAACCCTGGTACCACCACGTGGAGTAACTGGGCGGCACAGGGACCCGCGGCTGTGGGAATCATGATTGTGGACATCGATAACGGCGATGATCCGACTTACTATCCGGCGGTAGATGCGGCCATCCAGGCCACCCGCAAGCAAGGCATCTTCGTGCTCGGCTATACCTACACGAACTACGGCACACGCGATCCCTCGCTGGTTCGAGCGGCCATCAACAACGTGTATCAAGACTACGGAGTGGACGGCATTTTCTTCGATGAAGCTGCGGTGAATTGCAACGATGCCAACACTTACTCCGGTACGCAATTCCTGTACTACGAAGAGATAACAAACTATGTGCGCCAGAACCAGGCCGGAGCGCGCATCATCGTGCTGAATCCGGGGACGACCAGTGCCAACGATTGCTGGATGTCGATCACCAACATACTGGCAAATTGGGAGAACTCAGGAGGGCTCTCGGCGTACCAGACAAGCTATACGGACTACGCCTGGATACACCAATATCCCCCGGACCGCTTCTGGCACATTGTGCTGGGGGTGACGCAAGCGCAGTTGCCGACCGCCCTCGGTCTGGCGCAGTCGCGCAATGCGGGTTGGGTATACATCAGCGACAGCGCCTTCAACGCCTACAACCAGATCCCCGTCTATTGGACGGCGGAAGCCGCCGCCCTTACGGAGCAGGGAGTGCAGGCTCCGTTTGCCACCGCCTGGCCGAACTCCATCACCACTACTGGGGGCACGATGAACGGCCGCGTTTCTTTCCGCTGGCGCGCGGTGACCGGAGCGGTTTGGCACATTTTTCTAGATACCGACCGCAACGCCAAAACTGGATATACCGGTGCTGGCCTGTCTATCGGCGCGGAATATATGTTCGAAGGTTCCTCGCTCACGGCTCAACTCTACAAATATACTGGCTCCGGAACAAATTGGAGTTGGAAGGCAGTCTCGGCCAACAGCCAGATTGCTTTTCCCGACTCCGGTATCAATCTGGTGATGTTCGATCAGACCGGCATCCGGAGCCCCAACGCGCTCAACTACCAGATCCAATCCTTGGACGCGAACTACAACGTGCTATACACCAGCTATACCTATCCCCTCACCCTAGCTAATACCGGGATGGTGTTCGACATCATGAACCACGCGCAGTGACGGTAGTTATGGCGGAACTCGAACGGGATTTATCAAACGTCTCGATTCGAACCATGCGGACCCTGGAATTATGTATAAAGAGCACTACAAATTGCGGCGCAATCCATTCGAGATTACTCCCGATCCCTCTTTCATGTTTCTCACCGAGAGACATCTAGAGGCTCTGTCTACCCTTTATTACGGAGTCCGCCGGCGGAAGGGGTTCGTGGTGCTGACCGGCGAGGTAGGTGTCGGCAAAACCTTGCTGATCCATTATCTCTTGCGATTGTTGAAGGGGAGCGACATCGACTGTGCGTATGCGTATGTCTTCAACAGCCGCTTGTCGGCGCTGGAGTTCTTGCAGTATGTTAGCGCCGATCTAGGGCTCGCGGCATGGGGCAAGAACAAGGCTGAGCTTCTGCACGACCTCAGCAAGTATCTCATTGCTCGCTATCAGAAGAAGCTGACGACTTTCATCGTGGTGGATGATGCCCACCAAATGGCGACAGAGGTTCTCGAGGAAGTCCGATTGCTTACCAATCTGGAGACTGCGGAACAGAAATTGCTTCAGATCCTGCTGGTGGGACAACCGGAACTAGCTACCCGGCTGGACTCGTTTGAGCTCAGGCAGTTGAAGCAACGGATTACGCTGCGCACTTACCTTGAGCCGCTCGACTTGGAAGCGACCAGAGGCTACATCCGGCGCCGGTTGCATGTCGCGGGCGCCCCTCCCGATGGCGACCTCATTTCCGATGAAACAATTGCCACCGTTTACCGTTATTCCGGGGGAGTGGCACGACTGATCAATATTCTCTGTGAGAACGGATTGGTCACCTCCTTTGCCAGACAGCTGACTAGTGTGCCGTCGGAAATCATCGTGCAAATGGCAGACGATTTATGCCTGGAGGCGGCGGGTGGGTCGCGAATTGAACTAGGCAGTGGCGACGATCGCGAATTGAGCCAGGCCACGACGACAATGAACTGTTCGAAGCCTGAGATCCTTGCCCCATTGCATGATCGATTGCCAGGCATGCGAGCGGAACGCGAGCCATACCCGGCTCTCGAAGCAGGTCTGCAGCGCACAGCAATCCCATCCCTGAAGCCGTCCATGGGCTCTTAGTATCGCCACATCCCGACCTCACCGGCGGGACGGAAGAGGTGGGGAAGAAAAGTCTTCGGACTTGATTACAAGATGTTTGCCGCCGGTCCTTCCCTGCTGGCTGGAGACACTTATGACTACTTACCTCATTACCGGCATAGCTGGTTTTATTGGGTCCGCACTGGCAAGAGCGGTGCTGGCACAGGGTGATAAGGTGCGTGGCGTCGACAATTTTTCCACCGGACGCTCCGAAAATCTCGACGAGATTCGACATCGCATAGACCTTCGCGAGACCGATGTTCTGGATCTCGACGCCATGAATCAGGCCTGTCGGGGCGTGGATTATGTTCTCCACCAGGCGGCGATCGCCTCGGTCCCAAAATCGGTGCTCGATCCGCTGGGCAACAATCGGACGAACGTGGACGGTACCCTCAACGTCCTGGTCGCCGCTCGCGACGCAGGGGTGAAGCGCGTTGTCTACGCGGCCTCATCGTCGGCCTATGGCGACAGCCCTGTTCAACCCAAGCAGGAGGACATGCGTCCGGATCCGATTTCTCCTTACGCTGTATCCAAACTCGCCGGCGAGCACTACATGGTTTCGTTCTATCGTTGTTACGGCCTGGAGACGGTCTGTCTGCGTTACTTCAATATTTTTGGCCCGCGCCAGGATCCCACGTCTCCCTACTCCGGTGTCCTGGCCAAGTTCATTAGCCAGATGCTTTCGGGCGAGCAACCGACGATGTTCGGTGACGGCGAAACGAGCCGCGATTTTACCCACGTCGATGATGCGGTGCGGGCCAACCTGTTAGCCTGCCAGGCACCTGCACCTCAGGTCGTCGGTCGAGTGTTCAATGTGGCTACGGGTCGTCCGACCACCCTTAAGGATACGTTCCGGCTCCTCAAGAACCTTACGGGATATGATGGCGACCCAAAGTACGAGTCGGAACGCGCGGGTGATGTTAAACACTCCCGCGCCGACATCTCAAACGCCGAAAAGCATCTTGATTACAAACCAGGTATCGACTTCGAACAGGGCCTGAAGAAGACAGTGGAGTGGTACAGGACGCAGATGGATTTAGCCGGGCAAGAACTAGCGGCCGGAGACTGACTCCTTGATTAGTCTTGGCTGTCTACTCCAAGGCCGACCAAAGCTAGGACTCAAATTCACAGCTCAAGAAAACCGGGCCAGCACCACTTGACGGCATCACCGAACACCTCTCCCAATTGACCTGCAGCCTTGAAATCAGGAGGGAATCATGTGTGGCATTGTAGGATACGTCGGGCACAAGCAAGTAGTCCCCATCATTCTAGACGGTCTGCGCCGCCTCGAATATCGCGGGTACGACTCTGCGGGAATCGCGGTTTCGGGTAACGGAGAAGGCCTCCAGGTGCGTCGCGCGGAAGGGAAACTATGCAATCTGGAAAACATGATTCGCGTGCACCCGCTGGATGGCACATACGGAATCGGGCACACTCGCTGGGCCACGCACGGCCACCCCACCAAAGAAAACGCGCACCCGCACCGCGACTGCACCGGCAGGGTGGTCGTGGTGCATAACGGGATCATCGAAAACTACTTGATGCTCAAAAAGAAGCTGTGCGGAGAAGGACACCGGTTCACGACAGAGACCGACACGGAGGTCATTGCTCACCTGATTGAAAAGCATTTCCTGAAGAGCGGCAACGGCCATCGGCTTTCGCTCGAAGAAGCGGTCCGCAAAACCCTCAAGGAACTTGCGGGAGTGTTCGCGCTGGCCGTCATCGCGGTGGACGAGCCGAACAAGATCGTTGCTGCCCGCAACGGCCCGCCGGCAGTGATCGGCTTGGGCAAGAAAGAATATTTTGTGGCGTCGGACGTACCAGCGATCCTCTACCACACCCGCGATCTGTTCTTTTTGGCCGACGGCGACTTGGCGGTGATCACACCGGATGGCGTGCAGCTGTCGGACTTCGACGGGCGGCCGAAAATGCACCAGGTACAGCACCTGACCTGGGACCCCATCATGGCGGAAAAGGGCGGCTTCAAGCATTTCATGCTCAAGGAAATCCACGAGCAGCCGCGCGCCGTCCGCGACACCTTGCGGGGGCGGATCTCCGAGGACACTGCCGACGTTTTCCTGGACGAAATGAAGATCAGCGCCGCCGAACTTGAGGCGGCGCACAAGATCAACATCGCGGCCTGCGGGACCAGCTGGCATGCCGGGCAGGCGGGCAAGTTCATGATCGAGAGCCTGGCCCGAATTCCGGTGGAGGTCGACTACGCCAGCGAGTGGCGCTACCGGGATCCCATCATCGCACCCGGCACGCTCACCCTGCTGATCTCGCAGTCGGGCGAGACAGCGGACACGATCGCGGCGCAGCGCGAAGCCAAGGCCAAGGGATCAAAGACGATTGCCATTTGCAACGTGGTGGGCTCGATGATCACGCGCGAGGCGGCGGGCACGATCTACACCCACGCCGGGCCGGAGATTGGAGTGGCTTCAACCAAGGCCTTCACTGCACAGCTGACGGCGCTCTACTTGTTTGCGCTGTACCTGGCTCGAATTCGTGGCACCATCACAGCTGAGCAGGCAAAGCAGGCCATCCACCAACTTAGTTCTCTCCCGGCCAAGCTTGAACATATCCTGAAGCGTGAAAAAGACTGCGAAGAGCTGGCCAAGAAGTACTCTCGGGCTCGGGACTTTCTGTTCCTCGGCCGCGGCATACACTACTCCATCGCGCTCGAAGGTGCTCTGAAGCTGAAAGAGATTTCCTACATCCACGCCGAAGGCTACCCGGCGGGCGAGATGAAGCATGGACCCAACGCGCTCATCGACGAGAATCTCCCGGTCGTGATCGTCGCCACGCGCGACTCCGGAGACGCGGCCTCCGGAGTCTGCTACGAGAAGACGATCTCGAACCTCATGGAAGTGAAGGCGCGCTCCGGCAAGGTGATCGCACTTGCCACCGAAGGAGACAAAGAGATTAAGGAGTACGCCAACCACGTGTTCTACATCCCGCCGGCGCCGAAGGAACTCTCGGCGATCCTGGAGATTGTTCCCTTGCAGCTACTGGCTTACCATATCGCTGTCCGTCGCGGCTGCGACGTGGATCAACCCAGAAACCTCGCGAAATCGGTGACGGTAGAGTAGCGATTCTGATCAGCAGCCTGTTGTCGGATCGGTGTGGAATTATCGCCGGGATAGTGCCTGGAGCTCACAGTTTGATCAGCGGATGTGGGGAAGAGCGAAGACTGGAGTTGTTGAATTTCGTGACCGTAGTAACACTGGACGCCGTCTCCTGCGAAGGTCTCGTGCATTCCGTGCGGAATAAAAATTCCACCAAAGATCTGGAACGTCCACCAGCTTAAGCGTGCCCGTCGTTGCCATTACAATCTTGTCCGGAGACAACCATGAAAGATGTGTACGAGGTTTTACGTCAGAAGGAAGCGGACACAGAGCGTGTCCGCCGAGAGATCCGGGCACTCCTTCTAGTCATCCCTATGCTGGTTGACGAGCGGCAGTTGCCGGAGGAGGCGGTGAACGAGAAGGGGCCCGACCCTGTTGTGCAGCGCACCATCCTCCTAGGCGATCAACTACCCAACGTCGGGGCTTACGCCCCGACTCTGCAGCGTCCTCGGACTGCAGGATCGTGACTTGTTTTTCCGAACGACGGAACACGGTTCCGGGACCACACCTCGTGATGCTACTGTTCGTAGGCACCGATGTCGATCGTGCTTCCTAGCTCTCGCGGATTGCCCAGGAAATCCACTGTGCCCACCAGCGGGCATCCCCAATAATCGCCAGCTTCTCCAGTCGTGTTGTTGCAAATTAGACTGCTCAAAGAGCTGCCTGCATTTGTGGCAGGCGAACTCGCCTGCACTTGCAAGTTGGGCGTCGTCAAGCTCAGCAATGCGGGGTTCGCATATTGAGAGTGGCTGTCTTCCCCCGTCGCCGCTTGATAGGAGGGGAAGCCGTTGTAGCCCGTGCCATTCCAGAGGAACTGCGCTGCCGACGAGCTTACCGAAGAGAAATAGAGGTTGTAATCCGCAGTCACCGGATTGGCCTCTGAATTCGTGTAGTTGTTGATGAACAGACCCTGCGAGGTGGCATAGACGACGTTGTTCTCGAACACGTTATTTGTGGCGTGGTACTGCACCTGTAACTCGCCGCTGCCAGTGTTCTGAGTGTCATCCTCAAACAGCGTGTTGTTTACGATGGCGACATATTGGCTGCCCCCTACATTGCTGGCGTAACCACCGATGGAAATGCCGACGGAATTGGCGTTGTAGACCAGGTTGTTGCGGACAGCGACGTATTGAGAATACTTGCCGGAATGCTCGCTGGCCACTTCGATGTTTAGATCACAGTTACGGACCAAGTTACGCTCGATGACGACGTAGGCGCACGTGTCGCAGTAAATGCCGTCGGCGTCGTACTGGTTGCCTTCTCCCGCGTTGTTGATGGCGCTGATGTTGTAGACGGTGTTCCCGCTAATTTCTCCGTACCTAGCATAATCGGATCCGCTCGGGCCGACTCCTTCACCGCCAATGGCGTCGATTCCGATATTGTCGTTGTCGTGGATGATGTTGTTAGAAATCGTGAAATTCGTGACGTTGCCATCGACATTCACGGTTTCACTGTTGCCAGTCTTCAGGCCATAGACTGTGTTCCCGCTGATAACAAGGCCGTTGATGGCGGCGGCTTCCGTACCATAGGCCGCGATACCGAAGGCGTTGCCGTTCTTCTCTGATGTTGTCGTGATGTTGGTGATCGTGTTGTTGAGAATCTGGATGCCGTTGCTGGCCCCTGAAACCCAGATTCCTGCCGGACAAGCATTGGCGTTAGAAGTCGTATAGTTCTCAATGGTGAAGCCTTGAATGGTGACGTAGTTTACGTCTACTCCCGCTGGGGTAGCGGAACCGATATTCCAAAGTCCCTGCGTTTGGGAAGTAGATGGAGTAAGGCCCGTGCCAGTTACAATTGCCCCACTCTCACCGGTAAAGGTGATGGGAGCCGATGAGGTGCCCGAGACCGTGACGTTGATGGATTCGTTGTAGGTGCCAGCCTCGACATAAACGGTCGAACCGGCAGGTACAGTGCTGGCCGCGTGCTGAATTGTTAGCCAAGGAGCGGCGCTCGTGCCCGGGTTGGAGTCACTACCGGTGGGTGCGACATAAAAGGACTTGCCGCTCCCCGTGGTTACCGCAGCGCTTACCGCCAGCGCTGCCGGCAGAGTGCTGACCACACCACTCGAGGAGGCCGTAATGCTGGTGCTTCCGGCTGCCACTCCGGTAGCCAGTCCGGTGGCACCGATGGTGGCGTACGTCGTTGCGGAAGAGTTCCAGGTCACACCCGCGGCGAGAGTCTGAGTGCTGCCATTGCTGTAGTGGCCGGTGGCCGTGAATTGCTGGGTTGCACCGACGGCGATCGAAGCCGAAGTCGGGCTTACCGTGATGGATTGCAGCACCGGGGAGCCTGTACCACTCCCGGCTCCAGTTCCTATTAGAGGTACGCGAACAACGCGAGATCCGTTCCCTCCATCGGCATGTCTTGCGAGCGTCACTACTACATTGCCGTCGAAGGTCCCGCTGGTTGGCGGTGTGAAGGTCACGACAAATCCCGTGCTGCCCCCTGGCGTCAAGGTCATCGGCATGGCCGGCGTGCTTATGGCAAAAGCGGTTCCCATCACGGTCACGCTTTCAACGATTAGGTCCCTTTGTCTGTCGTCTGTGATGGTCAAGGTCTTCGCCGCACTAAGGTTCACGGCGACGTTGCCGAAACCAAGGTTTTGGGGACTCACGTTCTGACCAAGGCTGAAGTGTTGGCACAGGACTAAGAAAGCGGAGAGAGACAGAACGAATGCGAGAGCCCGCTGCGCAGGGGAGTTGTTTCTCACGGTCGATCCTTTCCAGCGTTGGTTCGCGCTGTTCGGAGGGGATTTGGAGACGCTTTCGCCCGACCATGTCGGCCGTGAGGCTCGTTTGGCAACGGCCCAGCATTGGGGGGAGAGCATCCGTTCCTAACTTGAGCCTAATCAAAACGTTTGCACAGGTGTCAGAAGTACAAGGGGGTCGGAGCCAAGGAGCGTGTCCGTGAGTAACGCGGTTGGGACTCTGTGGAATCTTGCCACGGATCCTGACAGATGGGGACACCGGCCAGCCGGGCGATTTAGGTTACGTGTCCTACCGGACATCCCCCGCTATGTTGTATTTCAGACTGACATGTGCGTTGGGCATGTGCCCTTCTGTGTACTGGTACGGCATTTCATATCGCGCAATCATGGAAAATATCGAGCTCTAAGACACAGAATGACTCGGATCAATCACCCTTCGATTCGGAATCAGGAACGGAAGCACCCTCGGTTTCCTCTTGATTACCCGGTTCACCTAAAGTACCGGAACGACGGTGAGCTGCAAGAACTCGAAACCATCAGTAACAACATAAGTCAGGGTGGTGTTCTGTTACAGGCGCTATCGCCCGTTCCGCCGAACTGCGAAGTAGAGTTCGTGATGACGATTCAAAGAAGCAAGACGCTCAAGCCCATTCGGCTAAAGGGCGCTGGGCGAGTCGTTCGTCTAGAACGGGATTTGTTGGGGACAGGATTCGGGATCGCGATCGAGTACACGCATCCTATCTCCACTCTCCTGAGGCGCGTCCGTCCCTTTCTCATGTGAATCTCAATCCTGCTCGCTTGCTGGTTGGCATCAGACCGGGTATTGAACGGAATAACTCCCAACCGCTTCGGTCTTGGCACCGCCCCACGCGGTGCAGTTGGCCAGTTCCCTCGGCCTGCACTTTCTAAACCGGGCTATCGCAGCGTCACCGTGATGGGCGACGAGGTCGAACTGCGGTAGACCGAATTCCCTGAGTAAACGGCTTTCAACGTGTTCGTGCCGGGTTCGAGCTCCGACGCAGTGAGTTGCAGACTCGCCGCAGACTCCGTGGCACTGGCCGGCACTAGCATTTCCGTTCCTAGCAAGGTCGACCCCAGCATGAACTTCACGGTACCGTTGGGCACACCCCCGTCACCGGGATTGGCGAAGACGGTGGTGGTTAGAGTAGTCGTCTGACCTGGCTGAAGAGTGTAGATCCCCGAAGTCAAAGTTACCGTCAATGAATTGGTCATTCCGGTCGTTTCGTATGCGCCAATGTCAATGTTCGAGCCGTTCAGCCGAGGGTGACCGATGAAGTCGGTGCTGCCATAGATGGAATGAGGGGAAGTGCTGTTGCACCAGCCAACATCGCAGGACAGACTGGTGCCACCGGCATTGACGGCCGGCGACTTAGCAGTAATGTCAAAATCTGGAGGCGTGGATCCCAGGTTGACGATGAGGGGATTTGCGTTCGGGGATTTCGCGTCTTCTCTGGCCGCGCTCTGATAGGCTGAATAACTCTTATAGCTGCTCGCGCCAGCCCAAAAGATTGACGTTCCTTCTGCGTAACCGGCGGCGGAGTAGTACAGGTTCCAATTGAGCGTAGCGGGCGGGGCAGGATAGGACGTCGTGGGTGGGACGAAGCTGTTAATCCAGACATTTTGTGCGCCGGCGTAGACAATGTTGTTTTCGAAGATGTTCGCTTGAGCTTTTCCCGAGTGGTACTGAATCTGGAATTCACCAGCCTGGTTCTGGGTATTATTGTTGTACAGAGTGTTGTTGACGATGACGACGTGGGCGCTGCCGCCTACGTTGTTAGCATAACCGCCGATCGAGATACCGCAGGCGTTTGAGTCATAGACTACGTTGTTGCGCACCGTGACGTACCTGCCGTTACACGGCGAACTGCCTTTGCCGATGGCTCCGGATGAAGAGTACTCGGTGCCGGTGCTCTGGCAGGTTTTGTGTTCGCTGGCCACTTCGATGCCGTAGTCGACATTATGTATGAGATTGTCCTCCAGCGTGACATAGGCGCAACCGTCACAATAGACACCGTCGGCGTCGTAAGAATTGCCCTCGCCCGCATTGTGAATTCCGCTGATGTTATAAATCGTGTTCCCGCGGATTTCCCCATACATTGCCTCGTCGAAGCCGACCGGACCCACGCCCTCGTATCCAATGGCATCAATGGCGATGTTGTCATTGTCATGAACGAGGTTGTTGGTAATGGCAAAGTTGGTTACGTTCCCATCGACGTTCACGGATTCGCTGTTCCCGGTCTTCAGGCTGTAGACCTCGTTGCCAGTGATGACCAGATGGCTGATTGGAGTCTGCGAGGTGCCATAAACGGCGATGCCGAAAGCATTGCCGTTCTCCTCCGACGAAGTCGTGATGTTGTGCACCAAATTGTTCAGCAACTGGATGCCAGTGCCCGAGCCCGTTATCCAGACGCCGGCCGGGGTGTAGGCGGGATTGCCGGTGGCAAAATCGCGAATCTCAAATCCCGCGAGTACGAGGTAGCTCTGGTTCACGATATTGATGAGACCCTGCGTTTCGTTCCCGCTCGACGGCGGGTTCGATGTGCAGCAGCTAACGCCAGTCCCGTCGATCACCGCAGTCTGTCCGGGATAACTCTCGAATGCAATCGGCGCCCACGCTGTTCCGGACGCCGGAAAGTTCACAGACTCGTTGTAAACTCCCCCGAAGACGTATACCGTCGCGCCTGCCGAGACTGAATTTGCCGCGTGTTGGATGGTTAACCAAGGCGCGCCGATCGTGCCGGGATTGCTATCGTTGCCTTTGGTCGACACATAGCGGGTAGCGCCGGTTTGTCCGGCAAGTGGGAGCGCTAGCATTAGGGCGATCACAAAGAGCCCGGCATGTGGAGCGCCTAGGTTCCGTTGAATCGGGACGTTACGCTGCATGAGCTTTCTGTATCTGAATTTTTCTAATCTCTGCTCTTTGCATTTTCCTTTTGTTCGGTCGCTGAAGGGAGCTTGCGGAAAACTTCCTTTCCGTTCTCGTAAACCAGAAGACTACCTGCCGGAGTAGGGGCAACCGCTGGGCGCGGCCGGGACGGCGAATCGCAAGCTCCAACGGTTTGTCCGCTCATCGCAAAAGGACCGACCGCAGTTAAAGAATCAGTAGAGGCCGAATTTCCCACGGCCGCGGTTAGAAGTGACGACGCGCCGGCGTTTGAGGAAGCGAGTTTCTTGGACGAGATCCTGTGGGCAGATTCTGACTTGTGCGTATAGTCAGCTGTGCCTCGATGCCAGCCCCAACGGAACCCAACCAGCGTGCAGAACAAGATGGCGCAAGCAAGAACCGCCCCCCGGAGAGCAACCGTCGTAACTTCGAGTTGACGGTTGCTAATTGGGCTGACCAGTTCTGCCGGAAAATAGGCTGATCCACTTTTGCACGCTTCCAATTCCGCCACGTCCGATGGCTCGGATCGCATCAGAGCGGACGACGCGTCGGGTACCACCGTCAAATGAGGGCCGCTGGCCAACTTCAAATTCTTGAGCACGCGTTGACCCAGTGCTTCCAGCGTGCTCTGGTCACGTTCTCCGAAGGCGGAAGGACGAGGCGAAAACAGTTCGAATACTCCGACCAGATCGTTATCGTTTCGCAGGAGCGGAAGAATCATCACCGAGCGGATGTCCGACTGAAAACCTTCCAGGTCTCCGCGCGGGTCCGCTTGGGCATCGTCACAGCGCTGTATTTGGCGAGACTTGACGCACGCGCCCGACAGACCAGCCTGGGTGTCGAGCCGCGCGCCCAACTCCGGAGCATTGGCGCCCGTGCTGGCGCGGCATACTAGTTCTGAATTGTGCTCCAGCACAATGGCAGCACTGGTCGCGCCGGTGGCCCAGCAGGCCTGCTCCGCGATTTGGTTGAGAACGATCTCGAGCGCTAGGTCAGTGGACAACTCACTCGACAGACCGCTGCCACAGAGGGCGGAAACCCTTGCCGCCAATCCTGCCAGATCGGATTCCGCTTCTGGGGACTTATCAGGCCCGGATGGGGACGCTGCGTCAGGTTTCTTAGGATCGGGTTCCGACATCGGAAGGCGCGCCATAGAGACAGCTCCGATCAAAAGCAGTGTCCAGAGCGGAGTTTCGCCCCAAATGGTCGGGTTGTCAATACAACATTCGGGCTATTTTTCTGCTGCCAGGGACGGCGAAAGCGCTGAAATATTACTATTTGGTTAATAGATTGATGGCCTGGGTGTGCGGGCGGGGGCGACACAAGGTGTGCCCAGGGCCCCTGTGATCTAGCAGTTTCTGGGGGCTCGGTGCCTGCGGGCAGTTCCATCTCGTGCCAGCAAGTGGGCTTGGCCTGGAGGAGCACGGGATGAAGTGCGGGCACGATTGCCCCCCCAACTCGCCACCCAATCTATTCTGATAAGGGCTGGTGCTATGCTCTCGTCATATGAACAACTCAGCTGTTTCCGCTGAAATGGGACAACGCGGTCAAGGCGGAACGCGCAAGGCGCAGGAGCCGGGGGTTGTTCAATCGGAGATGTTCAATAGATGAGTGCAGTGGCGATAAAGAAAGGTCAGAGCCGAGAGAAAGCCGCGGGGTTCCAGGAAATGGGGATCCTGCGCTGTGACGGTTGTGGCGAGCAGTTCGTCATCGCTCACCAACCCGCGTCTGCGGATAGGAAGATTGCCGAGAAACAAGCGGCCTGGTTGGAAAAGGTGCTTGCTGAAGAGCACGAGCGCGAGAAGAAACACCCCGACCGGATCGAACTGCCCGACTGATCTGCGCGAGCCATTCGCAAAGATCCGAGCCAGTCGCAAAGATCAGTGCATTGAACTGGCTCTATCCGGCCTATGTGCGTGGCGAGGCCGACGGATCTATTGAGTATTGCATAATATAGTGACATTCCTGAGGATTCGTGCTACTCTGCGGTCATGGGAAACCCGGCGGGAGTAAGACGCGATTTTCAGAAGTTGGAAGAACGGCGGCTGTTAGGGGCG
>JBEKRE010000045.1:0-39759 GCA_049519055.1 Candidatus Sulfotelmatobacter sp. | reverse complement strand
GTCGAGTCTTCTTGCTGTACCCCTCAAAGCCAGTCATCATCGCCAGTGTCCTCTGCTTCATGATGGCGCTACTATAGCGACACGACTTGTGGAAAGGGAGAACTTAATCAGACTCTCCCTAGGTTATTAACCCCCATTACGCTGCGCTGTTACCCATTGCGATCCGGGATGGCCCTCGTTCGTAGCTCTGTTGCGAGTCTACTGCCCTCCAGCCGAAGAGCCGTGCTCTCCGAGCCACGATGCCAGTTGCGGCTCTTGTTGCGACTTCAGATCGACACAGTTGTTGATGCGCTCAATCGATTGCCGATAGGTGCGTTGCGCTCCTTCAATTTTGTGGGCAGCGAAAAAATTCGCAACCTGATCGCGCATATTCGCGTCGCAAAACGAACTGGTAGCATACACAATTTCGGCACTGGCAAAAGGCCCGCCGGCTTTTTGCACCGCATCCCAGTGCGCCAGAACGAAGTCCCATGCCAGTTTTTCTCCTGCCGGATTACGCATCACATCGCTGATCAGGCGCAGCGCGTCCTGCGAACGAACGTCCGGAGAAATGGCATAGTCAAGAGTCCGCTGCAGCAGCTTCAGATCACCGAAGCGGGGCAAAGCGAACAGAGCCATGTAATATTCCTCAGGCGACTTCGCATTCTTCAATGTGGCCAGCAGTTTGTCATAGAACGCCCGATCGCCGTTCAAAGCCGCAAGCTCGAACGCACTGCCCGCCAGCTCCCGATCTACGGACGCGGGATTATTCAAAGCTTTGTCAGCGAGTTTGCGTGCTTGCGCCAACACGATGGGATCACGGGCGTCATATCCCAGAGCGTGAAACACGCGAGCCCGCAATGCTCTCTGCTCGTCACTTTCGCCCGGTTTAGATTCCCAGCCCACATCCTTGAGGATGGGCGAGAGATACTGGCGCAGCCAAATGCGATAAGATTCGCGGTCGTTGTCCGTCACCAGGTACTGGCCGATATAGTGGAGCTGCTCGAGGACGTCTGCCAACACGGCGCGGTTGCGGTCAGCGGCCAGACCCTGCACCAGCGCGAGATAGTCCCCGACCGGTTCCCGTCCCACCCTCACTGACGCCCAGATGTCCGTTTGCAATGCGATGCGTTCCCCCGGAGACAACTTGCTCTCAGCATCATTCGCCAGAGCGCGCACCGCATCGGGCTGGTAGCCGACACGATAATAACCTGTGGCTCCGGCGTTCGCCGAAACCCAGGTTGAGCAACCTGGCAAGGTGAAGGTTGCCAGCCGCTCGGTGAGAAGTTCGCATTTTGGCGGGCCGTCGCTCGCCGACGACTTCATGCATAACGGAACGTGCCAGAGCTCATCATTGGGCGCCTGGAATTTCTCGCGGTCATAATAGTAGCGACGCTGATCCAGGCTTACTGTCGTCGAGTTCCCCGAACATTGCGCCTTCACATTTATTATCGGGACGCCCGCCTGGTTGACGAACGTGGACATGATCTGGTCGACAGGCTTTTTCGAAGTCCTGGCTTGCGCATCCCAGAAGTCCTCGGCGGTGGCATTTGCATATTGATGGCGCTGAATATAGGTATTGACGCCTGCGCGGAAAGTTTCCTCACCCAAGTAGGACTCCAGCATCCGCAACACGGCTGCGGCCTTGCCGTAGGCGATGCCGTCAAACAATTCTGTGATTTGCGCCGGAGTATCGGCAGCCTGGTGAATCGGACGGGTGTTCGCTAGCGAATCGGTGTTGAGAGTTGCTCCCGTCTGGCTGACATCGTCCAGGTTGAAATTCCATTCCGGCTTCCAGGCTTCAATCGGCTTGCTCGACATCCAAGTGGCAAAACCCTCGTTGAGCCAAATATCGTCCCACCACTTCATCGTGACCAGATCACCGAACCATTGGTGAGCCATCTCATGCGCTATCACGGAAGCGATCTCCTTCTTCAGATCGACGGAGCCCTTGTTGTCGTCGATCAGCAGGATGACCTCACGGAACGTAATGCAGCCGGTGTTCTCCATCGCGCCTGCGGAAAAATCCGGCAGGCCGATCAGATCGAGCTTTCCGTAGGGATATTTGATACTGAAATACTTGTCGTAGTAGGTAAGGACGTGCTCGGCCGATTCCAAGGCGAACTTGCCCATCTCTTTCTTGCCCGGAGTGCTGTAGACACGGATGGGAATGCCATCCGCCTCGCCCTCGATGTACTCGAAGTTGCCTACGACCAGGGCCGCCAGATAGGACGACATTTTCGCCGTGGTGGCGAAGCGGACCGTGTGTTTGTCGCCGGGGCCGGGCGTATCCGAGACAATCTTTTGATTCGAGATTGCAACCTGACCCTTGTCGGCGACCGCGGTGATATCGAACGTGGCCTTGTACCCGGGTTCGTCAAACGACGGAAACGCGCGGCGTGCGTCGGTAGACTCGAATTGCGTAGCAGCGTACTTGCGTCCCTGATCATCTTTGCCTAGGTAGAAGCCACGCATCTGATCGTTGAGAATGCCAGAGTAGATGATATGCACGGTTGCCGCTTCTGCGGCCAACGGCTTTTCGACCGCCAGCACTACCATCTCCTTATCTCTCTCAGGAGTGACTTTCGCCTTTTGCGTAGTTCCGCCGCTGGTGATGGTGACCTCGTGGAATTCAATCTCAGCCGCGTTCAGCGTGATCTCGGAAGTGGGCATCAGCACCCGGATAGAGATGGTCTCATCGCCGTCAAATGTTGCCTTCTCAAGATCAGGCTTAAACGTAACTTTGTAGTTCTCCGGGGTAGCACTCTCGGGCAACCGTTGTGCCGAAGCCAGCGAAAGTGCTGCCGACACAAAAACCAGTAGGGCAAAAATTCGTTTCATAGATCCTCAGGAGATGATTTACTGGAATATCATTTGTTAACCGGAACACCGAAAAGCCGTCTACCGCGTCCCCACGAGACACAGGTATCTCTAATCTTTATACGGGAAATTTGCTGCAAAAGTTCAGTGCGGATGGGTCACCGTTCCGTTCATCACCGTCATCGAGCACCGGTTGGCTCCGAACCAGTAGGGGATCTCGCGATAGTCTTCGACCGCGAAAACTGCCAGATCAGCATCCTTCCCTGGCTCGATTGACCCTTTCCGGTCCGCCATTCGCAATGCCCATGCCCCATTGATGGTCGCCGCCGCTATCGCCTCCGCCGGCGACATCTTCATGTGCGTGCATGCCAGCGACATGACCATCGGCATACTTAGAGTTGGCGACGTGCCTGGATTGTAATCCGTCGCCAGAGCCACCGCGACACCCGCGTCAATCAACCTGCGCGCGGGCGGATATTCCTTCAGTCCCAGAAAATAATTTGCCCCCGGCACCAGGGTAGCGACGGTGTCGTGCTTCGCCAAGTCCGGAATGTCGTCATCATTCACCCGGTCCATGTGATCGAAAGATGCCGGATTGAATTTCAAAAGTGGCCGCAGAGTCGTCTCCGCAAGCTGGCACACGTGCGCTCGCACACTGAGGCCATTCAGTTGTGCGGCGGCAAAGATCTGTTCCGTCTGGACGGCCGTAAACGCGCCCTTATCGCAAAAGACGTCAACAAAATGGGCGAGCTTGCGCTTTGCTGCCTGCGGAATCATCTCTTTACAGACGATCTCAACATACTTTTGTGAGCACCCCTGAAATTCCTTTGGGACGACATGCGCGCCCAAGAGCGTAGGAAGGACCGTCCCGGGCCACCGAGAAGCAGCGGCGCGGATTGCCTCCAGAGACTTCGTTTCCGATTCAACCGTCAGGCCGTAGCCCGACTTGGCCTCCACCGTAGTAGTGCCGTGGGCCGCCATGTCGCGCAGTGCGGCCAGGACCTTCTCGACCAGAGCCGGCTTCCCTGCCCTGCGGACGCCCTCCAGGCTTGACCGTATGCCGCCCCCGGCAGCGGCGATCTCTTCATAAGAAGCGCCTTCGATTCGCTTCTCAAAATCCAGCAGCCGCGGGCTGACAAAAACAGGGTGCGTATGCGAATCGACAAAACCCGGCAGCACGACCTTTCTCGAACAGTCGATCTCGGTGACTTTTTTTCGATGCTTTTTCAACCACGGATCGCGCAGAGCATCTTTGGTTGCGCCAACGGAGACGACCTTCCCGCCCAGGCAGAGTACCGCCGCATTCTTCACGATGCCGAGTTCTTTCAGGTCTGGACCGCGGCGTAAACCGGGCTTGCCGAAAGCCGCCTTTAGCGTGAGCAGTTGGCCAATATTGGCAAGGAGCAAAGCGGGGACAGGGTTGGGGTCGAGCTTTCTATTCGGATTCAAGCAACAAACAGTTTAGCAGGCGACTTACTGACTAACGGTTCAAGGAATCGCCTACTGGCCCATCGGGATCCTTACACCGGTCTTCTTCGCGAACTCTTTCGCCTGGTCATATCCGGCGTCCACATGCCGAATCACGCCCATCCCGGGATCGGTTGTCAGAACGCGCTCGATGCGCTTGGCCATCATCTCAGTACCATCCGCCACTGTGACCTGCCCGGCATGGAGCGAGTAGCCGATGCCCACGCCGCCGCCGTTGTGAATCGACACCCAAGAGGCGCCGGCAGCAGTGTTCAGCAAAGCATTCAGCAAAGGCCAGTCAGCAACCGCATCCGTGCCATCCTTCATGCTCTCGGTTTCGCGGAACGGAGATGCCACCGAGCCACAGTCGAGGTGATCGCGGCCAATCACGATCGGCGCCTTGATCTTCCCTTTCTTTACCAGATCGTTGATGGCGAGGCCGAATTGCGCCCGCTCCCCGTAGCCCAGCCAGCAAATGCGCGCGGGCAGTCCCTGGAACCTGATGCGCTTGCGCGCCAGATCAATCCAGCGCCGCAGAATGCGATTCTCCGGAAACAACTCCAGGACTAAATCATCCGTCACATGAATGTCCGACGCCTCGCCTGACAACGCCACCCAACGAAAGGGCCCCCGTCCCTCGCAAAATAGTGGTCGAATGTAGGCGGGCACGAAGCCGGGAAAATCATAAGCATTCTTCACACCGCGCTGGAATGCAAAGGTTCGGATGTTATTTCCGTAGTCGAATGTGATCGACCCCATCTTCTGCAGCCGCAGCATGCCTTCCACATGCCGCGCCATCGCGTCGAGCGACTTCTCCTCATAGGCTTTGGGATCGCCCTTCCGCAGTTCGAGCGCCTCGGAGAGCGTCATCCCGTTCGGCACGTATCCATTCAGCGGATCGTGCGCCGACGTTTGATCGGTGAGAATGTCAGGCACCACGCCGCGTTCGGCCAACTCCGGAATAATGTCGGCACAATTTCCCACGAGCCCGACCGACACGTTTTCTTTCTTGCGCACGGCATTCTTCAGAATCCGCAGAGCCTCATCCAGCGTCGTAACCATGAAGTCGCAGTAGCCGGTCTTCAGCCGTTTCTTGATGCGCTCCGGATCCACGTCGATTCCAAGAAATGCCGCGCCGGTCATGGTTGCGGCGAGAGGCTGAGCTCCGCCCATACCGCCCATACCGCCGCTCACGATCAGCTTCCCCGCAAGGTCGCCACCGAAATGTTTCTCGCCTGCCGCCGAAAATGTTTCGAATGTCCCTTCCACAATTCCCTGCGAGCCAATGTAGATCCACGAACCCGCCGTCATTTGGCCATACATCATCAGACCGGCGCGCTCCAGTTCGTTAAACTTTTCCCAGTTCGACCAATGGCCGACCAGGTTCGAATTCGCGATGAGCACGCGGGGAGCATGATCGTGCGTCTTAAATACGCCCACCGGCTTGCCCGACTGCACCAGCAAAGTTTCATCATTCTCGAGGTTTTTCAACGTCGCAACGATAGCGTGATATGCCTCCCAACTGCGCGCCGCGCGTCCCGTTCCGCCATACACGACAAGGTCCTGGGGGCGCTCGGCAACGTCCGGGTCGAGATTGTTCATGAGCATGCGCATGGCAGCTTCCTGCTGCCAGCCTTTGCAGTTGATCTGATTGCCGCGCGGGGCACGAATGGACGCTGGGGCCTGAGTGAGTTCGGTTCCAACCGGCATGAGTAGATGTTAGTGCCTGCGGGAAGCGCACGCAATGAGGCCGCTCAGGCAACGTATTTCGTCCTCAGAAGAGCATCCGCGCGGTAAGCACCGGCCCCTGGTTATCGGTATGGAATTGCGGGGTTGCGATCTGCATTCCTCCGCCGATTACCAGGGCGAGACGATTGCGGGGATCATGCTCCAACTTAGATTTGCCAAGCATCAGTCCTGGAGTTACGAAGTTCTGCACCCGCCCGTCGTTGGGTCCGCCAGGGTAAAAGGTCGCGTTGTTTTCGATCTCTGGCCAAAAAAATCTTCGAATGTGGTATTGCCCTACGGCGTTCCACAGGACTGGACGTCCCAGTTTCGAAGTATCTCCGGCGGGAACTAGCAGCTCCCAGCGTCGACTGCACATCGAAGCGTTTCGAAGCCTTTGCCCGTTCACAAAGCAAGAGAAACAGTTGCTGCGAGACCTCCATTCTTGTAGCTTCCAGTCGGCAGCGTGCCAGCCCACGAGAAGCTCACCGAATAATCGCCGTTCTCCGCGTTCCCGGCCACCAGACGGTATTTCAGCAGCAAGGAAAAATCACCTGCGCCATTCTTGGCCGACCGATTGTGTTGGATGTACGGCGAGAAAGAGTATCGAATTGCACTCTGTACCAGGGCACCAAAGAGAGAGGCCCTTCGTATTGCCGTAATTCCACGTATCTGTGCCCGCCGGTGCGATTTGGCGGACAAAGTCGCTGCGGGCTACCTGCAACAGTCCCGAGGACGCCGTGATTGCCGGGATCGGCCACGACGGTTGTTGCGCCTGCGCATCGCGGACAGCGGTCCTCCCAACTGGTAAAGAACCCGGACGGGTTATCCTGCCCGCTACATGTCCATAACTTGAATCTACTGGCGCGGGATAATTGAGAGTAGAGAAGATCGCGAACGGAAGCAAAATCAGAAGCCGGCAGCGCTCACGCACTACCAAGTGTTGTACGCGGTTCCGTCCGTACCGGTGGAAGTCGACGCTGATTTCACGTCGCTGATGCCAGGATCCTGCTGGTCGACCGCCATGAGCACGTCTTCCTGCACAACTTCCCAATTCGCCTCATTGGTCATCGGATCCTTGGGAAGGATTTTGATGTAGCTCGCGGTCACCAAGTCGTCGAGGGACTGTGGCGCTTTTTGCTTATCCAGCGTGTACTGGGAAATGAGGGAACGCAACTCGAACAAGTCGTTACGCAGCACGGCTTCCCGCGAGCGGAGAACCGACTGGCTATAAATGGGCAGCGCAATTGATATGAGGATGACCATGATGCTGATCACGATCATCATCTCCAACAGTGTGAAACCGGAGGCGCGCCCTGTTTTGATCCCGCTTGCCATTTACCAGTCCTTATACTTAGTCCCGTCCAGGGCCTCGTCCTGCGACTTGGTGTAAACATCGAACACGCTCTGCCCACCCCAAGAGTCAGAATCCGGATCGTCCTGCATCGAACGGAGGCCCCACTCATTGGTGCCCGTCATGGGATCGATGGGAACCTTGCGCAGATATCGGATTTTTTTTCCCTGCACGTCTACGCCCTTCACCAGAGTTTCCAAATCGGGCGGATAGCCCTGGCTGTCCACCTTGGTTTGAAACGCATTGCGGTCAGCATCCATCTTGTAGCGGTCGACGGCGTCGCGCATCTCCCATAAATCGGCTCGCAGGCGGCGCTCTTTCTCCCGCTTGATGGTTAGCCGTGCCATGGGCACCGCCATTGTGGACAGGATCAGCAGGATGGTTGTCGCGATGATTAGCTCAAGAAGCGTAAAGCCCAAGATGGGCTTCTTGCCCTGCACCTGACGAAATCTACCGAGGTTCATGTTCTACTTCTTCTATCTCAGCCTGGGAACCGCACTGCCTACTGCACGGTTACCGAAGCCTGCGCGCCGTTCACGGTTATGGCCTGTAAGCCGGGATCGCGCGCGCCACCCCGAGTGATAGTCAGGGGAGTCTGCCCGCCGGCCTTGGCCTGAAATGTCATCGTGACCACCGCGCCCTGTCCGGAAACTCCACCTGCACCCGGTGGCCGCGTGGCCGTAATCTGCAGGGTTCCCGTCGTATCATCTTCGCGATGGACCAAGGCAACCGCTTGCCCATCCTGCGAGAGGAACCCTCCGTTTGAAACGTTGACCAACTGTAACTTGGCCGGATCGTAATTCAATTGTACGGGAACGGAATATACGTTCTGTGCCCCAGAAATTAAGAGATTCACCACAAACGTATTGCCCTTGGCAGCCGTGATCTGACTGGGATCAAACAGGAAACTCGCGCCCTGCGCTGCCGGACTTGCACTCTGGCTGGGGCTCGCGATTTGATTCGCCGAGGGCTGGGTCGCAGGGGCTTGACTCCCGGGAGCCTGAGCACTTGGCGCCGCTGCTGCGGTCGGATGGCTGCCATGCCGCAATTCGATGGAGTTGGCCGTGCCAATGTCAATCGCGCGCTGATTCATCTCGCTGAGGCTGGTTCCCCGGATGATGTGCGGCGTGATAGCGAAGACGGTTTCGTCCGACGAATGGTCTTGGGTCACCTGCCCGAAGAGGTATCTCAGGATTGGAATCTGAGCCAACCCGGGAAGGCCAGCCAAGGACTTGGTCTGGGAATCATCCATGATTCCACCAATCAAGCTTGATTCTCCATCCCTCAGCCGAATTTCATGCTCGATTTTTTTCTGGCCAATGATGGGCTGACTAATGCCTCCGATGCTCGCCTGGCCGATCTCGGAAGAAACTTCCATCGAAATTTTCAGCGTCACTTCTCGATCCGCGTGCACGTGCGGGGTTACGTCAATGTTCACGCCCACATCGATGTATTGAAATTGGGTGTTGACCAGCGGGTTGATACCGACTCCGCCGATTCCAGGCTGGAACGATCCGGTAGCGACCGGCAAGCGCTCGCCGATCTTGAGCGTCGCCTTCTGATTATCCAGAGCGCGAACCTGCGGATTCTGCAACATCTTTGTGTCGCTCTCGCCCATCACTGCGGAAAGATTGGCGGAAGGAATCGTCACTTGGAAATCGGTCGCGTTTAGGTTGCCCAGAGTATTCAACGAGAGGCCGGTGCTGCTCGTGCCGGTCGTAGTGGTGCCGGTGGTGGTTGTTCCCGTCGTGGTGGTATTGATGTTGCTCTGCAGGGCGACGGTGGCGCTGGTCGGCGGACTCAATCCCAGCGTCCTTGACTTGTCTTTGCTGATCTGAATGACGGCGATGTCAACGATCACTTCTGGACGAGCCTTGTCCAGATCATCCACTAATTTCTCCGCCAGCGCGATCTGGTCAGGCGTTCCGCGAACCACCAGCGCATTCTGCGAGAGCAGTTGCTGCACGCGCTGCACGTCCAGCACAGCGCGGATTGCGTTCACTACGTCCTGCAGTTCGGTGGGCTGGGAAAGATTCTGCAAGTAAAAAGTCTTGAGTACGCTTTGTTCCAATTCTTTGCGTTTGGCGGGATTGTCCTGTGCAACAAAAATCGTATTGCTGGTCACCGGACGCCAGAAAGTTTTCGATTCCAGAGCCGTAATCTGCAGCGCGTCTTCCAGGGTTACTCCATTCAGTTCAACCTTGATCCGTCGCGAGGTATAGTCCGGATCAAACAATACGTTGATCCCGGCCAGCTGCCCGATCGTCTGATAAATAACCTTGGAATCCTCGGTGAGTTTTACGGTGATGGGAACATTCGAGATGGCAGCCAGTTCCACGGGTCCGCCCGCTTCCCTGATCTTCCGTTCCAGACTGCTCGGCGGGCCAGCGGCTTGCGGTGGAGGATTTTCCTTATCGTTAATCATCTGCAGCGTGCGCTTTAGTTCCTGCGACGCAATGAAGAGTGAGGGATCGATCAGTACTGCTTTTTGAAATTCAGCCGCCGCCTCCTGCAACTTGCCCTGGTCGCGCAGGCCTTGTCCCCGGTGAACAATCGTCAGGGCAGCTTTCGAACGCAAGCGCTCGAACGCCGACCGATACCGCAAATCCTTCGGTTTCAGGTCGTAGGCCTGCTTGAAGAAATCATAGGCGGCTTCGTAATTCTGTCGTGCCTCGGCGTCCTGGCCCTTGTCGTAAAAAGACTTGGCCTTGTCAGCGATGGCGGGCACAATCACAACCAAAACCAGCAGCGCTACCGCCGCAGGCATCAGACGTCTCATCGTCAGTCCTCGTCTAAGAAATCTTTACCGGAATTCTTCGCCGAACTAGCAGTGACTACGCTTACAGACCCGTGAAATCGCACCAATTCAAACAGATACAGCAATGACTTTGGAGCGATTATAGCATCGCGTTTCCTGGCCCCTGATCTCATTGCATGCAGGACAGTTATACTCTTTAGTCTTAGCCCAAGTGGGGAGGGCCGGGCTTGGGGCTGCGGCTATCGGTCTTCCGCGGATCTGCTTTCCGGCGGGTATTAGCGTAACACGTTCCACCCCAACTCGAAAGAAGAAATGCGTGTTGGGCAGAGCCTGATAGCCGCGTCCCGGAACCCACTGTTAAGATGAACCCATCTTATGGCTCGCCAGTCCACGCACCAGACCAAGCCCAGCCCGGAAAAATCCCCACGCCGCGACCCGACCGCCTCCGGTCAGCGCGATGCCGCCGTTAATAGGATCGCTTCTCATAACTACTTCTTGCTGGAAAAATTTGAGTGCGGGGTGGTTCTTACCGGGACTGAGGCAAAATCGGTTCGCGGCGGCCTTGCCAACCTCAAGGATTCTTATGGCTTGGTGAAAGATGGTGAACTCTGGTTACTGAATGCACACATCGGTCCTTACGAGCACGGCAACATTCACAACCACGCTCCGTTGCGTACCCGTAAGCTGCTCATGCACAAAGAAGAAATCCGCAAACTGATTGGCAAGACGCAACAAAAGGGACTTACTCTCATACCGGTTCGCATGTATTTCAAGAACGGCAAAGTAAAGCTTGAACTCGCCCTTGCCAAGGGCAAGCAGCTATGGGATAAACGTGAAACCGAAAGGCGCAGGACGGCGGACAAGGAAGCCAGAGAAGCCATCGGCCGGAGCCGGAAAAGCTAGGCCGACCGAGAGCAAAGCTTGCGGAAGCTTGGAGGCCCGACCATCAAGACGGTCAACCTAAAATCCGACATGCCGCAGGTCCATGAAGCCTTGCAGCGCCTGGATCGCGAGCTGGCCCTGGCGCGGACAGGGAAAACAACACTCTTGAAGCTTATTCACGGCTATGGTTCGTCTGGAGCGGGAGGAGATATTCGCATCGCCGTCCAGAAGCGTTTGCTGGAAATGGCGCAGAGCAGCCAGATTCGGGGCTGTGTTTTTGGAGAGAACTGGTCGAAATCAGACGACGAAGTCTGGAAACTTCTGCAATCGCACCCGGAACTCAAGAGCGACTCCGATCTTGGCCGCAGCAATCGCGGAATCACTATCGTTTTACTCTAGCGAAGAAGGCGCCCAGCCTTAGCTATGCGTGATTACCACAGCATCCACTGGTTCCAGTTTGGCAGTAAAGTGGCGCAAGAACGGAGCTTCGTGGGTTAGCTTCATTCCCCGAATCCGGTCGCGCTGCCCCCATACGGAAAGGATGACTTCCACCACGTAGTCGATGTGGCTTTGCGTGTAGACACGGCGCGGGATGGCCAGACGAACCAGGTCCATCGTCGCCGCAGCTCCAAACATCAATGTGCCGATCTCCACCGAGCGAATTCCGCCTTCGAGATAAAGTTCGTTGGCCAGCGCCACCCCCGGGAAACAATCCGGAGGAACCTGCGGCAGGAAAGCGCGCGAATCAATGTAGATCGCGTGGCCTCCGGGCGGCTGCACGATGGGCACGCCGTGCTCGGCGATGTGATTGCCGAGATAGGCAGTGGAAGCGATGCGGTATTCGAGGTAATCTTCGTGCAGAGCTTCCTGCAGGCCGACTGCAATGGCCTCCAGATCGCGTCCCGCGAGGCCGCCATAGGTCGGGTAGCCCTCGGTTAGAATCAGCAGATTCTTCTCCTGCTGCGCGAGCATATCGTTATTCGTGCACAGGAAGCCACCGATGTTGGCCATGCCATCCTTCTTGGCAGACATAGTGCAGCCGTCACCGTAGCCAAACATTTCCTGCGCGATCTGCTTCGGAGTCTTAGATTCATAGCCACGCTCGCGCGTTTTAATAAAGTAGGCATTTTCGGCGAAGCGGCAGGCATCGAAATAGAGCGGGATGACGTTCTTCCGGCACACTGCACTCACCGCTTTCACATTCGCCATCGAGACTGGCTGTCCGCCGCCAGAGTTGTTGGTCACCGTCAGCATGACCAGAGGAACGTGCTCGCGACCCACGCGCTGGATCAAGTGTTCGAGCGCATCGACGTCCATGTTTCCCTTGAAGGGATGCTTCACGCTGGGTTCGCGGCCCTCCGCAATCACCAAGTCTCGGGCCTCGGCACCGACGAACTCCAGGTTGGCGCGGGTGGTATCGAAATGCGTGTTGTTAGGGACGACGTCGCCTTTCTTGCACATCACGCTGAACAGAATGCGCTCGGCGGCGCGGCCCTGATGGGTGGGAATCACGTGTTTGTAGCCAAAAATATCCTGTACCGAATCACGAAACCGTTCGAAGCTGCGGCTGCCGGCGTAGCTCTCGTCCCCCTCCATGATGGCGGCCCACTGATGAGTGGACATGGCACCGGTTCCGGAATCTGTTAGGAGATCGATCAGAACATCATCGGCAGGGAGGAGAAACAGGTTGTAAAAGGCGGCTCGTAGCAATTGTTCGCGTTGCGGCCGCGTGGTCCAGTGAATCGGCTCGACGCTTTTGATGCGAAAGGGCTCGACGATGGTACGCGGCATGGCGGCTCTTACCCTACTCAGAACATCGGAGTAGATCACAATCGCGCACGGCGGCAGATCTCTCTGCCGACGATGTTACGCCCCTTGCCTCTCCGTTGGTGTGCTCGGAATCACAGGCCCCGGGGCGGGTCCAGTCACCTCCGCTGGCACGACTGGCGGGGGCGTGAGCGGCTGCACTGCGATTGGTTCCACCATATTCTCCACGTAGTAACTGACGGCGACGCCGCGTTGCCAGAAGCGAGGAATCAACAGCCAGAGTAGCGTGAGTTGGCTCACGAAAATCGCGCCGCCTACGCTGGCTGGCGGCACAAACTTCATCCACACCCAGAGTCCTGCCGCCAACAATATCGCCGCTACGATCGTGGTCACCACATAGCTTCCAAGCAGCTGTCCCAAATTTCGCCACGTATGCCGGAAGGCAGAGCCGATCGACCTTCTCACTGCGCGCTGATCGCTCAGCACCACGTCGGTCTCGGCCAGATCAAAGCAGATACGCAGCGCGGTCATCACCAGAAAAATCACCATCAGGCCGGCAACCCGTACCTCGAAGAGAAGCAATTCGTTCGTGCTCTGCAGGGCCTTCCGCTCCAAAACGCCGTGCACTCCGAAGAGCGCCGCGGCCACCGCCCCCATGACGATGCCCGCCACGATCATCAGCCGGATAAATCGCCACAGGTTCCGACCGCAGGCGCGGAAGAAATCTTCTCGCGGCAGGCGATAGGTTGAGGCATAACCCTGCAGCACTCCGGGCAGAAACAGCGCGGTTGCGACGAAGAAGAGCAAAGCGAAGTGAAGCCACGAAACTCTGGCGGCATGGGTCGGACCAAACTCCCGCTGCGCCAACACCTCGATCATTACACCAACGTCAAAGCCGTGCACCAATCGCCCGGAGAGCAGGCTGTGGTCCAGATAGTCGTGCGCCTGATTGCTAAAAGCAGCGGCACCCAGACACGCTAGCGCCAGGTTCAGCACATAGAACCAGACAATGTAGCGTTTGTTGCGCGTCACCCTATCCCAACCGCCGCCTAACAAACTTTGGTGCTCTGCCATGCGTCTCTGCCTCAATTCTTACCGCCGATTTTTGTCGCCGACACCGAAAGCCGAGATCCGTTCTAAATCGCCCACCAAGCCAGTGCCTGGCCCAACCATTGCGTCATAAACAGCCAATAGTTCGTCAACTTCCGCGCTGCCTTTCCGTGCGCTTCCGCCGTATAACTGTTGTTGAAGTCGTCGCGGTCGATGTGAACTTTATGGTCCGGATCAAGCTCCGCTGACTCCACTTTGGCTTTCTTCTCATAGGTGAACTTCGTCCAGCGGCTTACCCCATTCCAGTGCTCGCGAACTCTTTCGCCGTTGTCGAACGTCACCTCTACCTCGACCGGCATGACGAAATCTTCCTTGCGCTGCAGCCAGACGTAAGAGCGGTAGACGGTATTCTTGTCCTCTTTCTGAAAAATGCCTTTCTTCTTTTCGTACCAGTTCACCGGGAACGACTCGATCCTCAACACCTTGTAATCCAGCACCTGCGACCCGTAGACGGCCTGGTCGAAGTACCAGCGCAAGTTCTGGTCGGAAACTTCCTCGATCGTCTTCAGGAAGTCCTCCTTCGTCGGGTGGGTGAAGCGATACTTCATGAAGTAGGTGTGCATCGCCTTGGCCATCGTGTCTTCGCCGATGATGCCTTCCAGCGTCAGCAGCACGCTCGCCGTCTTGCCATAGGTAATCCCGGCGTAGGAGTTGCCGCTGTAATAGTCGTAAGCCTTTTGCGCGATGGGATCGAGGTCCGCCACGGACGCGTAGCCGTCCCGTTGCGTCTCCCGCTCGCCCGCGGTAGCGCCCGCCAGATTCAGAATGGAGGTGTGGTTGCCCAGAATCGAATCGAGCACCTTCACTTCCGTATAGCTGTTGATGCCTTCGTCCAGCCACGCATCTTCGAACTCATTCGTGGCCACCATGCCATACCAATACTGGTGCCCGAACTCATGCTCCACGACTAGCTCCGGCAGATGCAGCCCTTCCGGCATGAACCAACTGGTGTCGCCAGTAATAAACGTCGGGTATTCCATGCCGCCCGCGGCCGAATCCGGCTCGGGATCGACCAGGGTGATGGTCTTGTAGGGATATGGCCCGTACCAGCTCTCGAAGTGTTCGAGCGATTCTTTCAGAATTTTCTCGTGCCGCCCCACCTGACTCCAGTGCGCGGGCTGCATGAGGATGATCATCTGCACCGGCCCCATCTGGCCCTGATACACTCCGTCATCTTTCACTTTGTAGCGCGGGCTAGCCGTCCACGCGAAATCGTGGATGTCATCTCCGTGATACGTGACGGTCTTCGTGTTGTCAGGATTGTTTGCTTCCGCAACTTTTACGCCGCTCGCTCCAACAACCTCGTACTGCGGCACTGTGAGCTTGACGTCGTACACGCCAAAGTCGGCGAAGAACTCCGTCATTGCATGATATTGATGACAATTCCAGGCTCCGTGCCACCACACGCCGACCTTCGGAAACCATTGCCCGCCCAGGACGAAATCGCGTTTCCATCCCGATCGCGCTTGCGTCTCGGGAAACTTCGTCTGGAAAGCGATTTTGAACTGCACATACCCGCCCGGCGCAATCGCCTTTGCGAGATGCAATTCCACTACCGTCTTATCATCCTGGTTGCCATCATCGGGCTGAATAAACTTCGACTGCGAAGTGAAATCACCCTGCCCTGCTACTTCGAGACTCTTGATCTCTTCCGAGCCATACCCCTTGGCCTCCCACTTGTCGTAGCTCATGTCTCGGCTACCGATGATTTTGGCCTCGCGTACAAACGTGGAGTTCGGCTGAAACGCATTCTGGTAAAGATGAAACGGAAAATGATCGAGCGCTTGCCCCGTCAGGTTGTGATAAGTGAGCACTTCGGTCGCGTCGACGGTATGGTTGGCCGCGTCGTACTTCGCATCGATCTCGTAATGCACCACCCGCTGCGACATGGGCTGCGCTGAATTGATGGCCAGCGTGGTTTCGGGAATCGTCAGCGACGCGGAGCTATTCGATACCCCACTGGCCCCCGGGATAGCGGCTACAGCAGATTTCGCCGCCTGGGGCGCAGCCGCCTTCGCTGCATGCTCCTGCACCAGTACGGAAATCAGAACGACGGAAAGCATGGGAAACAACACGATGACCCACCTGATCTTCATGAAAACCTCGGTTCGCGCTGAAGGATGGAATCATACCGCACCCAGTCGAATAGCGTCATCCCCGCAATGGCAGGTACGTTGTCCGCCGACTGGAAGTTCTCGCCCTTTAAGGAAGCCTTAATGCGCAGCGGCAGCGCAATCAGAGCTGATGCAGCTTTAGGAATCACCTTCATTGTCGAAAGACGTCCTCTTGCCTAATTCCCTGCCCGCCGACGATACTGGAGTGTTAATCCTAAAGCCTCACAACGACTATGAAAACCACACTCTCATTCTCTACGCCTGCCGAACTCGAAACCGAATCCCTGGTCGCCATTGCGCTGGACCACGCGGAGAAAAATACCACTGCGAACCAATCCGAATCGGCGAAGAAGGATAAGCCTCAACTTAAACTTGCGACCGGCGATGGGGCTGTGCAATCCGTTGCGGTCGATCTGCTGGCGAGCGGCGAGCTTACTGGCCGACCGTTCGAAACCAATTTGCTGCACAAGCCTGCTGGACTGAAAGCCAAGCGTCTGTTGTTGATCAGCGGCGGGGCAGCTAAGAATTTCACCAGCTACGATTTACGGCGTATCGCAGGAGCAGCGGTACGCACACTCAAAGCGCGCGGAATCCGCAGCTTCGCCTTCATCGCGCCCCCCAGCATTCCCGCAGAAGAGGCCGTGAGAGCGATCGTCGAAGGCGCACTGGTGGGCAACTTCGATCCTGATTACTACCGTAGCGACCGCAAAGATCAAAAAATTGATGCGCTCACGATTGTCGCCAGCGGCAACGCGGATCATGCTGCGCTGGAAAAGGCCGGGCAGGAAGCGCAGATCATCGGCGAATCGCAGAACTTCACCCGTGATCTCGTGAACGAGCCTTCCAACCGCATGACGCCGACGATTCTCGCTGACCGCGCCAAGAAAATGTCCCAGGAGGTCGGCTTGAAATGCGAAGTGTATGGCGCCGACAAGATCAAAGAATTGAAGATGGGCGCGTTCTGGAGCGTTGCCCAAGGTTCCGACGAACCGCCTGCACTCATCGTGATGACTTACGAGCCGGCCGGCGCTCCCACAAAGCCAGTACTGGGTCTGGTAGGCAAAGGAATCACCTTCGATACTGGCGGCATTTCGATCAAGCCCGCCGACGGGATGGAGAAGATGAAATACGACATGGCCGGCGGCGCGACCATGATCGGAGCTATGCGCGCCATTGCGCTGCTGAAGCCGAAGGTGAAAGTCATCGGCATTGTCTGCGCCACGGAGAATATGCCCTCCGGCAAAGCGCAGAAGCCGGGCGATGTGCAGATTGCCATGTCCGGCAAGTCGATTGAGATCATCAACACCGACGCCGAGGGCCGCCTGGTTCTCGCCGACGGGCTCTTCTACGCGCGCCAACTTGGCTGCACACATCTGGTCGACGCGGCAACGTTGACGGGCGCAGTCGTGGTTGCGCTCGGCTACGCCAATGCCGGAGTCTTCGCCAATGATGACGCTATGTATGAGCGCTTCCACAAAGCCAACGACGAAGCCGGTGAAAAGATGTGGCGGCTGCCGCTCGATGACGAATACAAAGACAACATCAAATCCACCATCGCTGACATCGTCAACTCCGGCGGGCGCTGGGGAGGGGCCATTAACGCCGCAATGTTCCTGAAGGAATTTGCCGAAGATACGCCCTGGATCCATCTCGACATCGCTGGTACGGCCTGGATGGAAGAGCAGAAACCCTGGATCGCCAAAGGGCCGTCCGGAATTGCCCTGCGCAGTCTGGTCGAGTTCGTGAAGAGCTTCACAAAATAATGAAGACCGGGTGACGGATTTCAGGAACTCCGATTAGAGATTAAAGATCGGAAGGACAATTCGCGGCCCCGTCTCCAGCCAGTCAGCCTTTTCCCAATCATTGGCATCTCATGCGGGCTACAACGGCTCGATCCGTTGATCTGGCCGAACTCTGCTGGTGGGGGCGTGTTATGACAAGGTCTGGCTTTGGCAGGCGTTGTGGTCCTGATTCATAGGGCTTATCTCGTTCTTCGTTCCGATGCCGCATTCCGAACATCATGGCGTGAACATAGGCGATGCGCAGGTTGGCGTCACCACCCAACATGACGAAAAAGTTCCTCCCGCCCTCAGTGTTGTTTTAATTGTCGTAGGTGGGGGGCTCGTCATTGCCGGAAGGAAAGCGTAAGCCACGAGCACGGCGCGGTTCAGAGCCGAAAGAACCGCGCGTGCGCATTCAAGCTACTTAGTCGTGGCTAGAGTGAAAGCCCTTTCCAGATTGGTGACGAGTGGAGATTCTCCCTGCTGCAGTCCACTGCGGCCCATCATCCGCCACAGATACTGATTGCCCGGCCAGCCGTGCGCATCGTACACCGCGAGAACATCTTCCGAAGGACGACTCATGATCATCAGCACGATATCGGCCTGATGCGGTTCGTAGACCAGAGTGAACTTTCCCCATTTTTGCATAGCGTCCTGCACCGTCGCGATCGCCTGGCGATCTTCAGGAAGCAGATTGATATTGAACTGGTCGCCGTCGTAACTGGTAACGTACACAAAACGCGCATTCACCAGCGTCCCGGGAAACGGAGGCAGGCTCTGCGGACTCACCTTGATCGGCTTAGGCGCAGCCCAAACCAAACTGCTCGCCAACAAAATCCCAGCCGTGAGTGCGACTCGAATACGATTTCGGATCTTCATAATTGACAGGCTCCCCAGCCTTTTCACCTACTTAGATGACCTCATTCGGGCACAAGATGCCCGCACCGCTGAATGATTCCGCCTAAGCGATTGAATTCACTGTATCTGGAGGCAGTCTATGAGGAAGAGCACAAGAGGACGAGCACGGATAGGCTCACTGCATCCGATCAGACGCCGAACCTTTCCGCGGCACGAGCTTTCGCCTTAGCCGCTTCTTCCTCTCGATTCTTCGGCGGTGCGGTGGTTTCGAGGGAGTGGAGGAGTCGAGCGGAAATGCCAGCAATTTCATCGACTGCGCCCAGGAATGAGGCTTCGTTGGCCTTCGATGGTTTGTTAAAACCAGTGATCTTTCGTACAAACTGGAGCGAAGCCGCCCGGATCTCTTCGTCATTCACCGGGGGATCGAAGTTGAAGAGGGTCTTGATATTCCTGCACATTTCAGCATGACCTCCGGTGCAACCGACCTTCCGAATCTCTACTTAATTTTGCCATACGACGGGGTGCGGAGGAGTTTAGAAAAGCCTTCCAATCGAAAAGTTGACCCGGCTCTGTCCGGTGGGGCTCACGCTACCGAAGATGGCAATGGGGCCAACAATGGTGTCGGCGATAAACCCGGCATTGGCGCTCCCGCGTACGATCAACGAATCAGGACTATTGAAGGCGGAGCCCGCTTCATACCATCCGCCCCAATAGACTCTCTTCCCCACGAGCTGCGGCAGACGATAAAGCTCGCGGCGGAATCCGAAGGACGCGTACCCGTAATCGTTGCCCACGAACTCATTGGGCAAATACGCGCCCAGGCGGAACGGTCCACCCAGAGAAAAGATTTGAAACTGGCTGGCAGTTCCATGAAACGTGGTTCCTGCCGCGGCCGCTAGGAACAGCGAGGTCTTTTCGCTGGTGGGAATGAAGGTGGAAGTCTGCACGTCGAGTTGAGCGATGGGATGGACGAGCCCGGGGCTTTGCAGCACGCGTGCCAGGCTAGCGACGATGCGGGTGCCCTTGCCGGGAATCGCGGGACTGTCCTGGCCGTCCCAGACATAACGTGTGCGGAATTCTCCGCTGCTCCCGCTGAGCGCGGGCAAGCCGGAGCTGCCAATCAGCGGCGCTAGTTTCCCACTGAAGATCTGGTAGCCAAAGCGAAGCTGGCTGCGGCGCCCGGAGTCAAAGCCAACATCGAAACCGCCCCCAGCGCGCTCGTCGCCAAACACCGCGACCCGGGTCTGTCCATCGAATGCGTTGCGGGGTAACTTGGAGGCGAAGGCGTAAGGTGCCACGAAGAAATGTGTATTGGCAATCGGCTGGTAAAATTCCGTCGCCGCCAGGTTGCTTGAGCCCAGCATCAAGTCATTTCGCCATTCGCCGCCATGATGTTCCACGTCCATGAATGTGACGCGGACACCGGCGGAGAAATCGAACGCGGCCACACCCGAACCATCGACGTTGACAGCAAGATCCACAAACGGCGGCCCATAAGTTTTCTCGTGTGCGGTGACTCGAAGCACAGGAACGCCATCCTGCATGAAGCCTTCGTAGCCGAGACGGTCAAACTCGCCTTCGCCCGCAATACGCGTCAGCTGAGTTTCGAATTTCTTGAGATTCAGGGGCACGCCTTTATCTGACTTCAGACGTCGCTCGATCCTGCTGTTAGTGTCGGAGTCTCCACCTTTCACCGTCACCGACTGCACTTCCTCAGGTTGCGGCCTTCTGCGAGCGTTGCGCGCGGCTAGATATTGCTGCCACTCTGCATCGTAGGTGATGGCGTAGGGCAACAAGACGGCTGCCTGGTTGGCCGCGCTTCGGTAACCGAGGCGGATAAGATCCGGCACTCGATCATAGTCCGTCATGGAAAAATTTCCCGTATCCACGGTGACGGTAGCATCGGCGAGCTTCAGCGACTGCCGTTCATTCTGCAGGATCATCACGCTCACCGCCCGCGAAAGCACCCCGGTTAGAGTCTCAAGTTGTTCATGTCCGCCAAGCGGCATTTGAAGATCGACGGCGATCACCTTGTCGGCATCCATCTCGCGGGCGACCTCTACGGGGATGTTCTCGACCATGCCGCCATCGGCCAGCAGGTGGCCATTGATTTCCACGGGAGTGAAAACACCGGGAATGGCCATGCTGGCGCGTACGGCCCTGGGCAATGAACCACCATGCAGCACCACGCGATCTCCGCTCTGCATATCGGTGGCTACGCAGCGAAAAGGGATGGGCAGATCGTCGAAGCTGGAAATGCCGAACTCAGGGAAGGCGATGCGGTCCAGCAACAAGCCAACGCCGAGGCCGGGATTGAAACCATTGGGCCCTCTCAACCCATGCTTTATGCCAAGCGCCGCCTCCACTTGATAATCGCGGCGATCCTGTTTGCGGCGATAGGAAAGCTGGCGGTAGGTGGGTTCGGGAAGCAATGCTTCATTCCAGTCAATGCCCTCGGCAAATTTTCGCATTTCGTCGGGCGACATACCGGTGGCATACATCAGGCCGATGATGCTGCCCATGCTGGTGCCAGCCACGCGATCCACGGGGATGTGATTCTCCTCCAGCCACTGAATCACCCCGATTTGCGCCAACCCGAGCGCTGCGCCACCGCTGAGCGCGAGACCGATGCGGGGGCGGCGGGTCGGAACTGATGAGCTAGGCTGTTGGCTTTGCTTCTGAACTGGCTGCTCACTTTGCGCTGCCGCCAAAATGCTGAGCTGCGTCAATAGCAAAAGAACGCCCAGCCGCGTCTTGCACCTGCGGCGGTAGTCGAGGAAACACATATGCATCCTCCGGGATGGAACAGCCAGAGACGGCTTGGGAAAAATTCACAGTAGCAGGTTTGATCGGGGAACATTCGTGGTGATCGCTTCGGGCTTTGCTTCTGGCGCGGATCGGACCTGACGAGCCTGATCCACAACGCCGCGGATCGCTTCGATCACCAAGTCAGGTCGGTCGAGTTGGATATAGTGCGAGCTGTTCTTGGCAATCGTCCGCGTGCCCCGATTGGAGAGACGAGCCAACTCGTCCTGCATGTGTTCCCATTCGTCGTTCATGGGCCTGACCAGATCGGCTGGGATATCGGGCACGGGCACCTCAGGATCGTGAGAAAGAACGGCGAGAGGCATATCTCCCAGCGATCCCGCCGTAGCGGCCTCGGCGGCGCTTTCCGGAAAAGCTTTCAGCACTGCAAGGGCCTCGTGATAGCTATGAAAATTGCAATCGGCGGCGCGAACCTCGGCGTCTTTCCCACAGAAGCCCAACAGGCGCGGAATTCCGAAAGGCATGGAGAACGTCAGGAATTCCTGCTCTCGCACCCATGTTTTATCCAAATCGTTCAATGCCTGCGGAAAACGCTTCTGCTGCTCGGGGTGCGACGAATCCACTAAAGCCACGCCAGCCGCTTCGCTGCGATAAAGGCTGGTGAAGAGGCGAACGTTGAATCCACCCATGGAGTGGCCAGCAAGGATGTAAGGCGCCGGGATTCCCGCATTGCGCAACAGGGTGTGCAACTCTTCGGCCATGACTTTGCTGGTGCGGGGCTGCGGGCTGGAATCGCTGTAGCCAAAGCCCGCACGATCGTACGAACAGACGCGGGTGAATTTGGCAATCTCCGGCTGCACCTTGTACCAGAAAATGTAGGAGTCGCCCAGACCGGAATCGAGAATTACCGTGGGAGTTCCCTGGCCGGTGCAATTGCAGTGCATCTTGTAACCGCCCACGTCGACGCTTTGACCGGGCATGGGATGAAAACGGCGGTCGCGGGCCTCGGAAATGTTCTCGTAGACGAACCCCGTCGCCGCAAAGACAACGACAAGGCTGACCAAGCTTCGGATGACGATGCGTAGCCAAGAGCGGGGTTGAGTTGCAGGCGGAGCAGCTGGTTGATTCGTGTAAGACATTTGCCTCTTTGGCCGAGAACGCCGACAAGCCTGCCCTGAGCATAGCCGAATCGAGTGCTCGCGCCACCGGGTTTAGCTACATCACCGGCGGAACCGTGACGCCCATGACTTCCAAAGTGCGAGTCAGTTCGCGGCGAGCCACCGCGACTGTTACGAGCAGAAATTGCTTTCGTTTCTCATCCGGGTCGCTCAGGATGGGATGGCGGTGATAAAAGGTATTGAAAAGCTGCGCGAGTTGAAAAGCGTGCTTCGCGAGGTATGCGGGCTCGGTCGTGGTGATGCATTGCTCAACGATGTAAGCGGTTTTCGCAGCCGACAGCCAGAGTTCCCAAATCTCGTCGGCGGATTCGCCTGTTAGGTAGGGCGCGAAATCGGCTCTAGATAAATCGCTAGCCATTTCTTTCAAAAGCGTGTCGGAATCCAGAGCAGCTTTCTTGAAGATGCTCGTGGCACGGACTACGGCGTATTGCGCGTAGGGGCCGGTTTCACCTTCGAAGCTGAGTGCTTCTTTGAAGTCGAAGGCAATCACCGATTGCTTGGTGAACTTCAGCATGAAGTAGCGCAGGGCGCCGATGGCGATTTGCGTCGCAGTCGTGAGGCGCTCGGGGCCGGCAACTTCGGGATGACGCGAGTCGACTTCGCTCTGGGCGGAGGCGATAAGTTGATCGAGCAGATCGTCGGCTTTCACGCCGAAGCCCTTGCGGCCTGAGACCTCAATGTAGGAGCGCGTCTTATCCTCCTCGCTTAGCGTATAGCCGAGTTCCGCGGCGCAGCGCGGCGTGAGAGCAACCATCTCGTACGAAAAATGCGTGTAGTGGTCGGCCGCTTCGTTGTGGCCGAGGCCGCGCAGCGCTTCGATGACTGTGTTTTGAGCCTCGGATTGGCGGGCATCGATCACGTTGTAGATCTCGGCGACGTCGCCGAAGTGAGGATGATCCTTCCCGCCCTCCATCGCGGAAATCCAACAGTCGTGCTGGTTGGGATAGCGATAGAACTTGCGATAGCCAAAATCGCGTCCGAGCAGGCCGAACTTCCACATGTGATAGGCGATGTCTTTGCCGACGTAACCAACGGTACCGTTGGAGCGGACGATGACTTTTTGATCTTCTTCGGAAATTCCCTCCGGCCCTTCTGTATTTCCAGTGTCCTCCCGGTTCGAGATCGTTCCGGCGCGGCGCATCACCCAACATCCTTTGTTCTTACCTTCGGTCTCGAACGTAAGCACCCCTGAGTCTTTCAGCTTGGTGAAGGCCGCGTCCCAGAAATGCAGGTGCAGGATCTCGCTCTCGCGCGGCAGGAAATCGTATTCGATCTCGAGGCGGTCCATGGTCTCGAGGTGGCGACGCAGAACCGCGCTCGAGATCAGGTCGGCGATGGCCGCAGTTTCGCTGCTGGCATCTTCGATCGCATGAAGGGTCTCGCGGCGGGCCTGCAAATGTTGCTTGTCCAGCTCATACCATTGCGAGACACGGGCGTAGAGATCCCAACAGTAGTAATCGAAGCGCGGCTGCCGGGCGAGGGCTTCAATTTCAGCGCGCGATTTGTTCTCGATGTGCGTGAATCCCACGACCACGTCGGCAACCTGCACGCCAGTGTTGTCGATGTAGTTCTGTACGTCGACTTCCCTGCCGGAATAGCGCAGCAACCGGACAAAGGTATCGCCAAGAACAGCATTGCGTAGATGGCCGATGTGGGCAGCCTTGTTGGGATTGATGCTCGTGTGTTCGACCAGAATCTTTCCCGCGGGAGCATCCGCCGGCGGCTTCTTGTCGGCGATGAGATCGGCTGCCAGCCAGGCTCGATCAATTCTCACGTTCAAATAGCCCGGAGGAGCGACCTGCATGTCGGCGATGCCTTCGATGGGGCCGATTTCCGCACGGATGACTTCGGCAATCCGCAGTGGCGCGGTACGTAGCGGCTTGGCGAAAGGAAAGACGGGGATGGCGAAATCCCCAAGTTCTACCTTGGGAGGCTGCTCAATGACAACTTTCGGCAGGGTTACACCCGGGTACCGCCGGCCAAGAAACTGCAGCAAGCGTTGAGCCAGACGGTATTCCAGTTGACGATACAAACAGTCCCTCTAAGATGTTGAAGAAGCTAGTGATTCTAGCAGAGTGCGCGGCGTATGCAGGTTTGACGCAAGATGCACGGTTCCCTATGATGAAAAATCGGTCCACTTTCTATGCGCATCGCTTATCTCGAGTGTTTTTCCGGCATCAGCGGCGATATGTTTCTGGGCGCACTCCTGGATGCCGGAGTTGCGCCGCGTACGCTGGAAGAAACCGTGGCGGCTCTCGGAATTGGAGCGAGGCTGAAAGTCTCGCGCGTGCTGCGCAGCGGCATTTCCGCCACCAAGGTGGATGTTTACGTTGACGAGGAAAAAGACTCGCCAGGGGAGGAGTATGGGAAGCAAGGGCAACATCGGCATGAGAACCATGAACATTCACACGCTGACCACGAGCATCATGCCCACTCACATCCGTCGCCTGGCGAGGTTTCGCGGACAATAGTGTCCGCACCACACGAGCATTCGCATGGTCGCGGGCTGACGGAGATCCGGAGGATCATTTCCTCGGCCGCGATCTCGGAACCCGCCAAAAAGACCGCAATCGCTATCTTCGAGGCTTTGGGAAGAGCCGAGGCCAGGATTCACAATACCTCCATCGAGAGCGTGCACTTCCACGAAGTCGGCGCCGTGGATGCGATGGTTGATATCGTCTGTGCGGCCGTGGGGGCTGAGGCGCTGCGAGTGGATGAGATCGTCTGTTCTCCCTTAAATGTGGGCGGCGGCACTGTCAAGTGCGCGCACGGCACTATTCCGGTTCCCGCCCCGGCCACCGTGGAGTTGTTAGGCGATGCGCCAGTATATTCCTCCGGCGTGCTCGCAGAGCTAGTCACACCGACGGGGGCGGCGATTGTGAAAACTCTGGCTTCGCGCTTTGCGGCTTTTCCGGAAATGAAGATTGAGAAGTCAGGCTATGGCGCGGGATCGCGCGATTTTCCTGGGCATCCAAATGTGGTTCGATTGACGGTCGGAGAGAGTGCATGGTCGCATCTGGCGGCGAACACCTCGTCGGAGACGATCACGGTACTGGAAGCCAATCTCGATGATATGAATCCGCAGGTCTTCGGATACGTGATGGACCGTTTGCTGGAAGAGGGCGCTCGGGATGCGTTTGGAATACCGGTACAGATGAAGAAGAATCGTCCAGGGGTGCTGTTGACCGTCCTGTGCAAGCCCGAGGATGCGGCGAGGTTGATGCAGATTGTCTTTACCGAGACGACCACACTGGGTGTACGGCAGCGGGAAGAGATGCGAGCGACCTTGGCGCGGCGATGGGAACAAGTTCACACTCCGTGGGGCGACGTGCGAATCAAGATCGCCAGCATGAATGGGACCGTTACCAATTACGCGCCAGAGTACGAGGATTGCCGGCGCATCGCCGCCGAGCATCGCGTGCCGCTGAAGAGCGTGATGGGGGAGGCGGTCGAGGCCTATCTGCAGGTTCGCAACAAGCAAAAGCAGGTTCCTCACCGGCTTAGCGCTGGTTCGGAATGACAAGGGTTCGGGAAGGCTATTCAACCCACGAGATGAGCAAGAAGTTCTACATCACGACGCCGATTTATTACGTGAATGCGCGCCCTCACATCGGACACGCGTATACGACGATCGCTTGCGACACCATTGCGCGGCGGCAGCGAATGCTGGGCTCGGAGACTTTTTTTCTCACGGGCACGGACGAACACGGGCAGAAGATCGAAAGAGCCGCTCAAGCCGCGGGTAAGACTCCGCAGCAGTATGCCGATGAGATTTCCGCGGAGTTCCGCCAGCTATGGAAGCGCATGGGCATCTCCAACGACGACTTCATCCGCACCACGGAAGAACGGCATAAGAAGCGCGCGCAGGAGTTGTTTCGCCGCATTCGCGACAACGGCTACATCTACAAGGGAACTTACACGGGACAGTACTGCGTCTCGGACGAGTTGTATGTGGACGGAGCGCAACCTGGCGATCCCTGTCCCACCTGCGGACGTATCACCGAGACAGTGCACGAAGAAAACTACTTCTTCAAGCTCTCCGCATTCCAAGACAAATTGCTCGCCCTGTATGCCAATCCGGAGTTCATTCGTCCCGAGGCGCGACGCAACGAAGTCATTTCATTCGTCCGCTCGGGGCTGCGGGACCAGTCCATCAGCCGCTCCACGTTTACCTGGGGCATTCCCGTGCCCGATGATCCCAAGCACGTGATTTACGTATGGTTCGATGCGTTGGCCAACTACCTCACTGCGATTGGTTACGGCTCTTCGCACCCGGGGGCCCAAGAGGCGTTCAAGAAATTCTGGCCGCCCGATGTGCAGATGATTGGAAAGGAAATTGTCCGCTTCCATTGCGTCTACTGGCCGGCGTTTCTGATGGCAGCGGGGTTGCTGGAGCCCAAGGCGATTGTGGCCCACGGCTGGCTGCTGTTTGAAGAGAGCAAGATGTCGAAGTCGCGCGGCAACATCGTACGCACGGAAACGATTCTCGATGTTCTCGGCTCGGACGCGTTGCGCTATTTTCTGCTGCGCCAGGTCGTGTTCGGGCAGGACGGATCTTTTTCTTTTGATGCCCTGGTGCAGCGCTACAACTCCGATTTGGCAAATGGGTTGGGAAATCTGGCCAGCCGCACGCTGACCATGATCAATCGCTATTTCAAGGGCGAGGTTCCCTACCCCTCCCACGCAGCATCGAAGACCCCCGCTGACGATGCGATCGCCGAAGTGGCAGGCAAGACGATACGCGATTTCGGAGTGCTGTTTGATCAGTTTCAGTTTTCGCGGGCACTGGAGGCGGCCTGGTCGTTGGTGGCTGCAGTGGATAAGTACATCGTCGAGAACGAACCGTGGGCGCTGGGCGAGAAGCCGGATGAGGATAGCCGCTCGCGCTTGGCCACCGTGCTCTACACCGCTGCGGAAGCACTGCGGATCGCTACGGCGTTGGCGCACCCGGTGATACCGGATGCTACGGCGAAGATTTGGGTGCAGATGGGCTTGGGAGATATTAAGAAGCTGCCTCTCAAAGACCTGGCTTGGGGGCAACTGCCTTTGGGAACGAAGCTGGGCGAGGTACAGCCCGTGTTTCCGCGCGCTGACAAGAGCGCAATTGAAAGGATGCAGAAAATGGAAGAGGAGCAAAGAGTAGCACCCGCAGTGGAGACTCCAGCAGTCGCGGCACCGCTGAACCCGCCGCCAGCGACTCCAGCGGTGACGCCCGCGGCGGTTCCGGCTACGAGTGAAAAGATTTCCATCGATGACTTTGCCAAGGTCGAACTGCGAGTGGGACTAGTGAAACTTGCCGAGAGAGTGCCGAAAGCAGACAAGCTTCTGCGGCTGGAGATTGATATCGGAACCGAGGTCCGACAAGTGCTGGCGGGAATCGCTGAAGCCTATGCGCCAGAAACGTTGATCGGACGGAAAGTGGTGATCGTGGCCAACCTTGCTCCGCGGAAGTTGCGCGGCATGGAGTCGAATGGGATGATCGTCGCGGCCTCGCTCGAAGGGGGAACGCCGGTACTGGCGGGCTTTTTGGAGGATGTGCCCATAGGGGCGAGACTGAAATAGCGGAAGGATAGAGAGCCGAAGCTGTTGTCCCCACACGACTAATCTCAAATGTTCGTTGATTCTCACGCACATCTCGATAGCCGGCAATTCGACTCCGATCGCGAACAGGTGATTGATCGGGCGCGACAGGCTGGGATTCAGACCATTGTGGCCATTGGCAACGGCGACGGCCCCGCGCAGGTCGATTGCGGAATTAAGCTGGCGGAGAAATACGATTTCATTTATGCGACGCTCGGCGTTCATCCCCACGAAGCTCGGCTCGCGGATGAAGCCGCTTACCAGAACATGGAGCGTCTCGCCAGGCATCCCAAGGTGATCGCCTGGGGCGAGATCGGGCTGGACTACTTCTATGATCATTCGCCGCGAGACGCGCAGAAAGAAGTTTTCACGCGGCAAATGGAGTTAGCAGCGGCCGTGAAACTGCCCATCGTGATTCACTGCCGTCCTTCCGACGGCAGCGACAATGCATGGGAAGATTGTTTCGAACTCCTGCGCGAACGTTGGTCGGCACGAGGTTTGGGCGGAATCCTGCATTGCTTCACCGGAACCTGGCCGCAGGCCAAGCGCGCCCTAGACATGGGTTTCATGATCTCGTTCGCCGGGAACGTGACCTTTCCCAAAGCCCAGCAGATTCGCGACGCGGCCCTGCAAGTTCCACTCGACCGCCAGTTGATCGAGACGGACTCTCCGTTCTTAGCCCCAGTGCCACACCGGGGCAAACGTAACGAACCCGCGTTCGTGAAGGATACGGGGCGGAAACTGGGCGAACTGCGCGGGCTGACGGACCAAGAAGTCGGGCAGCAAACCGCTCGCAACTTCTACAATTTTTTCAAATTGGCTGAAACTGCTGAAAGCAAAGTTTCAGCGTTGTAACCCTCCTGTAACAGGGCCTCTTCTGGTAACCTCAGGAGTTAGATTCCATTGTTTCAGAAAGAATTGAAATTCGATGCCGGATAACAGCTTTGACATTGTCAGCAAAGTTGACTTGCAGGAAGTGTCGAACGCCATCCAGCAGGCCTTGAAGGAGATCCACACGCGCTTCGACCTGAAGGATTCAAAGTCGAATATCGAACTGGAGAAAGACGCAATCGTGCTGCATTCCGCGGACGAGTACAAACTGAAAGCAGTCAACGACATCTTGCAGCAGAAACTGGTGAAGCGCGGAGTCTCGCTGAAAGGATTGACCTACGGACCGGCGGAGCCTGCCGCGGGAGGAACGTCAAAACGCAAAGTTACGATGCAGCAAGGGATTGTGATCGAAAAGGCGAGGGAGATTGTAAAGCTGGTTAAAGACTCGAAGATGAAGGCGCAGGCCTCGATTCAGGGAGATCTGGTGCGGATCAGCAGCAAGGACCGCGACACATTGCAGGAAGTAATCGCAACGCTGCGGCAACATGATTTCGGTATCGACCTGCAGTTTACGAATTATCGGACGAATTAAGGACAAGCCCTTGGCGCAGAGAATGCAGACGACTGCCGCCAGAGGGCACAGACGAAAGCGCGACCAGGGGCCCCATCATTGAGCGCACCGCCTATCATCACCGGTAAGGAAGTCTTCGATCTGCTGCATGCAGATCTTGCGGCACTGGAAGGCGAGTTTGGGCAGGATACCGTCTCGGGTGTGCAGGCCATTACTGAAATTGGGGAGTATCTGCGAAATGGTGGCGGCAAGCGACTGCGTCCGGCGCTGCTGTTTCTCTCTTCCAAGCTATTCGATTACCAAGGACGCGGAGCGCTGCGCCTGGGTGCCGTCGTCGAGATCATTCATACTGCCACGCTGGTGCATGACGACATTATCGATGAGGCCAGGACCCGCCGCGGTCGGCCCGCCGCTAATACCCAATGGGGCAACTCCAAGTGCGTGCTGGCGGGCGACTGGCTCTACATGCAAGCCTTCAAGGTGGCTGTGCAGGAACGCAACTTCCGCGTTTTGGACTCGTTGATCGAACTGACACAGCAGATGGTCGAAGGCGAACTGCTGCAGATGGAAAAACTCGGAAAGCTGATCACGCTCGACGAGCATTTCGATCTGATCTACCGCAAGACGGCTTGCCTGTTTTCCGTTTGCATGCGGCTGGGAGCGATTCTGGGCGGCGCGACGGCCAATCAGGAAGAGGCTCTCAGCAAGTACGGGCACGATCTCGGCATGGCCTTTCAAATCGTCGACGACGTGCTCGATCTCACCGCCTCCGAGGACGTTTTGGGCAAGCCGGTGGCCAGCGATTTGCGCGAGGGCAAGGTCACCATGGCGGTGATTCACGCCCTGGAGCGCTGCACGGACGAGGAACGCGCGAAGATTGAAACCATTCTGCGTGACCGGGCTTTCAATGGTGTGACTCACGCCCAGATCATGGAGATTCTGCAACGCTACGGATCACTAGAAGCAGCAACCGCGCGCGCGGCGCGCTATGCAGAGTCCGCGCGAAAAGCCATCTGCACTTTTCCGGACTCCGAAATCAAGCGAGCGCTGTTATGGGCGCCGGAGTTTGTGGTGGCGCGCGAAAAGTAGATCGAGGGTTCTCAGTCGTTATTCGCCTTTACTGCAATTCCCATCATCTCGAATCTTCCGTTGCACAACAAAGGGGCCGATCCCAGAAAAGCGCGCGCGGGAAAATCTCCGTCAAAATGTTTCACGTACTCGACATTAAAGCGATCCCAGAGAGTAAGGTCCGGGGAAAATACCTGCACCCACACCAGATCCCCCCAAGTCATCTCAGCTTCCGCTAGCACCGCGGAGAAGCCGCCGAACAGGAGTCTCAGCTCCTGGTCGATATCTGGTGGAGCGAGCCCAGTGGCGGGGTCGATGCCAATTCGGCCGGAGATGTATAGAGTATCCCCGACCAGCACCGCATCGCTGAAGGGTAGACCTGGAGACCGACCAGCTAAGTTGATGGTGCGGCGCAATTGCAAGGGAGTCACGTTTCCTCCAGGAGTGGGCTCGCGATGGATGTCGCGGTGCGATCCTCCGCTGGCCACAAACCTAAATCCTTTTGGGCATTTGCGGCAACCTCTTCAGCCTTTCCAGCGACCAATAGTCACGAATATTGAAGGCGCACCAATCCGTTCCTCACCCGGGAACGTTAGTAAACAGCGGTACGACTCTGGCCAGGCTTTCCACAACCAAATAGTCGGAGATCCCAATGAAAAAATTGATGCTTTGCGGGCTGGCGGTTGCTTTTGCGATGAGTTTGACCGTTTTCGCACAACCAGACAACAACATGGGGCAAACACAAGCCGATCAGGCCGGCGCCAAGGCTCCACTCATGACCTTGAAGGGCACGGTAAAGGCTGAGGGTGACAAGTACGTATTCGTCAACGACAAGGACGGCAAGAGCTGGGATGTGATGAATCCAGAAGAACTGAAGGGACACGAAGGCCATCACGTCCAGCTCAGCGCCCACGTTTACGCCGACAAGGGCTCGATCCACGTAATGAGCTTAAAGATGCTTAAGGGCGGAGCGATGAATAACGATTCCATGAGCAAGTAATCCCTAAATAATGGAGAATCGGCCGGGGCGGCAGGATCGCCCCGCATTTTTTCTGTCCTTCGGGTGCTCGGGTATTTCTGCCAAGAATCCGGCCTTCGAGTCAGTCAATTACTTCCTCAAAATGGGCCTTCGCCCGACTAGCTTCCGTTTGATTTCCGTCACGCCAAAGTGTGACTACAGCCACAGATTTCTTATTGCCGGCCGACAGATAATTCCGGCAGTTGGTGGGAGTGTCCGGCAAAGCGGAAGGCTAACGAGACGCACTCGCTGTGCGGTGGACCACGAAACCGCGATCCACCTGATCTCTCCCCGGCACTTGTGAAAGGAAGTCGCTAGGGTACCTAATCCGCAACGGATGCGCCGCCAACGAAAAGGCGGCGGCTTCAGTCGAAGCTTTGCGAAAAAAGGCGCCTTGGTTGCTAATCGACGCGCCGACCCGTTTAGGGCCGAGAGACTCCGAGTGAAAGCCGCTGCCCGTTTACTCACCCTGCGCGGGGAGTCCTCCGGGAAAACAATCGCTCCCCGTAACAAAGCCGGACACCGTCCATCGGACGAATGTCCGGCTTTGTTTATACTGCACTCTTAGCATGGTTGACAGCAAAGGAGTTAGGTCATCCATGTACACGCCGCGTACACAAACTGAGCAAATCTCACCCAGCAACCAGACCTCAGCAATTGCACCGTGAAAACCTCCAAAGCTGGGCTCATCTTCAAAGGATGGCTTGGCCATACCTGGGGACTACAAGCAGCCCCGTCATGTTGAAGGGACGTATGCCGTGCCTGTGATGGAAGTGAGGCTCCCGTGGAGGCCCGATTGGTCGGCGGTAGTCATGGATTTGAACACGGCATACAACACCTTTCAGACCGTGGTGCAAAATTTACCCCACGGCACCGTGGTGCAAAATTTGCACCCAGAAGGTTATGGTTCTATTGGTTTAGATTCGTCTTTTTCTTCGCATCGTGGTAGGGGGCTTCGCCCCCTTGCAGCCTGTCAAAAGAAGAAATAGAAGCCATGTCGGTGTCTATGTGTACATGAGAATCGCCGCGCTGCTCATTGCTCTCGCTACGGGCACATTGTCGGCACAAATAGGGGTTCCGGTCTCGCGGCTCGACCTACCGCTTGAGCAGCGTCTCGACCTTCCTCAGCGGATAGCGTCGGTCCCTCTTCGGCTGACGGATTTTGTCTCTTTCATCGCGACCTCGTTCAAGGTGCCGCTACTAGTGGAAACGCCTACTCCCGTCCCCGATCTGGAAACCCCCGACGGCACCTATAGCGCCCGGCAGTTGTTGGACCTTAAAATACATCATCTGCCCGACTTCGAGTGGAAGGACGAAGGCGGCGTGGCGCACGTCTATGACAAGCGTCTCCTGCGCTCTTCAGGAAATCTTCTCAACGTCCGCATTCGTCAGTTTGCATTCCCGCATGATGTGGGCGAGTTCATGTACTATTTTCGGCCCTGCATTAGTGCAACACTCCGGGGATACGATTGTCGGGGAGGAGCTTACTCGGGCTTTCAACTGCCGCAACTCAAACACGGCCAACTGCCATTCGGACAAAACTTCGACGGCGTACTTGCGAGGGATATCATCTTGGCGGCCCTCAAAGCAAACGGCAGATTCTACGTTTTAATAGCGTTCGAAGGGAGCGAGCCAAAACTCAAAAGCCAATTTTCTTTCCAGAATTGGTTCGCTGAATCTTTAGAAGTTCCTGAACCTTCCCCGCTTTGGGTACAGACACCAAGGGCACACGGTCGATAACAGTTGATAAATTCGCGATTACACTCAAAATCCCCCCAAAACGGTGGCGGCTCAACTTTGAGGTCTGACGCAGCCCATTCGCCTCAGCACCGTTGGGAAATCGCACAGGACCCTAACCCCCGCGTGTCCAACTGGTCGCATCTGGCATGTCGGCACCTTCCCCTTGCGGATTTTTGTAAGCCCTCAGGAGCAAGCGCCCGAATCTCAATTACGTGATCGTCAGCTTCGATTCAATTAGGATCAACTTTGTAATGAAAATGCTGAAGCTCCTTTAAGTTATGCACTGTTAGACAGTGTCTGAAAGGTATGTATCCCCCTCCCGTCAGGTCAAGGGATAATTACCTGTATGAAAAGTAATCATCCATGACAAAAATTCTTGTGGTTGAAGACGGTAGGCTCATACGGACCACAATGAAGCGGATTCTCGTTGAAGCAGGCTTCGGTGTGGTCGATGTTAGTGATGGCGAGGAAGCTTTGCAGTTGGCCCACCAGAGCAGGCCGGACCTCATCATCTTGGACATGCTCTTGCCGAAAATGGGGGGCGAGCTTGTACTGCGATCCCTGAAGCAAGACCCAACGACTACCAACGTCCCAGTCATTGTTGTGAGTAGCCTTTCCCAGATCAACGCGGACAAGCTAAAGAATGACGGCGCAATCGCATATATCGAAAAATCGAAACTAGACCTGATGACAGGCGGTGAGAACCTTCTGAAGCTCGTGGATGCTGTGCTTCGCAAATCAAGTCCACGGCCTGACGCCTTAGCATTGCTCTAAGTCCGCGACTGCACCAAGCCACTGTTCAGATGTTTTCTTGAGAACGCAGTTCTAGTCGTGGAGAACAACGTTGAGAAGCGAACTGTGGACTTCAAGCCCACCGTTGTGACGAACGAAACCCAACTTCCGGAACCTGTTCATGAAGAAATTTGCTCGCCCGCGAGTTGTACCCACCATCTCTGCCAGAGTTTCCTGACTGATCTTGGGGATCGCAACTTCCGGTTTTCCGTCCTTGCCGAAATGGGCTAGCAATAACAATATGCGAGCCAGTCTTTTTGACCCAAAAACATCGTGGTTAATGGCGAATCGGTCGGCGGCAACGAGGATGATTGCGTCATATGTTTTACATCGGGTCGATTCGAGTGGTAATCGACGGTTATGACTCAAGCTCGTTTCTAAAGTCAGCGTTCCGCGCTTCGGAATTTCCCGGCGACGAATTCTGGTAATGTCTGCTCCAATTTCTGTGACAGCCAGACCTGTAGTTCGGACTTGTGCTCATCAGAAATGGATTCGAAGCGAACTCCCAGATGACCAGTTTTCGCCCAGCAGATCGTTGATTTGGCCAAGAGGGATGTTTGGTGATCTGGCAGGGTGAACTGGACGCGGACCCTTTCGCCGGAAGGGAGCCGAACCTGTGTGCCCAAAGCCAAACCCCCTCCGCTGATATTTACGCTGGTGCACCGAATTTCCTGTCTGCCTTCATTCTGGATGACAACCGGAATAGAGACTGGGTAACGGAAATAGCGTCTTCGTTCTCTTAGGATGAGCCCATATGCAGGCTTGAGGGTTTTTTGGATCGACTGCGCAGAAAGCGGTCTCTCGAAGATAAACTGTGACTTCTTGCGGCAAGTTGACGTAACTTCCGCATCGTTGTCGCTGATGCCGAACATCGCGGCTGTCCGGTTCGAGGGGGAGAGCCGAGCCACGTCCAAGATCATTCCAGACTGTTCTCCCAGTTGGAGATCAACGATAACGGCATCAAACTTTCGGCGCTTCAGGAGGAGTGCCGCGCTTGAAGCATCGTGACATGCATCGGGCGAAATAGCCAATTCTCGCAGGGCGAGGCTGAACTGCTGAATTGTAACTGGATCAGCGGACACCAAAAGCGCAAGGCCGACTGCCACGATGAAGAAACTCCTTATAAGGTCGCTGTCACGATTGCGCCCCGCTTGCTTGTGCACGGGCGTGCAGTTCGGGGCTATCGCCCCGTAACTTGTCAGCAACCTTATCAACCATCAAAGGCTTGCTGAAATAGTAGCCTTGCATCTCGTCACAATGATGTGCCCGCAAAAATGACAGTTGCGCTTCGTCCTCGACCCCTTCAGCAATCACCTTGAGATGCAAGCTTTTGGCCATGCTGATAATCGCGGTTGTGATCGCTGAGTAATCCGGATTCGTAGCAACGGCGCTGATAAACGAGCGGTCGATTTTGAGTTTGCTAACCCCAAACTGTCTCAAGGAGGTGAAGTTGGAGTACCCAGTTCCAAAGTCGTCAATCGCCAGCGTCAGCCCCATAGACTCTAATTCCAGAAAGACTGAGAGCGTCACATCTGCGTTGGCTAGCAGTAGGCTTTCGGTCAGTTCCAATTCAAGATATTGCGCGGCGAGACCAGTCTCATGAAGCACCCTTCTGATGAGCTCGCAAAAGCCCTCTTGCCGAAACTGAACCGCTGATACATTTACCGCTACTGTCACCAAATGCAGACCTTCATTTTGCCACTTCCGGGCTTGAGAGCAGGCTGTTCTGAGTACCCATTCCCCAATAGGGACAATTAGACCGCTGTTCTCGGCAATTCGTATGAACTTGTCGGGGGGCACAAGGCCCAATTCCGGGTGTTGCCAGCGGAGGAGTGCCTCCAGTCCAGTGATCCTTCCAGTGGCGATATCCATCTGTGGTTGATACATCAGAAAAAGTTCTTCTTTGGCGAGTGCCGAACGCAGGCTGTTTTCTAAGGTCAATCGCTCGACCGCCTGTGCGTTCATGTCGTCGGTGAAGAATCGAAAGTTGTTACGTCCGTGAGCCTTGGCGCTATACATGGCCGCATCGGCGTTCTTGATCAGCGTTTCGCAATCCGCGCCGTGTTCTGGGAAGATGCTAATGCCGATGCTGCAACTGACATTGAAGGGATGCCCTTGAAGAACAAATTCAGCGGTCATTGCATCCATAAGCCGCTCAGTGGCAACCGCTACGTCGGGCACGTCCTTCACGTCAGTCAGCATAATCAGGAATTCGTCGCCACCCAGCCGGGCGACGGTGTCCTGTTCACGCCCCCATGTCTTAAGCCGCTCCCCAACCCCCTGCAGGAGGAGATCGCCGACCTCGTGCCCAAATGAGTCGTTGATGTCTTTAAACTTGTCGAGATCGAGGAATAGAAGCGCGACTTTCTCCTTATGCCGACCTGCGCCAGCAAGCGCCTTAGCAAGTCGATCCCGAAGAAGCGTCCGATTAGGTAGTCGCGTCAGGGCATCGTAGTAGGCCAAGAATTGAACCCGTTCCTCGGCGAGTTTGCGGTCCGAAATGTCACGCACGGTGGCCAGCAGAGTTGGCTGCCCGCTTAACGTCAATGCTGTTAGGCACACTTCAGCCGGAAAGACATTGCCATCCTTGCGCTGGTGCAACCACTCGAAACGTTCTTTGCCGTGAAGAAAGGCTGCCGCAATCTTCTCTTCGGCTACCGTTTGGGAGGACCTGCCGTCAGGTTGGTTCGGGGGAGAAATATCGACGGGGTGCTTCATCTCAGCAACATTCGTGTATCCGAACATTTGCAGCGCGGCCAAATTGCACGCCAAAAAGCCCTTTTCGTCCAACAGCCAGTTCGCATCCGCCGAGTCCTCGAACAAGGCGCGATACTTGTTCTCATTGTTCCGTAGCATCTCCTCGGCCCGCTTTCGCTCAGTAATGTCCTGCTTGATAGCGACGAAGTGCGTCCAGATCGCTTCGCCGACGTTCTGGGCTAGGGGCGTGATTGTTTGCTCTTCAATATAGGTCGTCCCGTCTTTCCGCCTGTTAATGAGTTCGCCGTGCCAGACTTTGCCTGACGAGACGGTTGACCAAAGATCGGCATAAAAGCTTTGCGATTGCTTTCCGGATTTCAACAGGCGATGGTTCTTGCCAACCACTTCCTCCGCGCTATAGCCAGTCATCGTCGTGAACGCATGATTCACCCACTGGATCGTGCCACGGAAATCTGTGACGGCGATGGCATTGGCAACGGCTCCCAAAGCCGCAGCCTGTAAATTTATGTGCTGGATTGTTTCGCTTAGCTCGCTGGTACGTTGGATCACTCTTTCTTCGAGACCCGCATTGAGCTTACTCAGTTCTTTCTCTGCGTCAATTCGTGCAGCCATCTCGTGAGCCGTTTCGCGAGTCGCGAATAGCGCGATCACTCCAGCTAGGACTACTGCCAAACCGATCACTAACGAAGCAAGGCGACGAGCCTTGGCGTAATCAACTTGAGCGTGTTTGACAGCCGCCTCCAACTCTTCCTTCTGAAACTCCACGAACTTTTCCCAAGCAGCTTGATATGCATGCAACGCTGGCAGGGTGTCCTCGACCATGAACGTTTCCGCTTCGTCGTGTTTCCGTTCATCGACAAGCAGATGGATAGCTCGCTGGCAGCTTTCCAGATACGGTTTTCGTGTCCTTTTTACCTCAGACATCACCTGCTTTTCTTTCTCTGACTGACAGCGGCTCTCGCTCTGCTCGATTAGTTCCGTGAGTTCCTTGCTATTCTGAGAACGGGCTGCCAACAGCGGCTCGACGAGTCGCCTGTTCTCCACGAGGACTATCTCCATCACGATGCGGTTATTGTCATTGGAGATCGCCATCGCTCTTCGTGCCAACTCTAGGTCGATTGACTTACTCCCGGTGATGTCGGAGAGGGTTGCATCGATTGCTTGCATCCGGCGTAAGCCTAAATGCCCTACGGCGAGGACGATGGCAATTAGAACAGCAAATGCGCCACCCAAACGTGCTACGTGTTTAGTTGTCAATCCGAAGCCTCAGTGAGACTGTTTCGGCGGGTTAAGGCGTGAAAAGAGAACTTGTTTGGTGCTTCCCGTCCTATCGAGAAAGACATGCGGTAGATCGCGCACGGGAGTGCCCGAAAGAAGGGGTACTTCTCAGACATAGCTAATCAGAAGAGCAAGCCGGGAGGGCATGCGACTGGATAGTGTTGCATCTCGACTACCAGATTCAGTGTCTACGGAAGTGGCTGATTCTATTTCGATTCTAGGGCGGACGTGGAAATGGGTCGAAATGGGTCTGTTCGTGATTCGGGCACGATTCCATTTTGTGGAAGAAACTAGCGAATGGGCGCAGGGATCGGGGCCTAGCTGGAAAACGGAGAACACTACCCTTGCAAGTACCCGTACATGCTCGTGCTAAGCAAAGATCATCTATAGCGGAGTCGTGTGACACGGAAGTACGTGGAAAAATAAAGAAGTAGGCGCAAGACTGGGAGGTCCTGTCCAAAAGGTATGGATGACACATCAGCGACCCGACCCTCCAAAACAGGGGGCGAAAGGCCGCATAGAAGGGGATCAAAATTCGACCCCTTCCGAACCACCAGAGCTAAGCCCGCACATTCGACTTCCCTTTATGGCTCAAGTATCCTTTTTCCGAATACCGGAGGCTAGAATGAGCCTTTTTCGTGTCGCAACCCTTCTTATCATGTGTGGCATCGCTCTCTCTGCTGTCGAGAAATCTGCAACGCCGCAGAACTCCGCAACCACTCCAGCCGCCAAGCCGGATAACATCCCCAAGTCCATCGCAGAGAGCGTCAGTGGCACGCTCCAGTTCGCGGAGGGAAATTTTCTCGGCCTAGCTGAAGCCATGCCTGAGGACAAGTATTCCTACATCCCCGCAGTCGGCAAGTTCGACGGCGTGCGCAGCTTTGGCGAGCAAGTGAAGCACGTCGCCTGCGCTCAGTTCGCCTTCTTCAACGAATTTGACGGCAAGAACCCGCCCGAAGACTGCGAAAAAGGCGGCCACGATCCGGCGAAAACCAAGGCCGAATTGATTAAGTATCTCAAGGACTCCTTCGACTACTCGAACCGCGTCCTCGCCACGCTCACTGCGAACAATGCGCTCGACCGTGTCGAAGGCCGTTACGCCGGACCGAACACCAAACTCGGCATCTCTGTGGTTGCCCTCTGGCACATTACCGACCATTACGGACAGCTTGTCGAGTACCTGCGCTTGAACGGTGTCGTCCCACCGATGACGCAGAAATACGGGGTGAAGGTTCGGTGACTCGCTTGGCGACGGCGCTCCGACATCCCCATCCTGAAGCAAGCCAAAGCCGAGTACGCGAAGTTGCAGTAGGCGTCACGCTGCCCTTGACCTTTGTGCCCGGCGGCGGTTGTGCGCCTGCTGCACGCTCCATAGAATGATCGCAATGATTGCCGCGGCAAAGTGGGTTATGCTGCTTTCTTGCTTCGCGGTTGCCTTGGGGGTTGTGACGGATAGTATGGCGCAGGCTCGCCCGCCGCAAATTCTAGAGGTTTCTCGCGACTACCTGAAGCCGGATGCTATAGCTGCGAATCGCAAGCTTGAGAGACGCGCTGAAGACCTCTGTCGAACGCTCGGCTTTACTCATCCTTATCTGACCATCGAG
>JBEKRE010000044.1:0-40888 GCA_049519055.1 Candidatus Sulfotelmatobacter sp. | reverse complement strand
GGTCACGATCCCTGACAAAGCCTGATTGTTACCCACCTGCAGGCTGCCGAAGGCGAGACTCGTGGGACTTGATCCCAGCGCTCCCGCCGCAACCCCGGTACCGGACAGAGGAATGGTCAGCGCTGGATTGGACGCATTCGACATGATCATCACACTGCCGCTGGCGGCTGCGATCGATTGAGGTGCAAACGCGACTGTGAAAGTCGTGCTTTGTGAAGTATTCAACGCGATTGGTGTGGTGACCCCGCTCAGCTTGAATCCGGACCCGGTTGCCGAGACCTGCGAAATGCTGACTGTCGAAGCGCCGTTGTTAGTCAGGGTGACTGTCTGGTTGAACTGACTCCCCATAGCTACGCTGCCGAAACTCTGGCTGGTGGGATTTACAGCGAGTTGACCATTCGCCACACCGGTTCCCGAAAGCGACAGCGTGGTCGAGACGTTCGACGCATTGCTAGTGACAGAAACCGTGGCGCTGAAAGCTCCCGCGGCGTTGGGCGTAAATACAAGGCTTATCGTAGAATTTTGGCCAGCTGCGATCGTGATCGGAAGACTGGGTCCACTCAGGGAGAAATATTGGCTGGAGATCGCGACGCTGCTGATCGTAACGGAAGCGGTTCCGGCATTGGAGACTGTTGCGGTAAGTGTTTTGCTCGTGCCTTCCGTGACGGTGCCAAACTCAAGGCTAGCGGTGCCTAGAACCAAAACGCCAGATTGCTGCTGTTGATCCGCGGGCTTACCGGAACTAAACCCCTGGCAACCAATCAGAGCTACAAGGCCAAGAAAAACCAGTCCCAGACTTCCCACCCTGAGAAAGACCGCCGCATGAGACGCTCGAAACCCCTTAGCCATAGAGCAACACAGCAACGCGACAGCACCAACTCTTTTGGTATCAGGGTTGGTGGTGTACGAACTGAGTCTCGACTCTTGGGCGGCATGCGAGTAGATTTCGGAGGGTCACAGCAGATCACGGCGGAAGGCCAACACCGAGCTTTGCAAATGCCAGGCCGCACCGGTCCAAGCGGCCATCCCTGAGGAGCATCTCACGGAATCAACAGCAGCGGCGGAATGGGCGATGCGAGCACGCTACACTTTGCGCCGCTGGCCATGCGATCGCACATCTCCGCTCAAGAATTCTTATCCCCCGGGGACGCAGTCTGAAGTTTTGTTGCGTCGGGCTTGAGCGATCCTTGTACGAGACTCGCCAGATGATTCTTGCACCTTCATCTGAGATCAAGAGAGAACGATCAGCTGCGATGGCCACACTAGCCATTCGACCGTAGACCTCCTTACCCGTTGGATCAGGCACAAAACCAGAAAAGAAGCGAGTCGGCTTGGCGGCAATTCAGGATTTTAAACCGAGAGGTAGAGGGTGATTGATATGAGGAAATTTTTCTATCGATTGGGCAGTGCCCCGATTCCCGCACACCTAGCTTGGGCCGCTAGCTGGGCAAGTTGAACAAGAACAAACCGAAGCTCATGCTCGGCCAAGAGGCGCGGCGACGTCGCAAATTGTCACCATTGTCTCCCTATGCAGCCACTTGCCCCTTTACCAAACCGGGGAGCTCTTTTTCGGACGAGGCGAGGACGCGAACCTCGGACGCCATACAGATGACGAAGCACACTACACTCACTTCGAACAGATTCCGCTTCGTCAGGCTCATCGCCATGAATAGCGCCTTGGCGATGTTCAGATGCACGAGCCCAGCACAGAAGATCGCGATCCATCCTGCGTAATAGGTGATCTTTCCAATTAAATGCAGCCGAGTAGATCGGTTCATCATGCGATCCTCCTGGTTTCTCGAGTTGACAGAACAAGTGCACCGAAATAGGTGCATTTGCGAGCAGCCGAAATTCTACACCCGGTTGTCAATTTCTGGACCGAACTACTTTGGACCCAAAGCGAGTGACGTTCATTCGAAGCCTGCACCCCGCTTAAAATCTCAACGGACAACAAGCGTAAATCCTTCATTTCGGGGCTCCCAGCATAGTGGTGAGGCAGGTCATTAGCTTTTATATACGGCGATGCGGCAGGTGCCTGAAATCGGTAGGCACGCTCTCCACGAAAAGCCTACCCTGCGCCTTCCTTTCGCCTAGGGTGTCGCTGAGACCGCGGGGAACCTTGGGATGGACAAACGGGACGCGCATCCCGAAGAAGTGGTTTGAGGACGTTCAGGCTTGGCCGTGCATTTCCGAAGACCGCGAATTTACGTTGCTGGGCGCAACTCGGACACACCAAGCCCGAGTGCTTGGCCCGACGCCAAGCTCACACCCTTAAGTGACACCCGTCACTGATCTGCCCTCCCGAGCGGAGGATACTGACGATCTCAAGGATCGTACAATGTTCCCACTCCCCCAGCTTGAATATTGCCTGGCCGCCTTCTATGGTGTGCTTGCGCTTTTCATCCTCATGCTGGCCCGTAGGCCAACTTGTCGCATCTGCCTTCATCGAGGCTATTGTCCGAACCGACCTCGCCGGCCTTCCACCCGGTGCGTAAAGATTGGCGGTTCCCTCCCTGCTTCCATATCGCAAGATCCGGCGGGTCGGGGTGGAGATGTCATTCCACTTTAGACCCGAAACGGGGTGCGAGAGTGGGCGGCTGACTCCGCCGACGAACCAAAGCTCCCATTTTGCCTACGCATTGAAATGCTCGAAATAGCTTCTGTTTCAGCAGAAGCCCCTGAACCAGTTGTTTGACCCGAGAGCCGTGAAAGTCCACGAGGTTAAGTTCAGCGAGGAAGGCGAAAAGTTGATGATCCTCGGCCCCTGCCACTCCGATTGAGGTCCCGCGAAAAATCGGATTGTTTCGAAACATCAGCTGTGTGGCTTCGAACAAGAAGGCGTCGGGATTCGTGTTCGGTTTTCCGGTGTAATCGAAGTAGGGTCCGTCTTGGACTCGGCCGCCAGGCTGAATCAACCCTTCGATTACAATCTCGGAGTGTGCGGGAACCTCGAGGTTTACTGTCTGGCATGGAATGAGTTGAACAGCCTCCTGTTGCAGACCTCCGGCTAAGTCGAATTCATCCATTCCATCAGGGTATGCGGCGGCGGCGGCCATGACCACTGCCTCGCTGGCACCGATGGCGACCGCCATCGGCAAGGGTCGACCTTCTTTTTCGGCTTTGGCAAAATGCTGAGACAGGTGGCTTCTTGGAGAAGCACTCACGGTCGCCTGCCTCGGACCTAACAGTTGCATTCGATACACGCCTACGTTCCTGGAGCCTGTCTCCGGATCTTTGGTCACATTGATGTGCCAGGTTCCAATGTATCGGCCGCCATCGTGGTTGCTCCACTGCGGCACAGGCAATGTCAGCAGGTTGACCTCGCTCGCCCGAACAATGTTCTGGAGCACTGGGCCAGTCTCGACGAGTCTCGGCTTCACTGGTTTGAGCACTCTCCGCCTGGCTTCTTTTATGAGAGTCTTGCGTGTAGTCCCGAGCTCCAGACCCAGAGCAAGCCCGATCGAGGTGGTATCACACAGCCCGTTAGTGAACACGCGTCGATCAGGATAACCTTTGACATTCTCGAAGAGCAGGGGTGTTCGGCTCTCTCGCGTCTTTCTCCCGATCACGAATCTCCAATCGATTTCTTCCCTGACGCGCACCAGAAGGCCAGCGTCGTCGAGAACTTGAATGAAACGGCGCAGACCTCTCGATTCCTCGTTGAGTCCGCGCGAAGGCGAAAGCGAGGCAGCATCGGGGAAGAGCTCATTTTTCGAGAGAGTACCTTGCACTGTTATATCGCCCACTCTTCCACGAGAATGTCGCGCCCAGAATGGGTATCGCCAGAGCGCTCGTTGCGGTGGATCAGCTCAGCCGCCCGTTTCGCGAAATAAGTGATGATGATGTCGGCTCCCGCACGCTTCATGCAGGTCAGTGCTTCCATCATGATCGCGTCTCGGTCCAGACGCCCGAGCCGGGCCGCCGCATCGATCATCGCGTACTCCCCACTCACGTCATATACGGCAAGCGGCATTTTGAATTCCTGTTTGGCGCGATAGACGACGTCGAGATAGAAGAGCGCCGGTTTGACCATCACGATATCTGCCCCTTCCTCGATGTCCAGGGCGATCTCGCGCATGGCCTCGTCAGAATTGGAACAATCCATCTGGTGAGTTCTCTTATCTCCGAAAGAAAGGGTGGAGTGAGTCCCTTCCTTAAAGAACGGGTCATAGAGCTTTGAAGCAAATTTTGCGGAATACGCCATAATTGGCAGGTTTTGGAATCCATGCAAATCGAGTGCTTGCCTCATTGCCTGAATCTGCCCGTCCAGCATGGAAGCAGGTGCGACCATGTCACTCCCGGCTTCGGCATGGGAGACCGTTATTTTTGTGATCAACTCCAGCGAGGCATCATTGTCCAGGTAGCCATTGCGAATGATCCCGCAGTGCCCATTCAGCGTGTACTCGCATGGGCAGACGTCGGTAATGACAAGGATCTCGGGGACGGTAGTCTTCAGCGCCCGCACCGCTTCCTGAACGATTCCGTGCTCAGCATATGCGCCTGACGCCTGTTCGTCTTTCGCTTCGGGCACGCCGAACAGGAGAACCGCAGGAATGCCTAAATCGCGGGCCGTGATGGCCTCCTCTACCAAGCAGTCGATCGACAAATGGTAGTTGCCTGGCAGTGATCCGATCTCGCGTCTGATCTTGCTTCCGGGAACAGCAAAGAGGGGCAAAATGAAGTTACGAGCGGAAAGAGTATTTTCGCGAACGAGCCCCCGAATTGCCTCGCTCTGCCGGAGTCTTCTCAGTCTTTGTGCTGGAAATCCCATAATGTTCCTTTCACTTGGTCGCATACTCGTTATGTTGATTGGTTCGTTTCCCTAACTGAAAGGGCAGGATTTTGCCACTCGATGTGCAGATTGGAAAATCGCGCCTGACTCGCACCATGCCAGACTGGCGCCACATCTCGGTTCCAGATTGCGCCCACGATTCTGGACTGGCTTCCCCGCGCTTGAGCAGCGTCATGAACTTCTCCAGAACCTCGCCTTCGTTCACCTCTCCCACGCGAGGGCTGACCAACAAGTGGAGGTGGGTGAATCCCTTCGAGTCTTCCTCTTCGATCAACTGGTAGTCTGTACTTTTCCCGCCGAAGGTCTCGGGCAGCTCCTTCTCGATGATTCGCACGAAGTCCGTGTCCACGAAGGTCACTCCTTCGCCGGTCAGCTTTTCATAGCTGCGGATGTTGCTGAGGCAGGTGTCGAAGCCGAGACGTCCAAAGCCGCAATTACAACCATCCGAATCAAGATCGCCAAAATCGCCCATGCCGACATTCAGAAGTAATTTGGGCGATTCATAGAGGAGGGTGGTGAAGAGGTAGGAGTCCAGGCACAAATCGAAGTTCGGAACCACCTGCTGGTGAGAGATGATCGCAGTGGTGTCTTTGTAGAGGTGACAATGATCACTTTGCGAATGGGCTTGATCGCAACCCGCGGCGATCACGCCGGCTTCCGATATTCCGTAGACTGGAATCGCAGCAGCCCCCGTTGATTCGATTTCTCTCTTCTTGTGCGGTGTGAGAGGCTCGCCCGTTACTAGGAACTTCGCACCTTTAAGAGTCAGGTTGGCCTCGGCTGCAGCAATACACACTCTTACCGCCGAAGCTGCAAATGTGTAGATGATGCAGTTCGAGTGTTCAGCGAGAGCCCCGGAAGCCCATTCAGCGATCCGGTGAGCATCGTTAAGCCCGGCGTATTGTGGCTCTGCCAGCGGGCAACCAAAGAGGCGATGAACCGCAAAAATTGTTTTTGTACCCCATCTTTTTTCCCAGTTAACTCGGACCTGATCTTCCGCAACCTGCGAAAACCACTGCCTGACTGGGTTCCCGATATGCGCGAATCTCAGACTGGAGTTGATTCCAGGCGCTCCCGGAAACACCGGAAACCAATTTGCAATTGGGGCCGTGAGGCACCCGTGGAGATCAAGCAAGAACGCATCGTAGAGCGACCTTTGATGCAGGTAATCAAAGTCGATCCGGATCCTCGTACCCGCACTTCGAGTCGCGCCGCTCCTCACCTCGTATACGAACGACAGATAAGGGTTATCGAACATCCCTTCGTCGCAGACAAAATCGACCCCTTTGCGTCGAACCGGCACCTTCCCCTTGAACTCGTCCACAGTGAAGTAGACCCCTTCGCGTTCCAAGGTGCGCAGGCTCGCCTCCAGACCATCTCTTGAGACCCAGGACTTCAAATCGCTGAAAGTGATTCGCCGGGCAGCAAGCAAGGGCAAGTACGGGCTGCGCGAATGCTGAAAAATGCTCCGCTCAGCAAGGCTTAGGAAGTTCCCTTCGCGCGCGGCGATTCTCTTCTGGAGCAGAGATCGTGCTAAGGCGATCGCCTCCTCGGGCTCCATCCGGGATTTCGCAAACTTCCGCAGGCCGTCGATAAATCGATAATATTTCCGCAATCGCCCACCTCGTTACGAGTGCTACCGAACGTTCTTGGGTTGTTAACGGGGAGCGTCAAGCGGGGGGTGGCAAACGAACGATTTCGCGCCAATGCTCGACGTTTGTATTATCCAAGATTCCAGACGAAAAGTCTGTGACGAAAAACCATCGTAGTGTGACAAATGTCACTCGGACTGGGTTCGGAACTCACAACCAACATTGCAACAACTTCTCGATTCCGGGATAAGCCTTTTCAAATGTGCGGAGCGATTCGGAAGTGCCCCAAAAAATGCTCTGCTCCGTTACTTGATGAAACCTCCTGGTACTTGCAGTTTAGTACTTCTCCATCATGGACTTCAGCCAATCTCCTTTACTGCCAATGGTCCTCAGCCGAATGACAGCCGGAGATTCCCGATGATTAGGCTTCTGAGCGTAGTTGGGGCACGGCCAACCTTCATGAAAATCGCTCCCATCGTCGAAGAACTGAAGAACTTTCACGACATCGAACACTGCCTGGTGCACCTCGACAGCACTACGACGACCTTCTCTCCGGCAGTTTCTTCTCGGACTTAGGCCTGCCGAAAATCGGATGTGAATCTCGAAGCTGGTTCCGGCAGCCACGCAGTGCAGACTGCGGAAATTATGAAGCGCATCGAACCAGTTCTGCTTGACTACAGGCCACAAATGATCCTGGTCGTGGGGGATGTGAACTCGACCATCGCCGCGGCCCTTACAGCAAGGTAAAGCTGAGGATGAATGTAGCCCCCATCGAAGCGGGCTTGCGCAGCCGATGTAGAGTGAGTACTCCGTAGGGAGTGCATCCTGAGTGATTTTTACGCACGCCAAGCTTGTCGAGAGTCGGCGATCTCTTGGCCAACTCGCGGTGCCGGAGCAGGGAGTCGATCATGACGTTGCCGACAAGAAAGATTTGCCTTTGTCTTTTAGGTTGTGAACGCCGCTTTCTTCGCTTACGAAAAGCAGGGTGCAGATTGCATCCGTGAGCTTCCTGCTAATTTCTTCGGGCATGGTCATGTCGAATTCTAACGTGGATGATCCCAAAACGTTGCAAGGAATTCTAGCGGCCGTGAAGTCTCTGGCGAGTGCTCTGCCGGTCTTTTTCCCCATTCATCCTCGAACTCGCAAGAATATCGAAAGCTTCGGTTTGAAGCAGTACCTTGCGGATGTTGTCCGTGGAGAGCGCATTGGAATTGTGCCGCTTGATCCGCTGGGTTATCTGGATTTTCTATCGCTCAACGACTGCGCGCGTATCGTGCTGACAGATTCGGGTGGAGTACAGGAGGAAGCCACGGTCCTGGGCGTACCGTGTCTTACGCTGCGCGATAACACGGAACGGCCTGCAACGGGTCGAGCACGGCACAAATCAGGTAATAGGAGTGGACCCGGAACGCATTTCGCCGCCGGTCACGCTATCCTCCACAAGCCCGCACCACCGTCTAAACGTCTTCCACTCTGGGACGGCAAAGCCGCATCCCGGATCGTTGCGATTATTCTTGAGTACTTGAGAAATCGGTGATATTTCGGCAATCGACGAGCCCTCTATTCGCGCCGGCCCACTTCGCTCACATATCGCGTAAGCACATCGGCAAGACCCTCGAAGCGTGTCGTGACAATGTCCAAATGGCCTCCCGGGACGATCTCAACTGCGAGTTCATCTGCCAGTTTGCTCCAAACTGAAATCGGATTGCTGGGAAAGTAGGAATTGTTCTCGGCTCCTATAAATTTTATTTTGCCCCCATAAAACCTGGGCCGATAATGCCTCAGAGCCACGTAAGCCCTCTCCTTGACGTGCAACATTGTCCGCTCCAACGATAGGTGGGACTTTTTCGGAAGGGGACTGCCACGGTCGGGTATTAGGGTGATCCCCAATCGGTGTTCAAGCCCACGAACGAAGTATGAGACTGATTCACGGCCCGGCATTTGCCTCATTTCGGAAATATGTCTCCTTACACGCCGCGCAATGAGCCAAAGCCGCTGCCCCTTTGAGAGAAAGTGGGGATCGGGGTAAGCGTCTACCAGAACCAGCAGGGCGACATTTTCTCCGCCCTTGGACAGGCGCTGCGCCATCTCCAGCGTCACCAGACCTCCGAATGAATAACCGATCAGAATGTAAGGGCCCTTTGGCTGCAGCTTCTCCAGTTCGTCGACATAGAATCGGGCCATATCCTCAATGCGATCCAGCGGCTCCTCCATCCCGTCAACACCTTTAGCCTGAATTCCGTATATCGAATGACCAGTGTGAATGTGCTTTGCAAGTTGGAAAAAATCGGAGTGACCACCAAGGCCATGCGCAATCAGAATCGGCGGTTTCTCGTTTCCTGCCTTCAGCTGGAAGAAGGGCGAGAACTGCGGAAGCGTCGGCTGTTCCAGCACAGAAGCCAACGCCGCGATCGTCGGAGCGTGGTAGATGGTTGCACTTGGTAGTTCGCGCCCACACTCTCGCGCAATCTCGGCGAACAAAGTGTCCGCCGAAGAAAGATTGCCTCCGAGGTCAAAGAAATTATCGTCGATCCCGATGCATGAACGTTGCAGGACCCGTTGCCAAATCGGAGCGAGGATCTCAGGTATCGTCGGCGCGTGCTTCGGACTCACGGCGCACCCTGATTTTGTGGATTCAAAGGAAACCATTTCAGACCCGATCTGCGTCACGCACCTCGATCATACGAGCCCATCGGTTCGAGGAACAGCTCCGAGAGGCCGTGGAAGGTCGGGAACTGAAAACCAAAGTAACCGTAAGAGAACTTTCAATGTCCCGTGGGACAATCTCCCTCCTCCCGGCGAACCTGGGTGCCCTCGCTGCGTAACCTCCTACAATTGATTGTGAACCGAATCGACCACCCTCATTCCGTCTTGTCGTGGCACGGCTGGCGTTTCAAAGGATGATATCTTTTGGTTAGGGGGAGTCTGCAAACGAACACCGAGGCGAACCGGAGTAGTTCGCCCTCGACCAGACAGAGAGACCAATGAAGACCTGCCGGCAATTTTATATCGATGGGAAATGGGTCGATCCTGCAGTAACCCACGAGTTCACAGTCATCAACCCCTCCAACGAAGAGCCGGTCGCGGTTATCTCGCTCGGCAGCGCCGTGGATGTAGACCGCGCCGCGGCTGCGGCCAAACGCGCCTTCGAAACCTATTCCGAAACGAGTCCGAAGGAACGGCTGGAGCTTCTACGCCGGATCATCGATGTCTACCAGTCAAAGATCGGTGAAATGGCTGAGACGATTTCGCTAGAGATGGGAGCTCCGATCGCGCTTTGCCGAAAGGCGCAGGCGCCTGCCGGACTGGCCCATTTGCTCGAGATCGTGAAGGTGCTGGAGCACTTTCAATTTGAAGAGCTCAAGGGTTCCACGCTCATGCGGAAAGAGCCGATTGGCGTGTGTGGACTGATCACTCCGTGGAACTGGCCCATGAACCAGATCATCTGCAAAGTAGCGCCCGCGCTGGCGGCGGGATGCACCATGGTCCTTAAACCCAGTGAAATTGCGCCCCTCTCAGCATATCTCTTTGCGCAGATCCTGCATGAAGCGGCCGTTCCACCGGGCGTCTTCAACTTGGTCAATGGCGACGGGCCGACGGTCGGTGGGGCGATTGCTTCTCATCCTGACGTGGCTATGGTTTCCTTCACAGGATCCACGCGAGCCGGCGTCACGGTCGCCGTAGCCGCCGCCCCTACGGTAAAAAGGGTCACGCAGGAGCTCGGCGGCAAATCTGCCAACATTATTCTGGATGACGCCGACCTGGAGAATGCAGTCAAGCACGGCGCGCAGGAATGCTTTCGTAATTCCGGACAATCCTGCAATGCTCCCACTCGAATGCTTGTTCCCCGCTCCAAAATGGCTGAGGCTTCGGTTGTGGCGAAACAAGCAGCCGAGAGCACCATCGTTGGGGATCCATCCAGCAATGAGACGAGCCTCGGTCCGCTCGCGGGTCGAGCTCAGTTCGACAAAGTGCAGCGTCTGATCCAGCAGGGCGTGGCGGAGGGTGCGACGTTGGTGGCTGGCGGGCCCGGACGGCCAGAAGGCATGCACAAAGGGTACTTCGTGAAACCTACCGTGTTCGCCGATGTCCGCAATGAGATGAAGATCGCACGCGAGGAAATCTTCGGGCCTGTTCTTTGCATCATCGCTTATGAGAACGAAGACGACGCCGTTCGCATAGCCAATGACACGCCCTACGGTTTATCGGGCTTTGTAACCGCGGGAGACATCGAACGGGCACACCGGGTAGCCAAGCGAATTCGAGCCGGCAACGTACACATCAATGGCGCCAGAATCGACTTCGCCGGTTGCTTTGGCGGTTTCAAGCAGTCGGGCAATGGTCGAGAATGGGGCGAGGCCGGACTGGAAGAATTCCTTGAGTTGCAGGCCATCTTTGGCTATGCCAGCGGTACGAAATAAATCTTGGAAGTCTTCGACTCTGCGTTGGTGGCGAACCCTACGATGGAAGGGACAAAGGGAGGCAACATATGGCACTCGGAACCGGATGGTCCAAGACCTGGACTTATTTCGAAGAACATTGGCACGAGGGCAATGTGCCGATTATGGGTCCGCGTACGCATGCCGCGTGGCTTTGCTCTCTGGTATTCGACGGCGCTCGCGCGTTTGAGGGAGTCGCTCCCGATCTCGATCTGCATTGCAAACGGGTGAATGATTCCGCCAAGAAACTATTTCTTAAGCCGACGGTCGCGGCCGAAGAATGGGTAAGGCTGGCGCGGGAAGGAATTGCGAAGTTCGATAAAGACGCGGCACTTTACATCCGCCCGATGTACTGGGCGGAAAAAGAAGGGCCGTGGGTTCAGGCGCACGATCCCGACTCGACGCGCTGGTGTCTTTCCATCTATGAGGCGCCGATGCGCGTCCCGAAAGGCTTCTCCATTACTTTGTCCCCTTATCGCAGGCCGACGATTGAAACCATGCCGGTCGATGCCAAGGCCGGCTGTCTCTACCCTAACAATTCGCGCTCGCTCTTTGAAGCGCACGACAGGGGTTTTGACAACGCGATTGTGTGCGACATGCTGGGCAACGTCGCCGAACTCGCCACTTCCAATGTCTTCATGGCCAAGGATAGCGTGGTGCTGACGCCAATCCCGAATGGAACATTTCTGGCAGGCATCACCCGACAAAGGGTGATTGGACTGTTGCGCTCAGCCGGGGTGAAGGTGATCGAGACGACTCTCACTTACCAGGACTTTGAGAAGGCGAATGAGATTTTCGCGACCGGAAACTATTCCAAGGTAGTTCCCGTGACTCGGATCGGCAGCCGTCCGCTTGAGTTCGGCCCTTTCTACAAGAAAGCCAGAGAGCTCTACTGGGAATTCGCGCATTCATGACGCAGAGCTCCGCAGTCGAGTTTTTGCTTCCGCTCTGGCAGCGCGTGCTGCAGCGGCCGTCAATCCATGTGAACGACAATTTCTTCGACCTCGGAGGCAATGCTTCCTTGGCCGACAGGATATTTGCTGAGATTGCTGAGGGGTGCGGCCGCGATCTACCACCGCTCCTGATCTATGAAGCTCCGACGGTCGCTACTCTCGCGGCACTGCTGCAACAGCCCGACCCGCCGCGCCTTCCGCCACTCCTGTTAATGAAAGCTGGCGCCGAAGATCCACCGATTTCCATTGCACATGGTCTTGGCGGCACCGTGTTTGACCTTTTTCATCTCGTGGAGAAGATACAATCCTCCCGTCCAATTTACGGAATGCAGGCCAGAGGCATTGATGGGAAGGACGAACCGTCGAGCTCAATCGAGGAGATGGCCCAGTTCCATCTAGGTGCGATCAAGCGACTGCAGTCGCACGGTCCATACTACCTAATCGGATACTCTCTTGGAGGCTTGGTGACGCTGGAGATTGCTCAACGTCTACTTGCCGAAGGCGAGAAGGTGGCCCTGCTGGCCCTGCTAGATTCTTACCCTCATCGAGATCAGCTGGCTGCTTTCCAACGTTTGCTCCTGTCTCTTCGTCTCGCCCAAAGGCGAGTATGGTCACTTATCAAAACATCCTCTGGCAGAACCGGATCGAAGACTTCGGAGCACAATGCCGGAAGCGCGCCGCAACAAAGCCATTCCGAAATCTCGTCGGCCCAGGTGATGCAGCGGATGCGGGATGCCGCATCTTTGGCCTGGCGGCGCTATCGACCTCGGTTCTATCCAGGCACCATCAAGTTTGTAAAGGCGGGAATCAGCACTTATTTTCCCGACGACCCGGTCGCGGTGTGGTCGCATTTGGCGGCGGAGTTTGAAGTTGAAACCGTACCTGGCGATCACTTGAAAATGATCGCGGTGCACTTCGACAGCCTCGCCGCGGTACTAAGCCGTTATCTCGATGAAGCCCCTCTTAACGCTCCCTGAAGCCAGCCGAAGCCAATTCTGTATTTCACGTCGTTGACGCTGATTCGGGGAACCTTTCCGACAACACTTCCGAGGCGCTCGCCGGTCGCACTATAAAGATATTTGCTTTTCAGCCGATATGCCGATACAAGAGCATTCCTATCGTCCGTAGAACAGAGTTTGGAACTGCTGGAATTAGTCGTCGTAGCATGCTTTCTCGCCAAGCGTTTGCAGTCCCTACCGGTTGATTGGGATATCTCCAGTAATTCAGGGTCGTTCCGACCGCTCCCCAGTGTTCCTTAAACGATTTGAGGCCGGGTTTGTCATCGTCGGAACGTCCCATGTCAAATTCCTCGAGATCCTTGTCCTTGGCTTCTTGGATGGTGTTCCAAAGCAGAAGTGCCATTCCGCCCAATCTGTTGAACCGTGCATCACTGCAACCATACTTGTAAACCATTGTCTTTTTGTGTGAAATCGTCAGGATACTCGCCACCGGCCGATCGTCCTTAGACACAACTCGGATCTTCAGGTCTTCGCCAAATGAGGCAATCAGTGCGCGAAACCAGTACTGTGGTTGTGGTGGCAAGAACAGTCGCCGACGGGTGATGACCAGAAGCTTATAGAACTGTTGGAGCAGTATTTCCGATGTCCCTTCCTCGTACTTCAACCTTTCCCGCTCGGCTCGTCGAATCTTTCTTTGGACACAACTCCTGTGGAAATTGTGGAACAGTTCCTGGGTGCTTCGTCCGCTCAGATCCAGCCGATGAAGACAATACGTAAGACTCTTGCCGAAACCTGTCAGAGTGCCTGGCTGATAGAAAGGGGGCCGGACCTCTAGGTATTTCCATCTGCCTGTGTCGACATCGTGTCTCAAACTAAAGAGCAGGTCATCCAACTCGCCGGAGTTGTTTCCCAGTGGCTCGCAGTGATCGGAGAAGGGCAAAGAGACCATTCGCGGCCCCGTCAACCAACTCTCAACGCGGCAAAAAACGAGACCATTGGTCAGAGCGGCCTGCGGGCGACATGTTGTCACAACGGCCGGACAATACCCATAGGCAATTTGTAAGGCTCTGAGCCAGTTTGTACTGTGGAAGACTGAAGCTCGAGGACGGTTGCGGACGAAAGTCTCCCAGCGCGGATCATCCAGCGGGTTCAGTTCGTAAACGCTCGTTGCGGCAGATTCCCCCACATAGAGATGCAGGCCTGCTTCTGCTGGATTGATCAGCGAAATCCACTCTTGTACTCTGCTGCGAACGGTTTCGGGTGGATCAAGAAATCTGATGCCCGCTTCCTTCTTCGATTCACTCAGCCACGCAATCTGTCCTCTTATTTCCACCGTGTCTTGGGAGCCGGGTACATGGAAAGCCACAGTGGAGGAACATGCTTCGATCTCAGAGGCAGCTTTGTGTACACCCAACCCGCCTTCACTGATATCGAACACCACACCGCGACTGCTGCCAACGTTGACGTAAGCGAGCGATTGTACCCGGCGTCGGGCGTGGAAGCGGCGCTCAGGAACGCCGTGAGCGCACTCGGGTTGTTGCGGGGCACTCGACATGCTCGACCGTTGCTAAAAGAACCCAAAGCGGCTGAGTAGCTTCCGTCAAAGCACCGGAATGATCTCGAGAATCGCTGCGCCGACGAAGCTAAGCAGCGAAACGAGCAATATCCCGATAAGCCACCAGCCGATTCTGCGGGTTTCTTGGGCACTTGAAAAATTCGCTCAGCATCATGCCCCTGCGAGGACTACGTAGGATCGATACCTGAAACAACCTTCGCGACACGTTGAAAAAAGGCGGTCGCCAGGTCGTGAGAGCCCCAATGTGTAACACCAGTTTAACCCAACCGCATCCCAAAAAAGCGCTCCCTCCCCCGAGGGACTGCCGCGCCAAGTAGTTTGCAGAATACTGTTTCCCCAAATGGAGGAACTGTTCAAATTTGCTCACTTTTTCAAAACGGCGAGGAACCGCATCCCCTTGTAGGGCTCGAAAAAACCAAACTGCAGTGGTGTGACGTGGGCGCCCAGAAGCACATTACAGCCGTAGGAGAATTATCGGCCAAGTTCCAGTGGAAGCGACTGCTTCGCGTTTCTGCCACGGACTCCGCGCTACTCGTCCTGGCTGTTGCTTTCGGAACAACCGCTGTCCCACTTTCTTGTGGGTTCACCAGGTCTTACGGATGCAACTCGGAAACCGTCGCTTCGGGGTCTCCGACTATTTTGGTCTCTGGGTACATTATGAAGTCATACTTACTGCGCAGGTTCACTCCGGCTTCGAGCTCAATCGGCCTCGATTGAACATATCGCAACCGCAGGTCTTTGGCGATTGTCATGAGATGAATCTGCATTTCCATACGTGCAAAAGACGCCCCGATGCAGTTTCTCGGGCCTGCAGAAAAAGGGATCGTCGCCAGTCGATGCCGACGTCTTGAATTCTCAGGACGAAAGCGATCTGGGTTGAAGCGGTCGGGCTCCTCCCACAAATCGGGATGCCGCTGGATGAAATAGGGTGGAATGTAGATTTCAGTTCCGGCCGGAACCAAATACTCGCCGAGGCGATCGTCGCGCAGCGCTCTACGGGTCACCAACCAACCCGCCGGATATAAACGCATAGCCTCTTCTATGATTTGTCGGGTATAGAGAAACCTGGGCAGATCATCGAAACCAGAAAATATCGGCAGAGCTTTGAGCTCGTTGGACAGCGCTTGTTCGACTTCGGCGTGCTGGGAGATCAGATACCATGTCCAATTCAGAGTGCTCGCCGTGGTCTCGTGACCTGCGACAATCAGAGTGAGGATCTCATCGATGAGTTGGCTATCCTGCATTAATTGGCCGCTCTGCGGGTCGCGCGCCGGGATGAGCATGCCCAGAGCGTCAGTGGAAGTCGCGGGTCCCCTTCGTCGTCGCTCAATGACCGCAAGAATGATCTTACCTAAAGCTCGGAATGAGGATGCAAATTCCATGTTGCGCGCTGGTTCCTGGGAGAGGAGATCGAAATGGGAGCGGACCCGCTCGTAATCGTCGCCGAAAATGAAGCGGAGCATGACCTCAAGGGCCATGCCGCTGACGTCGCGCGTAACATTGACGGTTTCGTTTCTCCGGGCTGCCAGTTGCCATCTCCCAAGGAGTGCCGTATTGACGGCCGTGATCATTTTGGTCAAGGGGCCGATTGATTCATGATTAAACACCGGTTGTATCATTCGCCTCTGCCGCTTCCAGAGGTCTCCCTTGCTCACCATGAGGCCATTGCCGAGGAGTAGGGCAACGCGTTTGATGAGCTGACCTTTCACGTAGTTCTGCCAGTTCTCGACGAGCACATGGTGCGCAAACTCGACGTCCCGGATCGCATATACGCTGGACCCATACACGCGGGCCTTGTAGATGTCACCGTAGACTCTGAACTGGCGACTCATCCAATCCAGGAGGTCGTCGGTGGCTTTATAGTCCTCTTGAGGGCCGGACGGTATGCGAGTGTACTTGCCTTCCATATCTGCGCTCTTCTGCCCAAGCATGCATTCAAACTGGCAAGGTTTCGATTTTGAGCTCTACACTTTACGCCCTCCCCCAGTGAGGGTCAACGAACCTCATGGCGCCCCTTCCCCCTAAAATTGCACGCCTTATAGAACACCCTAAATCCCGGGGACTTGGGGTTGCGGGTTGGGCGGCGGGGGGACAACACCGGCCAATTATCCACAACGATCGGTCCAGAATCCGGGCGCTCAGCTCCACGTTTAGCAAATTAGTGGCTAAATCATCCGGAACTGGTACCGGATCGCGCAGAACTGTATGAGCTACAGGTGAAGCTTCGGGTGCAATTGTGCGCGGGCTCGAGAAACGCCTCGAGTCGAGAACCACCGACTGCGAACCGAAACTAAAGTACCCATGAACGAACTTTGAGTTCCCGTTGGTTTGTGAAATTCTACTTAGGTAAGACCGTCTGAGCTGCAGCTTAACAGCCTATGAGTGAGTACGAACAGAACCCAAGCGCGACCCCGCTGTTCAGTATTGTCGTACCCGTTTACAACGATTGGGTACCGCTTGGGGAATGCCTGCAGTCCTTGGCGCGACAAACCGATGCGCCATCTTTCGAAGTCATCGTTGTGGACGACGGAAGCACGGAAATTGCCCGAGAAGAGATTAGCCCTTCGGCGTATTGTTATCCGTTGACACTAGTCCGACAACCTCACGGGGGTATTCCAAGTGCCAGAAATCGGGGCATTCGGATGTCCAAAGGGGCGGTACTGCTATTTGTGGATGCCGACTGCAAAGTCGAGAAAAACTGTTTAGCAGCCCTGAATTCAGCAATCTCCCGCTCACCCCAGCACGATTGTTTCCAGCTTCGACTCGTGGGGAATTCCGCCAGCCTCGTTGGCAGGGCAGAAGATCTTAGGCTCACAACCTTTCAAAGCCTCATGCTTCAGCCAGATGCTCGCATTCGGTACTTGAACACGGCTGGATTCGCCATTCGACGCGCTCGGTTGGGCATCGAAAGCGACGTGTTCGATCCAGTTGCGCTTAGGGCCGAGGACACTCTCTTGTTAGCCAATTTGATGGAGGTTGGGGAACTCCCCCTCTTCATCCCCGGTGCAGTCGTCGAACATGTCATCCCACTCTCTTTGATGGGATGCCTCCGGAAGGATATTCGGTCCGTCTATCTGGAGCAAAGGGCGTATGACATTATCGCGTCGAAGGGACTGAAAATTCGAGTGACTCACCGAGAACGCATGCGATTGCTATGCTCCATGTGGAAGGCTGCCGGCAAGGATTCCATCGGAAGATCAGCTTGGTTCGTCCTGGTTATAAGGCAGGCGCTTCAGCGGATGATATCCTTCGGTTACCATTGTCTGCGGCTTGGGTTTGCGGGGAACGTTTAGGCGAACTCGACCCCGCCCTAGTACTGCTGTTTCGGCTGAGTCCTCCGATTGCAAATGGTTAGTGTGTTGTGGGGTCATCGTTGAAGCGATATTGCGGAACCATCCCCATGAAAGCTGTCGTGCGGAGAACGGGAGGCCTATTGGCGTGCCTCCTGGCCGGGGCGATGATGGCTTGCTCGCACGCCGCACCCAAGGTTTCCACCTCCTGGGATCCGACAGCCGCGGCAGCATACCTGGACTACAGGGAGGGCTGGTGGATGGAATGGTCCGGGTCCGCCCGTGATCACGGCACTTTCTGCATCTCGTGTCACACAGCTTTACCCTATGCCCTCGCCCGGCCGTCCCTGCGCGCCCCCCTCTCCGAACAAGTTCCAACCGTCATTGAACGCAGATTGATCGATAATGTCACCCAGCGCGTAAGGCTTTGGAGGAATGTTGGGCCGTACTACAGCGACCAGGGATACGACCACAAAACCGCTGAGTCCCGCGGAACCGAATCGGTGCTCAACGCGCTGATTCTCGCCAGCCACGACGCTCAGAACGGACAACTAGGTGACGACGCCCGAGCCGCGCTCCACAACATGTGGGCGTTACAGCAGACTACAGGAGACAAGCGGGGCTCATGGTTTTGGCTTCAGTTCGACCAGGAACCTTGGGAAGCGAACGATTCGGCGTACTATGGAGCGGCACTGGCCGCTATCGCAGTGGGGACGGCCCCTGGGAATTACAGATCGACCCCCGAAATCCAGGGCAATCTCGATCGTTTGCGCGAATATCTGAATCGGGAAAGCGCAGCACAATCCACCGCCAATCATGTTTTCCTTCTTTGGGCTTCGACCAAATTGCCGGAACTCCTGCCGCGGGACCAACAGCAAGCTATCATTAAAGAAATCTTGAGCAAACAACAGGCCGATGGAGGATGGAGATTGGCTTCAATCGCTTGGAACTGGAAGGGTTGGAGTCTTCGCTCGTTGGTGAATATGTGGCTTCGAGAAGATGGAACACCCATGGACGGGAACAGTGACGGCGTCGCCACCGGCCTTATTACTTTCGTTCTGCAAGAGACGGGCGTACCCCGCGACAATGCCCAACTTAAGCGTGGAATCTCTTGGCTGATGAGCCATCAGAATGCGGCGGAGGGTTCTTGGCCTGCTTCCTCTGTAAACAAGCGACGACACGTGTCGTCCGACACAGGGCGATTCATGAGCGACGCGGCGACTGCCTTTGCCGTGCTCGCCTTGACGGAGAACCAACGGACAACGAGTCCGGTAGCATCAGTGTCAGATCATGAGAATCACGGTCGCTAAGGCCCGCCGCACGACTGGTTGGGGTAACACAAAAAGCACGATAGCTATCGCGTTGCCTCTGGTCGTGGGTACGGCAGTCGCGTGCCGCAGTCGACCCAGCAGCTCGCGCGATGTTTTCAGAGAATTACCTGAAGATTTTTCAGTCCCCTGAATCCAAATGTTGAAGCCCACTCCGGTTGCCGGCCGGTCAGCTTCATCTCCGGAAAGCGCTGCACCAGATTCTGGATCGCAATTTGACCTTCTAACCGAGCGAGTTGGGCGCCAATGCAAAAATGCAGACCAGCACTGAACGCCAGGTGCTGGTTGTTCAGCCGGTTCAGGTTCAACTGATTCGGTTCCCTGAATTGCTTTGGATCCCGGTTCGCAGCGCCAAGCATGCACAAGATTGTCCATCCCTTCGGGATGTGTTGCCCGCAAACCTCAATATCTTCCTTGAGCACGCGAGCGGTGAACTGTACGGGGCTTTCGAAACGCAGAAGCTCCTCCACCGCCGAGCGGATCATCTCCGGTTTCTCGCGCAACTCCGCCGACTGCTGTGGGTTTTTCAGGAGCGTGTACATCCCGTTGCCGATCAGATTTCGGGTGGTCTCGTGTCCGGCGAAAAGCAGAGCGATACACTGGGCGTAAAGCTCTTCTTCAGTTAGCACTTCCCCTTCCTCCTCGATGTCGATGAGGAGGCTGATCAGGTCGGTTCCTTTATTGCGTCTCCGTTCTGCTACGGTCTTTCGGAAAAACTCGGTTAACTCGATAAGAGCATCCTGTGCCGCGCGTGCCTCTTCTACGGTTCGATTGGGATTGCCGCGAAAGACCGCGATGGCGCGCGACGCGTTGACGAATGTGCCGTGCAGTGCCTGGGGCACTCCTAGCAATTCCGAAATGATGCGCACCGGCATCGGGTTGGCGAACTCGCTCATGAGTTCAACCTCCGACCCATGCTGGAGCGGTTTTAGCATTTGATCCACAATGGCTTCGGCCTGCGGACGCAGGCCTTCGACCGCCGCGGCCGAAAATCCCTTATTGAGAAGTTTGCGCAGGCGGGTGTGCTCTGGCGGGTCCATGAAAATCAGCCACAAGCTCAGCAGGCGCGCCAGTTCGCTGAACTCGGACTGGCGGCTGAGCGGCAGAGGCAATAACATCTGCCTGGCGCGCTTTGCGGAAAGCCTCGGGTCTTTCGCAATGGAGGAGCACTCCGCGTGGCTGAAAACGGACCACACCGCCCATTTGCTGCCCACGTCCACGTAATGCAGCGGACCTTCCTCGTGCAAGCGGGCGTAGGTGGGATACGGGTCTTGCAGAATTTCGTCGCTGAAAAGAACTTTCTTGACCGGAGCGCCAACCTTAGACAACGTTCACCTGCTCGTGAGATCAGAATTTCCCTAACGCAGAAAGCAGTAATTTATTGAGGTTGAGTCTAACACAGGGGGTTCCGGGAAAACTTGCGAAGCGAGCGCTTAACTATCATGGATTCAGAGTGATACGACGAATACCCCATGGAGGTCTGGGCTGGCTGTATTCTCGCGGAAAGCATTAGAAGCTAGCCGATAGGCGTTTCCAAATCAATTCGACGGTTTGAATTTTTCCGTTCACCGGCGTCGGTGGCGTAACCAATACGATCTGATCGCCGTGAAATTTGACGTTGCGGACCAGATCCTTACCTACATAATTCTGAATCGACGAGATCTCAATATGATGGGTCACCTTGTCCCCGTTGAACGAGTAGCGCCCCGCGTAAGCGAGAAATGTCTGAAACGCCTCAGCTTGTTCTTCTGCCGTTCCACCGCCGAAAGAGAGCGATTTTCGACCGTCGTAGCTGATCAGGGCCGTTACCCTGCCATCCCCGGTGTAGGTGAGAAAACCCGCAGGCTTCGGCCCATAGGGAGTTTCGCTTCGCTCCCCGGCCGCTGTGGTGCTCGAGGCGGATACTAGCTTCCAAGTGCCCACAAGTTTGTCGCTTGTCGGCCCGGAGACATCAGCTGCAGTTCTCATTCCTGAATCCCCGCTCATAATTCTATGTCCGCGAATCGTGCACGTACTCGTCAAAAAGCATCAAGAAGAAAAGCCATACTTGGCAACTCACAGCCTTCTCATTGAAAATATTTGAGAACACCTGTTTGACGCAAGCTTCGCCCCGAGCCTAAACTCTGCGCTTCTATCTCGAGAGCTTTGATTGGCGAAGGAAACTATGACGATGGAATTGGAAGGCAAGGTTGGGATAGTGACTGGCGGGACGTCGGGTATCGGCCGTGAGACCGCGGTACTTTTCGCGAAGGCGGGAGCGAAAGTGGTGGTTGCGGGCAGGCGCGAACCGGAAGGCGAGGAAACGGTTGAATTGGTGCGTGCCGCCGGCGGGGATGGCCTCTTTGTGAAAGCCGATGTGTCGAAAGCCGCCCAGGTCGATGCGCTCGTTCAGAAAGCGGTGGAGAAATTTGGCCGCTTGGACATCGCCTTCAATAATGCCGGTATCGAGGGGGTTTGGGTACCCATCGTCAGGCAATCCGAAGAAGACTGGGATCGGACCATCAACGTCAATCTCAAGGGTGTTTGGCTCTGCCTGAAGTACGAAATTCGGCAGATGCTCAAGCAGGGAGGCGGCGGAGCCATCGTGAACATGGCGTCAATCACGGGCTTGATCGGTTCTGCTGGGGCAGGAGCGTATGGTGCGAGCAAACATGGAGTGGTGGGTCTGACGAAGACGGCCGCGCTGGAAAATGCTAAGAGTGGGATTCGGATCAACGCAGTGTGTCCCGGAGTTATCGAAACACCGATGGGTGATCGGCTCTTTGGCGCTCCGGCGGTCCACAAATCCGTTGTTAGTTACCATCCTATCGGCCGTTTGGGACGGCCTGGGGAAATCGCCGAAGCCGTGGTGTGGATGTGCTCGGACCGCGCATCTTTCATGACAGGCCAACCCCTGGTTCTCGATGGCGGCTTCATAGCCGGACCCAATCCACCCAGCTAGCAGCACATTGTTGATGAGGATCCTGATAAATTCACAGGGAGAAGATTGAAATGAACGGAGCGGAAAGCCTGATACGCACCCTGGTGGCCGGGGGGGTCGACACCTGTTTTTCGAATCCAGGCACTTCCGAAATGCACATCGTTGCCGCGCTCGATCGCACTCCTGAAATGCGATGCGTGCTTGGTCTTTTCGAGGGCGTAGTTACGGGCGCGGCCGACGGTTACGCGCGGATGGCGGGCAAACCAGCGTGCACGCTGCTTCATCTGGGGCCGGGCCTCGGTAATGGTCTCGCTAATCTGCACAATGCACGGCGTGCGGAAGTCCCGCTCATCAACGTGGTGGGCCAACATGCCACTTCTCATTTGCATTACGATACGCCGCTTGCTTCCGACGTTGAGGCGATTGCACGGCCTTGCTCCGAATGGGTACGTACGTCTTCGTCCGTCACGCAACTTAGTGCCGATGCGGCTGAAGCGGTAGCCGTAGCACGCACGGCACCCGGGCAAATCGCCACTCTGATCGTGCCCGCCGATGCCGCGTGGGGTGAGGGCGCCACGGTTAGTGCGATTCCGGAGATTCCGAAAACTCCGATGCCGAGTAATGTTGCGATCGAACAAGCCGCAGCCATGTTGCGGTCAGGTTTGCGAAGTGCGCTCTTGCTCACCGGGAATGCGCTTTATGGATCGGGACTGGCGGCGGCCGGGCGCATCGCAAATGCCACAAGTGCGAAGCTTCTTTCTCCCTATCCGCTAACGCGTCAGGAGCGCGGCGTTGGAACGCCGACAGTTGATCGTGTTGCATACGTGCTGGAGCAGGCCGTCGAGCAGTTGAAGGAATTTAGGCAGCTTATTCTAGTTGGCGCCCGCGCACCGATCGCATACTTCGCTTATCCAGGGAAAAGCAGCGTGTTCACTTCGCCGGACTGCAAGATCCACACGCTGGCACGCGCTGGTGAGGATTATGTCCGTGCGCTGGAAGCTTTGGAAGCAGTGCTCGGACCCAGTAACGCGAAGCCGGTCCAAGCACAGGCCCAGGAAAAAACAGCACGTCCCGCTTTGCCTGAAGGGGAGATTACTTTGGCAGGGATTGCTGGGGTCGTGGGCGCACTTCTCCCGGAGAATTGCATTGTTGTGGATGAATCCATGACGTCGGGACGAGGGATGATGGCCACCACGAGAGGCGCTTCTCAGCACGACTGGTTGGGGAACACCGGCGGTTCGATCGGAATCGCGTTGCCTCTGGCGGTGGGTGCGGCAGTGGCCTGCCCGAGTCGGAAAGTCTTGTGCCTCACCGCTGATGGGAGCGCTATGTATACGCTACAGGGGCTGTGGACGATGGCGCGCCAGGGACTTCGAGTGACGACGGTGGTCTTCGCCAACCGTGACTATGCGGTCCTGAAGCGTGAGTTTTCTTATCTGGGAGCGGGCAGCCCGGGACAGCGCGCCTTGGACATGTTCGAGATTGGGCGCCCTGATCTCGATTGGGTGCACTTGGCAAAAGGCATGGGGATACTGGCAGCGCGCGTGAGTTCGTTGGAAAGTTTTGCAAAAGCCTTACAGGAGGGATTTGAAAGCGAGGGTCCCAGCCTAGTCGAAGTACCGCTATAGGCCGGGGTCTTGGTCTTCTGCGATCTTAGTAGCTCGAGGAGGAGCCTAATTCCTATTTCTCCAAATCCTCGTTGGTACCACCTCCTTGCGAAGTTCTCTTTGGCGAAATCGGGATCAGCCGGCTGGAAAACTCCTTGAGCGGAGTGTCTGGCCACAACGGTACACCGCACTTCGCGATTGGAACTGCTGGATTGCCTCGGACCATCGTCATCGCAGGCACCGATCTTGTTACAACACTACCTGCGCTGACGACGGCACCCTCGCCGATCTCTACGTCCGGAAGAATGATTACGCCCGGTCCAATGAAAGCTCGCTTTCCAATCCGTACGCCCCCAGTCGGTGCTTGTAAGTGGTCTTGGAAGTGAGCAATTACAATAGCGCCAATTCCAATAAAAGCATCGTCCTCGATCGTGATCAGGTGCGGAAAACCCGTTTCGAGAATCACATTGTAACTAATCCAGACATTCTTTCCGATCTTTACCCCGCGAGCACGGTGCAGCGTCGCGCGCAGACCTTCGCCTCCCGGCGCAAACATAGTAAATAGTTGTAGGATTCTATTAATCAGTCCTCGGAATGGATTTTCCTTCATTCGTTTAGCTGGGATATCGGACTCCCGGACCGCAGTAGTTCCAAGTGTACAACTCAAGTCATCGAACAATCCGGATTCACTTCGACCAGATAGCCTCATAAACAAACCTTTGTAACTAAACGGGACTCAATGCTGTTTTCAAGCATTTTCGCAAGCTCGGCCTTGACGACCTTCCCGGTCGGGGTGAGCGGCATGTTCGGAACGAGGAAAATCTGCGACGGACGTTTGTACTGAGCTAGATGCTGCGCAGCATATTCCGCAAGATCTGTGGGCGTCACCGCTGTGTTCGGCAAAAGCTGAATGAAGGCGACAACTTCCTCGTCACCTTCCACAGAGCGACCGATTACACCGGACTGGACCACTGCAGGGTGTGCATTCAATACCGCTTCAACTTCCGCGGGGTAGACGTTGAAGCCACGGCGGACGATTAAGTCTTTGGTTCGGCCGACGATGAACAGATTTCCATCTTCCAAGCGAGCAAGGTCACGCGTATTGAACCATCCTTCGTTGTCAATCGCGGCGGCTGTTTCCTGAGGGGCGCGATAATAGCCCTTCATCACATTCGGTCCGCGTACCCAAAGTTCACCGGCTTCTCCTTCGGGCACCGGTTTGCGATCCGCTCCAACCAACTTTATTTCGACCCCGGGAAACGGTGGTCCGATCGAAGTATCGGCCCGAGGGGCTTCGATCCGGGTCTGAGCAATGGTTGGAGAGCATTCCGTCACACCATAGCCGTTGTGGAGTGGCATGCCGAAAAGGCTCTCCGTGCCTGACTTGGTCGAAGCGTGTAGTTGACCCCCGGAAGAAGCAATGATTCGAAGCGAGGGCAACCTCAGCGACTGGAGGCCTCTGAACTTGGCATATTGCAGAAATTGGTTGAACGTGGCCGGCGCGCCCAGAATTACTGTCAACCGCTCCCTCTCCAGAGTGAGGCGAGCGTTCATGGGATCAAAACGAGCCGACAAGTAAAGTGACGCGCCGCTAAGCAACGATCCCAGCAGGACCACTGAGAGGCCCACTGCGTGAGACATTGGAAGGATGCCGTAAAAACGGTCATCAGCCGTAAGCGATCGTATCTTCGCTGATCCGGCCGCAAGAAATAGCAGGTTGCGATGGCTCAGCAGGACGCCCTTGGGAAGACCGGTGGTGCCGGACGTGTATATTAGTGCGGCTACGCGGTCAGTGATGTTCGCACTCAAGGCTTCTGGTTCTGCGCTTTCGTTCAGGCGCCCGATGCCGATCGATCCCAGATCTTCAACCGATTCGACAGCGGCTCCATGCCGACCTGCGTGCTCGGTAGCATGAGGCGACACGCTAGTGGTGTAGAAAACACGACGTGCACCGCAGTGATCCCGGATCTCGTCGATCTCGCGCGCCGAAAGATTTGCATTCACTAGCACTGGCCATGCATCCATGCCTGCCGAGGCTAACAAAATCGCTACGAACTGCCGGCAGTTCTCCCCCACAATCATGACCCGATCCCCCGGACGCACGCCCAATCTCTGGAGCCGCATTTGCGTCGCGGCGATTGTCGAAGCCAATTGCCGATATGTCCAACTCCCAGACGTTTCGACCAGGGCCGGCCTCTCGGGTGAACCCTCCGCCCATGGCGTTACGACTTCGCTGATGCGGGCAGGAAGCATCCGCAAAATCTCAGAGGCCTGTTTCTCGATGGCTGATGCGGGAGCAATCATTTGGCGGGAAGAGTGGGGATCGCTACAATACGGCGGATCGTTTTCGCTGAGCTTGAGCGTACGAACCGGTGATGGCCGCAAACTGTGATGGCTCGGCCTTTTTCGTCAGCACATAATTCAACCAGTTTCGATAGATGCACGTCGCTGAAGATTGCCAGGTCTTCTGCAACGTTTTCACAATGGTCTCCGGAAAAAGCGCCAACTGCTCTTCGTTCGGCTGGGCAAGAGTAGCTTGTTGGAACGCGGTGAGAAGCTTGGCCGCCGATGCATCGAAATATCCTTGCGGCATTGTGGGATAGGTCTCTCGTTCGCTCCGAAGGAATCTCTTTATGTCTCTGCGATATTCCCTTAACAAAGTCTGCGCCCCATACTCCGGATGACCTTGGAAATGCACGAACAGGCTTTTCTTTTTCTGCTTTACAAAGACGTCGACGCCAGCTTGAGCCGATTTGGTGAGGACGGCATAGCCACAAGAAGTGAGTGCGCTCTCTTGTACCTCGTTCCATCGAGAATGCGGAAACTGTATGAGTGGCCCGGCGCGTTTTGTGAGTTCGTGGTCCGAAACTTTCGCGGACTCGAAGACGCCAAACTGCTTGTCAGGCAAACGATGGCGCTGAATACCATCGCTGTGAAGAACACCGGCGTGCGCCGCCAGACATGATAGGACCGTCGAAAGCGTATTACTCTCGGCCCAGTCCAGAACATTTGCCAAGACCGGCCAGTAAGGTTCCTGCCGCAGATCGGGCTGACGTGGCTCGGTGCCAGTGACGATGACGCCATCGAATCGGTTGTTCCATAGCTCGTCTAAGCCGGAGTAGAAATCGTTCAAATGGCGCTGTCCGCGATCCGTGCGAGGAACTCCGGTCAGTGAAAAAAGCTTGAGAAATACCAGAGCATCACCCGACGCGATATCCAAAAGATCAAAAAACTGGAGTTCCGTGTCTTCCAGTGCCGCGTCGGGCATGTTATTAATGAGCGCGAGACTTACGCACTCCGAACGCTGGACGTAACGGTCGATCGAAACCACGACGCCGGGACGCTTTTTCTCCGCCCAATGACTCGGAACTCGCCCGCCCTCAATGATTAGTGGCATATCATCCCCCCACGCCGGTACGCGTTCTCATTCCGTGCTTCAGTTCTTCGCCTTTTCCAACGCCTGACCCAGATCCTCCAGAATGTCGTCGATGTGCTCAATGCCCACACTCAGCCGAATCATCTCCGGCGTGACTCCTACCTTTGCTTGTTCCTCCGACGTTAGCTGCCTATGCGTAGTCGAAGCCGGGTGACATGACAACGATTTCGCATCGCCCATGTTCACCATTCGCTTGAACAGGCGGAAAGCGTTGAAGCACTTCCTTCCACCTTCATACCCGCCTTTCACTCCAAAAGTCAGCAGCGAACAAAAATTGGAGCCCAGGTATCGATGAGCCATCGGATAGAGTGGATTGTCGGGAAAACCAACATAGTTGACCCAATCGACCACGGGATGGTTGCGCAGAAATTCCGCGACTTTGCGCGCATTTTCCACATGACGCTCCACCCGGAGGGCCAGCGTCTGAATTCCCTGCAAGAACAAAAATCCGTTAAAAGGCGACAGCGTGGCGCCAGTGTTTCGCTGACAAACCGTACGGCATCGGGCGACAAACGCTGCGTCTCCGTAATGGTCAACATAGACCACACCGTGATAGGCGACCTCGGGCACGTTCAGCATATAAAACTTCTTGGGATACTGACGCCAGGGAAACCTTCCGCTATCGACGATCATCCCGCCGATACTGGTGCCGCCTCCACCGATGAATTTCGTCATGGAATGCACCACCACGTCGGCGCCGTACTCGATGGGCCGTAACAGGATCGGCGTAGCAACCGTGTTGTCGACCACCAGTGGCACACCGTGCTTGTGCGCAACTTGAGCTAGCCCTTCGATGTCGGCTACATTCCCCGCTGGATTGCCAACACTCTCGCAGTAGACCGCACGGGTATTCTCGTCGATCAGCTTCTCCACATCTTCAGGGCGATCGCTCTCCGCGAAACGCGAAGCGATTCCCCGCTTCGGGAAAATGTGCGCCAGGAGGGTGTAAGTGGCGCCGTACAACTGCGGGGTCGAAACAATGTTATTCCCGGTTTCAGCGATATTAATGAGCGAATACTCGATTGCCGCCATTCCCGAGCTGACGCTGAGCCCGTCTACTCCGCCCTCCAGGGCCGCCACGCGCTTTTCCAGAACCGCGTTTGTGGGATTCCCGATCCGCGTGTAGATATTTCCCTGGACTTCCAGGTTGAACAAAGCCGCCCCGTGCTCTGCGCTGTCAAACTCGAACGCGACCGTCTGGTAAATCGGCACAGCCACGGCTTTCGTCGTGGGGTCACCGTCGTAGCCAGCGTGTATAGCGATGGTCTCTCTCTTCATGCCTTCGGAAAGCGCAACGAACGAAAACAGTCTCCGGAACACACGGAAACCACTTTCAAATCGCCCCTATTGTTCACTTAGCGGTGGTAATGGCACTTTCAACAGGAACCAACTCGGCCTTTGATGTATGCGACTTCGCCAGAGCTCTCGTGACCGTGCGAGCAGCGAACTCTGCCCCGAACGCGAACCGCATGACCGGCCCGAAGCTGTTTGCAGCCGCAATTCCCACAAAATAAAGTCCCGGCACAGACGATTCACAAGTCGAGGAGAGCATCGGAGTACCGGCGAGAGTGGTCAACTTCGCACGAATATCTGAGCTAAGGAACGTTAAGCGTTCAAGGTTCACTTTATAGCCAGTAGCAGAGATGACGTGATCGGCCCGAATCTCATGTTCTGTGCCATCTTGCGCACGAACATGGAGATGAACCTTTCTTTCTTTCACCTCGGCTCGCTGCACCGTGTGTCCGAGCAGTTGAGGCACGTGATTCATTACTCTGTCTTTGACAAACCACCCGCCCGACGGGCCCAGCGTCCTTTTGACAATTTCCAGCCGGAGGCTTTCAGGTAAACGATGGAAGGCTGCTGGCGCATTGGCATAGAAGCTGGACCGCCAGCCCGGACCAAGTCCGCTTTGCGGGCGCTGAATTCGCTGCCACAGTGAACGCTGTTGCCCGATGAGCTTGCCATGGAACTTCAAGGCCGCTTGACGCGCCACCAGTTTTACATCTACCCCAGCCTCTTGCAGCAATGCGGCCCAGTCTAGCGCCGACGAACCCCCACCGATTACGATCACTTCGCGGCCGCGGAACTGTTCGACGTCGTGATGCCAAGCGCTATGGGACAAAGATTCCGCCGGTAAGTGCGCCAGATTTTCCGGGACATAGTCAAAGTGCGTAATGCCCACGGCGAGCACTACGTTTCGAGCGCTCAGCGTCTCTCCATTGTCGAGTTGCAGCAGATACCCTTGAGACGAGCGTTTGACACTGACCACCTGCTTGTCCTCGAGCTCTGGCACCATCCGTTCCCTAAAGGCAAGCCCATATCTCGCAAAGGTGTCAAGCCGAACTGGAATCCCTGTGTCGGCGTATTCGATCCCCTCTTCGGCACAGAACCTTCCCAGGGTGAATTGATCGTTCGGATCGTAAATGTTTGAGGCAAAACCATCCGACTTGAGCAACATGCCCTTCGGCATGTGCGCTCGCCAGCTGTCCATCGGACGGCCGAAGACCCGGAACGGTATTCCCCGGGTTCGGAAATGTGCAGCGATTGAAAGCCCATAGGGACCGGCGCCAATGATCGCAGTATCTAGCATAGGTTGAGAAAGCCCCTTATATTAGAGGTAAAGTAGCAAAAATCGACAGGGGGAATTACGGGGGGGGATTACTAGCTCATAATATCATGTGTTACGACAAAACCAAGCTGGAAAAAACACCTTCACTAGAACTCAAAACGACGACGCTAAGCCGACGCAGACCCCGACAAGCTGCTTATTATCAATTATATAGAACTGAGTCGACACCCCTATCCTTTGCTGCGTAGCTTCTTTTCAACGAAGTTAACGACATTTTTCAGAGAGCCGAAGTTTTCACTCATCACTTCTTCATCGTCTACTGAGATGGTGAAACGCTCCTGAACGAACACGATTAGTTCGATCACTCCTGTAGAGTCGATTATATTGCCCAGCAGCGGTACATCGTCGGTCAGCGGGGCGGCCCGCCCGAAGAGAAACTTTTCTGTAATAAAGGTACGAATTTCCTGTTCGATGTCTGTTGTCTGCATTGAGATATCCCCTAGTTTTCGTTGATAAGTTCTGAAGACATGAAGAAGTTAAGTGGAAAGAACCGTAACGGCCTTGCTCAACCACGGAAGCATTCGAGCCCCATCACGATTTCCCGTTCGGCGAACATTTTCACCCAGGAAGCAGTGCCGCAGTGTGGGTTGTCGTGCGACATCAGGGCGCCCGAACCGACACTTAAAGTTTAGAAACCGTGTTGCTGGTTTCGTTGGTTACCCACACGTTCGCGCCGTCAAAAGCAACAGACGTGGGGAAATTCCCTACCGGAAATGTCCGCACAGAGGCGCCGTCGCTGGCCCGAAGTTTCGTAGCATTTGCCGTCGTGCTATTCGCCACCCAAATGTAAGATCCCTCGGATGCCAACCCAAACGGGCTCGCCTCCCAGTGCCAGCGGTCCATCTCCAACCGGAAATGTCCCAAGGATTGCGCAGTCGCTGGCTCGCAATTTAGTTACGTTGTTTGCTTGCGCTGTTTACCACCCAGATATTCTCTCCGTCAAACGCCACATCATACCGGCTTTTTCCCACTGGGATCTGCGTGGTCAGGTTAGCGGCGTACCATCGGAGAATCGCAATCTGGTGAGGATTCATTACGCTCTCCTCATAATTCCGTTACGAAACCGTAAGCCGCAACGCGTGGCCAAGAATACGCTGCCTGGCAAACCAGGCAGTAATCTAAGATGGATTCCCGGCTAAGATGCCTCCGGCGGCGCCATATTTGAAAGCCAGCACCCCGATAGTAGTGCCCAGGGTATTGGTAATGAGATCCGTCATCCCGGAGTCTCGCGTCGGGAGAAATGCCTGCAAAACTTCAATGGTGAAGCTGACTGTAAATCCCAGGACAACCGTTACTAATACTGGCCTTCTGACTTTCGGTACCGAGTTAAAAAGGGCAAGGATGAAGAATCCGAGGGGGACAAACCCAGCAATATTAATACCGACGTTTTTCCAGTAGCTCGATCCAGGGCGAAACTCACTCCATGGGGATTCCAGAAATTGTTCGTTCAAGACGAAAAAACGCTCAGGAATGCTGAGGTCGGTCGCTGAATCTACCCGGTTATGGACAACGTTCCCGTTACCTTCATTGAAGAGGTAGAGGGCAACCGCACCTTTGCCACCCGTTAGAACTTTCTGGTCGCTTTTTGTAAAGTTTGCATAATGTTCTAACACCTCGACGGCGGAGAGTTCGCGGCTGTAAATCGCAAGCCTCCACAGCTGCCCGGACCAGTTATGGGTGCTCGCTGGGGAGTTGCCAACTATGAACTGCCCGGTTAAGTCACGACTCGAAAACCTGAAGTCTGCAGCCTGCCTGACCAGCGTCCCATCCATATACACGGTTGTACCTGACCGACCTGAACTGATGGCGAGAAACACCGCTTTCTGGTGGCTGAAAACATGACCAGCATAAATCCTGGCTTTCTTAGCATCGCGCAGATGGTTTCGGCTTGGTAGCTCAACCAGCAGATCGTCCAGAGATTGACGCAGTGCAAACGGGACAGCCCTGCTTTCCGGCCAGTAAAACGCGAGAATCGTGCCTGCGGCATTGACTCGCCTCGGTTCCAACCAGATCTCGAGACTGCAAGAACTGTCCGCCTGCGACGAAGGGTCCGTAAACAGACCCGCACTCACGATGCTGCCGTACTTGCCAAAGAGAAGGCCGCTTCCACCACTCGACCAGCTGACTTCATTCTTGGGAGCATGAAAGGGCCATAACCCCGCCACCAGTATCCCCAGGAGAACAAAGACACAAATTGCTCGCAAGAACATTGCTTGGATCTTGCCACTTTGCATACCACGCAATGTTCGCGGGAGCAACCTATTCAGCCAGAACCATCAGGCTGTATCCGCCGAGCACTCGCACCGTCAAGTCTGGAGCAAGAGCAAAGCTGAACTTTCTTGGAATCCTTGCGATCCTCTGCACGAACAGATCGCCGAGTTCGATGCATCGCGGAGTGAAGAAGTAATCAACAATGGAGTATCCCACGTCGGTTAGGGTGCGCAGAGCGGTTTCCTTGGTGAAATAGTGCAGGTGCGCGTGGTGATCGCGGCGAAGCAGCAGGCCGTTCCGGCGCAGAATTGCCTGAACCGAGAGATCCAGCGGAATGTGGAACATTTTCTGCTTGGCCTTCGACCGAACGGATCGTACCAGCCCGATGTAATCTTCAACGTGCTCGAAAACGTCAAGCATTAAGAGCAAGTCGAAGAAGGTGTCGCACTGATCCTTGCGTATGTCGAACAAGCGAAACCGAAGATTTTCGTTGCCCCGCTTAGCGCTCAGGGCCAGCGCGTCGGGAGAAACATCGTAGCCCCAGCAAACGCAATCAGGAGGAAGATGGGGTTGCAGTTCCGCCAGCACCAGCCCCGCGCCACAGCCCACGTCGCACACGGTTTTGGGTGCCAAGTTTTGCTGCTTCATCATTCGCTGGATTTGCCTCACCTTGAAAGGTGACTCCTCGATATGCCAGGACGGATTGTTCTTGAGATAGCTACCGTCTCGGTAAATCGCACTTTCCGAGTCAATGCTGATCAACTGGCCAGGAATTGCGGCAGGGATTTCTCGCCGAAGAGGGAGAGCAGTCATAACGTGAACTCCTTAGATATCTCGCATGCCAGAACGTCGAACTAACGGACAGGTTGAAAAAGACGCAATTACAATTTGATCCGTACCCATAACCGGAGCGGCTCCGGGGTCGGATGCCAACACAAGCCGCAATCAGAAGACGACTTCAGAACCCTCTCTTGATCGCCAGATAGGGGATTAGTGCCACTTCCGCGAGACCGGGTGCAGGGTCACTTACGCTGAACACCGCCTCCGCGTTGCAGCCTCGCAACGAGCGGAGATAGTCCCACAGACTGGTATCCCCTTTGAGTATCCCCATTATGGCGGCAGGAATATCTGTCGTCGTGCGTACCCACCCAACTCCAGGCCGGCCCTGGCACACCGACACCGGCAGACCCACTTGATCTGCATACAGCATGTAGCTGAAGTCCACACCCGCCTCTACCCCGAGACTGTGATAGCCCCAAGTTCTCGCATTCACGTCGAGGAGCTTGAATTGGGAATCGCGGGGATCGAGCTTATATTCCAATTCGATCAAGCCGTAGTAGTCAATGGCGCGCAAGAACCGCTCGGAGAGCTCTTCCAGGACGGGGATATCCAGGGTCTCAACATACGTGCTGGCTCTTCCAAACTGAAGCGGATGTTGACGCCGGCGCCGCACCACCATCTTACCCACCGCTTCACCATCGCGGAAAAATGCACAGTAGGAAAACTGCTGGCTGCCACCGCCCGGAATCAACTCTTGCACCATAATCTCTTCGCAAGCGGCGTGCTGCGATGCCTTTTGAAATAAGGTTCTTAGCTCCGCATGGCTGTTCGCCAACCAAGCCTTCGCTTTGGTGGTGTAGAAGAAGTGTTCTTTGATCGCCGGTTTGATTGCGAACGGAGGGTTTAGGTTATGGAGATGATCGAGTTCATCAGGATTTTCCAGATAATAATGTGTGACGGGCGTGGGAATATCGAGTTCCCGCGCAAGACTATAGGTATTTCTCTTGTCCCAGGCCCACTTCACGACTTCCCAGTCGGGAGTAGGAACTCGGAACACTTCGCTCAGTTCTGCGCGATAGCGCGATAAGGCGGCAACCAGCTCCTCACGGGTCGGATAGAGGACCCAACCATCCAAGCCCAGCCGCTTGCCCAATTCGAGCAAGCTGTCGGCCGCAACCCGTCCGTCGCGCAGATTCGCGAGCTTCACGAACTTAGTGCAGTAACGCGAGTACCGCGAAATGGAAAGTTCGTCATCGACCACGCACACCGGTATGCCCTTCCGGCCGAGACTGCGAACGATTCCCAATCCCTGGTAGTCGCCACCAATCACGACGGCGCCCACAGTCTGGTCGAAGTTCTCCCAGGCGGTGGGATTGGGGATCGGATGGGTTAGAGCGTTCATCGTGTTAGTTGCTTCCGTTGCGAGTCATGCAGCGAACCAATTCCTTCGAGGCAAACTCCGCTCCCGAAACAAATCCGAGCAGTGGTCCGAAGCTCCATGCCGCCGGTTTGCCGACGAAGTGCAATCCAGGGATCGAAGACTCCAACCCGCGCTTTAGCACGGGAAATCCGTTCACGATTTTCAGTTGCTTCGACAATGAAGGAGACAAGAACGGATATCGCGAGACGTCAACTCGGAATCCCGTCGCGAGAAGCGCATGATCGACAAGGCGCTCGCTTCCATCGTCCAGTTGAAGACGAAGTTGGCTGCCGGCGACTGTGGCAGATTTCACTCCACGTCCCATTGTGATGGGTACATCCGCGATTCTCGCTTGTAGCCAGGCTGCTCCGGCCGGCCTGATCGCCCGATATGCTGTGCGTTCTTGAAAGCCACGAGGAAAACGCCGGAACAGGCGTGGCATTGCGACCAGACGGCTGATCCCTGCCGGGCCAACATCGCGCGTCGAATACAGCATTTTGGAAATCAACCCCAAATGATGCAGCCGGGCATGTAAGCCTACCCAATTCAAAGTCTTCGCGCGCGCGATGACTTCCGCCTGAATGCCGTTCTCTTTCAACAAGGCAGCAGACTCCAAGGCACTCTGTCCCGCCCCGATGATCGCTACTTGCTGGCCCGCAAATTTTCGCAAGTCTTTATGCTCGCTCGTATGCGAAGCTAGGCTCGAAGGAATACCGGCGAACTCTGCCGGTCGAGCCGCAAACGGGCTGATTCCGGCTGCGACCACCACCCGCCGGGCGGTAAATTCCTCGCCATCCGCCATGACTACCTTGAATCCAGGCGTGTCGACGTCAATGCGCGCCACATTGCGTTTTTCAAGATCTCGCACCGCTTGGCTCTGATACCAACGGCCGTAATCGATGAAGCGCTCCAGAGGAATCGGTTTCGATATGGAATTACCCTTTTGACGGCAGTACACGTCCAGCGTCAGCTCTTGATTGGGATCGGCAATGTGCGAAGCGCCCCAATTCGAGCGCAAACACATGCCGGCGGGCATCTGGTTTTCCCAGAATGACATGGGATCGCCGAAAACTCGCGCTTCGACACCTGCTGCTCTCAGATGAGCCGCCGCCGCCAGCCCGTACGGTCCGGCGCCAATCACAGTCACGTAACAATCCGAGGTTCTCTTCTCGCCCATATTATTTTGCTCGATGTCGTTTGGCCCAGCCCTCGCAGCAAGCCGGCAGGCCAATGTGAGGACGGGGGATCGGCGACGGAATTATTGTTTGGATCGAACCAACGCGGGTACTTCCTCGGCTTGAACGCTGAGAACGAGCTGCCCGTCTCTATCGGTGGCGTAAGCTACCCGCGCCCGTTCGCTGCCTGGGCCTTCGATGTGGGCGCCATCGCCGTCTTCGACCAGCGTCATTTCGGCGCGCTGTCTCCACCAGCGGTTGACCTCGCCGGGAGTTGTCATCCACACGCCTCCTTCCCGCTTCAAGCGGGCCAAGCAAGCCAGCAAGGCTTCATAAGTGCCGCGCTCCGAACCCTGGGCAACGTAATCGGGATGCACAATGAAGCTGATCAAGCCGTGTTTCTGAATGATCAGATCGATTTGTTTTTCCCAGAGGCTGATGGAACGATCATCGAGAATGTGGAACAGATTGTAGTCCTGCGTCGCCGTCACCGGCAGCTCCACCATGTTGCCGATAAAAAATGGCATCACGGTGCAGCAGCCGCCTTGTTGCGGATCCAGGTGGGCCACGTTCGGCACCGACATGTCGTAGGAGAACTCGAGTGCGTCATACCAGAGCTGCTTGCGGTAAAGAACCGCGGCTCGAAACCCCTGCGCTCCATATTGCTTTCCGTAAGCATTGATCTTCGCTGCCCGGCGCAGAAACTCTTCGCGGTTCCGGTATAAATGGCCGTCATGATTCAAATCATGGACGACCAATTCGAAACCCCGATCACGAACCGAGGCCAGAAACGCAGGGCTGACGCTGTAGCGCTGTTCCGGAATGATCTGAAAGGACGCTTTGATACCGAACGAGTCGTCGATATCCATCAACGTCGGCGTGAACTGCTGACCCAGTTTTGTCTCCACATCGTGGGTCATGATTCCGCAGCTCGGAGCGCCTTCCGGCCAAAACCAAATAAACGGAACTCGCCGGGTGGGAGTCGATCTCACCGCAAGCAGCAATAGTTGTTCGAGCAGGCTGTCCACAGAGCAATCGACGGGCCAACGTGGAAAAGGCAGTTCGCTCCAGTCTCGCAGGTGAAATTTCTTTAGCCAGCTCCGCAAACCGAAAGGTAAAAATGGCCGAGCCAGGTAGTAAAGTCGTGCCAGAGCTGACTTTGCAATTCCCGTTCTCCAGTCGGAAGTGTAGAGCTCACAGCGGAGATTGTCGAGCACTTCGCCGAGATCAAAGGGTAGATAGATCGTTCCATTTTCGACGGCCGTATCCCCCAACGCATCATGCAAATCGCCCGCGGCTGACTCCGAAGGCCGTCGTCCTGCGTACTTCCCGTAGCAGATGGCTTCCTTCCCGAAGCGAAAGTATCCTCGAGTTTCCGAAGCTGCGCCTCTTTGGGCCAGCCGGACATAGCCTTCGGGACATCGAAAGTATTGAGATAGATAGTTGTTCATATCGTGTGTGGAATCACCCGAACTGCAATGACATACCTTCCCAGAGGAAGATGAGCTTACGATAAAGCGCGGAATATCGGGTTGCAGGGTCCGACGTTCTCATCAACCAATATGCCCGTACAGTAACCCGCCAACCATCTGCAAAACACAGCTCGGCGTGACCGGAACGAATCTTCGTCGCACGTTCTCCTGCCAGGCGCTTGCGCTGCGAGGGCCTTCGCCAGGGTATCTCCAGTAATGAAGATTGGTTCCGACCGCTCCCCAGTGTTCCTTGTAGGATATGAGGCTCGGGTGGCCCAAGTCGGAGCGTCCCATGTCGAGTTCGTCGAGGCCTTTTTGCTTGGCCTCCTGGATGGCTTTCCAGAACAGAAGCGCCATTCCACCAAATCGGTTAAAGCGTGCATCGCTGCAACCATACTTGTAAACCATTCTTTTCTCGTGTGTGAGGGTGAGAATGCTGGCCACGGGCACGTCGTCCTTGTATGCCACCCGGATCTTCAAATCCTCTCCGAAGGCTGCTATCAGCGAGCGAAACCAGGACTGCGGCGGCGGTGGCAGCAATAGCCGTCGGCGCGTGATCACCAGCAGCTGATAAAACTGTTGCAGCAGCAGTTCTGAGGACCCCTCTTCGTATTTCAACGCTTCCCGCTCGGCTCGGCGGATCTTTCTCTGCACGCAACTCTTGTGGAACTGCTGAAAGAGCTGTGGCGTGCTCCGATTCAGATTCAACCGATGAAGACAGTAGCTAATCTGGTTGCCCATCCCGGCGATGCTGGGCCGGAAGGAAATGGGCCGGGCTTCCATATACTGCCACCGGCCGCCATCGATATAGGGTTTCATGCCAACGAGAAGATCGTTCAATTCACAAGAATGGCTGACCAAAGGCTCGCAATGATCGGAGAAAGGCAGGGAAACCAGCCGCCACCCCGTCAACCAACTCTGCACCCGGCAGAAGACGAGGCCATTGGTCAATGGCGCCTGCGGAGGGCATGTAGTCGCCACCGTGGGCTCATACCCATAGGCGCTGCGCAAGGCTCGAAGCCAGTTTGTGCTGTGAAAAACCGAGGCGTTCGGATGGCTGCGAACCAGCTTCTCCCACCGCGGATCGAGCAGCGGGTTCAGCTCGTAAACCGTAGGGGAGGCAGAGTACCCCATGCAGCCGCGGATGTCCGCATGTGCCGCACTGCTCATATCATCACATCCGATGTTTTTTCTTCCGGTGGTTCGACTTCGGAGAGCTGAAACGGGGCGGACGGCATGCCAGATAGGCGGGCATAGGCCTCCAACAAGGCTTTCCGCTGGCGATCCAACCCTACCAACTGCACTGAGCGTTGCAGGCCAATCTCGCCCATTTTTTCGCGTCGAGCCCGGTCACCCAGCAGCTCGAGCACCGCTCGGGCAAACAACTGGGGGTCCTCCTTTTCCACGTAAAGCGCCGCCTCGCCCGCCGAGCGCCGGGTCTCCAGCAAGTCGAACGACACGATCGGGCGCTGGCACGCCATGTATTCCATAATCTTGGTCATGGTCGACAGCTGATTCATTCGGTCCGGCGGATCGGGAGCCAGACAGACATCGGCCGTTGACAAGTAGTCGATCAGAAGCTCGTCAGAGACATACCCCAAGAACTGAACAAAATCGGCTACTTGCAGCTCTTTGCTGAGCCTCTGCAACTCCAGCCAGCACTCTCCCTTCCCAATGAGCACAAACATCACGTCCTTACGGCCAAAGGTGTGGACGATCTGATGCGCGGCGTGGATTACGCGGTCGACCCCATCCTGTTTTCCCATGATGCCCAAATACGCGGCCATGTAGGAAAAATCCCGTTTGAGTTCGGGTCGGGGGATCTTCCGATGAAAGCGGCGGATGTCGACTCCGTTTCTCACGATTGCCGAACGCTCGTGGGTGATTCCGCCGCGATCGCGGGCTACATCCCGGTAGGACTGATTGGTCGAGATTACCAAATCCGCCGCGTGGTAGGAGCGTTTTTCGAGGAACAGCAAGGTTCGGTAAGCCCGACCCTGGCGCTCAAATTTTGACTGATAGAGTTCGGGACACAGATCGTGTTGATCGTATACGAATTTCTTTCCCAGGAGCTTGTAGGGCCAGGCGACCAAAAACCCGATGTCGGGCGGATTCGCGGTATGAATGATATCGATGCCGTCGCGCATCCACACCAGCAGCGACAACGCTCCCAGACAAAAAAGAGCCCAGGAATACTCGAGAAGGTATCCCAGTTTGCGGCTGGCATGAAAGGGCATCGGATAGCGGTAGACACGAATGCCATCCACCACTTCCAGGGTGCTCCGGTCGCGGTCCTGCCCTTTCGGGCAAATTACCGAGACCCGGTAGCCCCCATCCCGCAGAGCTTCTGCCAGGTGTCGCATCCTCCGGTCAAACGGAAACGACCCATTCTCAATCAGCATTAGGACCTTGGATAGGGATGAACTCATTGCTTTACCCGTGGGCATGTCTTGTTCAGCATCAATTGGGCCACTCTTTCAGGAGAGGATCGCGGCGGGTGCGCTTTCTCGCTCCGGCGTATCCATGCTCCAGTATTCCCCGCCGACTTCCTCCGCGTTCAGCGTGCGCGCCAGGTCGATACAGATTTGATCGGACTTGAGCGACCTGAAATGGCGCAGATCTTCGGCTCTGGTTTGCTGCATGACCACCACCACTTCGGCGTGCTCAAGCAGTTCCGGCAAACTGCCGACCAGCAGCTTCCAGATGTGCGGAATCGACTTCTCGATAAAATTCAGGTTGCTGCCATGCAATTTGCCGGGTGCGATGCTGGGTTCGTAAATTCTTAGGTCCCGGCCTTTTCCAATCAAACGCTCGGCTAGTTCCACTGCCGGGCTTTCACGCAAGTCGTCGGTTCCCTCCTTAAAAGAGAGACCCACCAGCCCGACCCGCTGCTTGCCGGCTTCGGCCACCCTCTGAATGCAGCTGCGTAAATGCTCTTCATTGCTGGTCAGGATATTCTCCAGCACGGGCAGACTGAGGCCACGCTTTCCGATCTCCGACACCAGCGCCTTCAAGTCTTTGGGCAGGCAGGAGCCGCCAAAGGCAAATCCCGGTTTCAGATAGCGGGGAGAGATGTTGAGCTTGGTATCGCGCGCGAAGATCTCCATCATTTCCCCGCCATCGACGCCGAGTTCGCGGCAGAACGACCCCACTTCGTTGCCAAAAGCAACTTTCAGCGCGTGGAACGCGTTGCTGAAATATTTCACCAGGGCGGCCGTCTTGGGGTCGGTGCGGACCAGGGGCGACGAGAGATTCTGGTAGAGAGCCGCCACCACGTCTCCCGCCCGCGAATCCCAGGAGCCAATGATGGTCCACGGCGCATCATGGAAATCTTTGAGCGCCACGCCTTCGCGCAAGAACTCAGGGTTGTAAACGAATCCCACATCTTTTCCGGCCTTTTTCCCCGAATTCTCCTCCAGCAGAGGAATCAGCTCTTCTTCAAAGGTGGTGGGCAGAACGGTGCTCCGCAGGGCAACCACGAAGTACTGATTCTTGTGGCGCAATTGTTCGGCCACGCTGGCAAAGACTTGCAACAGGTAATCCAGGCGGGTCGATCCGTCCGATTTCGTGGGAGTTCCCACGCAGATCAGTGCAAGATCGCTGTTCTCAACTGCCTCCGCGTGATCCACGGTCGCGTGCAATCTGCCGGCAGCGACCATTTCCCGCACCAGGTCGCCGAGCCCAGGTTCGTAAAATGGAGAGCGGCCTTAGGCGTCAACATCCACTCCGATGACCTGGTGACCCTCCCGCGCTAAACAAGCCGCCGTGACGCAACCTACATACCCCACTCCGAATACGCTTACTCTCATAGGACGCCTCTATTGTCGATTCACGAACTTTTGTTGCCGACTAGAACGGTTTGCCAATTAGGACAGTCTGACCTTGTCACTTTATTCTCAGGAAGTCGAGGTCTTTATAGTTCGGCGATCAAAAAGGGCTTTCCGCCTCAGACCGCTAATTTCTTCGCCATGGGCGAGTCCAGCACCCCGCGCCCGCCAAAAATTGTACGCAGCCGGCGCTTGAGTGCTATCGCCTGCGGTAGCCAGAGGTAGCCCCCCAGCAGCTTGAGCCGAAACTCCAAATCCCAATCTGTTGGCTCGGCTTTCACTCTTCCGACCAGGAATGCGCCGGGGGCTTCGAACGCGCTCTGGTGCTGTGTGGTGAATGCCCGCTCGTAGCCCGCTTCCCGAGACCAACGAACCACATCCTCGTCAAAATCGCCATAAGGAAAGCTGAGACTCCTGATGGCATAGCCCACCATGGATTCCAGCCGCTGCCTCGGCTCCGCGATCTCGCGCCTGGCTTCCGG
>JBEKRE010000043.1:0-41432 GCA_049519055.1 Candidatus Sulfotelmatobacter sp. | reverse complement strand
ATGATATCCTCGGGCTTCTTGTAGTTGGTCAGCAGTTGGTCGATCAACTTCTTGTCGATTGCCATGGGGTCTCCTATTTTCTTCTTCCCATGGCCGTTTACACAGTTTTATTTACACCCTCCGAGTCGGAGCAGGGCAGGGTTCAGTAGGCGGGACGGTTTCACTTCTGGGCGTCGAGTCCATCCTTGAGTCAAGGAGCCGTTGGAGCGACGTACTGACCAGCGGACGGCCCACAGCACCCACCCAGGACCAATCCCGCCCGCTTTTTATCTGGGGAAAAACCCCAAAAAACTTTGCGCTAGGAAGCTGCCACTGGAGCGACGGTGGTGAGGGCAGACTTCCCACAAAAAACGCCGACCTTGGGAAAACGTTACCACAAGGATTACCACATCGGCTTTTCGGCCGATTCGCGCCAGGATGACGGGTTCGTAGCCAGACGCTCTATCCAGCTGAGCTAAGGGCGCAGTATTAGATTGGCAACTGAAGTCGCTCAGAAATTATAACGGATGTTGCCGGGCTCTGGTAACGCTCAGGAGACGCCACGACGCGCGCGACAGAGATTCATCTCGAGCGCAACCGTAATCATTCTCGCTTCTACACGCGTCGTCTAAGGTGTTCACAGTAGACAAACGATTGGTAACACAAGCCTTCCACGAAAAGGCTCGCCAGACTTTTCTTGCCCAGGCGTACCCGAAAAGTAAATCTTTCCGAGCGATGAGCAATTCCTACAAGGCGGCTGCAAATTGCCCGTGACCCTCGCCTGTCTTTTGAGCAGCTTGCGGAATGGCAAGCCGTTTGCACACGTATAAAGCAGACGAAGTGGCGCGCAACGGGGCGCTCCAAGGATGACTTCGGCCAGAGGTTCTCTTGGGCGCCCCTTGCATTCAGCAAACGATAGCCCTCCCCAAGTTTCTGATTCAGGCAAGCGCCAGCTGCTCTCGTACATCGACTCCGGCTTGGCGCAACAGCCGAGCTACGGCTTCGGCCTTCAGCCGCGAAGCATCGTATCCCACCCGCACCGTGCGCTCCGCTTCATTAAACTTCACCCCACGAATTCCGTAGACCTCCCGCATTCCGTCGATGGCCCTCAGAGCAGTCTCGCCGGGTACAGCCCCGTACCGGAAAACAACATCCAGATAAGTCATGAAGTCCTCTCACTCGTGGATAGAGACGCCATGTTGCCATGGCTGAATCCAATATAAAGCATGGTCAATCGAACCAGCAGGGAAGCAACGCATTCCCTCTCATCCCTGCTCGGCGGCAAAGCCAGTAAAGTTTCGCGGAGCCGGGCTGAAGATTGCTAGCTCCGCGGTTTGTATAATCGCGGTGCTCCCGGAACGACAGTCGATTCATGCCGACGAAGCCATCCGATCAACCCTCGACGCTCGAACGAGACCCAGTCTGCGGGATGAAGGTAAATCCCGCCACGGCCAAGAATGTCTACGCACGTCAGGGGAAGAACTATTATTTTTGCTGCGCGTCTTGCGTGGAAAAATTTAAGACCGACCCCAGCAAATATCTGGCCGCGCCTCCGCCCCCGAAAGCATCCGGACTGGTAATGCTGGGTGCCGCGAAGCCCACGCTGATCAAGCCTCAGCCTTCCACAGCGCACGCTTCAGGCTCGCAACACCCAGCCTACGTTTGTCCCATGTGCCCCGAGGTCCGCGCAGCCAAACCGGGAGCCTGCCCTTCCTGCGGCATGGCACTCGAGCCGGATGTCCCGGTGGCCTCCACGCGCACCGAGTACACCTGCCCCATGCACCCGCAGATTGTTCGCCCCGGACCAGGTTCGTGTCCCATCTGCGGCATGGCGCTTGAGCCTCGCCCAGTCACCGCCGAGGCCGAGGAAAATCCCGAACTGCGCGACATGTCGCGGCGCTTCTGGGTGAGCCTCGCACTCACCGCGCCGCTCATCCTCATCGACATGTATCAAATGATGCCGCACTGGGCGGGCGGGCAACCAACTTCGGAGTCCGGATCCCTCTCCTGGGTCGAGTTGGCACTCGCCACGCCGGTCGTGCTCTGGGCCGGATGGCCTTTTTTCCAACGCTTCTGGATTTCGCTCGCCAACCGCAGCCCCAACATGTTTACGCTGATCGGCATGGGTACCGGGGCAGCCTACGGATACAGCTTCATCGCAACTCTCGCTCCTAATGTTTTCCCCGCCTCGCCGCCCAATTTGCACGGATTTCCGGATCTCTATTTCGAAGCCGCCGCGGCGATCGTCACCCTCGTCCTCCTCGGCCAGGTTATGGAGTTGCGCGCGCGCAGCCGAACCAGCGCCGCCATTCGTGCGCTGCTCGATCTCAGCCCCCACACCGCGCGCCTGCTCAATGCCGACGGCACTGAGAAAGATGTCCCGCTCGAGCAAGTGCAGCCAGGGGATCGTCTCCGCGTGCGCCCCGGCGAAAAAGTTCCGGTCGACGGTCTGCTCCTGGAAGGCTGCAGTTCGATCGATGAGTCGATGATCACCGGCGAGTCCATGCCGGTCGAGAAATCGCCGAACCACAATGTGATCGGCGCGACCATCAACGGCAGCGGCTCCTTCGTCATGCGAGCCGAGCGCGTTGGCAGCGAGACTTTGCTGGCGCGCATCGTGCAACTGGTCGGGCAGGCCCAACGTAGCCGCGCTCCCATCCAGCGACTGGCGGATCGGGTGGCAAAATGGTTCGTCCCTATTGTCGTTGCCGTCGCTGTGATCACCTTCGTTGCCTGGCTGCTGTTCGGTCCGGAATCCCGTGTTGCGCACGCCCTCGTGAACGCGGTAGCGGTGCTCATCATCGCCTGTCCCTGTGCTTTAGGCCTCGCCACACCTATGGCAATCATGGTGGGGGTAGGTCGTGGCGCACGAGGGGGGGTGCTGATCAAGAACGCCGAAGCGCTTGAGATACTGGAAAAAGTCGACACTCTGGTCGTCGACAAAACCGGAACCCTGACCGAAGGCAAGCCGCAACTGCTCGGAATTTCTGTGGCGCAGGATAACAGCCCGGAAGCCCTTCGCCTCGCCGCCAGTCTGGAGCGCGCCAGCGAACATCCGCTGGCGAGTGCTATCGTCGCCGCTGCGGAAAGACAAGGCCTTTCGCTTTCACAGCCGCAAGATTTCACAAATGTCCCGGGGAAGGGAATCACTGGCGCGGTCGACGGCAAGCGAGTCGCAGTCGGCAACGCCGCTCTCATGACGGACTTAGGGGCCTTCTCCCGTGCGCACACGGAGTTCGGTGAAGCCAATCCCGGCATTGGCGCCACCCTTTATGTTGCGGTCGACGGAAAGTTCGTTCGAACCCTCTCGGTCGTCGATCCGTTGAAGCCCTCGACTCCCGATGCCATCCGCGCCCTGAAGAATCAAGGTATCCGCGTGGTCATGCTCACCGGCGACAACCGCGCTACTGCGGCGAATCTCGCGCAGGCGCTTGGCATTGAAGAATTTGAAGCCGAGGTGTTGCCGGAAGGAAAGCTGGAGATCATTCGCAAGCTACAAGCGCAGGGAAGAGTCGTCGCGATGGCCGGCGACGGCATCAACGACGCCCCCGCATTAGCGCAAGCCGATGTCGGCATCGCCATGGGTACCGGCACTGACGTTGCCATGGAGAGTGGCGGTATCACGCTAGTCAAAGGCGATCTCACCGGCATCCTCCGTGCTCGCAACCTGAGTCGCGCGACCATGCGCAACATCCGCCAGAATCTCTTCTTCGCCTTTATCTACAACGCCATCGGTGTGCCCATCGCAGCCGGCGTTCTTTTCCCGTTTTTTGGTCTCCTGCTCAGCCCCATCTTCGCCGCCGCCGCCATGAGCTTCAGCTCCGTCTCCGTAATCACAAACGCTCTGCGGCTTCGCCACGCGCAGTTGTGACACGTGAGATGGACCGTGTGGGACGGACACTCCCTTCGGCAAGCTCCAGGCAGGCTCTGGCCGTCGTTTTTGACTTTGACCGTCAACCAGCAACTCCTTTGTCATTCCGACCGGAGGCGGAGCGTTAGCCACGGCGAAGTGGAGGAACCTGCTGCTTGCCTGATTTATCCTGGAAGCAGCGCCGCGTGCAGGTTTGCAAAGACTTTCGGTTTTAGCCCGCGACGCCCCCTACAGCTTACCCAAGTATTCAATCACGTCCGGCTCCGTCCAATCCACCGCCCCAATGAACTTGCGCCGCACGATCCCGGTGCGATCGATCACGTAAGTCTCGGGAAACTTGAACGTCCCATACAACGCATTGCTTTTCTGGTCTGCATCGCGCACCGAAAGCAAATTCACACTGTGATCCTTCAAAAATCGCTGGTAGTTGTCCTGATCAACATCCACGCTGACAGCCAAGACGGTCACGCCCTTGGCCTTCATGCGCTGCTGCATTTGAACCAGTGACGGCATTTCCTCAATGCATGGGGGACACCACGTCGCCCAGAAATTCAGGACGACCACCCGGCCCTTGAGTTGGCTGAGTGTGACCGTGCGGTCAGAGTCATGCACCGTGAAATCCGGCGCGGCCGAGCCAATCCGTGGCGGCCGCGTGCCGCTGTAGCAACCGGAAAGCGAAAGCAGAACGAAACCCAAGGTAGTACTGCTAAGAAAACGAAGGATGCGTCGCACACCGCTATAATAATAGATTCGGCGTATGCCTGCGACAGACCTAGCAACCCGCCAGCCCGCCGTGTCGGTCATCATTCCGGCTCGCAATGAAGAAGTCTGTCTCGGCGAGTGTCTCGAATCCTTTCTATTGCAAAGCGACGCCGCGCAAACAGGCGTGTCCTTCGAAATCATTGTGATCGACGATCATTCCACTGACCGCACCCGCGAAATCACCGCTTCTTTTTCGGACCCGCGCGTCAAACTCATCGAAGCCGGCCCCCTTCCCGCAGGTTGGACCGGCAAGAATAACGCCGTCCTCGCTGGCGCCAAAGCAGCTCAGGGCCAGTGGCTCCTGTTCACCGACGCCGACACCGTGCATCTTCCGGGATCGCTGGCGCGAAGTGTCGAAGAAGCCCAGCGCCAGGCAGCGGCTATGCTGTCTTACTCTCCCGAACAGTGTGTGAAAAGCTTTGTGGAGAAAGCCGTGATGCCCGTGATTTTCGCGGACCTCGCCGCTACATTTCGCCCATCGCAAGTGAGCGATCCCAATTCGCCGGCGGCCGCTGCGAACGGTCAGTACATCCTGATTACGCGTGAGGCCTACGAAGCCGTGGGTGGACACGCCGCCATCGCCTGCGATCTGCTCGAGGATGTAGCTCTGGCGCGTGCCGTGAAGCGCTCAGGCAGGAAACTTTTCTTCCGCTTCGGCGGTGACGCTGTCCGCACCCGCATGTATCGCACCTTCGCCCAGCTGCGCGAAGGCTGGACGAAAAACCTCGCGCTGTTGTTCCCCTCGCCGCTTCGCATGGCGGCGCTTCGTACAGTTGAATTTGTCTTGATCGTTGGCAGCTTTGCGATCGCCGTCACCACCGCTCTTCGCGGGCATTGGCAACCCGCAATGTTGGCGGGCGTACTCAGTATGATCCTGTACGCGATTTTTTTCCTGCGAATCCGCTGTGCGCATTTTTCCTGGGACGCAAATATTTTCGCTCTCTTCGGCCTTCCTCTGTTCTCCTACCTTTTGCTGCGCTCGGCCAGGGAGCACGCCAAGGGTAGTGTGGCGTGGAAGGGCCGTAAGTATTCGGACGAACCTTGTTTTCCGGCAACTGGCCACTGACAGCAGGCCACTGCCTTTTATGGTCTATCTCACACGCAAAGCCGAATTCGCCGCTTCACACTATTACGACAATCCGGACTTGCCTCCGGAAGAAAATCGCCGTCTCTTCGGCAAATGCAACAACCCCAATGGTCACGGCCACAACTACGTCCTTGAGGTCACGGTAAAAGGCGAAGTCGATCCCCGCTCCGGGTTCGTGATCGACCTCAAGCAACTCAAAGACGTCATGCACCGTGAGGTCCTCAACGCCATGGACCATCGTTTTCTGAACAAAGAAGTTCCGGAATTCTTGCATCAAATTCCGACCACGGAAAACATTGCCATCGCTATCTGGCAACGCCTCGTCACCAAGCTCGAACGTGCCAAACTTCACCGTGTTAGGGTTTACGAAACCCCAGATCTATTCGTCGATTTTTATGGAGAAGCCTAAGATGCCGAGCGTGACTCGCGTGAGGCCGGGAGGAACGATGAGGTTCGGAGGATGAAGGCTCATCTTTCCCGTCGCTATCTATTCTCGGCCTCGCACCGCCTGCACAGCGAGGCCATGTCGGACGAAGAAAATCACGCAACCTACGGCAAGTGCAACAATCCTTATGGCCATGGCCACAACTACATCGTCGAAGTAACCGTCAGCGGACAGGTCGATCCAAAAACCGGCATGGTCTGTAATCTGGTTGATCTCGATGGCTTCATGGAAAGGGAAGTGCTCTGCCGCTTCGATCACGAGAACTTGAACACGCTTCGAGAATTCGCTCGGAACGTGCCGACTACAGAAAATCTCTGTATCCGGATCTACGAAATAGTGCACCGTGGCTTCCGCGAAGTGCATCTTGAAAGAGTACGGCTGGAAGAGACGATGATGAACTCCTTTGAATATCGGGGTTAGAGCACGGCCGCTAGCGTGTGATTTTGTTGTTCAAATGCGAAATACCAAATTACACAGTTAGTCAATCTGATTATGAAGCCAACCACCGAGCCCACCACCCTCACCAGTGCCAGCTTCGAGGACCTCGTCCGGGAAATGCTCGTCCGCCTCGGCGAAGATCCCCACCGCGAAGGCCTTCAACAAACTCCCGAGCGCGTTCGCAAATCCATGCAGTTCCTCACCCGCGGCTACACCGAAGATGCCGAAGCCTTGCTCAAAGGCGCGCTCTTCACCGTCAGCTACGACGAAATGGTCATCGTCAAAGACGTCGAAATGTTCAGCCTGTGTGAACACCACATGCTGCCCTTCTTCGGCAAAGTGCACGTCGCCTATATCCCCAACGGCAAAGTCATCGGCCTGAGCAAAGTGCCGCGTCTGATCGAGCTTTTCTCTCGCCGCCTCCAGATTCAGGAGCGCCTCACTACCCAGATTGCCGAGACCATCCAGAAAGTCATCGAACCGCAAGGCGTCGGCGTAGTCATCGAAGCCCGCCATTTGTGCATGATGATGCGCGGCGTAGAGAAACAACATTCCGAGGCCGTTACTTCCTCGATGCTGGGCTGTTTCCGGGATTCCAATGAAACGCGCTCCGAGTTCCTGTCGCTGATTCGCCAGCGTCCCAACGGCTTGTAAGCAACCGTTGCTAACAAGCCTTCGGCGCCCAATGCGATAAGATGGCAAGTCCTGATCCGCCTCGCAGGCGGACCGGAGAGTCCGTTGTAGTGCGGCACCAGGCCATTTCACTTGGACTGCGTCTTCTACTACGCCTCCGAGATGGAGCGAGCGATCCACTGCTATCGTGACGTGTTTGGCCTTAGGTTCGTCTCCCGCGATGTTGTCACCCGATTCGATCTCGACGGAGTTCTTTTCGGGCTAGTCGCGACGGTCGACGGAAGCAAACCACAGGGTTCTGGGAACGCCCGCCTGTGCCTGCGGGTCGAGAACATGGAGCACGCGAAGCAGGAGCTTCGCGCCCAAGGTATTTTCACCTGCCCGCCCGGGAATAAAGGCTCCGGCATTCTGACGAGCTTGCACGATCCTGATGGCCACGAAGTCTGCCTCTGGCAGTATTCCCCCGTCCGCTTGGAGCCATGCTATGAAATGCACAAAAATAAAATCAGAACTTTGCTACGGAAATCTTGCAGTTCATCCCAACCAGTTTTACGTACGCCGACTTTCCAGCTAAGATACGGACCGTCCGCAAACAACCTTCGGAGGAAGCGATATGAGCAAAACATCATTTCTGACCGTGGCACTGTTCTCTCTGTCGATTCTTACTTTTCCCGTCCACGCACAGGACGCCAAAAAGGAAGCGCCCATAAAGCCGCCAGACAGCTTATCGAAGGTCGTCCTCGATTCCTGGAATGACATTGGCCGTAAACTCATTGCCATGGCTGAGGATTTTCCCGAGGACAAATACGACTTCAAACCCAACCCCGCCGAGCGCACCTTCGCCGAACAGCTTCTCCATGCCGCCAACGCGAATTATTTTTTTACTGATCCTGCCATGGGAAAGAAGATGCCAGCCGAAGAAGACCCCAAGCGCGCGGATTTCAAGACCAAAGCTGACATCGTCGTCTTCGTGAAAAAGTCATTTGCCGACGGTGCCTCCGCGATCAAAGCCAAGGGCGACAAAGGGATGTCCGATTTACTTGTCGACCCGTTCGCCCATCAGCAGGTGCGCATCAGCGACATGGCTTACGGCTTCATCGAGCATTCCGGTGAGCACTACGGGCAACTCGTGGTCTACTACCGCGTCGCCGGCCTGGTCCCGCCGGAATCACGTCCCAAGAAGTAGTTAACTCAGTTCATCGCTGCATGGCATACGGGTAACGCAATCCCCGTTCGCCAAAAACTTTCACCAGCAGTGCTCCGGAGATAAATCCGCCGACGTGTGCCCAGAACGCGACGCCTCCCATGTTTTGTCCCTGGACCGCCAGCGCCGTCGCGGTTCCGCTGAGAAAGTTCAGCACAAACCAGTATCCCAAAATGATCGACGCCGGCACCCACATCACGAATACAAAAAACCAGGTCAGCACCCGCGCTCTTGGATACAAAACAAAATAAGCTCCCAGCACTCCGGCGATCGCTCCGCTCGCGCCGACCGTAGGCAGGGTCGAGTGCATATTGATTGCCACCTGCGTCACCATCGCAATCAATCCGGTCAGAATGTAGAACGCCAGATACTTGAAATGACCCAGGTAGTCCTCCACATTGTCGCCGAAAATGTAGAGAAACCACATGTTGCCGATCACATGCATCCACGACCCATGCAAAAACATCGAGGTGAAGAAGGGAAGCACGATCGCCGCCAACGAATACCGGTTCGATCCTCCCAGAAACACCGCCAGATGATAGGGCACTACCCCGAACTGATGGATGACAAGGTTCAGGCTCCGCGGATCCAGCGCCCACTCAAAGAAAAAAATCACCAGGTTTAGCCCAATCAGGAACCACGTCACGAAAGGAGTGCTGTATCGAGGCTGGTCGTCGCGAATGGGAAGCATAGGGAATCTGGTAACTTAGTAATCGGTAATCTTACAAGAATCGTCGCCGGCTCTAAGCGAAAAGCCTGGTCGCTTTTTGAATCCTAAATCGCCCGATCACACAATCGCCAGATCGCTAGATTGCCTATGAATGGCGTTATCGTCATCGACAAACCCGCCCGTTGGACCTCGCATGACGTAGTCAATCGCATGCGTCGCGTTCTCCAGCAGCGTTCCGTCGGACATCTCGGAACCCTCGATCCTCTCGCCACCGGCGTCCTCCCACTGGTGACCGGATCTCTCACGCGCCTAGCGCAGTTCTACATCGCCTCCGAAAAAACCTACGAAGGCGTGATCCGCTTCGGCTTCGCCACGAATACTTATGACGCCGACGGCGAAGCTTTGGGCGAGGTTTCCCCCGCCACTCCTGGCCTGGACAGTCTTCAGAAGCTCGCCGCCGAATTCCTCGGCCACATCGAGCAAGTTCCGCCGCCATTCTCGGCGAAGAAAATTCATGGAATACCCGCCTACAAACTCGCGCGCAAAGAAAAACCGGTAATCCTCGAACCGGTTCAAGTCGAAATCAAGGAATTCGCCATCACCTCCGTCGAGGCTGACGGCGCCCATTTTCACGCCCGCGTGTCGTCGGGAACTTATATGCGCTCCATCGCTCACGAAATGGGCCAGCGTCTCGGCTGCGGAGCTCATCTCGAATCCCTGCGCCGCACCTCCGTCGCCGAATTTGACATAAGCCAGGCGCACACTTTGGAGGAAATCGAAGCCTGCAACGTCCAGATGCTCGCCACTTATCATTCTGAGCGAGAAGTGGGGAATACACCGAAGCCCGAAAGCGAACTCTGTCATTCTGAGCGACTGCGAGCGAACGCGAGCGCGATTCTAAGAATCCCTACCCCCGTCTCTCTTGTCGACGACCACGTGACGACACTCGACTCCTCCGCCAACGCGGACGCAACTGAAGCTCGAACAGTCGAATCCCTTTTTGTCCACCCACGCCAACTCCTTCCACAACTCCCCTCCGTTACCGCGGACGAAGCCACCGCCGCGCGCATTCGCAGCGGCCGCCCGGTCAACCTTCCCGAACTCTCCCGCGCCCGCCAGGTCAAAGTCTTCTTCGGACAACGCGACCTGCTGGCCATCGCGACCCGGGTCGCCGGCACCTTGTTTCATCCCAAAATCGTCTTTCCTTTGTGAATAGTCTGTGCCCATGTGAGGACCAGCCGCCCCTCGGCTGTCCGTCGGGCCAAAGGCGCGATTTGTCTGCAATTCTCCGGGCGCGGGGGGGCCGCGAGTGAAAGGCAAGACAGATCTGGCCGGGACCCAAGGTCCGATAACAGGTATTATGTAAAGCGTCGGAAGCGTCCACAGTAGGAACTCAATCGCCGGACCGACCTCGACGCTGCTCATCTCATCTCTGCAGGCTCGCGCTTGAGAAGGGTCCCGGAGGAGCTCGGTATCACGGGGTTGCTGAAGAAGGAATTGCGTCTCGAGAGATTGCTGAAGTCATCGGAAGACGCCTGAACATTCCGGTTGCGGCCAAATCGTCCGAGGAGGCAGCCGTTCATTTTAGCTGGTTTGCAGCCTTCTCCGGACTCGACTGCCCGGCCTCAAGCAAAAGCTAACTCAGGAACGCCTCGGTTTGGCATCCCGTGCAGCCCTCCCTCCTCCACTGACCTCGAACGAGAGAGCTATTTCAAAATTTGACTCGGGAACCAATCGGAGCTCGGACCGCAGCGGATCGATCTGTCAGGCGTCGCCGAGGCGTCGGCGACACCTGAGAACACTGGCGCAAGCTTGGATTCCGGATGTGATGAGAAATGCCTACGGCCGGCGGCTGGCTGTCTCATGCCGCTGCTGATGCAGATGGCTTGTGTCCGAGATTTCGGTAGTGCTCACGCGACGAATGCACCGGCGATCACATCTTGTACTTCCCCAGATCCTCGTCGTTCAGCCCTTCCAGATATTTCCGCAGTTCCTCGGCGCTCACGCGTTCTGACATGTTCGCCGCCTGCTTCGAATTCTTCAACACAATCTCATCCACGAAGATCGGACAATCCACGCGCAACGCCAGCGCCAGTGCATCCGACGGACGCGAGTCAACGCTGACGACCTCGCCTCCACGCTCCAGCCAAATCACCGCATAAAATGTATCTTCGCGCAGCTCCGTCACGACCACCTTGTGCACCTGCGTCTCCAGCCCAGTGAGCACATTCTTGATCAGATCGTGCGTCATTGGCCGCGGCGTGTTCACCTTCTCCATCTCCAGCGCGATCGCATTCGCCTCATAAACTCCCACCCAGATCGGCAACACCGAGTCCCCGGCCACATCCTTCAAAATCACAATCGGCGTATTTGTCACCGGATCCATTAAAAGACCCCGTATCGTCATCTCTACTTCCATGGCAGCTCCTGAAAACTCTGCTTCTTTCGCCTTTATATCACCAATTCTCCTAGGAGGCTGTTGGGAAAGCTTTGGGTTGCTCTCACCTTCACGTACATTCCCGCTTCGAGAGTGGATTCGGACGGCGCGGTGAAGTTCAGTGTCTTGTTGTGCGAAGTGCGGCCGATCCATTGTTGACGGGCTTGGTTCCGTCCTTCAACCATCACTTCTAATATACCCCCTATGTACTTCTTGTAGCGTGTGATTTGTATCTCCTTCTGCTTCGCCATCAGGCTTTCCAATCGCCGGGACTTTTCCCGATCTGGGATCGCATCTTCTAATGCGAGTGACGGAGTGTTGGGACGCGGAGAATACTTAAACGTGAAGACGGCGTCGTAGCCGACTTCATCCAGCAGCGATAGGGTTTCGGCGAAGTCTTCTTCACTTTCTCCGGGAAAGCCGACGATGATGTCGCTGGTAATGCTGATTGGACGTTTGGCGGACTTCATCCACGAGATGCGTTCGAGATATTGCTCGCGGGTATAGAGACGCTGCATGGCGTTGAGCACACGGTCGGAGCCGCTCTGCACGGGCAGATGCACGTGGTCGCAGAGCGTGGTCACGGCATCGATGGCGTCGACGATGTCGCGTCCGAAGTCCCGGGGATGAGAAGTGGTGAAGCGCACTCGGCGAATTCCGGGGACTTCTCCTACGGCAGCCAGCAATTCGGCGAATGTTTTATTCCCCCCTGGATCTTTATACGAATTCACGTTCTGGCCCAGCAGCTGAATTTCCGTGTAGCCGAGATCGGCCATCTGGCGAGCTTCGGCGAGCACCGAGTCTGACGTTCGGCTGCGTTCCTTACCGCGGGTAAACGGCACTACGCAGTAGGCGCAGAATTTGTCGCAGCCTTCGATGATGGTGATGTACCCGCGATGCGGATTAGTGCGGGCAGTGAACTCGGTCTCGAAACATTCGTCGGTCTCGCGATCGTCGAGTCCGGTAACGCGAATCGGGCTTCCGGCTTCCGGCCTTCGGCCTTCGGACTTCCCTGTTGCGACCTGACTGCCGGCTTCGAGCTGCAGCAGCATCTGCGGGAGATTTCTGTAAGAAGCCGATCCGCACACCAGCGACACATGCGGAGCGCGCTCAAAGATCTTTTCGCCTTCCTGCTGGGCGACGCAGCCGAGCACACCAAACTTCTTGCCCTGGGCCAGCAACTTCTTGTAGTCCGCCAGACGGTGGAAGACTTTCTGCTCCGCCTTGTCACGGATGGAGCAGGTGTTGTAGAGAATCAAATCGGCCTGCTCGACCGTTTGCACCTGCCGGTATCCCTCGTGCACCAGCGTCCCAATGACCTTTTCCGAGTCATGCACGTTCATCTGGCAGCCAAAGGTTTCGAGGTAAAAAGTCTTTTGTAAATCCCCAGACATCTTCACAGTATAACGCCCTTGTCATCCTGAGGACCGCGTTCTTTGCGGGGCCGGTAGGATGCATGCACTCGTAGGCAGAGCCACTCTAGGCACAGGGGAACAGTATGATGAGCAATCGGGAGAGGGAGGACAGTCTCGGCGCACAAGAGAAAGGGTCGCATCACTGCGACCCATGTCAGCGCACGGCCCGCTTCATTTTTTCTTCGCTACGGTCTTCAACTCGACGACGATGCCATCCATGGGCGCATCGCCCACGTCCTCAGGAAGGTGAACCGTGGCGGGAGTGAACTGCGCCACGCCTGCCTTGCCGGAGGCATCCTGTGTCTTTCCATCGGGAAAGGTAAACTTCACGCTGCCATCGGTAAGAAACACCGCAACCGAATCCGGATGGCTATGCATAACCGACTTCTCGTGCGGCCCATAGTGAAAGCGCAGAATCCGCACCTGGGCATTCTCAAATTCGACTTTGTAGTGGGTCGGGTCGACCTTGGCAGCATCCTGGGCGAACGCAACTGCTGCGACGCTGAAACACAGTACCGCACAGTAAAGTGCGCACTCTTTCATCATAGAGCTCTCCTGTAACTACCTGATTGAAAGCCGCCGCAGTCTACGCCGCGCGATATGGAGTGTCAAGAAATGCAACGTGCAGAAATGCAACGTGCAGAGACTAACCCGCACCATGAAAAGCAAATCGTGATTTGGCTGGAGTCTCGGAGAATCGGGCAAGAACTTCATCGAAACAGGCAAATACGACAGCGATCGGCAGTCTATCCTCATTGAGGTTAACCCTATCGATGCTACGTCGAAGGAGAAACAATGCAGACACGCAAACTTGGAAAAAGCAACCTGGAAGTCTCGGCCCTAGGCCTAGGCTGCATGGGAATGATCTTTACTTATGGTCCACCCAAGGACAAGCAGGAGATGACGAAACTTCTTCATGCCGCCGTGGATCGCGGCATCACGTTCTTTGACACCGCCGAAGTCTACGATCCATTCACCAACGAAGAACTCGTGGGCGAGGCGCTCGCGGTCTTTCCATGGCAAAGTGCTGATCGCCACCAAGTTCGGATTCGATTTGAGTAGCAGCGATCAGCGGCCGGGGGCGGCAGGTCTGAATAGTATCGGCCCGAACATATCAAACAGGCCGTTGAAGGACGCTAACTAAGGCTGCAGCCAGCGACGTCTCATGCTATCGACGGTGCTGGACGCAGATAACGCGAGTCAGCGCGTGGGCTATCTAAGCGCTTCAGCAGAGAATTACAGCCGTTTCTTCGGGAGGGTGCCGACCAGGGACATCGCCAGATTGCGTCAAGAGACCCGACTCTGAGTGTGACCCAATTCAAGAGGAACATTTCCCCCGCAATCGCCGTATCCTAAAGTGAACGGAGGCACGATATGTACTGCAACGCTTGCGGCAAGGCCATTGCTGAGGACGACCGGGTTTGCTCCCAGTGCGGCAAGATGGTGAGGATTCCGTCCGCGCCGAAAAGACTGATGCGCTCCCGCACCGAGAAAAAGATCGCCGGCGTTTGCGCCGGGCTGGCTCAGTATTTCGGTCTCGATGTAACGCTGGTGCGCATCGTCAGCTTCTTCATCACACTTGCGTCGGGAGTCTGTCCGGGCGTCATCACGTACTTGCTCGCGTGGATCATCGTTCCCTCGGACCCGGAATTGAAGCCGGTGGTCGCGGTACAACAGACAGTGACCGGCTAGGAACTTGCGAAGGCTCGCGCGCCGTTGTGAGCGTTCGCGTGCTGCGCAACAGTGACCGACTCAATCGCCGCTAGCAGAATGCTAATCGGGAGTCATTCCCAAAAAATCTTCGTGGCCTTCGAAGACGGTAGCCAACTTGGTCAGGCGAAGCAGTTGTTTCAGGCGTTGATTCAGATTGATCAGCCTCAGTTCACAATGTTGCCTTTTGGCGGACACGTACAGACCGACCAGCGCACCGAGACCGGAGCTGTCCAGGTAGCTGACATCGGTTAAATCCAGCACCACGCGGTTGGTTTCCGGGATGAGGGCTCGAACCGTGGCCTGGAGCGTGCCGGAGTTGGTCGACGTGATTCTGCCAATGCAGCGGACGAGAATTTCCTCCGGAGCTTTGACGGTTTCAAGGCTCAGTTCTGAAAGTGGAATGGGATTTGCGACCATGGAAGGCCTCCTAGGGCCGAAAACTCTACCAAAATCTGAGACGAACAGGGTTCGATCAACAGGGCCCACAATAAGCAGCCAAGCCTGTTTAGGGCAGAAATAGGCTCGGCTGAACGCACTTACAATACTCCCGGCACCGCCAAAGTCAAGCCACAACTTTCCCCCCGGAAACGGCTACAACCTTCACTCATGCTGGCTAAGGCCCTTGCTGGTGGCTTCCAGATCGGCTTGGAAAGTCTTGCCGAGGGTCATGCGGCCGAGCGTGGGGTCCATTTTGTCGTGCTGCGGGGTGAGCTTGACAGTCGAATGGTCCAGTAGCGTGAGCAGGCACGGGAGTTCCCTTCTGAGCGGAGGGTTGGGCGACGAAGATGGTGAGACTGATCGCGACAATACAGGCGGCCATGTCAGATCGCTGGTTCACTTCTGCATTGTCGCGTGAGGTTGGACGCGCGGTCAATTGCGTGTGTCGATAGTTTGTCCTTTCTCGATGAAGGTCTGGGCCCAGGACATAACCCGTACCCAACCCTGACCGTGGCTCTTGGCTTGCTCCGGGTTGCCAGCGAACCCGCTGTGGCGAATCTTCACCAGCGTGCCAGTGCCAGCGCGTTGCGGACCGCTCGGGTGCAGGCCATGCACACTTTGGGGTTCGAGCTCCCAGCGAACGGTGGTTTTCAGATCGCCCGCGTAACTGGAGACCCAGGTCTGGACTAGGAGGCGCGGCGGATCAACTTCGAGATACTCGCCGCTGACCTGGAAAGTGTCGCCGTTGGCGCCGACGCCCGTGCTTTTCCATTTGCCGTTGACACGCAGGTCGGACTCGAAATTGGTGACGCGGTACATTTCTTTTTGTCCCCACCATTGCGGGAGTTGGCGAGGATCGGTGATGGCTTGAAAGACCCGGGCGGGTGGAGCGGCAATGAAGATCTCGCAGCTGACGACGTCTTGATCGGGAGTAATTGCGACGGTTGCCATGGTGCTCTCCTTGCGTGATGAAAATTCGAAATCGAATCAAGAAGCAAATACAAAATCAAAACGACAGACTGGAGTCTCACTCCACAAGTTATCGCTCGGTGAACTTTTTCAAGGCATCGAGCACACCGGCCCAGCCGCTGCTGTAATCTTTGCGCGCGGCATCTTCTTGCGTGAGACCGCTGTGCGTCACTTTCACCCGGGTGCCGGCGGCGTCGGGCGTGAGTTCCCAACGAACGACCGTGGGGAGCGATTTGTCCTTGTGCCAGTTGCCGTACCAGGTGTACACAAGCCGACGTGGGGGATCCAATTCGAGGATATCGCCGTGGCACTCGAACTCGCTCACTCCGTTGACGAGCACGGTTCCCTTCCCCGTGGCGTAGCTGTAGTGGCCACCGGGGCGGGCGTCCATCTGCCAGAATTTGACCGGACAACTTGGGTCGTTGAACCAGCGGATGAGCTCGCCCTCATCGGTTAAGGCCTGAAAGACTCGCTCGGGAGGTGCGGCGATCTGGATTTCGGTCACGACAGCATCGTTGTCGGGAGTGATTACGGATTTGGGAGCGGTCATGATGCGTCCTTGCTCAATCGCATTTCGTCAGCTTTTGATCACGTTGTGCCAGAACGTTCGGCCAAGCTTCGTTATGGCGGTCTCTCGATTGCGCATCGGAGAAGCCCGCGTGTGTAAGCCGCAGCTGCGTCCCGCCATTGCTGGCGCCGAATTCGACCGTCACGATTGTTTCGGCCCCTTTAGTAGCGGCGGTAAGCCATGTAAGCTGGCCCAGCCGGTTGGGTTCGAGTCGAAGAAAGCGGCGGTAGTGCGGATGGCGCTTGCTCTCGAACTGAGTTTCGAAATAAAAGACGGCGTTGGGCTCGACTCTCATTAACACCGTACCCGGTGCCGCAAACCAGCGATCCCAGCCTATGGTCCAGGCCTGAAACAGGACCTCGGAGGGCGCGACCATGGCGTGTTCTGCCGTCAGACAAAAGGAATCTGGTGCTACATCGGGCCAGGCGATTGCCATCGTCATGAATTTCTCCATTCTCGAGGCTGCGACTCATGCGCCGCAGCCTCGCTTGGTTCATCGCAGGTCATTTTCTTTGCAGGTCGAACAACTCTTTCATCTCTTTGCCTGGACCGGCGCTGAAGGTCCAGTCCTCGGTGTGATGGTTGGCATCGATGATGGTAAAGACCACGCGCTGCATGTGGCCGGCATCGGGACTCGCGAGATTGGTGCCGTCAAAGAAATTGAAGGTGAAGGTTTTGCCGTCGGGCGAGACCGTAGCTTCCATGCGTGGCTGGTTGCCGGCACCGCAGTAGTGAGTCAGGAGAAGGCGGTTGGGACCGTCGAGATGAATCATGGAAATCATATCCTCGTGTCCCTCGCCGATGATTTCGCTCATCAGAGCGGAGCCGCCCGCGGTGTCACGAAAAGTTACCCGCAGAGGCTTGCCTTCGGAACTCTTCCCTTCCCATGAGCCGGTGAGGGTCTTGAGGTGGTCGAAAGATTTCTGGGTAGCGGTTTGCGCCAGCGCAGCGGTTGCGATGACAAGCAACAACAGTGGGAACACGCTACGGAGTGATTTCATGTTAGAGATCTCCTTTTGAATTTTTCGGATTCGATTTTGGTGCATGGGCCTGGTTCGTTTCGTTGGCGTATTCGGCTTCGACAAATGTCTTCAGACTGGTCAGGTTCATCTTCCAGAAGGTGCGATATTGATCGAGCCAGGAGTCGATGGCGCGGAGCGGCTCGGGATTGAGTTGGTAGACACGGTGACGACCTTCGCGGTGCTCGCGTACTAAGCGTGCGCGCCGCAACAGGCGCAAGTGTTTGGAGATGGCGGGGCGCGAGACGGGGAACGCACCGGCGATTTCTCCGGCGGGCTGGCTGCCGCGGCGCAGCAAATCAAGGACGGCCCGGCGCGTGGGATCGGCAAGGGCTTGGAAGGTGGCTTCCGATGAATATGTAACCGATCGGTTCCGCATAATGCGTAACCTTACAGTTACGCGAAACGTGTGTCAAGGGAAAAGTTAAGACTCTCTGCTATTCGAAATTAGGTCCAGGAATGCCTGATGCACTCGCGTATCCTCGGAGAGTTCCGGGTGGAAGGTGGCGGCCATGACTCTTCCCTGTCGAACGGCAACGGGGTCGGGGCCTTCGGTGGCGATAACCTCGACGGCGGGTCCGACACGCTCAATTTTTGGGGCGCGGATGAAAACCATTTCCAGCGGTGAGTTTCCCAGCTTGTCCGAAATGAATCGGCCTTCGCGGATGGAGCTGTCGAGCTGGCGTCCATAGGCATTGCGCCGGATGCCGATATCAATTGCGCCGAGGCCGGCTTGCTTTGGATTTTCGACCTCGGAGGCCAGCAGGATTGCGCCGGCGCAGGTGCCGAACGTTGGCTTGCTCCGCACGAATTCCTTTAGCTTTTCAAATCCTTCTGCTCCTAGCAATTTCAGGAAAGTTCCGGATTCTCCGCCGGGGATAACGAGGCCATCAATTTCATCGAGTTGTGCGGGCTTCTTGACGAGTACAACTTCGGCGCCCAGCTCTTCCAGTCGGCGTCGGTGAGCGTCGAAATCGCCCTGTAGGGCAAGGACTCCGATGGTCACAGCGGTCGTCGGTCTGAGCCCGTTCGTCATTGGCAAGTGTCTGGCATAATCATACTTGTTCGCTGATTCTAATTGTGGAAAGGCCGAGCTGAGGTCATTCCAGACATGGTCAAGCTTGTGTATTGCATCACTAAGAAGGCCGGATGCAGCGATGAGGAATTCTTTCATTACTGGGAAAACATTCACGGTCCGATCGGGGCGCGGATTCCCGGACTGCGGCGTCTGGTGCAAAGCCACCGCGTATCGGTTCGCGGTGACAAACATTCGCCTGACTATGACGGCATAGCGGAGCTTTGGTTCGACGATGTCGATGCGCTGCTGGAGGCCCGTGAATCGGACGAATGGAAAGCGTCAAGCGAGGATGAAGCGCATTTTATTGACCACAGCAAGGTCGCATACCTCGTTTCCGAGGAGCATGTGATCGTGAATAACATCGAGCGCTGAGCTTTGCACTTGACAACAATCGGCCGGCTCTTGTATATAACTAACAAGTTATGGAACTGAGTGGTTATGCACGTTCACCCTCTCGCCTGAACGCAACCTTTGCAGCCCTGGCCGATCCCACGCGCCGAACCATTCTGGCTCGCCTTGCCAAAGGCGACGCCTCGGTGAGTGAGTTGGCCGAGCCGTTCGCCATGAGCCAGCCGGCGATTTCCAAGCACCTTAAAGTTCTGGAAAGAGCGGGATTGATTTCGCGCGGGCGCGAGGCGCAACGGCGTCCTAGGCGCCTCGAAGCGCGACCGCTACGGGAGGCCACGCAATGGCTGGAGAACTACCGCCAGTTCTGGGAGGCGCAGTTTGGACGTCTGGATGTCCTTCTGCGGCAAATGCAAGCCGGCAAGCTGAAAACCAAGAGTAAGCAGCGGGCGCGTCACGTGATATCACGTGATAAAGGAGAACACCAATGAAAAATAGCGGAACCTTCAACATTACGGCGCATGGAGATCGCGAGAACTGTGGTAACGCGTGTGTTCGATGCGCCGCGTCGGCTGGTATTCGACGCTTACACCAAGCCGGAGTTGGTAAAGACGTGGTTGCTTGGACCGGATGGCTGGTCGATGCCGGTTTGTGAGATTGACTTACGAGCCAGTGGTAAATATCGTTACGTCTGGCGGAACGACAGCAATGGACGCGAGATGGGAATGGGCGGGATCTATCGCGAGGTCGTGGCGCCGGAGCGATTTGTTGCCACCGAGGTGTTCGACGAGGCGGTATCCCGGTGATGCCGTCGACACGATAGTGCTGGTGGAGCGGGACGGCAAGACTACCCTGACGCAGACAATTCTATATAACTCCCGGGAGACGCGGGATGCCGTACTGAAATCGCCAATGCAGATCGGAATGGCCATGAGTTACGACAGGCTCGAGAAAGTCTTGCCTGCGGTCGGAAACGAGGCGTTGAGCGCGTAGGACCAGGCGAGACAATCGGGAAGTAGAGGTGGGATTCGCTTGTGCCTCCAGCCTCGCGTCCCGTCTGCTTCTATACTTCCTTTGTGTCCTTTGCTAAAAAAGTGCTCCTCGCCGATATTCGGTACTCGGCCTGGGCCAATCGGTCCTTGCTAGACGGCTGCTCCGCGCTCACCAGTGATGAGCTTGAGCGCGAGCTGCGCATTTCGCAGAGCAGTATTCTCGCCGTTTGACGTCTCGACCGTGGCTAAAAGCAATGTACCAACGCTTTCGCGAGTTGGTACGAGGCTGGAGAGAACTACCAAGGCTCGAAGCAGTCGTAGCTTCTTTGGGCTACGATCTTGCCGTCACGAAATTCAATAAACATTGCGGAATTGGCACGCATCTCGGCCCCTGCCAAGAGCGTTACAAAAGGGATGGCAAGTTTGCCGGTCCTCACAACCTCGAGGACAACGGTATTGCCATTCGTGACGTCGTTAAGGATCTGGTAGATCTGGTGGGCAAAAAGTTTGCGGTCTTCTCGAAGGCCTCCGGAATCTGAAAGACGCGGGCACGGCTCCCTTGGGGATAGATTTTATTCGGCAGTTGATCGATGTAGGCTTCGGGAGAGCGAAGACTGAGCACGTAGGCGGCATTGCCCTTTTCGATGGCCTGCGGATAGCGTCGCGCTTTGTCGAGATTGGTGTCCTCTGGCATAAGGGTTAGCATCTCAGGTCTTGCCAGATTCTAACGGATCGAGTAGAGATGCGGGTGAGGATGGGCCATACGGCCCTTGAGTATCGCTTGCGAGCGTAGAATGACTGACGTTTTACAGGAGCCTCACTATGTCACGACGATTGTTCGCTCCCATCTGTTTCCTCAGTTTGGTTCTTTTCGCTGCTGTAACCATGCCAGCCCAGCAGGCCGAGGCCGAGTCTGATGCCGCCGTCTCGCAAACTCTGCAGGCCATGGAACAGGCGTGGCTGAATGCCGAGAAAAATCACGATGCGGCAGCGTTTGAAAAGATCGTGGCGGATGACTGGATTGCCATAACTCCTGACGGCAAAAGCCAGACCAGGATCGAGAGAGCCGCGGAGATCAAGGCCGCTCACACAACCTCTGCCACGATGGGTAACATGAAAGTCCGCGTCTTTGGCGACACTGCGGTGGTCACCGGCACTGACGATGAAGTGACCATGGAAAGCGGGAAAAAGTCCACCGACCATTACGTGTGGACTGATGTCTTTGTAAAGCGCAATGGCAAGTGGCTGGCAGTGGCCTCACAGACTGCGCAGATCAAGTAGGTCGCTCTCTCGAGCGGGAGAGCACTGGAAAAGCGCGTCTGGAAATCCAGCAACCCGACCCAATCGGGAGTGATGGCGATGCGGGCCATGGACGAGATCATATTTCCCATTTGCGTGACCCAGGCTTTGCCCTGCTCCGGTCCGAAATAGCGCTCGGCAGCGGTGGCGTATTCGGGGACGATTCCCGTTAGCGGTTCCAGGCGCGCGGTACCGCGGATTAGCAACACCTTGTAGGGAAAATTGTTATCGTCGATGGTAAGGGCAACTCTCGAATTCCTGGCCAGAGCTTTCCGCTTGGGCGCCTTGGGTGGCGTACCCATAACAAACTCCGTGCCGTCCAGTGAAACCAGATGGGAATTACGCGCGGCGTACCGTCCGTGGCGACATAGGCGACCCGGGCGGGAATTCTCGATTGCAGAAGTTCTCCTGAGGCGGGCTGCTGCAGGAGGGCGAGGCCCCTTGTTTGACGGGCATAAATTCCTCCCTTTCAACCGGGCGGTGTCGAATGAAACAACCGGGTTGGCCGCAGAAGTATAACTCGAAATTACCACTAACATTTTTCCGGTATTCGCGTCGAACCAACAGAGGGAGTGATGGACATTGGAAAGGTTCGAGGTTATCTGGTGGTTTGCAGCTTGGTTGTGATCTTCCATTCGCTGCGGACGGTCGCACAGCAGGGTTCAGACGCAGCGAAGACAAATCTTCAGCGAACTTCTGCGGAGCGCGATGGGCAACACGATTTTGATCGACTGATTGGCGCGTGGAAATATCACTTAAAGCGTCGCCTGCGTCCGTTGACAGGCTCCACGGAGTGGGTCGAATTGGATGGTACAGGAGTCTGCTACAAGATTTGGGATGGGCGCGCCCAACTGGACACGATCGAGGTCGATGGCCCAACCGGCCACATCGAAGGGCTGACCTTGCGCACGTACAATCCGCAATCCCACCAGTGGAGGCTCTATTGGGCCAACAGCAGAAACGGCATCATGGACCCACCTCAGGTCGGCGAATTCAAGGATGGACGCGGCGAGTTTTACGCCCAGGACACGATTAACGGCAAAACCATCTTGATCCGATTTGTTTGGACGAACATGACGACCAGCACGCCACACTTTGAACAGTCGTTCTCGGATGACGGGGGCAAGACCTGGGAAGTGAATTGGATTACCGATCAAACGCGAGTGCAACAGGAGTCTGACAAAGCGCGGTGAATTATTCGTGTTCACCGAAGTCGCCGAGCTACCTCAGCGGCTGACCGAGGGTCGTGCATGCTTGCGCAACTGGACATCGAACCCAAACATCGGGCCGTACACATTAATGCCATAGTTGATAAAGCCCCAGGGGTCGGGCTGATTAGGATCATACTTGTGTTCGGATAGATTGCCGTTCGATATATGCATCCAGTTCAGACCAACCGAAACAGCATAGCGAGGACCGAAGTTATATCGCACCCCACTGCCCAGGTTGAGCGTAAACGTAAAGTCCTGCCCCTGCGCGTAGGGCACGGCTAGAGGGCCCTTCGCGTTGATCTGGCCGAGGCCGGCGCGCCAATCGAAATAGGGGGTAACCCTCGAGTTACGCGGGACAAAATTGCGTCGCATCCCCATCATGTAAGCGAAATACCGCGTCTCAGGTCCCCTCGGAATCGCGACTACTGCTCCACTGAACTCGAGATCCCAATTGCCGCGCAGAGTCAAAGGACCCTTTAGGTTGTCGATCTGCCATCGCAGAGAACCAATGATGGGCACCAGCGTGTACTTGAGAGGGTATAGCTGATATTGATCGCTCAGCATGAAGTCGAAAGGAAAAGGGATATTGATGGGAAGCCATCCCACATCCTGGGAGAACTCGAACTTGTTCTTGAAAAAGATGGCTCGGTTGAAGTCAGGCGGTTTGGAAGCCCGTACTCTCGCATTCGACAGTTGGATACCTGAGTCGTTGCCAGAATTATTTCCCGGCATGGCCACCGACATCGGTTCGCAGTTGGTGGTTCCCTCCTTGGCACAATTCGCGGTACCGCCGTTAGAAGGACACGCCTCGAAGCCAGCGGGATCACACTTGCCGTTTGCTGCGTCCCCGCTAATGCTGTCGCGGCGGAACTTCACCAGTTTGCAGTTGCCCGCATTCTGACTGTAGTAAGTACATGGGTTAGGACCTCCGCGGTATATCGGATTGAAGGTAGGGGTCGTCAGGTTGCAGCCACACTGCTGGGCACGTGCAAGAGGAGCGAGAATGGCGAGACTGGCAAAGAGCAGGGCTGAGGGGAGGCTGATCTCGCGGGGTTCCTTGTTCATCAGCGTTAGCGCAAAGTAGATTTTTCCATCCACAAATGGCGCCATACGCGGTATTCCTTCTTCTCAGTGCGATCTGAGACAGAACCCACGTTAGCCGCACAGATTGGGCGGATTTTGTCACAGGGGGCTCTGAACTGTCAACGGACCACATGGCGAGAGATTGCGACAGCGGTGTATGCAATGTGTTCATCGCACATCGCGTGATTGGGACTATTCTCAAATAGTGACCAACTTTGGTTCGCAGCCTCGGACGTTTGGCCTAGTTGTGGGGCTCGGCGTGGGCGCCGGGATCTTCTATTACAAGGAGCTAGTTGATGCCCACCTCGCGCTCGGTCTGTCGCCGCGCCTCCTAATGGTGCATGCGGATGTGCGCCGCGTAATGAACCACGCCGCGGCCCGCGAGGTTCATCCTTTGGCGCGCTACCTTGCCGGATTGCTGGGCCAGCTCGCCCGCGGCGGAGCGGAGATTGCCTCGATCCCGGCGTTTTCTCCTCAAGTGTGCGCAACCGAGCTGGGGGCCATTACACCGCTGCCGCTGATTAACGTTCTCGATGCCATTTCTGCAGAGGTAAAGAGTCGGCAGCTTCGCCGCGTAGCATTATTCGGTGCGCGGGTAACGATGGAAACGCAGCTGTTCGGCAGGCTGCAGGATGTGGACGTAGTCACAGCAAGGCCGGAAGAGGTGGATCGGATTGCTGCTATCTATGTTCGGGTAGTTGAAGAGGCGCAGGCCTCTGATGACGATTACAACGCATTACGATCGCTCGCGCACACGCTGATCGAGCGCGAGAAGCTGGATGCGATTGTCTTTGCCGGAACCGATCTGGCTTTCGTGTTCGATCCGGCGAACACGGATTTTCCTCACCTGGACGGCGCTCGCGTTCACATCAAGGCCATCATGTCTGAGCTGGTTCGGTGAATATCGTTCGGTGAGGCGATCGAGGAACGACGCCAGACGGCTTGAATCGAGCGCTGGAAGGGCTGCGCCATCCTGACGCAAGCCGGGATTTCCCGTGTCGCTCGCTGTGAATCGCTTAGGGTGGATGTCACATCGAGGTGTAGAGAAAAGGCGGCCCACACTTCTTGGCGATCAGTCTGATTTGGACCGGCTGGCTGGCGGCACGATACCGTTCATCCGCAAATACTCTACCATCTGTCCGTAATGGTCAAATGCGTGGGCGACGGCGAATGTCGCCCGGTACAGGCGGGGCGATTTACTGTTCTCCGCGTTCTGCAACATATTCTCACCGGTCAACGTCGCCGCAGCCTTGTGACCCAAGGCAAAAGAATCCTTCAGGAACTGAATGACCTCGGCTTTGGTTTTCAACTCTGCAGGGCCGTTCCCATCCTTGATGTTGTCCGGAATCTTATCGCCGCTAAGCGGGGACCATAGGAAATAGTTGGAAGCGGCAACATGCTTGACCTGCACCGCAAACGTGCGCACCCCTTTGTAGTCGGCGCCGGGAATGTTCAAGCTCTCAGGGGAGAAGTTGAACTTATCTTCCGGCATGGCTTGGGCAGCTTCTACAATTTGTTTTTCGATGGTGGTGATCTCCCGGTCCACGATTGAAGCGATAGTGGGCGAAGGCGCTGACTGTTGCGGCTGAGGTGCTACGGCTGTCTTTGCATCCTGTCCGAATGTGGCCAGGGAAAAGAGAAGTACCGCTAAGGGCAAGAAGATTCGTATTCGTTTCATTCGATTGCCTCCCCTTATTACCGCCGTGAATCCGGCGGCACCATGTTGTTGGCACGATAGTAGACCACAAGCTGGCCGTAGTGCTCCGCACTGTGCTCGATGGCGAACATTCAAATGTCGGAATTGTGCCGCAGCTTGTTCCCAAGTTTCGACGTTTTGTCCAACCCTGCGTCGCCCTGCTGTTTAATCACGTCCGCACCGTCCGCGACTGCATGCTGAACGAATTTCACCACGTCGGCTTTAGTCTTGAAAGCGTCTCGCGACGGGTTATCACCTTCGCCAAAGTCTGGCCCGATGTTTGATCCAGCAACCGCGCGGATGAGGACGTAATCGAGTGCGGCGGCGTGTAGAAGATTTAGCGCAAAGGTGCGCTCGTCTTTCTGCAGCTTGTAATCGTACTTGTCCTCGGGAAAATCCTGGGCCATGGCGATGAGTTTGCTCCCGATGCCGTTCCATCGATCCAGCGTCTCGTCTGCTCGAGAGCGTGCAGGAAGCGGAGCCTGGTCTTGCGTTTGGGATTGACCGTAGAGGCTGATTCCAACAACAGTGAGCAAAGTGAGCGCAACTAGCGTACGAGAAGACTGCTTCATGTGAGTTTCCCCTCGGGACTTAAATTAGGAGTTTCACGGGCGCCCGCCCGTCTCGCGCCCTACTTCACACCTTTTTCCGGATTCCACGACCCCTGCAACTTGCGCACATAGACGATCTGCCCGACATGCTAAGCATTATGGTTGCAGATATTCGCAATCGTCGGCGCCCACGCTGCCAGCTCTTGCTCGTCGGCGGATTCGACAAGTTTCTCCAAATCCGTCATCAGCTGGTCGAGCTGCCGGACCGTGTCGTTCCACTGTTTGGCGTCAAATTTCACAAAGGTCTCATCGTTGTCACCGCCGAATTTTTCCAGCGCCTCTCCTTTGAACTTGACCAGGTTGCGGCGATTCCAAAACAGCAGATGATAAGTCAGCTGACCGACAGAGTGCCTCCCGCCGGCGGCTGCCAGCTGGCCTGCTCGGCAGTGAGTCCATCCACCCCCACAGTGATCGGCACAAACCAGACTGCTTGATTATGGGTAGTGGGAGCTTCGTGCAGCAGGAGGCTCCGCAGGGTCGCAGGCTGCGGCTGATTTTGTGCGTAGCACGGGAGCGAAAGCATCAGAACCAGAACCGAACCTACGGCCGCGATTGCATGCTTCATGGGGCTTGCTCCTTATGTTCGAGGTGAGACCGCTGAGGAAAATAGACGCACTCAATGCGTCTTTGTTAGCAAAATGACGATACCGGGCTGCCCCGGAGCGGGTGCCCCATAGCCTGCCTTGAGCGGAGTCGAAGGTCTCGCTTCTTTGCGAGGCATGGGAATCAGACGACTGCTCCCTTTCACCTCCTCGGACACACCGCACATCGCACCGGCATCTCCTCGCATCGGCACCGCTCGGGAATATCGCCCCTGCCCCGCGCCCTCGCCGAACAACTCAGCAGGCACCAGGTCTCCCGATATCTTTCAAACATCCCCTGGCTTCGCGGCCCGTAGTTGAAGTGGATCGTCGCCCGGGGAACAAACCGTCCGCCGGGCCGCATACCACAGGTTCTTTTTAATCACGTATGCCGCCCAGAAAATCGAGGTCGTCCAACGTGTACAGTGCCCCGTTGCCGGCGGCCCTGCGCATCGCAACGGTGCCTCGATGGCTGGCCGCGCATTTCACCTGCACCCGCCACGGCCGTCGCCCACTTTCCACCGCACAGTCATAAGGACGGCTATCTCCCGACGGCTTCAGCACCGGGAAACCCAGCATCGTGGCCTTCGCCAGGAGCGCAGGCTTCCACCGCCTCCCCCAGCCGCTTGCGCGTGGGCAGCTCCACCGCGTGTATCTCAATAATCTCCCGCTGTCCGGCCGAATGCGATTCTCAAGGCATAAAAAAGCGCAGCGCGGGCCGCCCCGTATCTCCTTCACTCAAAAGAAAAGGCACAGACCGGAAGGACTGCGCCGATGTTCTTATCCTATATATCTGGCATATCAATTTGCATAGGGTAAAAGGGACATGCTAGCCATGTTTGTTTCTCCGACTTTCGATTGTTCCCAGCTTCGGTGATGACTGGGTCACCGTAGGAGTGGCCAACCAGCGGCACGGGGCTATCCTGCGCGTTGATGAGGCGGTTCGTCGATGCCACGTCCGCGGCAATCGAGCTGAGAGGATTTTGAACTGCGAACGGCATGCAGTTCCTTGGCCTGCAGTAGGGGAATCAGCTTCGACCAACTGGAGCCATCGGCCCAAGCGCTGTGGACGAGGACTAGATCACGCTGCTTAACGATATGGCTCTCGTCTTCCGACATTGCAACGAGGCTTCCTACCAACCCCTAGTCTGCAGCATCTGCGCCTCATCCATCCCCGCGACGGCCAGCCCTTTCATCGCTCCCGCCAAATTTTCGCTGACTTCAAGTAATACTTTAGGATCGTTGAAGTGGGTGGCGGCTTTGACGATGGCGCGGGCCCGCTTTTCGGCTTCGACGGGGTCGGCGAAGGTGGTGGAATCTTTCATGAAGATGCCGCTGCCGACGAAGACGGCTTCGGCGCCGAGCTGCATGACGAGCGAGGCGTCGGCTGGCGTGGCGATGCCTCCGGCGGAGAAATTGGGGACGGGGAGCTTGCCGCTTTTCGCGACCATCTTGATCAGTTCGTAGGGCGCGGCGTGCTCTTTGGCTTTGGCGTAGAGTTCTTCTTCGCCGAGGACGGTGAGGATGCGCATCTCCTGCACGATCTGCCGGATGTGCTTGACGGCGTGGACTACGTCTCCGGTGCCGGCCTCACCTTTGGTGCGGATCATGGCCGCGCCTTCGGCGATGCGGCGCAGGGCTTCGCCGAGGTTGCGCGCGCCGCAAACGAACGGGACGTTGAAGGCGTGCTTGTCGACATGGTGGGCTTCGTCGGCGGGAGTGAGGACTTCTGATTCGTCGATGTAGTCGACCCCGAGTTCCTGCAAGATTTGGGCTTCCGCAAAATGTCCGATGCGGCACTTGGCCATAACTGGAATCGACACGGTGGCCATAATCTCGCGAATCTTCTTGGGCGAAGCCATGCGCGCAACCCCGCCTTCTGCGCGGATTTGCGCGGGGACGCGCTCGAGCGCCATGACAGCGACGGCGCCAGCTTTTTCGGCGATGGCGGCCTGCTCGGCGTTGGTGACGTCCATGATGACGCCGCCTTTGAGCATTTCGGCGAGGCCGGTCTTGAGGCGGAGGGAGGTGGAGCTACCGTTGTTGTTAGACATGGTGGATACCGTGGGTACCTTTTCGCAAGCGCGTAGGATAGGCGCATAGCGCCTCGTAACAGTATATTTTACAACGGCGAAGGGATGCTTCGGTTTTATCTCTTAAAAAGGAAGGATCAACGTTACGCCTATGGCGATTAAGCTCCAAAGACTGATAGCGACAATGCGTTCCAGCGGCGAACCTTCAATGAGCGTTTGGGAGGGGTGTTGGAGCTTCGATAAATGCTGTAAATTCTGAAACCAAGTATCAGAGCTACTAAAATTGCGGGGGTACGAATGCCTTTCGGGCCTTCCCACCAAATTTGTTTTTCGGTCATCAACACGGTTGAGTCCGATTTCAGATATTAGATGATCGTTCGTTGGTGCCCGCAGCCGCGGTCCCCTTCGGGGGCGATCGGTTCCCTTCCTTTTCCTCGACCCAGGACTTGCGTCCTGGGGCTATTGTCTGCCGCCGCCCTTACGGGCTGCTAAGGCGCTAGCGTTCGGCGTACTTGGCGAACATTTTTTCGGGGTCGATGGCGATGAAGGTGCCGCGGCTGCGGGCGAGGACTTCGTTTTTTTCGTTGAGGATTTCGGCGGTATTGACGTGCTGGCGGCCGTAGACGCTGACTTCCCTGCCCTCGACGCGCAGTGGTTTGTGTAACGGGACGGGCTTGAGATATTCGACCGTCATCTCTTTGGTGAGGGCGACGACGTGGTGCAGTTTGTTGACCTTGCCCATGGCGTCGTCAAGGATGCAGGCGATGACGCCGCCATGGCAGTGGCCGGGAGGTCCGGTGTAGCGCTTACTGAGGCGGAAGCGGCAGACGAAGGTTTGGCGTTCTTCGTCGAGGATGAATTTGAGGCGCATGCCGTCGGGATTGTTTTGGCCGCAGACGAAGCAGTTGTTTTTTTGCAGCTTCAGGTAGCGGGTTTCGTGACCGTGGATTTCGGGCTTGCGAGGCATGGAGGAGAGTTTACGTGATACTCCGAGGTTTAGTCGGAGTCCTTCCAGTCTGCAGGGCAGAAGCGTGCTAGCAGTAGGGATCTTTCGACTGCGGTGGTGCGTCGCCTTCGCGAAGCACCACCTCCGCTCAAGATGACAAGTAAAGAATGTTGAGAACCCGCTTCTAACTCCGGCTGTAATCCTGTATACATATCGGTTTTGGAAATCTTCGAATTGGAGCGCTCGTGAAATCTCGTATTGCTTTTACTCTCACGGCCATTCTTTTTGCATTTTCGAGTTTGATCGCAGATCCGCAGGATAAGGATGCCGATAAGACGGCGGTGCCTGCGCCGGCGGCTAAGAAAAATCAGAAGAAGGATCAGAACAAAGCTGCGCCTGGGCAGGACAACAAAGACGAAGAAAAAAAAGGCGGGATGACTGCCGACACTTTTTCCGGGCTTAAATTTCGGTCTCTGGGACCGGCGGTGGCTTCGGGGCGGGTGATGTCGATAGCGGTGAATCCGAAGGATAAGTTTGAGTACTACGTGGGCGTGGCGTCGGGCGGGGTGTGGAAGACGGTGAATGATGGGACGGTGTGGACTCCCGTGTTTGATAAAGAGGCGTCTTATTCGATTGGGTGGGTGGCGCTGGATCCGAATGATCCGGGGGTGGTGTGGGTGGCAACGGGCGAGAGCAATTCGCAGCGCAGCGTGGCGTATGGCGATGGGATTTACCGGTCGGATGATGGGGGAAAGAATTGGCAGAATCTGGGGCTGAAGAAGTCGGAGCATATTGGGCGGGTGGTGATTGATCCGCGGGATTCGAAGGTGGTGTATGTGGCGGCGGAGGGGCCGCTGTGGGGAGCGGGCGGGGATCGCGGACTTTATAAGACGACGAACGGCGGGAAGAACTGGAAGCCGGTGCTGACCATCAGCGAGAACACGGGCGTAGTCGACGTCGCGCTGGATCCATCCAATCCGGACATCGTTTATGCGGCGGCTTACCAGAGGCGGCGGCATGTTTTTACTTTGATCGACGGCGGGCCGGAGAGTGCGATTTATAAATCGACGGATGCGGGGGCGACTTGGAACAAGCTGAAGAATGGTTTGCCTACGGCGGACATGGGGAGAATAGGGCTGGCGATTTCGCCGGTTGATCCGAATGTGGTCTACGCGACGATTGAGGCGGCTGATGGCAAGGGTGGAATTTTTCGGTCGGACGATCGCGGAGCAACCTGGGATCGGAAGAACGAATTCGATGCGGGAGCGATGTATTACGCGCGGGTGGTTTGTGATTCGAAGAATGTGGATCGCATCTTTGTGATGAATGTGAACCTGCGCGAATCGCTCGATGGGGGGAAGACGCTGCATAAGGTGGAGGAGACGAATCATCACGGGGATAATCACGCGATCTGGATCGATCCGGATGACACTAAGCATTGGCTGCTGGGGTCGGATGGGGGGATGTATGAGACCTGGGACGACGCCAAGAGCTGGGAGTTCAAGGCGAATCTGCCGACGGTGCAGTTTTACGACGTAGCGGTGGATAATGCGCTTCCCTTTTACAACGTATGCGGCGGGACGCAAGACAATTTTTCGTGGTGCGGGCCCTCGCGGACGCGGAACATCAACGGAATTATGAATTCGGATTGGTTCGTGACTACGGGTGGGGATGGATTCCGGTCAGTGGGGGATCCGGTGGATGCGAACACGATTTATTCGGAGTCGCAGTATGGGGTGCTCGTGCGGTATGACAAGCCGACGGGGCAGGAGTTGACGCTGCAGCCGCTGGAAGGTAAGGGAGAGCCTCCGCTGCGGTGGAATTGGGATTCTCCGCTGATCATTTCGCCGCATTCGCATACGCGGTTGTATTTTGCGGCGAATAAATTGTTTCGCAGCGACGATCGCGGGGATACGTGGAAGGCGATCAGCGGGGATCTTACGCGGCAGATGGATCGCAATAAATTGCCAGTGATGGGGAAGGTGTGGGAGCCGGATGCGGTGGCGAAGAATGCATCAACCTCGTTCTACGGAAATATTGTGGCGCTGGCGGAGTCCCCGAAAAAAGAAGGGCTTATTTATGTGGGGACCGACGATGGACTGATTCAGGTTACTGGCGATGGCGGGGACACTTGGGCCAAGTACGAAAAGTTTGCGGGCGTGCCGGATACAACTTATGTGAGCCGGCTGGCGGCTTCGCAGCATGATTTGAATACGGTGTACGCAGCGTTTGACAATCACAAGAATGAGGACTTCAAGCCTTATTTGTTGCGCTCGACGGATGCAGGAAAGACTTGGAGTTCGATTGCGGGGAATTTGCCGGAGAACGGGTCGGTGCTGGCGTTTGCGGAGGATTCGGTGAACGCAAATCTGCTGTTTGCGGGGACGGAGTTTGGGGCGTTCTTTACGGTCGATGGCGGGGCGCACTGGTTACAACTGAAGGGTGGGCTGCCGACGGTTGCGGTGCGCGATGTGGCGCTGCAGGCGCGGGAAGGCGACCTGGTGATTGCGACATTTGGACGCGGGTTCTATGTGCTCGACGATATCTCGGTGCTGCGGCAGGCCCAGGCGGAATCGTTGGAGAAAGCGGCCGCGACTTTTCCCGTGAAGGATGCACTGCTCTATATCGAACGGCATCCGCTGGGAGGGCCGAAGAAAGGGTTTCAGGGGGATGCGTTTTACACGGCAGAGAATCCGCCGTACGGCGCCGTGTTTACGGCCTATCTGAAAGAGAAGTTGAAGACTAAGAAGGAGAAGCGGCAGGAAGCGGAGAAAGAGGCGGTGAAGAAAGGTCAGACGCTGCCTTATCCGTCGAATGATGAGTTGCGGGCGGAGGCGGAGGAGCGGAAACCGGAAATCTATTTCATGGTTTACGACGAATCGGGAGCGCCGATTCGGCGGCTGGAAGGGAGCATTGAAGCTGGGTTCCAGCGGGCGGCGTGGGATCTGAGGTATCCGGTGGTCGCGTTGCGCGAGCATGAGGAGGACGAAGAGGATTTTCCGCCGGCTTCAGCGAATGGGATCCTGGTGCTGCCGGGGACGTTCTCAGTCCGAGCGTTTCAGAAGCTCGGTGGAGTGGTGACGGAGCTGGGCGAGTCACGGAGTTTCAAAGTTGTGACGGAGGGCCAAGGTTCGATGAATGCGGGGGATTTGGCGGCGCGGGAGGACTTTCATCGCAAGGAGGCGAGACTTTATCGCGCGGTGTCTGGCGCGACGCACACGGCGCACGAGATTCAAGACAGGTTCAAGTTGATTCGCGAAGCGCTGCGGGAAACGCCGGCGGCGCAGAAGCAATTGGAGGCGGAGGTGGACGCGATTGAGCAGAACAATCGGCTGATCCTGCGGGCGCTGAGTGGAGATACGGAAATAGCGAAGAGAAATGAGCCGGTGGCCTCATCGATTAACGATCGGGTTGAAGCCATCATGGAGGGGGAGAGATTCTCGCTGGCGAAGCCGACGCAAACCCATGTTGAGGATTACAACATCGCGGCGGCGGAGTTCGCAGAACAACTCGGCAGACTTCGTACGCTGGTTGGGGTTGATCTGGCCAAGCTGGAGAGGGATATGGAGGCTGCGGGTGCGCCTTGGACTCCTGGGAGGGTGCCGGAGTGGTCGGAGAAATAAAGGGGCAGAGGCTTAGGGCGGGCATTTCAGATGCTGCCGGCGAAAAGCGGGTTCCTCGCTTTGCTCGGAATGACGGTTAATTGTGCTCGGAATGACAAATTCAGTTTGTAATGATGAAATTTATTTGGATTCACGCGATTTATTCGGGCTGAGAAGACTTAAGTCGGGCTGACGAGTTTGATTTAGTGGCGAAGTTTCGTCACGACGTTTTTTATTGCACAACCACTTGCATTTTCCTCGAGTAGCTGTGGTAAACTCGCCGCCGACTGTTGCTTAGCGCTGTGGGGCGTGGCAACAGCCGTGGGGAAATCGTTTCGTGTCCGGGAGGACTGGGGAATGGGCCTCGCGTTAATGGCTGTGATCTGGGTGATCACACTCGCCAGCACTTACTTCTTTGTCGCCAAGACATGGTGGTTACCGGTTGGCGCCTCTGCCGCCACGGGATTCATCGATCGACAATTCGCTCTCACGTTCGTGTTGATGGGCATTATCTTTCTGGCGGCGCAACTCTCTCTTGGTTACATCGTCTGGAGATATCAGCAGCAGCCTTCCTCGCCGCCGGTGCTGTATTCGCACGGCAATACCAAGCTGGAAATTATTTGGACTGTGCTCACCACGATTTTGTTTATCGGACTGAATCTGATGGGCGGTCCGGTGTGGGCGAGCCAGCGTTGGGATCCGGCGGGGCCAGGCGCGGTGCAGGTGGAGGTGACCGGGATGCAGTTTGCCTGGTACTTCCGTTATCCGGGACCGGATGGGAAGTATGGGGCGACGAGTCCGAAGCTGATGGATCCTTCCGCCGGCGGCGAGGCTGCGGTCGGGCTGAACACTTCCGATCCTGCGGCAAAAGATGATGTTGTGACCGGTACGATGTATCTGCCGGTGAATCGCGAAGTGGATGTAAGCCTGCGGGCGGTGGATGTGATTCATTCCTTCTTTGTGCCTTCGCTGCGGTTCAAGCAGGATGCGGTTCCGGGATTGAATATTCACATGCACTTCACGCCCACGGCGATCGGCGAGTATGAGATCGCGTGCGCCGAGTTGTGTGGCTTAGGACATTACAAGATGCACGGTATGGTTCACGTTGTCAGCCAGGACGATTATGACAAGTGGCTGGCGGCACGGGAGGCGGAGAAACAATAACATGGCGACCCCGGTTACGGTTCACGCGCACGCTGCTCCTCAGGGTTTCATTCGAAAATACATTTTCAGCCTGGATCACAAAGTCATTGGCATTCAGTACTTCTTTCTGGCGCTGACGGCGGTCTGGGTGGGGATGTTCTTGTCGCTGCTGATGAGGATCCACTTGTACTGGCCCAATGCGGTTTTGCCGCTGGTGGGGGAGATCAAGCCGGAACAATATCTCAGCCTGCTGACGATGCACGGGACGATCATGGTGTTCTTCGTGCTGACAACAGCGCCGCAGGGCGGGTTCGGAAATTATTTTCTGCCGATTCAGATTGGAGCGCCCGATATGGCGTTTCCGGTGCTGAATATGCTCTCGTTCTGGACGACGTTTGTGGCGTTTGTGACGATCATTGCGGCGTTTTTTGTGACTGGGGGCGCGCCGCTGCACGGGTGGACGGGATATGCGCCGTTGAGTGCGCTGCCGTCGGCGGGGCCGGGCGAGCAACTCGGAGCGGATTTGTGGATCACGAGCATTGCGATTTTCTGTATCGCGTCGCTGATGGGTGCGCTGAATTTTATTACCACTACGCTCGACCTGCGCGCAAAGGGCATGACCATGATGCGCATGCCGCTGACGGTGTGGTCGTGGTTCATCACTGCGATTCTTGGTCTGCTGGCGTTTGGCGTGTTGCTTTCGGCCGGAATTTTGCTGCTGATGGATCGGAACCTGGGTACGAGTTTTTATGTGCCGCTGGTGGTGGTAAACGGACAGATCATGGGGCACAAGGGCGGATCGCCACTGCTGTGGCAGCATCTGTTCTGGTTTTTCGGGCATCCCGAGGTTTACATCGCGATCTTGCCCGGGATGGGTGTGGCTTCGCAGGTTCTGTCGACGTTCTCGCGAAAGCCGATCTTTGGATATAAGGCCATGGTTTACGCGATGCTGGCCATCGGATTTTTCGGGTTCATGGTATGGGGCCACCACATGTTCATGAGCGGCATGAGTCCATATTCGGCCTTTGCTTTCTCGATCCTGACCATGTGTATCGGCGTGCCTTCAGCGATCAAGACGTTTAACTGGCTGGGCACGATGTGGAAGGGGCACATTCGGTTTCAGACCCCGATGCTGTATGCCATTGGGTTCGTTTCCCTTTTCGTATCCGGCGGATTAAGCGGCCCCTTCCTGGCGCAGCCGGTGCTCGACATTCAGCTGCACGACACTTATTTTGTGGTCGGTCACTTTCACTTGATCATGGGCGTGGCGGCGATCTTTGGAATGTTCGCCGCGACCTATTACTGGTTCCCGAAGATGTTTGGGCGAATGATGAATGAAACCTGGGGACGAGTGCACTACTTCACCACTCTGGCTGGGACTTACGCCATTTTCATGCCGATGCACTACTTGGGCATCGCTGGCGGGACGCGGCGATACTCGCAGTACACGGAAGTGGCGTACCTGCAGAGGTTGATGCCGATTCACGAGTTCATGACTTACGCGGCGATCATCACCATTGCTGCGCAGTTTATTTTTGTGATCAATCTTTTCTGGAGCATGTTCAAAGGGCCGAAGGCCAGTGACAATCCGTGGGAGGCGACCACGCTCGAATGGACGACGACCACGCCTCCGCCGCACGACAATTTTGGCGGAAAAACTCCGGTGGTGAATCATGGGCCCTACGAGTATGGGGTTCCAGGAGCGGCGCGAGATTACGTGATGCAGACGGATCCGGTTACGACGGCCGCGCACTGAAAACATAGGCACCGCGGGGCTAAAGCACGGGTCAGTGGGAAAAAGGTATCGCCGCGCTGAAAGCGCTGCGCCACCCAAAATCTTTGTTAGCTGTGGCGACGCACTGAAGCATCTGAAGTAATTATGGCAACATATAGTCCAAGCACTCCGGCAAATAGACTAGGCCGCGGCGGGGATGTTCCCGTTCCGCCGAATGGTGGTGATGGCGGCGATGATTCAAGGGGCTCAAATTTTCCAAATTATGGGGCGCGGCTGCGGAGAGCGCGGCTGGGGCTGATCTGCGGGATTGCGACCGTCAGCATGGTGTTTATTTCGCTGACGAGTGCTTACGTGGTGCGGCAGGGTTTGCCGACGTTTGATGGAGCGACGAACTCTTATGTGCGGGACTGGGGGCAGGTGCAACTGCCATGGGTGCTGCTGGCCATCAATACGGCGTTGTTGCTGATTAGCAGCGTGACCATGGAGTTTGCGCGGCGGGATATCAAGCGGCGGGCGGCGTTGGCTCCCCTGCAATCGATGCCGGGGATCTCTCTGGGTGAGGAAAAGAGTTTCCCCTGGCTGGGGTTGACGGTTCTGTTGGGCCTTGGATTTCTGGTGGGACAGTGGATGGCGTGGGGCGAGTTGAAGGCCCGCGGGTTTTTTGTTGACACCAATCCGAACAGCTCGTTTGTGTATTTGCTGACGGCGGCGCATGCGGTGCATCTGGCGGGTGGGATTGTTGCTTTGCTGTGGGCGGCGGTGACTTCCCTGCTGCGCCGGCCGATTGAGGATCGCCGCATTGTGGTGGACGTCACGGCCTGGTATTGGCATTTCATGGCGGTGTTGTGGATTTATGTTTTTGCTTTGCTGGCATTTGCGCGATAAGGGAAAGGGGGAAATTGGGGAATGGCTGACGCCACGCTGCAACATGATGCTGTCGCGGTGCATGGACTTGCGGGCGAGTATGAAGCGCCGCTGTTTGGAGCTTACTCGAAGAAAGTTGGCATGTGGCTGTTTCTGGCCTCCGACTCGCTGACGTTCGGGGCTTTGCTGATTGCATTCAGCTACAACCGTATCTACACGGCGTGGCCGACACCGTTTGGCAAGGACAGCATCATCAATGCGACGGTGATGACGGCTTGCCTGCTTTCGAGTTCGCTGACGATGGTGATGGCGGTATTCGCGGCGCAGCGGCATGACCGGTCGTGGACGCGCAACTGGCTGCTCGCGACGATGGCCTTCGGCACGGCTTTCATCGTGCTGCACGGGATGGAATGGACGAAGCTGATCCACGAGGGGTTGTCGTTGCCGGGATTTCCCAAGCCAGCGGGGCAGAGTGAGGGCGAGTTCGCGAAAATCTCGACGGGCGTTCCGCAGTTTGCAGCGACGTTTTTCGGACTGACGGCGATGCACATGTTGCACGTGACGATTGGAGTGATCTATCTAGGCGTGGTGGCGCTGCGGAAATGGTTGCTTCCGATTTTGGGGGCGCTGTGGCTGGCGGGATATTTGCTGATTCCGTCGGACAATGTTTTTCATTACGGAGTGCATGCGCTGCTGATCGGGCTGGTTGTGGCGAGCATCATTCTGTTTCTGAAGCCGAAAGATTATGACGCGCACGATGTGGAGGTGTCGGGGCTGTATTGGCACTTTGTGGATCTGGTGTGGATGTTTATCTTTCCGCTGGTGTATTTGATGTCGACGAAGGTTTAGCGGGCAAGCCCTCTGGGATTAAAGCCCAGATTTGTTTTAGGTCGGCGCGGCGCAGGCAGGTTCATAGGTCCTTCGCTTCGCTCAAGATGACAAGGGCATGGGGGGGAATTGCGATGCACGATGTGGCCACGCATGACGACAGTAAGGGGCAGTATTTCTGGGTGTGGGGAGCGTTGCTGGTTCTGACTGGTATTGAGGTTTGGCTCGGTTATCGGCAAGTATTCGAGCCGGTGCGGATGCTGGAAGCGCTGTTGGCGCTGTCGGTGATCAAATCGGCATTGATCATTGCCTACTTTATGCACTTGAAGTTTGAAAAACCGCTGATGCGCTGGTTGCTGGTGATCGCGGTCAGCGGGTGCTTTGTGATTATGTATTTCTTCTTCTTTCCAGATGCGGGACGAGTCTTGCATCTGGGAGTTCGATAGCCAGGGACGCGATGAAATTTATGTGGGGCAAAATCCGTACCATCGCTTTGACGGCGTTGCTTGGACTTCTGACGGTCCCGGCGCTGGCGCAGGGGTGCGCGATGTGCAATGCGGTCGCGAGGAGTACGCCGAAGGAAGGCCAGCGGGCTTTGAACCGGGCGATTCTAGTGATGCTGGTTCCCCCGATCGGGATCATGGTGTTTGGAGTGGGACTCGCCTTCCGCTACGGGAAAAGGCGGGATCAGGATCAGGATCGCGGAGGAGAGTAGTGGGTCGAGGCGAACAGGAGCTAAACCCACATTTATCCTAAAGCTTTATGCGGCGCTGAAGCGCCGTTCTTCCACGGTGCTTCGGGCAGACAGCAGGTTCCCTTCGACTCCACTCAGGGCTGGCTCTCCGCTCCGCCATCGCTCCGGTCGGAATGACAGTCCTGTTGATTGGGTGAACGAACGTATTCCTCACAAGATCAGGCAGCGGCGGTGGCGCTAATGCTGTCACGCTCGTGCAAAGTGGCTGCCTCGCGCGCGCCGGTATGGCGCAGCACCTCGCAGGCCCAGTGCCTCTTTGCGCTTTCGGAGCAAGCGACATAAACCAGGACACCCAACTGGCGAAGCTGAGCTTCAAAGCGGTCGGCTTCGTCGTCGGAAAAACCGAGACCCACGAGAGTTCTGGCGTTGCCGCAGAGAGCAGGCGCATCGCGGGCAACCATGAGAGCGTGAAGAAATGCCTGCGACCGGATGAAGAAGCCGACGGTGGGAATCATAACGGCGCCGAATTCGGAGAGCCAACCGATGAGTCCGGCATTCGCGGCATTGGCTCCGCGTTCAGAACTGAAGAGACTGGCATCGCGAACGAGCGCCGCGACGGGATGGGTAGGCGATAACATCATACAAATATCTTCGTTGTCGAATCCGGCTTGATTGAGCGTGCGCACGACATCCTTCAACGGCACATTCTGGGAATACATTCCGTAGGCGGCGGCTGTGTTTACTGCCATGTCCATTCTCCACATCGGCGAATATTGTTGGTGCCAACTGCAATGGCCGGGAATCTACAGCCAGAAACCTGAGGCTAAATGTGAAGTGAAGCTGTTTGGAAATTACACTTTCCGCCGAAAATTGAAACTCGGGTGAATCATGTAGGGGAGCTGTTTTCTTGAGTTTGTTAAACCCAGTTAAATCTGCTTTCTTACATTTATTTACAAAAAGGCAACGAAAAAGACAACATGGACGCTCGCCCGTCTTGCGGCAAGGCTGCTTGCCGATCCTGGCTTTCAAAACCCTTCTTTAATGACGAATTCGGCACCTTGTAACTATATGAAACAACAACGGCTGCCCCCTGGTCGGCCCCGACTTCAATCACTGCTCCTGCCCCAAGTGGGTCTACTCCAAGGCCCGCGAAGGCAAGCCCCGGCAGAAGGCCGCTGGCACTCCCGGCTTTACCGAGGCCTGCGAGCAGGCGCATCGTATCCTCAAAGGCTTCGATCCGAAAATCGCCCATGCCCGCGCTCGCGACCTGGCGGCTACTCCCGAAACCGTTACCGTCGAAGCCGCCGTCGCCAGCTACCTCAAGGGCGTGCGCAGCCGCAACGTTACCCCCGGATATCTGAATGCGCTGCGCACGGTCTTCGCCCGCCGCCGCGACACTCACCCCAACCGCAGCGGAAAACGCGACAAGAACACTTCCCTTCTGGATTTTCTCGACCGGCGTGCGCCCGGCGCCCGGCACGTGATGGGCGAAATCTCGATCGATCTGGCCGACGATTGGGCCGCCACCTGGGGAGCGAACGATCTGGGGGCGCGCCGCTGGCGGAATCAGGCGCGCAGTTTTTTCCGCTGGGCGCAGGACCGCGGTTATCTCCGGCGCACGCCCTTCGGCGGACGGCGCAAGATCAAAAAAGGAAACCGCTGCGGCTATTTCACCACGGAACAGTACGCCAAGCTGATGAGCACTCTACGTAACGTCAACTGCCGGTAAAACTGCCGGTAAGTTTTGGTCGTGTTTTGTTCGACTCGTTTGGCATCACTTTTTGGGGCTGCTTCATGAAGTCAACAACCTGACTTCTCGCCGCGACTGGGCTCACACGGTGCAGTGCGGCAGGCCCGACTACCGGTGCTACTGACGCACGTGCTTGAGGATATTGCGAGCAAAGCAAGAGAATATGACGCTAGTCGGTAAGGCGCTGGCGCGTTGTAGCCAATCCGTGCGCGGCTTGCAGGAATTCGGGCGGTCAGACTAATTGCTCGCGTGAAGGGTGACTCACATCACTGACAAGAAGCCGATTGTGGGCGAGCCTAATGGGTGGGAGGCATTCACATGAAACCAAAGTCATCAACACTCGCGCCGAAGTCGGACGAGGCGACCGTTCTTATTCCGATTGAGCAGCAGATTCAGCAACGCGCCTACGAACTTTACGAGCAACGCGGAAGGACAGACGGCCACGACTGGGACGATTGGCTTCAAGCCGAGTGCGAGATAAAGGGCACGCAGGCCAACGCAGCAACGGCATAGCTTCCGGCAGTCCTCAAGAGCGGCGATGCTGGGCCAGCGCAAGAGGGGTATAATGTGCGTGAACGTGGAATGAGCGGGGGTGTGACCATGGCTTCGCCTCGCGAATCCAAAGGTTCAACGAAAATCGCCGTCCCGGCGCCGATTGAACAGAAATCGCAACGCACGCGGAATTCTACGCGTCCACCCCCAGCCCCCAAGAACGGCCGCAAATTCGACGCCCAGGTGTTCCTCGACACCATCGGAGAAGGCAGGAAGGCTATGCTCTTCCCGAAGAAGCAAACTGTCTTCGCGCAAGGGGATCCTGCGGACGCAGTGTTTTATCTGCAGACAGGCAAGGTAAGACTCACCGTTGTCTCCAAGGAGGGCAAGGAAGCCACGATAGGCATATTGAGTGATGGAAGGTTCTTCGGCGAAGGTTCGCTTGCGGGCCAACTTCTTCGCATGGGTACTGCAACCGCAATGACGGATTGCGCTGTTCTGAGAATTGAGAAAAAGGCTATGGTGGATACGCTGCACAGGGAAAACACCCTTTCCGATCTGTTCGTCGCATATTTGTTGACGCAGAACATCAAGTACGAAGAGGATCTGGTTGACCAATTGTTTAATTCCAGCGAGAAAAGGTTAGCTCGTGTCCTTCTCATGCTTGCTCATTTTGGCAAGGAAGGGATTCCTGAATCCGTGATTCCGAAGCTCAGTCAGGAGACACTGGCCGAGATGGTAGGCACCACTCGTTCGCGGGTGAGCTTTTTCATGAACCGGTTCAGGAAATTGGGATTTATT
>JBEKRE010000042.1:0-42095 GCA_049519055.1 Candidatus Sulfotelmatobacter sp. | reverse complement strand
GGCGGGGTGATTGCGTTCACCAAGGATCTGGCGTGTAAGTGGGCGCCGCACAACATCCAGGTGAATGCGATTGCCCCAGGATGGTTTCCCACGCATATGTCGGACTGGGTCATCCAGCACCGAAAAGATTCGCTCCTGTCGAAAATTCCTTTGGGCCGCTTTGGTGGCGATCACGATTTGAAAGGCGCTGCGGTTTTTCTGGCATCGGACGCTTCGGCATACGTGGCCGGGCATGTGCTGGTCGTCGATGGAGGCCAGTCCGCCTGGTGAGGGCGAGTTCCTATGAACCTTCCGTTGACTCCGGTGCGATTCCTCCGTTACTCGGAACAACAGTTTCCCCGCAAGACGGCGGTAGTGTGCCGCGAACAGCGGTTTACGTACACCGAATTTGGCCATCGTGTAGGTCGTTTGGCGGGAGCGTTGCGCGCCGCGGGAGTGAAGCCGGGTGATCGCGTGGCATTTCTCAGCCTGAACTGCCATCGGCTGCTGGAAAGTTACTTCGGGGTTCTCGAAGCGCGGGGCATTTTGCTTCCCCTCAATATTCGTTTGGCGGCGCCAGAGCTTACCTACATCCTGAATGATTCAGGGGCGGAAGTGTTGTTCCTGGAAGAAGAGTTTGTGGGTCTTGTGGATTCATTCCGCCGAGACTTGCGCACGGTGGGCTCGTTCATTCAACTCAGGGGAAAGCCGGAAGCGGCATGGGTCTGCGACCAAAACTACGAGCAGATGCTGGCTGCGGCTACTCCCTACCGCGAAGAACTGATGACGTTTGAGGAGAACTCGGTAGCGGAAATGTTCTATACCAGCGGAACCAGCGCTAGCCCCAAAGGCGTGATGCTCACGCATCGGAATGTGTACCTGTATGCGATGAACATCGCCCTGCACTATCACATTGCCTACGACCACGTGGTGCTGCACACGATTCCTTTGTTTCACGCCAACGGCTGGGGAGCAGCCCACACGGTCACGATGGTTGGTGGAACGCATGTCATGCTTCCGCGCTTTGTGCCGGAAGAGATATTCCGATTGGTGGAGCGGGAACGAGTACGCCAGTTGAGCCTGGTGCCGATTATGGTTGCGGCTTTGATCAATTCGCCAGCGCGCTCCAGGTATGACCTCAGCAGCGTTGATTGGGCCACGATCGGCGGTGCCGCATCGTCTCCGACTTTGATACGCGATGCGGAGCAGGCGTTCGGATTCAAGTGCTTTTCGGGATACGGACTGACCGAATGCGCCCCTTCACTTTCCACGGCCGAGTTGAAACCGGATATGCAGTGCACCCCAGAGGAACGGCATTTGATCCAGGCGATGACCGGCTGGGCCTTCCCGGGGTGCGAGCTTCGCGTGGTGGACGCCGAAGACAATGATGTTCCGCACGACGGCATAACGATGGGGGAAATCATTGCTCGCAGCGACGGAGTGATGGCGGGTTACTGGCAACAGCCAGAAGCCACGGCTGAGGTTTTGCGGGGCGGATGGTTTCGCACGGGAGACATGGCGGTGATCGCCGAGAACGGATACATCCGGATCGTGGATCGGAAAAAAGACATTATCGTGAGCGGCGGAGAAAATATTTCTTCGCTCGACGTCGAAAAGGTGCTGGCGGCGCACCCCGGAGTTTTCGAAGCTGCTGTGATCCCGGTGGACGACCAGAAATGGGGCGAGGTGCCGAGAGCGGTGGTAGTGGCGAAGCCAGGGTACAAGCTGAGTGAAGCGGAATTGATCGAATTCTGCCGCGCTCGTCTGGCACATTACAAGTGTCCGCAATCGATTGAATTTTCCGAGAGCTTGCCCAGAACCGCAACGGGGAAGGTTTTGAAGAGGGAGCTGCGAAGGAAATATCAAAATACCGATTGCGCACCGCGGCACTGACAAACGGAGCGCAATCTCGGAGTTCAGAAAGTTTCGTCGAAAGCTGCTTATGAATAACCCTGTGAAAGTAAGTAGACACGATGATTTTGCGGTGATCACAATCGACAATCCACCGGTAAACGCACTCGGTCCGGGTATTCCGGAGGCGATTGGGGCGGCGCTCGATGAAGTAAATGCTGACCCGGCGGTCAAGGCTGCCATTGTAATCGGAGCAGGCCGCACTTTTGTTGCCGGAGCCGACATCAAGGAATTCGGCAAGATGACCTCCGGAGCGTCGCCCCGCAGAAGTCTATTGCCGTTTCTGCTTCGCATTGAAGATAGCCGGAAGCCGGTAGTAATGGCGATTCATGGCACGGCTTTTGGCGGCGGACTGGAACTGGCCCTGGCAGGCCACTACCGGGTCGCGTCGCCAACAGCACAGCTCGGTCAACCCGAAGTGAAGCTGGGAATTATTCCCGGGGCCGCGGGAACGCAGCGTCTGCCGCGTCTGGTGGGCGTTGTCAGAGCGGTTGAGATGTGTGCCGCGGGCAAGCCGGTTTTAGCCCCCGATGCTGCTGCTCTAGGACTGCTCGATCGCGTGATCGACGGGGACCTACTTACCGGGGCGGTAGCTTTTGCTCGCGAAATCTCCGACAAGACCGGGCCCAAAACGCGAGAGCGCATGGGAAAGCTGGGAACCCTTGCCGAGAATGCGGTACTTTTTGCGGCGGCGCGCGATGCCGCTCGCAGGAAACAAAGAGGAATGAAGGCCCCGCTGGCTGCGATTGACGCCGTGGAAGCGGCGACCACAATGCCGTTCGAAGAGGGCTGCCAGGCCGAGCAGAAACTTTTCACCGAATGTCTTTTCTCCGATCAGTCTAAGGCGCTCATTCATATTTTCTTTGGCGAGCGCGAAGTGGCGAAGATTCCCGACGTTCCCAAGGAAACTCTCGTGATTCCTCTGAACCGGGTTGCGGTTGTCGGCTCCGGAACGATGGGCGGAGGAATCGCGATGGTGTTTGCCAATGCCGGCATTCCGCTGCTGCTTAAGGACGTGGATAAGGCGGAGCTCGACCTAGGCATGGAGAGGATCAGGAAAAACTATGCCAGTTCCGTGCAGCGCGGACGTTTTACGCAGGCGTTCGTGGACGAACGTCTGCAACTGATCACGCCAGCGCTCAACTACGATGCGTTCTGCGATGTGGATATGGTGGTGGAGGCGGTTTTCGAAGGTATGGCATTAAAGAAGAGCGTGTTTGGCGACCTGGACCGCGCCTGCAAACCAGGAGCAATTCTGGCAAGCAATACCTCGACGCTGAATATTGATGAAATCGCCGGGGCGACGTCGCGGCCGGAAGCCGTGATCGGAACCCACTTTTTCAGTCCCGCCAATGTGATGCGCTTGCTCGAGATTGTGCGCGGAAAAGAGTCGAGCAAAGAGGTGATTGCCACCTGCATGCAACTATCCAAGAGGCTGGGCAAGATTGGCGTGCTAGTCGGCAATTGCCGCGGCTTTGTCGGGAACCGAATGTTTGGGCCGTATCGCCGGGAAGCTCAATTCCTCGTGGAAGAAGGGGCCGATGTGGAAGCGGTGGATAGAGCGCTCGTGGATTTCGGAAATGCCATGGGTCCGCTGGCGACGGGTGATCTGGCGGGTCTCGATGTTGGTTGGCGAATTCGCAAAGAGTACCGCCATCTTGAAAAGCCGGGGATCCGGCAGCCGTTCGTCGAAGATCGACTTTGCGAACTGGGGCGGTACGGCCAAAAAACGACAAAGGGATGGTATCGATACGACGAAAACCGGCGCCCGAATCGAGATCCCGAAGTACCCGCTCTGGTGCGGAACTGGAGCGCGGAGGCCGGAATCCCGCAGCGGCAAATCTCCGCCGAAGAAATCGTGGATCGCTGCATTTATGCACTCGTCAACGAAGGCGCTCGGATTTTGGAAGAGGGATTCGCGCTGCGCGCCGTCGATGTCGACATCATTTATCTCAACGGCTATGGATTTCCCGCCTATCGGGGCGGACCAATGTGGCACGCCGACACGGTGGGGTTGGCGAAGGTCTACCAGCGCATTTGCGAATTTCGCCACCAGCACGGAGAACTGTGGGCACCTGCTCCTCTGCTAAGGCGTCTCGCGGAATCGGGCATGACGTTTGCCGAATACGACAAAGAACAGGGTGCGGCGGGAGTGCTGGAGCGAGTGAATTCAGCATGAGGCACATCACTCTGGTGCGCCATGCGCAAGCGTCGTTTCTGGAGGCGAATTACGACAAGCTGTGCGCGAATGGCGAAACCCAAGCCAGATTGTTAGGGGAGTATTGGTTGCGGCGAGGCATGATTTTTCACAACGCCTACTCAGGTCCGCGCATTCGGCAGCGAGAGACCGCCAGGATTGTTGCCGATGTCTATCGCGACGCGGGTCGCTGTTTTCCCGAGGTCGTAGTCGTGAGCGAATTCGATGAATATCAAGCGGCGGCCGTGATGCACACATGCCTTCCACCACTCATGCGAGTGAACAGCGAGATTAGAGAAATGAGCAGCGCCTATGAGAAATCCTGTGATCCGGGCGAGCGGAGGAGGACTTTTCAAAGGCTGTTCGAGGCCGTGGTCGGCAAATGGGTGGCGGGAGAGATCGCGGCGGATGGCATTGAATCGTGGCCGGACTTTTGCTTGCGAGTGGAGCGCGGGTTGGTGCAAGTGATACACGGTACCATGCCAGCGGCCGGCGCTGTGGTCTTTACTTCTTCGGGACCCATTGGAGTGGCGATGCGCCGGGCGCTGCACTTATCTGCGGAGGACGCGCTGCAGCTTTCCTGGATGTCGCGCAATGCCTCGTATAGTGACTTTCGAGCATCGGGCGAGCGCTTCATGCTGAGCGCGTTCAATGCATATCCGCATCTCGACGAGGATTCACTGCTGACCTACTGGTAGCGGAGACAGGACTTGCGAGTATGGTGACACTTTGCGATCAGGCCGGAGCTGTGAGGGTAGGCGAAGAACTCGATCTAGCCCGGCTACAGCGATTTCTGTTTGACCACTTTGGGCGAAGCGGACCCGTTTCGGTGGAACAATTTCCTAGCGGTCACTCCAATCTGACCTATCTGGTGCGGCTGGGGAGCCAGGAAGTCGTGTTGCGTCGTCCCCCTTTTGGAAGCAAAGTGCGGTCGGCACATGACATGGCTCGTGAATATCGCGTGCTGTCAAGACTGCATACTTCGTTTCCCGCCGCGCCGAAGACCATCCTTTATTGCGACGATCTTTCGATGTTTGGTGCGCCCTTCTATCTGATGGAGCCGATTCGAGGAATGATTATTCGCCGCGAACCGCCTTCGGGTGTGCCCTTCCCGCCGGAGACGGCGCGGCGATTGAGCGAGGTTTTTGTCGACACCCTGGCGTGCCTGCACCGGGTGGACTATGCGGCGATCGGCTTGGCTGATTTAGGCAAACCCCAAGGCTACCTTGAACGCCAGGTGAAAGGCTGGATCGATCGCTACCACAATTCGAAAACGCACGATCTGCCGGAAGTGGAAGCCATTTCGTCGTGGCTTATCAAACGAATGCCGATCCCCCATCAAACCGCTCTGATCCACAACGATTACAAGTATGACAATGTCGTGCTCGATCCCGCGGATGCGACGAAGATCATCGGCGTGCTGGATTGGGAGATGTGCACGCTGGGAGATCCGCTGACCGACCTGGGAACAGCCCTGGCGTACTGGACAGATCCGCAAGATCCCGAAGAGCTCCGCGAAATTCGCCCTGCACCGACGACGTTGCCCGGAACCCTAAGCCGGGCGCAGTTGGTCGAGCGCTACGCCTCGATAACCGGTTTGGATCCCGGAGACATGACCTTCTACCTGGCATTTGCCCGCCTCAAGGTTGCCATCATCATTCAGCAGATCTACTTCCGGTACGCCCAAGGATTGACACAGGACGAGCGCTTCGCGGCCATGCCAAAGAGAATCAAGAGTCTGCTGCGCGCTTCACTGCAATGCGCGCAAAGCGGGAGGATATGAAAGAGCGCTCACTGCCGGTAATACCGCACCAGCCACTCGGCCACGCAGCAGGGTTTGCCCGCGGATTCACCCTCGACATGAATGAGAAACGCAGCATCCACAAACTCGGGCGATTCTTTCGCCGCGAGCAGAGTCACGCGCGCGCGAACCGGCGAACCGGCACGAACCGCCGAGGGAAAACGGACCTTGTTCAAACCGTAGTTCACAGTCATTCGAACACCAGAGCCAATATAGATCGCCTGTTTCAGGAAGTAACTCAGCAGCGAAAGCGTGAGAAAACCGTGGGCGATGCTTCCGCCGAAGGGCGATTCCCGTTGAGCGCGCTCGGCGTCCAGGTGAATCCATTGGCGGTCTTCGGTGGCATCGGCAAATTTCTGGATCCGATCCTGCGCGACCACGAACCATTCGGTCGCGGGGAATTCGCACCCTTCGAACTGTTTCATGGAACTTGGATTCTCAATCTCAAAAGGTGGCATAGGAGTTCGATATGACGACATTAACAGACGTCGCACGCAAGACGACAAAAGGAACGGCATTCTTGATCGAAGAGTCAGCGCCGCAGGACATTTTCACACCCGAGGACCTGAGCGAAGAACATCTCGCTGTCGGCCACATGGTGGACGAATTCTGGGCCAACGAAGTTGAACCGAATTTGCCCGCAATCCGCGAAAAGAAGCCGGGGGTCGCTATGTCAGTTCTTCGGAAGTCGGTGGAATTGGGTCTGACCGGTATGGCAATCCCCGAGGAATATGGCGGCATGGCCATGGATTTACCGTCGCTGATGGTCACCGCTGAACGCATGGGACGGGACGGCTCTTACGGCGGCTGGCACTCGGCTCACACTGGAATCGGTACCTTGCCGGTCGTCTACTTTGGAACTCCAGAACAGAAGCGGAAGTATTTGCCCAAGCTCGCGAAGGTCGAGATGCTGGCCGCCTATGCGCTGACCGAGCCACTGGCGGGCTCGGATGCGCTGGCCGCGCGCACGCGCGCCGATCTCGCGGGGGATGGGAAGCACTACATTCTGAATGGTCAGAAGATGTGGATCACCAACGGGGGCGCGGCCGATCTATTCACCGTGTTTGCCAAAGTTGGGGGCGAAAAATTTACCGCGTTTCTGGTCGAGCGAAATTTTCCCGGCGTAACCAGCGGCGCCGAAGAACACAAGATGGGTATCACGGGCAGTTCCACCACGGCAGTGTATTTCGATAACGTTCCCGTGCCGGTGGAAAACGTGTTGGGCGAAATCGGCCGCGGGCACGTGATTGCATTCAATATTCTCAACATGGGACGGTTGAAGCTGGGCCCTGCCGGGGTTGGCGCCGCGAAAAACGTGCTCGCAATTTGCCTGAAGTATGCCAAGCAGCGCAAAGCATTTGGCTCGGCGATTGCCGAGTTCGGTGCAATTCAACACAAGCTGGCAGAAATGGCGATCCGCATTTTCGTGGCCGAGTCGATGACCTGGCGTGTCGTAGGACAGATTGAGAATCAAATGCATGCTCCTTCCCCGGGCTCAGCCGACGGCACGCAGGAACTGAAGGCGATCGAGGAGTTTGCCGCCGAGTGCTCGATGATCAAGGTATATGTCAGCGAAATGCTGGACTACGTGGTCGACGAAGGCGTCCAAATCCACGGGGGATACGGATACCATCAGGACTATGTGGTGGAGCGCGCGTATCGCGATTCGCGGATAAATCGTCTGTTTGAAGGCACCAGCGAGATTAACCGCTTGGTGATCACGGGCATGCCGTTGAAGCGCGCGGCACGCGGGATTCTACCTCTACTCGATGCCGCCCGACTCGTCGTGGAAAGTTCCGACACCCAACCCGTCGAGGTGACCGGCGATCCGGAACTGAGTTTTGTTCAAAACGCGAAACAGATTGCCCTGCTGATGCTAGGGCTCGCGTACCAGAAGCATGGCGCGAAGCTCGAGCAGCAGCAGGAGATCGTCATGAATATGTCAGACATCATCATGGAAGTGTTTGCCATGGAATCGAGTCTGCTGCGCAGCCGAAAGTTGGCCGTCGCCGCCGGCGGAGCGAATGCCAGGGATGCCTGTGTCGTGTACTTGCGTGACGCCATCTCCAGGATCGAAATATCGTCAAGGACGGTGCTGAGCGCCTGCGCGCAGGGCGACGAACTGCGGAGAAATCTCTCACGCTTGCGGGTGTATGCCACTCACGATCCGGTGAATTCGATCGAATTGCGGCGGCAGATTGCACGGCGGTTGCTGGCGAATGAGCGGTACACGGTGTGAGGGAAGATTCTGATGTCATTCGTTGAGAATCAAGGATCGAAACTCTATTGGGATGAACAGGGGCGAGGAGAATCGGTGCTGCTCATCATGGGCCTCGGCTATCCCTCGTCTCTGTGGCATCGTTCGCGCCCCGCGCTGTCGCAACGCTTTCGCACGGTCGCGTTCGACAATCGAGGCGTCGGCCTGAGTGATATTCCTCCAGGTCCGTATTCAATTCCTACCATGGCATCCGACGCAGCCGCGGTTCTTGACGCGGCCGGTGTTTCCCGCGCCCACATCTTCGGAGTTTCGATGGGAGGCATGATTGCGCAAGAATTCGCTCTGCAGTATCCGGCGCGAACTCGCTCCCTGATTCTAGGCTGCACTTCGCCCGGCGGACCCTTGGCAGTGCGCGCGGAGCGCAAGGTGGCCGACATTCTGATGGCGCGCGGCATGACTCTGGCGCAAGCGCGGGAGGCCATCCTTCCCTACATCTACGACGCGGATACGCCGCGAGAGAAAATCGAGGAGGACGTGAGCCTGCGCCGGCGCTGGCTCCCTTCCCTTGAAGGGTACACGGCACAACTGCAGGGAATTCTGGCCTGGGAGGGGCATAGCCGAATCCGGCAGATCACAGCCCCGACGCTGGTCATCCATGGAAAGTCCGATGCCCTGGTGCCCCCAGGCAACGGAGAACTGCTCGCGAGTCTCATTCCAGGTGCGAAACTTGTTCTGATCGAGCACGCGAGCCACTTGTTCCTCACGGATCAGACCCTAGCGGCTCACGAGGCGATACTGGAATTTCTTTCGTCACCTTGCGAGTGAAGAACGGCACCAAAAAGAGTGACGGATTGAACCCATTGCCGGGGGAAGCGAACCTTAACAGAACATTCCTGGTACGCATACTCTATTATCAAAACAATTCATTTGATGAATTTCGTGAATGCGGATAGGCTCACGCCCGTCATGAAGAAACGACGCCCTGAAGTGATCGGAGCGCGGGAATTGCCTGTTCGTTCTCATTTAACAAATCCAGGCCAAAACCAACAATGTGAAGACTTTCGGTATCGGAAGCAGGCAGCCATTTGGAAGAACCCGCGTGTATGCCAGAGGGCGGACGCGAGACAAGCCGGGGGAAGCAGGAAGACTATGGGCGTCGAACACAGTTTCTATCGTGCCATCTCGTGCTACAAGTACCGTTCTCGAAAACGGACATCTCTGGAATCTAGGTTGAAGTCAATCTCATGTTTTCTTGCATGCCTCGTGTTCACAGCCCTGATGGCTCACGCCCAAGGCGTGGGTACCTCGGGAGAGATCACGGGGACGGTGACCGATTCTGCCGGAAACGTTTTGCTCAAATCTACAGTCACGGTCGTGGATTCCCAAACCGGTCTGACACGCACAGTTCTCACGAATGGTACGGGGCAATTCCGAATACCGAGACTTTCCCCGGCCACTTACGACATCAGTGCGGCCATGTCAGGTTTTGCTACCCAGGTCCGAAAAGGAATGATTGTCGCCATCGGGCAGACGGTAATCTCGGATTTCAAACTCAATCCGTCACGGGTGGCAACGGTTGTGGAAGTGACGGATCAGCCACCGGTGGTAGAAACGGAACGTGGAAGTCAAGTCGACAGGATCTCGCAAACCTACATTGCCGATCTACCTATTGACCGGCGCGATTATCTTACGTTCACCTTGCTAGCGCCTGGTGTATCCGATTCCACGAGGCTGGCGGGAGACCAGGACTTCAGAGTCGCGCAAACGCCGCAGAGCGGGCTGTCCTTCTATGGCAGCAATGGCAGAGGAAACGACATCACGGTGGATGGTGGCGAGACCTCGGGCGACAGCGGAGGCGTGCGCCTCACGGTGAGCCAAGACGCCGTGCAGGAATTTCAAATCAATCGCAGCAACTACGCCGCGGACCTCGGGGCCGCCACCGGTGCTTCGATCAACATTGTGACCAAGTCCGGCAGCAACAGTGTGCATGGCACGCTATACGGCTATTTCCGCAACGATGCGCTAGATGCCCGTGATCCTTTTTCGTTTACCCAGGCGTTGCAACCCGGCCAGAGCTTCAATCCTGCCAACCCAGACTCGATAGGCTCGCCGATTAAGGATTCTTTGTCTCGTCAGCAATTCGGCGGATCGCTGGGCTTCCCGATCAAGAGAGATAAGACGTTTGTGTTTGTCGCGTTCGAAGGCTTACGGCAGAATGCGCAGAACGCGGTTCCGATATTAACCAATACGGATATTTTTCGTCCGACCTCTGCGCAGAATGCGATCATCGGCGGACTCGCTGGGTCGAGTGCGCTTGTCTCGTGCCTGCCCGGCGTGACTCTGCCGTCGAATATCTGCGCTTTTGCTCTGCAGAGCATTTTGACATTGAATCCGAACCCCGGCACAAACCCGTTCATAACTCCTGGCCAGGCCGCGCTAAATGTCTTCCTGCAAAATCAATTTGAAACTCAGGGCGGACTTTTCCCTTACGACACGCGGGAATACCTGGCATCGGTCCGCCTCGATCATCGCTTCAACACGAACAATGAGATTTCCGTTACCTACAGGTATGGACATGATCTTGAGGAGTCGCCGGACGTTCAGTCGCTAACTGCTTACTCCGCGGGAAGCGCCACACACACCTACGATAACGATTTTCAAGCCGCCTGGTATCGCCAGTTTAGCGCAACAACCCAGAACGAGGCTCGTGCGCAGTGGGATTATTACAGCTTTAACGTGATACCCAATGCCCCGGGACAGGTGGGGCTGCAGATTCCAAGTTTCATCAATAATCTAGGAACGAATATTTTCCTGCCCAACCTCACCATCCTCCGCCGATATGAATTTGCGGACAATTTGACCGTAATCCGCGGCCGTCACAATTTTAGATTCGGTGCCGACGAAATCCTCCGTGGCAATCACACGGAATCGCACACTTTCTTCCCGGGTCGCTTTGTTTTCGGATCGCTCCCCGGAGCGGCGCTCAGCCCCGAGCTCGCAAGCACGACCATCAATCCACTGCAAGCAGCATCCTTGGGCTTGCCCGAGATTTATCAGCAGGGCTTCGGAGTTCCGACATATCCTTATTACTCCCGTCCGGTGACAGGTGTCTACGGTCAAGACTCCTGGCAGATAGCCACCAACTTCACCTTGAACTACGGCCTCAGGTACGAACTGGACACGCAATTCGCCCCTTTGACGACTTACAAGAAGGATTTTGCTCCCCGGATTTCCTTCGCCTGGGACCCCGGCAATAATCACAAGACGGTAATCCGGGGCGGCTATGGAATCTTTTATGGACCCGTGGATGTTCAGATTCCCGACGTCGACTACAGCCTAGGGGCTTTGAATGCGAATAAGTCCGCAGTCGAGAACAGTGCAGGGGCCGGCCAAGTCGCGAACGTTACCGGAATCTGCGGGGTCTCCCAATTTGGTGTACCGATAATCCCCGGCGCCGGAGGTAGCCCTTGCAACCGGGAAATTTCCATCTATGCGGATGGCTTCGCCGGAGTTCCAGCTTTAGGCATAGCCGGGTCGGCAACCATCTTCCAGACGTTATTTGCCCAGGGGTTGATTCAGTGCACCACTCCCAGCCCCGGGAATAATGCTTGCATCACACCGGCTGCGGTGGCCCCATTGGGCCTCGACGTTACCAACACTGGGCCTCTTTCCCCACTGCAGGTACTTTTCGTCAACCAGCCGAACTATCGCCCTCCCATTGCGCAACAGGCTTCCTTTGAAATTGAACGGGAGCTCGCGCCTGGATTGTCGATTTCTCTGTCTGGAGTTTACGTTCATACGCAGAGACTTCCGATCGCACTCGATACCAATCTGCTGCCGGCACCCTTCAGCACGGTAACTCTGGCGAATGGCGAGACGGTTTCCTATCGCAATTGGAATACGAGCCCGGCGACTGACCCGCTGGGCGGAACTGAGGGCCTTCCCTGCGCGACGGTGAACTGCTTCGTGAATCCACTGATTGTACAGAACAACCAATACAGCTCTGAGTCCTTCGCTCTTTACGAGGGCGGCATCGCCGAAGTGAAAAAGCGATTCGGTGATCACTTCAGCGTGTTCGGGAATTACACCTTCAGTAAAGGCTTTGACACGTCCACCGATTACAACACCGACTACGGGCCGCAGGATCCCACGAACCTTAACGCGGATCGTGCCCTTTCCGAGTTTGATCAGCGGCATAAATTAGTGGTTGCCGGTGTGATCGACAGCCCTTGGAAACAGAGTATCTTGTCCGGTTTCCAACTAGCTCCTATCTTCTCCGCCCACAGTGGTCATCCCTTCAACTTGCTGGCGGGAGGAGAGGTGAACGGCAATAACCACACTACCAATGAACGTCCCATCGGAGCCCCTCGTGACACGGGTCTTGGCCCCGATTATTTCGACTTTGACATGCGCTTAACCTGGGCGCATAAACTGGGCGAGAAAGCCAATGTGCAATTTACAGCGGAAGGGTTCGACATCGCGAACCGCACCAACTATGCCAGCGTCAACAACGAAGTAGGTCCTCTCTTCGGATTCACGCCGGGATTTACAACCTTCAACGTTCACGGGATGCAACCAGGCTCGGCTCTTGCAGGTGGCGGGAGTGCGACTTCAAGCACCCCGCTGGCTTTCACGTCCGCTTTCCCAAAGCGCCAGGTCCAACTCGGCGTGCGCCTGAAGTTCTGAGGCAGCGCCCTTAGCTCCGCGCTGGCTTGCATTCTGGTCACCCCCCTCTTGGGGCAATCAGGCCGAAGCCACGCAGTTAGGCTTGTATTTGCTAAGTTCCAACTTGGCAATCAAAGCGCGATGTACCTCGTCGGGCCCGTCGGCGATTCGCAGAGTACGGATAGTAGCAAACAGTTCTGCCAGGGGGAAATCTGCGGAGACGCCGGCGGCTCCGTACATCTGAATTGCCTGGTCGATAATCTGCAGGGCGATGGTGGGAACGGCAACCTTGATCTGGGAGATTTCGCTGCGGGCTCCTTTGGTGCCAAGTTCATCGAGCATCCACGCGGCCTTGAGAGTTAGCAGCCGTGCTTGCTCCAGCATGATCCGTGCGTTGGCAATGATATCGACGTTCCCACCCAGTTCGGCGAGAGGTTTGCTGAACGCTACCCGCTGCAATGAGCGGCAGCACAAGAGTTCAAGCGCGCGTTCCGCCGCTCCCAGCGTGCGCATGCAGTGGTGGATGCGACCGGGACCAAGTCGCCCTTGCGCGATTTCGAAACCTCGTCCCGGTCGGCCAATGATGTGGTCGAGCGGAACCCGAACATTATTGAAGCTGACCTCTCCGTGTCCGAACGGGGCGTCGTAAGACCCAAACACCGGCACCATACGCTCGATCTTGACGCCCGGAGCATCGATCGGCACCAGGACCATGGTATGACGCTGGTATTTGGCAGCGGACCGATCGGTTAAGCCCATAAATATAAGCAGACGGCAATGGGGATGACCGATTCCGGAACTCCACCACTTCCTGCCGTCAAGAACCACATGATCGCCATCGATGCGTGCCGTGGCTTTCATATTCGTGGCATCGGATGAGGCTACGTCAGGCTCCGTCATGCAGAAGGCAGAACGAATCTCGCCTGCCAGCAGCGGCGTGAGCCAACGTTGCCTCTGCTCCGCCGAGCCGTATTTCACCAGGAGCTCCATGTTTCCAGTATCGGGGGCATTGCAGTTGAAGACTTCGGGGGCGATCGAGGAGCGGCCAGTGATCTCCGCCAAGGGCGCATAGTCCACATTTGTTAGTCCTGCGCCAAATTCCTGATCAGGAAGAAATAGATTCCACAAGCCCGCAGCCCGCGCCTGAGCCTTCAAACTCTCCATAATGAGAGGCTGCCTCCAACTACGCCAGTCGGGAAGGTTCTGCAACTGTGCATAATACTCGGGCTCTGCAGGCAAGATGTGCTCTCGAACGAAAGCAGAGAGGCGCGGGCCATAGCTTTGGGCCCTCGGTGATAAGGAAAAGTCCATGGTATCGGCTCACACTGAAAGCACCTAGCCTAACGATTGCTAGATAATTCTCCAAATGAATTCTATGAATCCTGTAATATACGCACCGTGCATTTAAGTCAGGTCGACCTAAATCTGTTTGTGGTGCTAGAGGCCATTTACCGCGAGGGCAACATCACCCGCGCCGGCCTGCAACTCAACCTCACACAACCCGCAATCAGCCACGCGCTAAAGAGATTACGCGATATGCTTCAGGACCCGCTGTTTGTCCGACAGGGCGCGCGCATGATGCCGACCCCGTTCACCCGCAACATGATCGAACAGGTGAGGGAGGCGCTGCAAATCCTGGAAGTGAACGTCAGCCAGAGTCACAAGTTTGTTCCCGAACACTCGCGGCGGAACTTTCACCTTTCCATGTGGGAATATCTCGAGGCCCTCATCCTTCCGCCACTGCTGGGGAGTTTGACCCACGTCTCTCCAGGAATGTCCATCACAACATCGCGCGTCAAACGCAGAGACATTGAGACTGAATTGGCCAGTGGCTCACTCGATTTGGCGATCGAGATTCCGATGACGATGAGCGATCGCATGCGGCAGAAGTGGCTGCTGAATGAACCTTTCGTGGTGATTGCTCGTCGGGGTCACCCTGCAATCGCGGGTATTCTGGACTTGGATACTTATCTAGCTCAGCGCCATATTCAGGTCTCCTCCCGTCGCAGAGGTCCCAGTCTGATCGACGTGGAGCTCAGCCGACGGGGATTTCGCCGACAGGTTTGTCTACGCACCCAACACAATTTCACGGCCTGCTCGGTGGTAAGCAAGACAGACTTGCTGTTGACGTTACCGGAGCGCCACGCGCGGTTGCTGAATATGGGATCGATGAACCAAGTGTTGCCCTTTCCGCTCCCCGCCCCGCGTCTGGAAGCCCACTTATACTGGCACGAGAGTGTCGAGAATGATCCGGCAAATCGCTGGCTGCGTGAACAAATCGAAAACGTCTTAACCCCGCAAGCGGCAGCATCAGGAAGGCTGCGCACGCTCGGTGACAAGGCGGCTCCGACGCGTCCGTCGTAATTCAACCGGGTGAACTTGGCATCAGCCGACCCTCAACTACTCTGCGGCGAAAGGGGAAAGCGATAAAAGCAACTGCAGCCCGCCGGCAGCAAAACTATCCGCAATAGCCTCGCCTCCGAGGCGGGCGTGCGTGACAGTTTACCTAAGAGCGCCCCTTGTGACATACGTCACCACGCAGAGTGTGTCTAATCACAGCCAAATGTTGGCATTGACCAGAAACTACACCATCACTCGAACCCAAATCCGCGCTGTTTTCGGAGACGAAATGAGATTCCAGATCAAAAAAGTGGCGGTCTCTTTACTCGTGGCAGTTCCTGTCATGGTTTTGCTGTTTTATGCCGCAGTGAATCCGCCTCGCGTGTTGGCGGTTCCAAGTTATGCCAGGCAGACGGGCTTGGCGTGCAGCGGCTGCCACTACACGCCTCCGGAACTCAACCCCGCCGGACGTAAATTCAAACTAACTGGCTACGTCGATAGGGGAGACGACACCAAGACCGTAAAGGCCGATGGAGGCAAGAAGCGCGCCGCCCTCGACCTGCTCGCGTCCCTGCCGCTGTCCGTAATGCTGGAGACTTCGTTTACCTCGCTCAAGACTGCGCAGCCGCAAACCCAGAACGGCAACTTCGAGTTTCCTCAAGATTTCTCCCTGTTCCTTTCGGGTGCATGGACGAGCCACGTAGGAAGCTTTCTACAGGTGACGTACGACACGCAGGACGATCACTTCACCAGCGACAACACGGATATCCGCTTCGCGAACAAGACGAAGATGGGCGGCAAGGAACTGGTTTACGGCATCGATCTCAATAACAATCCCACCGTCGAGGATCTTTGGAACAGCACGCCGGCGTGGGGCTACCCGTGGATCGCAAGCGACAACGCTCCTACTCCCAACGCCAGTCCTTTCATCAACGGCGGTTTGGCCCAGGACGTAGCTGGACTCGGCGTGTTCGGCATGTGGAACGACCATTTCTATCTGGACGCGGCCATCTATCGCTCCGAACACGTGGGGGGGCCGCAGCCGAACTCAGGAGTAAGCGCCCCCGGCGTGGGCGCGGGCTTCAATATCCGCGGCGTCGCTCCGTACTGGCGCCTGGCGTGGCAGGAGTTAACCGGAAAGACGCAGTATGAAATCGGAACTTATGGTATGCACCTGCGTTCGACCCCCAATGAAATCACCGATCCCACCGGGGCCAGCATTCCGACGGATTCGTACACGGACTTTGCATTCGACACGCAGATCGACCGCACAATCGTCAGAACGGACGTGCTTTCATTCCGGGCTACGTACATCCGGGAAAACAATGATCTGCTGAGCCTGCTGTTTCAGGGCGGTGGTCCAGGGAGTTCGACTCCGCTGGTATCGCAAGGTTCGCACCATTTGAACACGGTCATGGCCAATGCCGAATATCACCTCGGCAACAAGTACTCGGGCACGCTCGGCTGGTTCAATACAACCGGGACATCTGATCTCGCATTTTATCCGTCGGGGACCGCGGTGGCCGGCAATTTCAATGGCGACCCGAGAAGCGCGGGATACCTTTTGAACGTCTCTTACTGGCCGTGGCAGAACCTTCAACTCGCGGCGCAATACACCGGCTATACGCGCTTCAATGGCGCAGCGACGAACTACGACGGCTTCGGCCGCAACGCGAGCGCCAACAATACGCTCTATTTGGACGCCAGGATCTTTTTCTAGGGATAACTGGCTCCGGGTTTTTCTTAGCAGCAAGTGAGCAGTGGTTTGCAACGATTTCAAGGAGAAGAAAACAATGAACAGCAAGTTCGCAATGAAGACTTTCGCTGTGGTCGCGCTGATCGGTGGGCTGGGCGTGGCTTCGTGGGCCGGCGATATCGTGGGCAAAGTCACCGGCATGAAGGGGCCGTCGGTGGTCTACGTCGACACCATTGCGGGCAAAACCTTTCCCGCTCCCAAAGAGCATCCCGTGATGGATCAAAAAGGATTGGTCTTTGCGCCGCACATCATAGCCGTGCAACAGGGCACGACGGTGGAGTTTCTGAATAGCGACACCGTGCAGCACAATGTGTTCTGGACAGCGATCAGCGGCGATAAGAAAGCAGGACACAATCTCGGCACCTGGCCCAAGGGCGAAAAGAGAGCTTTTACTTTCGACAAGGCGGGGGTCGTGCCGGTACTCTGCAATGTGCACCCGGACATGGCGGGATATGTCATCGTGAGCCCGACTCCCTATTTTGCCGAAGCTGACGACAGCGGGAGCTACAAAATCAAAGACGTTCCCGACGGGAGTTACACCGTAACCGTGTGGCACGAAGGCGCCAAGAATCAGTCGAAGCCGGTGACTGTGGCTGGCGGAGGCAAGGCGGATTTCACCCTGACCAAGTAGCGAGTGCAAGCGGGGAGTGGTTCCGAGCGATCGGTCCCTCCCCGCATTCCTTGTAGCCGCAAAGTGTAAGCTTAAGAATGTGACGTCACGACCGCCCGGATAAAAGCGCGGCTATGCTGAAGCGATACAAAAACAAGCGGGTCGACGGCGACTGGCTGAATACGAATTTCCCCTGCATGATGGCATGTCCGGCGCACACCAACGCTGGACGCTATGTCGGCCTGATTGCTGAGGGTCGTTTCGAGGAAGCCTATCGAATCGCGCGCGATCCAAATCCGCTGGCCAGCATCTGCGGAAGAGTGTGTGCGCATCCTTGCGAAACCGCGTGCCGCCGCGGTGAGATTGACCGGCCAATTTCGATTCGTGCGCTAAAGCGATTTCTCACCGAGCAGTTTGGACCGGAGTCGAAACGTCCCATTGCCGTCAACGAAGGACGCGGGCAGAAGAAACTTCCTTTCAAAGTTGCGGTCGTCGGAGGCGGTCCGGTGGGCCTTTCGGCTGCGCACGATCTTGCCCTCATGGGATACGCCGTCACAATTTTCGAAGCCGCGCCGGTTGCGGGAGGAATGCTGTATCTCGGGATCCCAGAGTATCGTCTGCCGCGCGATGTGGTCGAAGCCCAAGTGCGCGAGATTCTCGAGACCGGTGACATCACGCTCCGGCTGAATCATGCAGCGGGCCGCGATTTCACTGTCTCCGATCTTCGGCGCCAGGGTTTTGACGCCGTGCTCATCGCCGTGGGCGCGCACCGCAGCCGCGATCTCAGCATTCCCGGCGTCGATCTCGATGGCGTACACAAGGGCATCGACTTTCTGCTCAACGTAAACCTGGGATACAAATTCACCATCGGGAAGAAAGTGATCGTGATTGGCGGCGGCAATGTGGCCATGGATGTAGCACGCTCCGCCGCTCGCGAAGTGGTGCGGCAGCATGCTGGTGGAGTGCAGGATGCGGAGCCTTCCGCGGAAAACATGACCGCGGTCGCGACGCGGGAGATGGTCGATATTTCTCTTTCCGCGTTGCGCATGGGCGCCCGCGAGGTGAATCTCGTCTGCCTGGAGCCGCGCGACCAAATGCCCGCCGCCCTCGAAGAAATTGAAGAGGCTGAAGAGGAGGGCATACGCATGCACCCGGGACTTGGCCCGAAGCGGATGGTAGGCAGGGATGGCAAAGTAGTGGCACTTGAGACCCTGAAGACCAAGTGGGTGTTTGATCAGAACAAGCGTTTTAATCCGGCGTTCTTTGAAGGCAGCGAAAGCCTGATCGAGTGCGACACCGTCATCATGGCGATCGGCCAGGCGCCACGCCTCGACTTTCTCACGCCAGAAGATAACGTGGAACTTTCACCGCGCGGACTGATCGCGGTCAACCCACAAACGCTAATGACTTCGGCGCCCGGAATCTTCGGAGGCGGCGATTGCGTCTTCGGTCCGCGGCTGATTATTGACAGCGTTGGCGACGGGAAACGCGCGGCGGTCGGAATCGACGAATACCTTCGCAAGAACAAACATCCCGAACCCATCATTGAAGTTGAGGTGCTGAAACGGCACACCATGCCGCTGGACTATCTGGATATCAATCGCCAGCCAGTGCCGATGCTTCCCCTCGAACGACGAACCGGCGTAACTGAAGTGGAAGTTGGCTACGACGCTCCCGAAGCCATCGCGGAAGCGCAACGCTGCCTGCACTGCTGGGTCAATACGATTTTCGAAGGCTCGCCCGAAGACGGCAGCATGTGCATTCTCTGTGGCGGTTGCGTCGATGTCTGCCCGGAGAAGTGTCTAGAACTGGTTTCGCTCGATCGCATCGACTTCGAGCCGCAGACGGTGCAACACATCCGGGATAACCAGGAATGTTTCGGAGTTGAGCTCGATGAGGTAGCGGCTGATGAGCTGGGCGTCGTCACCGGCGCTGCGATGTTGAAAGATGAGACGCGCTGCATTCGCTGTGGTCTCTGCGCCATGCGATGCCCGGTGGGCACGATCACGATGGAATCGTACAACCTCATTCCCGCCGAACCGACTGGGCTGATCTCGATTGCGGCGATTGGAGCAGGTTTGCAGAAGTAATGAGAAACGAACATGCCAGACGAAATCGAAACCGTAAACCCTGACGACAACGTAAACCGCCGGCAGTTTTTCACCAAGCTCGGTTTGGGCTCGCTGGGCATCGCAGCCGCAGGCACGGCTGCATTCGCCTACCAGTTTCTCGATCCCAACGTGCTTTACGAGCCGTCGCCCGTGGTCAACGCCGGCAATCCCGACCGCTACCCGCTCGATTCCGTCACGCTCGATGTGAACTCGGGCATCTACATCATTCACTCGCAAGAGGGTTACTTTTCGCTTAGTGCAGTGTGCACGCACCTGGGCTGCCTTACGGCCTGGAAACCGGAGTTGAACATGATTGCCTGCCCCTGCCATGGCAGCAAATTCGCGGTGTGGGAACGAGCGAATCTGAAGCCTGGCGACAAGATCGAAGGGCCTGCGCCCAAACCTCTGCCTTGGAAGCGCGTGTGGCTCAATGACGATGGAGACTTGCTAGTGGATCGCTCGACAGATGTTCCTCCAATGCAGCGCGATTCTTTCGTGAGGATCTAAGCCATGGCGAAAACACTCGACCAACATTTCGACGAGTTGCGCGGCACTCGGGTATGGCGCTCGATCTTCCGCAGCGGGACGGGGTCCAGCACTCTGAAGCGCGCGCTAGCCATTCAGCAGAATGTATTTCTGCACTTGTTTTCGACCAAAGTGCGCACCCGCATGCTCAGCTTTAGCGCGACTTGGTACTTAGGAACCCTGACGCTGGGGACTTTTCTGATTCTGGTCGCTACCGGAATTCCCTTAATGCTCTACTATCACCCGTCCGCGCCCCAGGCTTACTCCGACACGAAAGATCTGCAGTTCGTAATTTCGTCCGGAATGTTCTTGCGCAATCTGCATCGCTGGTCGGCGCACGCCATGGTTTTCCTGGTGTTCGCTCACATGTTTAAAGTTTTTTATCGCGGCGCCTACCGGACTCCGCGCGAGTTTAACTGGGTTATAGGCGTGCTCCTGCTGCTGATCACGCTGCTCCTTAGTTATACGGGCTATCTGCTGCCCTGGGATCAACTGGCTTACTGGGCCATCACCGTGGGATCGAACATCGCCTCCGCGGTGCCCGTCATGGGTAACAAGATTCACTTCCTTCTGCTCGGCGGAAATGCGGTCAACGCCAACGCTCTGCTGCGCTTCTACGTGCTGCACTGCATGATTCTTCCGCTGACGGCGATGTTCTTCGTTGCCATCCACTTCTGGCGCATTCGCAAGGATGGTGGCCTCTACTCGCACGCTAGCGAGCCAGCGACTGTGCGAGCGAACTCTTCGACCATCGTCGTCACCGCGAAGGAGGGGCAATAATCATGGCCGAATCCAAAGACTTCGTGGCCGGCGTCGACTCCAATGCCAAAAAGTCTCCGCGCCGGATCGTCTTCATTACTCGCCGCACCTCGGCTCAGGTAAAGGTCGAGAGTGAGAATCTGGTTCAGACTTTTCCAGAAGGTCTATTCCGCTCGGCCGTTGCCATTCAACTGCTTGCCATCGCTCTGGTATGGATCGCGCTGATCTTCAATGCACCGCTTGAGGGTGTAGCTGATCCTTCGCACACTCCGAACCCGGCGAAGGCTCCCTGGTATTTTCTAGGGCTGCAGGAGATGCTGCATTACTTTCCGCCGATGGTCGCAGGTGTGCTGGTTCCGGGGCTGGTTGTGATGGCGTTGATTGTCATTCCCTATTTCAGAGTCAACATCGAAGCCGACGGTCTTTTCCTTAAGGATCGCCAGCGCCGGCAGCGAATATTCTACGTGGTCGCGATTGCTCTCTCACTGTTTCTATTGTTCTTCAAGGTGTACGCCGCTCTTGTTCCAACATTGATCATGGCCGGGGTCATGCTCCTGGCGGCTCAGAGTTCTCCGCAATCTCCTTCGGCATTCCGTCGCTATCTGGCAGCCAAGCCGCTTTCCTATTGGGTAATGACGTGGTTTCTATTCGAACTGGTCGTGCTGACTGCCATCGGCACATTTTTCCGCGGGCCGGGCTGGTCCTGGGTGTGGCCCTGGCAAGGGTCTTAGTGAGATCATGAAAACAACCTTCAAATCGCTGGCGCACAAGTTGTTCGGAGATAGCGTTCGCGCCTTCGGCGCCGTCAGTCTTTTATTTCTGATTTCGCTGGCGATTGCCCCAGCTAAGAATTACTTCAGCGAATGGCGCCACTATCAGCACGGTTATCTGAAAATGATTCATAACCGCAGCGATGCGGTCACTCTCCAGCGCCACTTTCAAGGAGGAATTCATCAGATCTGGTTGCCCGATCTCGGCGTGGTCGACCGCTGCACAAGCTGCCATGTCGGTTTGAAAGAAGCCAGCCTCAACGATGTGAGCCAGCAGCCTTTTCGCAAACATCCTCCCATTCCGCATCAGATCGACCAATTTGGATGCACCGTTTGCCACCGCGGGCAGGGTGTCGCCACCACTGTAGTCGAAGCGCACAGCAGCACGCTGGCGTGGGAACAGCCGATTCTGCCGGCGAAGTACATCGAGTCATCCTGCGGCGAGTGTCACCGTGGGCCGTTGCCAGGCGCGCCTCGGTTGAATGAAGGTCGCCATCTGCTTTCCCGCTCCGGATGTGTGCATTGCCACACTGTGAAGCTGGCTGACGGGAAAATCCTGAAGGCGACGGATAATCCTCCTTCTCTCTCCCACATCGCCGATAAGACCACACGCGAGTGGGTTTATGGCTGGCTGAAAGATCCGCAGGCCTACGCGGCTACGGCCACCATGCCGAATTTCAAGTTGAGCGACGATGACGCCCGGGATATGTCCGCGTTCCTGATTGCGAACAGCACTTCACTGCCGGGCGACACGGCTACAGTGTCGGCAAAGGCATCGTCAGATCCCGCGGCCGGTGCGAGTTTGTACGGAGAATCCTTCTGCTCCTCATGCCATGCTGTACAAAATGCGGCCGGCAATCTGGTTGGTGGAGATGTTGGACCGGAGTTGACCCGGGTCGGAAGCAAAGTAAAGCCTGAGTGGCTACAAGCATGGCTGCGCAATCCGAGGGTCTACCACGCAGAGACCGCGATGCCGCACTATCGCTTGAGCGATCCTGAAGTCGCGACCCTCTCGGGATTTTTGCTAGCGAAAGCCGATTCCGATCTGCTCGCCAACCTTCATCTTGAAGCTGCAACCGCCGAACAGATCGCGCATGGCAAGCGCCTGATTTCCGATTACGGCTGCGCATCTTGTCATGAGATTGCGGGCATAAAGAGGCCTGAGAATTTTGCGCCGGAGCTCAGCCGCATCGGCAGCAAGCCGGTCACGCAGCTGGTTTTCTTGCCGGGCATGCCGCGCACGCTTCCGGAGTACATAGCTACCAAGATCAAGCAGCCACGCGCGTTTGGTCAAGGCTTGAAGATGCCGCAATATACGTTCACGGGACAGCAGATCGATTCGCTCGCTACCGCTCTGCTCGCCTCGAACGACCGTTCCTTCACCCTACCTCCGGCGCTGACCGTGGCCTCGAAGCCGGACTCCGACTATCAACCCGCTGGCAAAGCTGGGAAGCTGATGACAGATCTGGCTTGCTTCAGTTGCCATCGCATCAATGGCCACGGCGGCGATATGGCGCCCGATCTCACCTGGGAAGGCAGTTCCGTGCAGCGCCAGTGGCTGGTCGAGTTCCTCAAGAATCCGAACACGCTTCGGCCGGCACTGATCCGCCGGATGCCGAGGTTCAACCTCACGGATGGCGAGGTCAACGAGATCACGGATTACATGATGACCGCTTACCAAAACCCCTCAGTCGACCGCGATTCCATGCCGCTAAGCGGCTACCCGCAAGGCCAGGTTGAGTTGGGCAAGCAGCTCTTCTATGGCAAATATGCTTGCCAGGGCTGCCACATTGTGGACACCCGGACTGACAAGGGATATATCGGTCCGACGCTGACGAAGGTGGGATCCCGCCTCACCGCTGCCTGGATCTTTCAGTGGATGAGGAATCCGCAAGCGCTGCGCCCCGGGACAACCGAGCCGAACCGCACCATGAGTGAGGAAGATGCGCAAGCTCTGACTGCGTTTCTCATCTCGCAGAAAGGCGGAGGCAAAACGGAGGTGGCAAAGAAATGATTGGTCGCTCGCCGAGCATCCTCGCTTTGTTTGCCGCCGCGCTGGCAATGTCGCTGGCCGTTGGCTGCTCGCACAAGACGCCGCCCGCTACGCTGCTCAACCCCACCGCTTTCGGCGCAGCCATAGTTGAATCCAGCGGCGGAAAGCAGATCACACAGACCGGCACGACGCTGCCGCAGCCGCTGATCGTGCAGGTGAATGATGGGCAAGGCACGGCAGTTCCAGGTGCGCTTGTCGAATTCAGCGGCGCGCCCGGAGTCACCTTCGAACCCGCCAAAGGCGTTACCGACTCCAGCGGCCAGGTGACAACCAACGTTACTCTCGGAGGCATGGCGGGACGCTTTCGGTTAATCGCATCGAGCACGGACAAGACGGGAAAGCAATTTGCTCTAACCGTCGACGAAATCGCTCTCGGCTATGAGCAAACCTTAGGGCGCCAACTCAACGATCAGTACTGCGAGCGCTGTCACAATCCCGAGTCAACTGTGGAACGGGTTTCGAACTTCGATAATCTCGAAATCAAGCCGCATCCTTTTACCGAAGGAGACACGCTCAACAAACTAAGCGATGCTGATCTCACTGCCATCATCAGCCATGGCGGCCCTGCACTCAACAAGTCTGCGCTCATGCCAGCCTGGGGCAACACTCTCAGCAAGTCTGATATCCAGGCTTTGATATCGTATATTCGCGCCATATCAGATCCACCCAACCGCAGTGCTTCCCCGGTGTACGCGAAGAGCTATTCAAAGCCGCCGTCCGATTAGCGTTCCTCTTGCAACCGTTTGCGCTGGCTAGTCAATGTTGCAAGAGCCCCTTCCTGCGTTGCCTTGTACTCCTGCGTCGCGGCGACCCCTGTTCCTCGCTGAGAGGTGACTCCCTTAGTGAAATATGTCTGCCAGCAACGAACGTGCCAACGGCTCGCCGCCTGTCCCGGCAAGCGCTATCCGCTCATTCTGATGCTGGACGTGCCTGAGCACATGGACGATCCCATCGAGGCATTGAGGCATGCGCTGGACCTTCTAGTGCCGGAAGGTATTGTAATCGTTACGGTGCCGGCCTTTATGGCATTATGGACCAACCATGATGTATTGAATCACCATCTTGTCCGGTACACGAAGCAAAGTTTTAGGAAGATTGCCCTGCAATCGGGGCTTCTGATCCAGGAAGAGCGTTGCCTATACCACTGGATATGCCCGGTAAAGCTAGGGCTGCGCTTCGTGGAGACCGTTTTTCAAACGAAGGCCCGAGCCCCCCAGGTCCCTGCGGGCTGGGCGAATGAGGTGTTTTTCAGGGTGTCCCGCTTAGAACAAAGACTCCTGAGTACTTTCCTCATCCCGTTCGGTAGTTCGCTGACGGTCGTGGGCGGCAAAGGAAAAACCTAGGCCCGCGATGTGCCTCCCATTCGAGACTGTACCGCAAGGATCTTGTCGAAGCAGGTGATATTATTCAGCGCAACATCGGCTCAAATGCGCACCATCCATGGGGGGCGATTTGGTCGAACTTCCAGCCAGATTTTATCCTGGCGCTTTCATAAATCGCCATCGCATTCACGATACAGAGACTGCATGGTAGAATTCCCACGGAGGTTACCATGTACCTACGGCTGGCTTTTTGGACTGGGTCGATGGCATATGTTTCCCTCCTCTTTGCCCACTTTGCCCCAGACAATGGTCATTCCTCACCGGGCGTCTTGCCCACTGTCGCGCTTCTCGGAGCCTTGTTAGGCTTTGCCCTTGGGTGCATGTTCGCCAATAGAGTTAGGCGTAAGCGCACCAAATCATGACTGTTTTTCATTGCATTACTCCGCGCCTAGCCAACCATTGCTGTTGATTTTTCAATCGTCATTTCGCCCCCAACTGGGTCAATAAGTGCCTTTCGCCAGTTAGGACCGTCGCAAGTTCCATCCGATCTTCGGGGGGGGGCGCGCCAGCCAGGCTCCCACTCGTGCGAATCAACATTTCGACGGCGTGCAGAATTGCTCAGACAGCTGACTGACAGGGTCAGCAACGTGATTCCGAATAGCGAGGTATTTCACAATGTCGCTGCATGATTTTGATTTTCTGATGGGATCCTGGAGGGTTCACAACAAGTGTCTCAAAGAGAAGTTGCAAGGCTCCTCGGAATGGATTGAGTTCGAAGGATTTTCTGATGTGAAATCGCTGCTGAACGGTATGGGCAATCTCGACCAGTTCAGCGCAAAGCGCGATGGTGAATCTATTGAGGGAATATCATTGCGGCTCTTTGATCCAGCTAGTGGGAAGTGGTCAATTTATTGGGCTGACAGCGTCCGCGCGGGGATATTGCAACCACCGATGGTCGGGAGGTTTGACGGTTTGTCTGGTGAGTTTCTTGGTGCAGAGGAGGCAGGTGGGAAGCCGGTTCTTTGTCGTTTTCGGTGGGAGTCAGCACAAGCATCACCGCGATGGGAACAAGCTTTTTCGCCGGATGGAGGCCAGAGCTGGGAAACCAATTGGATAATGACGTTCAGCCGGGCCTGATTCCGTCGGCTTGAATGACAGCAATCTCTGCGGAGTACCTGTTTGAACCATCGCCATTGCACTCGTTGACCCATCGAGCGGGGATTTGAGTGCAATTTTGACCAGACACAGAATTGAGAACTGCCTAGAATTAATGCAACCGCAAAGATCCACCGTGCCGTACTTCCGCCAACCCTGAGCCCTTGCGATTGAAAGAAAAGCGCTGCCCAACCGCAGACGCTTGCAAAAGGAAAATCGATGCGTGGCTTATTTCTCTCATTCCAGCACCTGTCTCCGATTGTGTTGCTCGAATTGCTGGTGCTTTCCACGCATTTTTTGTGGGCGCAGAGAACATTGCCTCTGGAGAAGATCCCGATCCACCTTCTTGATGCCCCTGCTCCGTTCGCGAGACTTTCAGAAGTTCACGTACCTCTGCATCTTACTGACAGAAGAATGCCCCTGACCCTCGAGCCAAATCAGGGCCAGACCGACTCGCGGATGAAATTCTTCCCTCGCTATTCAGGCAACTATCGCCTGCCTCCCACTACCAATGCCGCGCGGTACGCAGCCCCAAGAACGTTTTCGTTTGCTCTCACCCACGGGATGATAGCTCGTGAGACGACCTGTTGCGTCGGGAACCTGGAGCACTACGGGCACCGCATCCCCTGGGCTGGCTCCATCATCCTACGAATCGTTCAACAGGCTAAGGCTCACCCCCATGTCACACGTGTACTCTCGGTACTCAAACCCCAGCTCTGATTGTTCGCTTGTCCGTTGGCGATAAGTCGCCATTGTACTCATTGACCCAGACGGCCAATTCTCCATGAGTGTGATCGCCTGGTCTTGTAAACTATCCAAACGTGAGAGCAAACTCCCTCGAATCGCGGCACCCACAACGCTGTGACTGCCGTCACCGAAAAGCTTCACGCTCGGAGGGCGGAACAGATTCGCTGGTCCCTGCGCAACCAGCTGCGCAATGACGAGATGGAAAACTCCTGAGATGAATGCGGCACAATACGCGGCGGTCTATGAAACACAGCCGATCAATCTCTCGATCAACGCCAATACCTGACCCAACCATCGAACCAGCTTGACTCACGAGCGTGAAATTTACCTAATGCAAACGCCAATGGACGAAGTTCATTTCGCCGAGGCCGGCTCGGTTGTGCGTATGCACAAACAATGCAATGCCGGTTCAGCGGCACGAAGGAAATCAGAATGACGCAAACGCCTGCAGGCATCATTGTCGCTATAGGGCCGCTGGGTGCTCGTGCTCTCGCTGAGCGTGCAGGCCAGACAACCGGCACTGTTCGCGGGTTGGTATTCACGGTCGAATCGATCAGTGGGTTAAAATCTGGCGTATGCGAGTGCAAATGAGCACCCGGCAGATCGTGAGAATCTATGCAATGTGGCTGCTGATCGCGCATTGCGTGGCGGCTCAGACCCGAGTGCCGCCCAACACACCGCCCCCCAATGGCGAAGAAATGCAGCTGCACTCGTACTTAGAACATGCCGCGGAAGCGATGCACAAAGGCGACAACACGGGCGCAGCGGAATCTCTTCGGCGTGCATTGAAAATCGATCCGCATTCGATCGCTGCGCTAAACAATCTGGGAATTGTGCTGGCCCGAATGGGGAAACCCGCCGAAGCGATCCCGCTGTACGAAGATGCGCTGATATTCCATCCTGACGACCCTTCGACAAAACGCAATTTGGCCATCGCTTACTTTAAAGCCCAGCGCTACTTAGCGGCGTGGCGGTTGCTTCGGCCGATGGCTTCGAGATACCCAAGAGATTTTCAGATTCTCGATCTGGCTGGCCTCTCGCTCTTTGCTCTGGATCGTTATCCCGAAGCCGCCGCATACCTGGAGCGTGCAAACCATGTCGAGCCATCCGATCTGGAGACCCTGGATATGCTCGGCAAGGCTTACCTGCGGATGAAGGATTACAAGGCCCTGACCGACGTATTCGCTCGAATCATGCAGCTAAGTCCAAACTCCGCATCCGCTCACATCATGATGGGTACGGCCTATGACCAGATGTCGAATCGACCGGAGGCCATCAAAGAATATCAAGCGGCGGTAGAAGCAGACCCTAGCTTCATGGGTGTGCATTCCGGCCTGGGCTTCGAGTATTGGCGAGAGGGGGAGAACGAACTTGCCGAGAAGGAGTTTCGCGATGAACTCCGGCACTTTCCCAGCGATCCAGTCTCGAACTGTATTCTGGGCCAGATCCTTTTGGATAAGTCCCGGCCCTCAGACGCCGAGCCTCTTTTTCGCGCGGCCTTGGCGGTGAATCCTCGTTATGCGGACGCTCTGTTCGGTCTAGGCAAAACTGAGCTGACATTGCAACATCCCCAAGCTGCGGTTGAGCCGCTTCGCAAAGCCATCCAGATCGATCCAGACTACTTCGAGGCACATTTTGTTCTGGGCAGCGTGTTGCGGGAACTGGGACATGCCCCCGAGGCAGCACACGAACAAAAGATAGCGCTCGATATACAGGAGAAACGCAGGGCGGAAGCTATTAAAAGGAACGAGAGCCGGTAAACTCTGTTGCGCGAGAGCATTTCCTCTTTGCTCCTCAGAGGGGAAAGACAAAGCGCACGCCTCGGCGTGCGCTTTGTGGCGATTGCTGATCGTCAGAAATTAAATTTGGCGCCAATCTGAACGTTACGCGGGTCGTGCCATCCGTTGACGGTACCGAAGCTGGCCCCGTCGTCCACGCCCGTGTCAATCGAACTGGGGTTGCCGTGATTGAACGTATTGAACGTCTCAAGACGAAGTTGCAAGGAGACCCGCTCAGCGAATCTCAAATTCTTGATCAGAGACATGTCCCAGACCTGAAATCCGGGCCCATAAATTGCACCCACTGGAGAGGTCCCGAAGTGGCCCACCGCGTCGGTAAAGGCCGCCGTGTTGAAGAATTTCGCCGCGGTTTTCGGGCCGCTGGCACTGCCGATCTGATCGGGGCGGACCTGAACCGTGCTGCCAGATCGCGTCATGCCCAGACCGCCAGGATACAGTTGACAAGAAGTAACGGTGGCCGAGATTGTGCAACCTCCCTCGGATGTTGGAACGGTGACCGCAGCCAGCGGATCCGAGCCTTGAGTAATCGAAAGCGACTGACCGGTCTGGATTGTGGTGATGCCAGAGATTTCCCACCCGCCGAGCACCTTGCCGACAAACCCCTGCTGGTTTCTGTAGAACGGCAGATCGTATACGTAGCTGGCGACGAACATCTGCGGAGTGTTCAGCGTGGAAGGTCCGTAGCTCTGCTTGAGATTGTACGTGTTGTACGTAGCCAAGGCCCGGTCCTGCGGGTTCGTCGTAAGAAGTCTCGACCAAGTGTAGCCAAGTTCCACCGTCAGGCCCTTGCTGAAGCGGCGGTTCAATGACGCTTGCAGGGAGTTGTAGTTGCTGGTGAAGACCGGGATGCGATCGGTAATTGCCCCGTATCCTGGAAATGGACGTATAGCGTTCACGTCGACCCCTGGACTCGCCAAGCGTGAAGCGAGCGTGGGCTGATTGAAATCCACATCGCCCAGCAGATGCGAGCCCTTTGTACCCACATAGCCAACTTCCAGGACGGTGCTAGGCATAATTTCACGCTGCACGGAAAGGTTGTAGTCCATGTAGCCTGGGACCTTGAAGGTTGGTGTTCCGGTTGCGATCAAACCGTTTGGACCGAGCGGCGGACCCGCGAGCTGCCCACCCAGCGGACTATCGAACAAATTCAGACTGCTGCTACCGTTGTTGTTGACCGTCACAGTCTGGACCAATGGAGGGTCGGTAAAAGCGTTCTGCTCCCAGATGCCATTCAATGTCCGGTCATAGAAGATACCGAAACCTGCACGGACAGCCATCTTGCCGTCTCCGCGAGGATCCCAGGCCAAACCCAGCCGCGGCCCCCAATTGTTGTTGGAGCTGGGATTTACCCGGCTGCCGAACGGTGAGCAAGATACCTGCGGCGCAATGGCTTGAGCCGTCGTGCAGGCGGTGCCAGTGGGAAAAATGAGCCCATTGGCATAAGTTGCTGCGCTGATCGGGGCGCCACTGGCTGTCACTCCGGTCATATTTCCAGAGACGGGATCGATGACCGCAGCATTGGCCGGATTGAACAGAAGGGGATCGAAGCTATTCAGCGTGTTGTTACTGTCGGTTGGCGACGGGAAGTAGCTCCAGCGCACGCCGGCGTTTATTGTCAGCCGCGGAGTTACCTTCCAGTCATCCTGCACGTAGACTTCGAAGTTCACATACCTGAGATGCGGGATTGTGTCTTTGCTCGGTTGCGTATAGCTATCGGCTTGCCCCAACAGGAAGTTGGCGAACGCCGGGTTGCCATTCGTGGGGCTGAAATCGAATGTTGCAACGCCGGAGGAGGCGTTTTCCGTCTTCTGCATCCACATCGCCGTAAAGCCGGCGCGGACGGTGTGATTCCCATGCTGGATCGAAAGATTGTCGAATATGTTCTTGTCGATGTTGCGCTCGAAGTAGGGCGCGCTTCCATTGCCAAGACCGGTAAGAGCCGGCACCGCCTGTGTTCCCCCGAGAAAGGCAACGTTGGGTGCGCGACCGTTCGGGTCGGTGTACTTTGTGTTGTTGGTGAGTTGACTGAGGAAAGCGGGAGAGTTTGCAATTCCGCTGAGCGTGGAATTGATCGCTCCCCACGCGTCCACATATTCGATTTCGTTGACGACTCTGGGTGAGATCGTGGCGCTCGCGTTCACGACCAGGTTGCGGCCTGGCGCATTCACAGATGTCGTTTCCACTCCAGGGTAGTTTCCCCCTCCCCACAGTGAGAAGGGCTCGTTCTGGGGAACAACGTCTTCCATGTAACGCCCGAAGACGCGGACCCTGTCGCCGATGTTCTGATCGAGGCGGATAATATCCTGACGAAAGTTGTTCAACTCGCTGTAGTTCGTAATGAGTTGTCCAGTTGAACTATTGGGTGGGTTGTTCACCATAAAGGCGTTCAGATATGCAGTGGCATTCTTGCTGTAACAGGAGGGGCTGATAGCGGACACACCACCACTGGTGGTCACACATCCCGCAGGGGCAACCGTAACTGGACTCGCGAACGAGCCGGCAAGCTCTGCGGGACTGGGCACATTGATAATATTCAAGCCCGGCGTGCTCGCTTTGCGCCATTCCTCCGACCAGAAAAAGAAGGTCTTGTCCTTCTGCGGGTGGTAAAGCTTCGGAATGAACAGTGGGCCTCCCAGGGTGAACCCAAAGTCGTTGTAGCGCTCGATCGGAACGGTATCGGCGGACGAGAGCGGCTGCCCGGCCGCAATGGCGGCCCGACCGGCAAACGTGTTCGCATTATAATAATTGTTGCGATTGAATTCGTAGGCGCTGCCATGGAATGTATTCGTTCCCGACTTGGTTGCAACTACGATTTGCCCTCCGCCGCTGCGCCCGAACGCCGCGTCATAGTTGCTGCGCTCCAGCGTGAACTCCTGGATGGCGTCGATGCTCGGGGTATTTAGCAACGTTCCGTTCGAACCGCTGTCGTTGATGTCAGCCCCGTCCACCGTATAATTGTTAGCTCCCGTGCGCGCTCCGTTCACCGAAATTGAGGTATTGTTCGCTAGCCCAAAACCGACCTTATCGGGCAACTGATTGGCGACGCCCGGTTGCAACAGAATGAGCTGTTCGAAGTTGCGGTTGTTTAGCGCCAACTCTCGAACTTGCTCTCCGGTGACCGTCCCTGATTGTTCCGCTGTGGTCGTTTGAATTTGTACGTTCTCGGCCGTCACCTCGACCGTTTCGCTGGCCTGACCAGTCTTCAGCTGTACATCGAGAGTGTGTTTTTCGGCGACGTTGAGAATGACATCTTTAGCCAAGAACGTTTGAAATCCACTGTTCCTGACGGTAACCGTGTATCGCCCGGCCGGAAGGTTCGTAATGTTGAAGCTGCCGGTGTCGCTGGTGGTCACGGAGCGGATATCCGCGCCGGTCTCCTGGCTGTGAACCAAAACAGTGGCGCCAGATATGACGGCTCCGCTGGAATCGCTTACCGTGCCCGTGAGTGTTGCTGCTAACTCTTGTCCCAAACCCGCTGCCGACAAGCTTAAGATAACCAGGCAGACCGCTAGAAATGAAGAATGCTTCCGTCCAACTCCGCGATCCTCGGTTGAGTCTTTACCGCTTCCGCACGTCAACTTCGTCATTGCACGCCTCCTCAAACCGACCTCTACAGCTAGAGATTACAAACGGGCATGTAATCTAAACGCACTATGCTATATAGCACGCGATAGTTCGTAGTCAAGAAGAAAAAAACAATCCGCCAGAGAAAATTGTTCGATCTAGCCCTGGCGAGATCCGTCCCTCCTTCATCTGACAGAATCGACACTCGAAGGAGGTGTAGGGAAGGAACGGTCCCTAATCGGGAAATGATTGCGTCAAGTCGCCATAAATTATGCGTCGCGGCCCAGTCCGGCGCTCCCCAACCTCTCATCCCCTACATTTTCATGCTTCAGATTTTATGGCGATCCCGGTGAAGGACCATCAGCGTCATCGCTTTCAAGAATTGCGCTTTACATCAAACTCTCGATAAGCTATATAGCATATGGCGCTGCAAATGGCCGCATCCAGGGCTTGCCGCGTCCAGTGGCCTTTCCTAGCAGGGCTCGCCGCCCGGGAGAGCCTGGAAACCATAAAAATGTCTGGAAATCATCGCAACAGGACGCCCGCCTACAAGAGAATCCAGGGCGAAATCCGTGACCGGATCGCGTCCGCGGCTCTGAAACCGGGGGACGCGGTTGCCTCTGAGCGCGAACTGGCCAAGACCCACAAAGTGAGCCTGATGACAGCTCGCCACGCCTTGGCCGGCCTGGAACACGAAGGAATCGTCGAACGCCGCCTCGGGGCAGGCACCTTCGTCGCCGTGCCGAAAATCCACTTTAACAAATTGATGAGCTACACCGAGCAAATGTCGAGCCGGGGTTTGGCTCCGCGCTCCCGAGTGTTGGTGGCAAAGGTGATTGAGGGCGATCCAGAAGTTGCGGCCAGGCTCGGGCTGTCAGCCGCCAGCCGATTGCTGAAAATCCAGCGTCTTCGCCTTACGGGGGAAGAGCCGTTTGCGCTGGAAACCTGCTACCTGCCCGCGGCCGATTTTCCCGATCTGGCATCGGCCCCAATAGGAAGAGGTTCCCTGTTTGCGATTCTCGAACATGACTATGCGACGAAATTGGCATATGCCGACGAAGAAGTCGACGCTACGTCAGCCGATGCCAACATCGCGGAATTGATTGGCGTGCCTCGGGGCGCCTCGGTGCTGCGCATTCGCCAGATCATCTATTCAACCCAGGGCAAGGCTACGATTTACGTCGTCGGTTTCTACCGCTCGGAACGGCACACTCTATTCATTCGGCGCTTCCGCTAAAACCTGTGTAGGCGGCGGCCCGCGAAAAAGAGGCCATGATGCATCGAATGGTCGCAATGATTCTCGCAAGTCTTGTTGTATTCTCCGGCGCACCGATTCAGGCAAGGCCGCCGCAAAGCTCGGCGCCCAGATTCGTCAACACCCTGATGCCGGAACCGGCGCAGCTTTCCACGCAGGAAGGACAGCTTACGCTGACATCCTCCTTTGCTGCCATCACAGACCACTACCGGGACGCGCGCCTCGATGCCGCCATAGCGCGCACTCTGGATCGCCTCAGAATTCAGACTGACATTGCAATTCCAACATCTCCGGCAGCCTCGAGTCCGTCCGGGGCGGTGGTTGTCAGTGTTGATGGACCTGGACAAAGCATCCAGTCGGTCGACGAAGACGAGTCCTACTCGCTGGAAGTCACTCCCTCGGGTGTGCGCCTTCACGCCGCCACTGTGGTCGGAGCCATGCGCGGTCTCGAAACTCTGCAACAGCTAGTCCAGTCTGATGCAACGAGTTACTTTGTTCCCGCAGTGTCGATTCGAGACACTCCACGTTTTCGCTGGCGCGGCCTCATGATCGACTGCGGACGCCACTTCATGCCGCTCGACGTTATCAAACGCACTCTCGATGGGATGGCCGAGGTCAAGCTTAACGTCTTCCACTGGCATCTCAGCGAAGACCAGGGCTTCCGCATGGAGAGCCGAGCTTTTCCCAAACTCACTGGGCTGGGCTCCGACGGACTCTTCTATACGCAGGAACAAGCCCGCGAAATTGTTGCCTACGCGCGCGACCGCGGCATCCGGGTCGTGCCCGAGTTCGATATGCCGGGGCACACCAGTGCATGGTTCGTCGGATATCCCGATCTCGCGAGCGCGACCGGTCCCTTCCACATCGAGCGCGAGTTCGGCGTTTTCGATCCGGTGATGGATCCTACGCGAGAAAGCACCTACAAATTCCTGAATACTTTTATCGCAGAGATGGCAGCCATCTTCCCCGACCACTTCATGCACATCGGAGGCGATGAGAACAACGGCGTAGAGTGGAAGGCTAATTCGCGCATCCGGACCTTCATGCACGAACACAATCTCCAGGACACTGCCGCGCTACAAAATTATTTCAACCAGCGTCTGCTGAAAATTCTTGAGAAGCATGGTAAGCACATGATCGGCTGGGACGAAATTCTGACTCCCGATCTGCCCAAGGACATTGTCGTTCAAAGTTGGCGTGGCTTCGACTCACTGGCCAGCGGAGCTAAAAACGGATACAACAGCATTCTCTCCGCTGGCTATTATTTGAATCTTATGAGCAGCGCCGAAGCCCACTACATGGTGGATCCGCTGCCCCAAGCGAACGACCTCAGCCCCGAGCAGCAGGCCCGCATTCTCGGCGGGGAGGCCTGTATGTGGACCGAGCAGACGAGCCCGCACGACGTGGATTCACGCATCTGGCCCCGTGCCGCAGCCGTCGCCGAGCGGCTCTGGTCGCCGCGTGAGGTAAACAATGTAGACGACATGTACCGTCGACTAGATGCCGAGTCGCGGCGACTGGAGGCTTTAGGTCTTACACACATCTCTCAAGAAGCAGTCAGCCTACGACAGTTGGCCAGAAGCGAGCAAATTGAACAGCTGCATGTGCTGGCCTCCGTTCTCGAGCCGGTCACTTTCCACGAGCGCGCACACATGCAGCACCCGAATCAACTCACGCCGCTCAATCAACTCGTAGACGCAATTCCGCCCGATCCTCCGTCGCGCCACAATTTTGAACTGCTCGTGAGCGCCTATCTGCAGGATCCCGTAACCCGATTGCAGGAAGAAACCCAACTCACTATCAACTTCAAAGCTTGGAACACGGCAGAACCTGGAATCCTGCGCTTAATGGTAGCCTCGCCCACACTCGTCCAGGCAGACTCACGGGCCCAACAACTTACTGCACTGGGAACGGTGGGAATGTCAGCGATTTCTTATCTCTCATCCGGACTGCCCGCAGCCGCAGGTTGGAAAGCTCAGCAATTGGCTGTCTTGGAGGAAGCCGAGAAACCGCAAGCGCTGGTTCGCTTCACGGTTATCAAGCCCCTGCGCGATCTTGTCAATGCAGTTCCCGAGGCGCCCAGCAAATAAGTACCGTCAACCCAAAACTCAGGCAGGCTGACTTTCTCAAGCCAGCCTGCCGCGGTGATTCGTTCCGGCTGCCAGCGTTCTAGTGACCCAGGCCTGCAGCCATGGTTTTCACCATAGTCCCGTTTACATCGTCGTCTTTCAGCGCCCACACGTAGGCGCCCCCAAGACCTTCCGGAACTTTCAGGTTTATATAGATCATCTTCAGGAACGCCGTCGTGGGGTCGTCGTAGGTGTAGAAGGTCCCGCTGCTCGAATCGTACAGCGACACTGCGACTCTTCGCGGATCGAAGTAATTCTTGTAGCCGTTCGCCGTAAGAGTTGAGAGGGTCGAATAGGTCAGGAGTCCTGGAGTTAGCAGGGTGTCGCAACCGGGCGTATTTCCGCTGAGGTCCGTACACAAACCTGTTCCATTCGCCAAGAGAACTGGAGAAGGGGCAGTTGAGTTCTGGTACAAGCCATGGTTCACGTTGGGTACGCCAGTCCAGCCAGCAGCATATAAAGGCAAACCCATGGTGTACTTGGATGGAGGCACGCCGGCCTTGAGATAGGCGTTTACCGTGTCGTCGATGTCGAGTCCCTGGCCAAACAATGGGTCCTGGCGGGAATCGAATAGTGGCGATGCGTCATTGGTCTGGGTAACCCATGAGCCGGAATAGTTGTAGCCATCAATGGTGATGAAATCCACCTGCTCGGCGGCTTTGCGAAGATCGATGTTGACGTAGTTCTGCGCGCCCGCCGGCCCATCGAACGACAAACTGTATTGCTTCCCTGTCGTTTTGCTCAAAGCGTTCAGCTGGCTGCGAAACTCTGCCAGCAGGGCTGTAAAGTTTTGCGTGTCGGTCGCGGTGGGGAATTCCCAATCGATATTGAAACCGTCAAACAAGCCGGGTGCCGCGATGCCTGCAGCGATGTTGCCGCTGACAAACATGTTGATGCAGGAAGAGGCAAGCGCTTGGCGTCCGGCAGCGGTGCTGGCGGCGCTGACGAAGGCCGCAGTGTTGGCAGCGGACGCTCCTCCCAAAGACATCAGCACTTTCAGTTTTGGATGAAGTGCCTTGAGTTGTTGAATGGCCGCAAAATTTCCATAGAGCGGGCCAGGGTAGGCCGTACCGTTCACGCTGGGCAGGTATGGAGATTGATAGTCGGCCCACGTATCGGCAATCGCGCATGCTGGCGCCGGAGTCGTGGTCACATTGCCGAAAGCGTAGAGCAGGTGCGTCAGTTTATCGGCCACACCATTCTGTTGCAGGTTCGCAATGTTGTAGCCAGCGTAGTAGATGCTCCACTCTTCGAAGTATCCTCCGAGAATCTTTCGTTGATTGTGATTTTGTGCGAATGAGGGAGAGATGCATGCAACGAGGGTCGATAGAGTCAGCAAACCCACTCGAAGCAGGCGCGTGAGGGAATGAGTCGACATGGCAAACGCCTCCATAATCCGTAAACTACGAACCGCCGGAGTATAAAGCTATATAGCGGACATTTGCAATACCATACTTTTGGTGCACAATTCTTGGCCAGTCTAAATCTTGCCAACAAGATTCAAACGCCCAAAAAGTAAAGGCAGACCGACATATTCGCCGGCCTGCCTTTGTAATTATGCCTAACACCCAGGGTTCATTAATCACGGCGCTTGCGAATGAACAAGTTTTAGACGAATCTGGAGCGCTCTAACTGCTCTATAGCATCCGCGCGAGGCAGGGTACTCCCCTTAGGCAGCCAAGCTAGAGAGCTTTTTTCTTATTGCGCGATCCGAACTGCAAATTAACCCGCGACCCGCCAACCGCTAGAAAGTGTGGGCCGCGCACGGCCGGGGCGAGTTTGTTTCAAAGCGTGAGAAAATGGCGATTCCGGTGCGATCTTGTTACGGAAAACGAACTTGATGGAAACAGATTGGTCGTGTGGTTGTGCAGAGTCGGGTCAACGCAGAATCAGGATAGGTAAAAAATCGAAGGCAGGATGACTTCTCGATCGGCCTGCCATGCTATTTCATTCCAGGCGTTAGCTTTCGATTACTTGAGGGTCGCCGCAATCGCTTTCGTCAGAGATGCGCTGGCATCGTCGTCATTCAGCGCCCATACATAAGCGCCGCCGAGCTTATTTTTCTTGATGTAGGCCGTCTTCGCTGCTACTACAGCAGGATTATCGTAGGTATAGAAGGTTCCGGTGGCCGCATTGTAGAGCGTCGCTCCAACTCTTTCCGAATCGTACCAGGCGGTGTATCCGTATTTATTCGTGATGTTCTCAATGGTCGAGTAGGTAGCAAATCCAGCAGTCAATACGGTGTCGCAGCCGGGTGAAGGTGCGGCTTTGTCCGGGTTCGGACATAGACCTGATCCGTCGGCCAAGAGAACTGGAGAAGCGGAGGCTGCATTCTGGTACAAGCCATGGTTCACGTTGGGGACACCCGTCCAGCCGACCGCATACAACGGCAAACCCATGGTGTACTTGACCGCAGGCACGCCAGCCTTGAGATAGGCTCTTACAGTCGCATCGATGTGGCGGTCATCGGCATACACGGGACCCGCGGCCGGGTCGTATAGTGAAGACGCCTCATTGGTCTGCTTTTCGTCCGCCCCGGCATAGTCATAACCATCGATGGTGAGGAAATCCACTTGCGCAGCGGCGGCCTTAAGATCGATGTTGATATATTTCTTCGGGCTGGCTGGCGAATCGAAGGTCAAAATATATTTCTTGCCAGTCGCTTTCGACAAAGTGTTGAGTTGCATGCGGAACTCTTTCAGCAGAGCGGTAAAGTTCTGCTTGTCTGCCGCGCCCGGAAACTCCCAATCGATATTGAAACCGTCAAACAGGCCGGGAACTGTAACCCCTGCAGTGATGTTGCCTTTAACAAAGATGTTGATGCATGAAGAAGCGAGCGCGGCGCGGCCGGCCACGGAGTCTGCGGCAGTCACGAAGCCCGCGATGTTCCCTGCTTGTCCACCCAGAGAGATCAAGACTTTCAGATTGGGATGAAGCTGCTTGAGTTGTTGGATCGCGCCAAAATTTCCATAAAGTGGCGCGCTGTAGGGCTTGCCGCTCACACTGGGAACGGTCGCGTTCTGGTAAGCGGCGACGGGATCGGCAATAGCGCACGCGGCCGGAGAGGTCGGGGTCACATTGCCGAAGGCGTAAATCAAGTGTGTCAGTTCATCGGCCACGCCGTTTTTTTGTAAATCCGCGATGTTGTAACCCGCATAGTTGATACCCCATTCCTCGAAGTAGCCTCCAAAAATCTTGCCCTGATGGCGTGCTTGCGTAAACGACTGAGAGACGCACGCAACGAGAGCCAACAAACTCGTCAAAAGCACGCGGAGGAGGTGCGGCAGGAAAGGTCTTGACATAGCTGGACGCCTCCAGGATTACAGGGTTGACCGGCATAGAACTATACAGCAGAGCATAAGCGCTAGTTAGGAAATCGCATTCATCAAAGCAGACCTCAAGCAGCTTTACCTGCAGGCCCTGGACGGATTTCGCAAGAGTGCGGATCAGCACCATTCTGCCACGAGTGGACGCATCCCTTCAGGCATGGTGATTCGATGGAGGGGGCTGTTTTGAATTTAATCAGTCATCGTAAGCACTGCCACCACGGCTGGGATGGATCGTTATCCGTTTAACAAAGCAATCTTCGTGGACTGCGTTGCCGTTTTCATCAGTAGACAAATCCACCCTTAGGTCAAGCGGTCTACTGCAAATTGTGCAGGCTCTTTCTGGAAAAGGGTAACCACCCATAAATGCCTCCTTGGACGGCCACAACTACCTTAGGCTCAAACTGCGAATGCAAGCTGATCAATACAGATCAATTCTTGAATCGTGATGATTAGATTCTGTCCCCTAAAATTCAAAACAGTCCACTACCGATTACATCCGTACTCTAGTTTCATGGCAGCCGCAAAGATACAGTTACATCTGCTAACTGTGACACTTGACGCAGATTAAGATGCTCCACATTTTCCGATTAATCGTTTTCGGCTTCGTGGCTCTGGCCATCGTAGATTGTGTTCTCGCGAGTCTCGGCGGATTGCTGAGTTCGTTGTTCAGTGCCCTCGGTTCATCATTCAATGCCCGAGGTTTCGTCGTCCTACGGTCCAAGTTCACGGCGTACCGGCACCGAAGACTTCAAACGGACGTGGGCCGAACGCCAGAATCGCAACGCTGACGGGATCGGGAGGCTATCGCTGCGATTGCGAAATTGAACGCTATAGCATTGCCCGAACGCAAGGCCAAACTAGACTGGGAAGCTAGGAAAATAGGATTACGGAGTGATTATCCCCACCTCCCCTAGTGTTAACGGAGCGGTTCGTTTAGAACCGGAAATAATGGCAATGGCCCAATGCCTGGTGTTATCAAATTTGGGAGCGTAGATTGAGTCTTACCCAATGTTTTTTATGGTTTCGGTCTCCCCAGGACATCGCCGCGATCCTGCTTCACTCCAAGCCTGACACGGCGGCGATTCACTACGTCCAGCCGCAAGATGATCTAGGTGAAACCGAAGAGAAGTTGGCACAGTTGTTGAACAAGCCGTGCCGGGCTCTCACCGAGACACTGTCGTGCGTCTGACAACCCTCGAACTCTAATGACGTAACCAAAGGCGATGCCGATTCTTTGGCATTGCAAATTGCAAGAGCAAAACTTACGTGGCGACCAGCAGCAAAGCGAATCGCACTTAAGGCTTTCCTCTGTGAACAAATAGTTAGGGCATCGAACTGGGAAGTGGTTGTTCATGGTATTTATCGTGCAACACGACAAGCCGTCCGAATCTGGAGGCCATGTGTTCTGTTTGCCAATTCTCCTAGTTCCAATATGCGACGTGTGTGGCCAGACGGTTTCCCTTGAAGATTGCAAAACAGATGAGAGGGGAGATGCCGTTCACGAAGAATGTTATTTGCGCAGGCTAGATATAGAGAAGGCCCCGCCTGTAACCAAAACGTATGGCTTCTCAGCAAAGGCTTACTTGAGAGCACCTAAAAACTTCCGCGTCGGCGCGTAGGTTTTACCATGCGCAAACCATAACGATGCTAAGGCTGCGCCCGGTCTTTCTGGACCGAGCCGGGCGTAGCCAGGCCGTCCCACTTCTCGACATTTAGCTTTGCGGCGGCAACTTGGTGAAGAATTGCGTGCTGGCCATGCCCGTGGGCAAGGTACGCGCGGTGCGCAGCCTTTTCGTGCTCCTCCGTCTCGTGGTATTTCGCGGCCTCTTTGAATTGGTAGCCCGCCCGCTCATGATGGTGTGCGGCACCCCGGTACAGCTCCCATGTCTTTGACATACGGTTCTCCTCGATTCAGTTCGCAAATTGCCCCGATTTCGCGAGCGATGGAGTATGCAGCGCGCTAGTCGCCGTCACTGTGCTCCTCCGGAACGTCGCCCTCCGGCACTTGGCGGGTCGTGACCTCTGAGACATCTGGATCTTGGGCGTTCTCCACGCCAGAGCGCATGAGGAACGCTCAGTTACCCAGTCAAACTTCGACGTATCTTTCTCCACTCTGTCCACCTTAACGGTCGTGCTTCCTACGACGGTTTCATGACGTTGGACTCTGGATCAGCGTAGACAAAATCTTGGCTCCATTTCAGAGAAACAGTAAGAATCCGAACTTCACACTGCCTTCTATCCTCCTCCGATCCTCTGACACTGTTCGTCTTCGAATGGTCCAATCCTCCCGACCGTCTGAAAGGGGAGGTTGTAATCACATTTGAGATGCTACAGTTCGGGGATTGATATGGCTGATCAAAACCGCACGGTATGAGAATAATTGTGGAACTGGCAGCTGTTCAAAATTGACCTGTAATCCTCTTGGACTCGTGACATCGTGCCAGTATGTATAAGAACAAGCCGAAGCCAGAAACCAAGCAAGCCACACTGGCTCGCGTCAAAGAGGAAATGGATGAAGCGCGCATGGCCGAATCCGCGGGGGAATTAGACGTCGACCAAACCATTCGGCAGAAATCGGAAAATCTGCCGTGATCACCCGGGAACAAAGGCAGGATTCTGGGAGAGCCCCTATCACTGGATCGGTAGTCCCGTTCCGTTGCCCGACGGAAAACGGCTTGCCTCCGCAGACGACGTCTCCGAATCCAACGTGACGCAGTTCGAGCATTTCTAACCCCGCCTAAGGGAAGGCTCGAACCTTTGGCGGCGGTGTGCAATTGTGGGACAGACGGTTTCGTCTGTCGCTTGCGAAGCAAGGTCCTTTTTTGCGCTCTAAAGCCATGCGGCATCGGCAATCCCCGCCGGCACCCGTATCAGAGCCGCGACCGTCAGCGGATTCCGCGACTGAACCGCGAAATCCCGAAACCGGTGCAGCACCTACGTGGTGGAGAACCGGCGGCGATAGGCGGTAGGTGTCGTGTCCAGCGTCCGGCTGAAGTGCTGCCGCAGCGTCGCCGCCGTCTGTAGCCCCACCGCTTCGGCAATCGCATCGATCCCGTCGTCGGTCTTTTCGAGCCGCATCTGCGCGGCCAGGAGACGCTGG
>JBEKRE010000041.1:0-43306 GCA_049519055.1 Candidatus Sulfotelmatobacter sp. | reverse complement strand
CTTCCTCCGGATCCCGCCTCGCGATGGGCACCCTTGCTGTTCGGCTAACACTTCCCCTTGCCGGGTGTGTAGAGGACTTTCACCTCCTAGTGAGTGCGCCCTGCCGGGCGCACCAAGAAAAAGGCCGCTTGGAGGCGGCCTTTTCGGGAACTTCTGCGACACGCAAAGTGTCGAGAAGAGCTACTTGGACGGCGGAGCTGCTGGCTTAGGTGTGGCCGGCTTGGGGGTTACAGGCCGGGGTCCTGCAGCTCCAGCAGGGGCGGGCGCGGGCACGCCAGACTGCGCGTTGTAAATATCCACCACGGCTTTGGTGATGTCGCCTTGTTCGCCATACCAGAGCAGCGGGCTTTGCGGCCACGGGTTCGAGGTATCCATAACCAGGGCGAATCCGCCCTCCTGCGCGTGCTTCACGATCACGGGCGCCATCTTCTGCAGAATGCGTTGAAAGATCTCTTTCTGCTGATTCTGAAAATCTTCCTGAGCGTCTTGTACAGAACGGTCAAAGGACTTCTTCTTGGTTTCGATCTGCTTCACGAGAGTAGCGCGGGCGTCCTCATTCAGCTTGTCGCCCTGGGTCTGCAGTTGTTTCTGCAAACTCTCGAGTTCGTCGTTTTGAGCTTTCAGTTCGTTCTGCTTTGGCTCCAGCTTCTTGCGCAACACCTCGAAGTCGCGTTGACCCTCGTTGGTGCCCATCACGGCTTGCTCAATGTTGATGGTCCCGAGCTTGGTACCGGTGCCGGTCACAACCGGGGCAGAGGCCACGGAAGCGGCGGCCGATGGCGGGGTGGAAGCACCCGCTGGGGCGGATGTGCTGGCGGTTTGGGCCCAGGCGGAAATCACGGAGAGAACCGCAATGGCCAGGAAAGAACGCAGAAGCTTGCTTGTCATTGGATGGCTTAAACTCCTTGGAACATTGGTTCCGGTTAATCTTGGTTCCGGCAAATATAGTTCCGGGAGATACGATACCGGGAATGAACTCAGATTGCCCTTTTCAGGCAACGCTGGACCGTACCCACGAGGTCTTTTGTTTTGCTTCAACCTGCAGCCGACAGGCGCTATCGTACCGGGCGCACCGGATTGCGAACCTCACACGCCGGGGTTGCGGACGGATCGTCCACCCCTGATCATCCTTCAGCAATGGTGTGGATCGAACCAATTATAGATACCCTTCTCAGCCTGCGTCAAACCGCACACAATCTGGCGCTCCTCTAGAACGTGGTGGCCACGGTGAAGCGGAAAGTCTTGCGTGGCTCGCGCAACAGGAAAGTCGGCGCGTACGTGTTGACGGCCAAGTGATAGGTATAGTCTCCCGCTGCCGTGTTGGGGAACATGGAGCGGGTAATCGGAATCGGTGGAGTGGCGGGGCTATCCAGACGCAGGGGATTGTAGGCCCAGTAGATGCGGAAAGGTGCGTTGATGATAGGCAGGAACATCTGGAGCTCGAGACCGGTGGACATTCTCGGTCTCCAGTTCGTGGATCCCAACACCTCCAATTGCTGCTTGGGCGGAGGATTCAAGACACTGCCGGGAGTGCAGCCGGTACCGCTTGGAGTGGCCGTCGCCTGATCCTGTGCCGGACATCCAAACGGCTCGGTGATCACCTGATTGTACTGTTGCGAGGCAATTTGCAACTGGGAGGGTCGCAGAATGGGATCAATCCCGGCGTCCAGGAATGGGGCAAGGGCTACGGGTCCATAGATGGTGATGCGATACTCAAAGTTGGTGACGATGCTCAGGTCTCCGCCGGGGAAGGTAATCTGGTCGACCGGGATCGGAATGTTCAAATTCCCGAGAAGAGGATTTTGCGCATTCTTGAGAACCGGAGTTCCATCTGGGTTTGTCAGAGCGATTGCACCCACGCTGGGCAGGAAGGCGACTGGCGATACCGAACGGATATCGAAGCCGCGTAGGTCATTCTCGCCGCCCATATAGGAGCGCTGGAACGGAGGAGCCACGAGTCCGGCATAGCCCGTGATGAAAGATCCTTGCACATTGAAACCAAATGCGTTGCGCCGGTTCTGGACCGGAATGAACCGCTTGTACTGCACGATTGGCCGGATGGAGCGAATCGTGCCTCCGATGCCCGCCAATTCCGCACCCAACGTGAACTGCTGTCCGTGGTGAGGCGAAATTGGACTATCGATGGTGTTGAAGGAAAAATTGGGGAAGATCTTGCTGGTGATGATTCCTTGCAGCGCGTTGGGGCCGGAGATCCCGCGGAAGGCCAGGAACTCGAAAAGGTTTCTCGACGCCGAGCTTAGAGCCAACAGGGAGGAGCGGTCAAAGGAGTAGGTGATTCCAACGCGTTTGAACGAGCGGCGCAGCGGATAGCTGAGCGAGGTAGTGAAACCGGCGCTCGACTGCGTGTAATTTTGCAGGTTCTGCAACACAGTGTTGGGAAGGTTGAGGTTTTGTCCGCTGAAAATGGAAAGCTGCCGGGCCTGGTTATAGCTGACCCGGTTCAAATACACGTTGAAGCCGAACTGCAACGGCCGGTCAAACAGGTAAGGCTGAGTGAAGCCAAACCGCACGCTCCGAGCCAGGTTTCCGAGGCTGGCCTGTACCTGAAGGGTTTCACCCAGGCCGAGAAAATTGTTGGTCGAGTAGTTGATGCCGACGAAGGCACCCTCCAGGCCGCTGACTCCGCCATTCAGGCCGATGCTGTTCTTGCCCTTTTCTTTGACCTTCAACGTGAGGTCAACCAAGCCGTCTTTCTCGTCCAGTTTTCGGTCGGTGACGTTAGGATCGTCGGGCTTCAACTGGTCGAAGTATCCGAGTTGATTCAAACGCAGCAGGCTCAATTCCCAAAGGCGCGAATTGTAGATGTTGCCTTCTTCGAGCGCGATCTCACGGCGGATCACCTTGTCGCGGGTGGTTGTGTTGCCTTGGAATTCTATACGGCGGACGTAGAACTGCTTGCCTTCATCGACGTCAATGTCGAGGAAGATCAGCTTCTTGTCGTCTTCAAATCTGGTTTCCGGCACCGAAGTGAAGTTGATATAACCTTGCTCGCCATAGGCCTTGCGCAGGTTTTCCAGACCCTTGGCCACTTTCTCCTTGCTGAAAATATCTCCGTCTTTGATGGGAAAGAGGTTGCGCAACGCCTTGGTATTGGACACCGCCTTATTGTTCTTGAAGGTGATGGAACCGAGAGTGTAGCGATCGCCTTCCTCGATGGGCAGGGTAATGTCGACCGCCTTGCCGGGGCCACTCTGCACAAGTGGAATGCGAGGACCCTTGTGTCCGGTGTCGTGAATTTGCGTCTTGGGTTCGTTCACGATGACCTTGAAATATCCACGATTCTGATACTCGTTCCGAACCCGTTCGGTGTCTTCGTCGAGCTTGGTGGCGTCGTAGGTTCGGGCGAAGATGTCTTCCAAGAAGATCGAGTGCGGGATACCGATGGGGCGCAGGTTCTTCATGGCGTAGCGAAGCACGCGCGTCTTGACGTTCTTGTTGCCCTCGAACTTGATCTTGCCCACTTTAACTTTGGGGCCTTCCTTGATCACAAAGGTGATGCCAACTGCGGCGGGAGGGATCTGCCGGATCTCGGTGCGGATGGTGGAGAACTGCCTGCCGTGTTCCGCCAGAAGGCCTTTTATCGCGACTTCCGCTTTCTTCAGCTTGGTCGGGTCGTACTGACTCTCGACCGACAAGCCGACCTTGGCTTCCTTGAAGCGATCGAGGACGTCGCTGGTAGACACCGAACTCAGGCCCACGTAGTTGATTTCGCGGATGGTTGGCTTTTCCTTGACCTGGATGATCAAACGCCAGCCCTTGGGAGTCTGGTCGCGGCTGAAGCGGATGTCTTCGAAGTAGCCGGTGTTCCAGAGCGCATTGAAATCGCGCTCCAGTGCGGCGGGATCATAAATATCGCCGGAATGAGTGAAAATGCGGGCTTTGATGGTTTCGGAGGGAATTCTGCGGTTGCCGGTGACGTCGATCTCGGAGATCACATCGGTTTGGGCCCAGCCGGCGGAAGCGAAAAAAACCGCCAGCACAATACTCAAGGCCCATCCAAAACTCTTCATTCGGCGACAAAGCCGTGCGAATGAAGGGGATGGGCCGAAAGTGTCTCCGAAAAGGCGGCAGCCGTTCTCGGGCACAACGGTGTGCGAATGAAAGCGAAGATGAATCGCTACGACCTCAGCCTCTGGGATGTGGGAAAACGATCATTATACGGTAGAGATAGAAAAAGCGTCCAAGTCTGCCACTCTTGCCGGTGGCTTCATGGAATGGACTTGGTAGACTCCACATCAACCAAGACGGAATAAAACGTGGCGGAGTTGCCCAGGTCAGAAAGTTTTTCTGAGGTCAGGACGTTTATGTTGCGCAACCCGGGGCTCAACTTCGCCCAATTCAGTCGCGCTGAGACGACCCCCGGCTGCACTGCGCCATCCACGCGCGCCTTGAGAAAGATTTCTCCTCGGGGGTTGAACACTCGAACCGTCTCTCCGTCAGCAATGCCACGGGAGCGGGCATCGGAGGAATGCATCTCCAGAAGGTCGACCTCTTCCATCTGCTGCACGGAGGGTTGGTTGGTGAACGTGGAATTCAAGAAGTTGTCAGCCTTGCGGGCCAGAAGCTCCAGCGGGAACGTAGCCCGTTCGGTTCCGTGACGCGATTCCGACGGTGGCTTGAAGTCGGCAACGGGATCGAGGCGGAGGGCTTTCATGGCTTCGCTGTACAGTTCGGCCTTGCCCGACGGTGTGCGAAAGTTGCCTTGAGCGAAGGGGAGAAATGGAGGAGAAGTGTGTTGGGGCGGTGCGTCGGAAGCGTCTGGGGATGCGGTGAAATTCAGACGGACCTGGCCTTCGCGCTGCAGACGCTCGCGAGTTATCCCCTGCAGCCAGGGATTTTTCGAAGACAGCGCGCCCTCGATCATGGAGTCGATGCTTTCGCTGAAGCATTCGTCGTCGAATCCCATGCGCGCGGCGAGGGCGCGGAATAGATCGACATTGGATCGGCACTCTCCTAGCGGCTCGATTGCCGGATCTGAAACTTGTAAATAGTAATGGCCGTATGCGGTCTGCAGATCTTTATGTTCGAAAAATGTCGTTGCCGGCAAAAGGAGGTCGGCGTAGTCGGTAGTATCGGTGAAGAACTGCTCGTGGACCACCGTGAATAGGTCCGGGCGCTTGAGGCCGCGAACGACTTCGTTGTGGTTCGGACAAACCGCGGCGGGATTCGAACTGTAGACGAATAGAGCCTTCAGTGGCGGATCGTTTAGCCTGTTGAGCGCCTTGCCCAGTTCAACCATGTTCACGATTCGAGGGGGCTTGCGGCCGTGGGGCCGCAGATCGGGGCGCTGCAAAGCCTCCTTATTTAGATCAAAGGCGCCGCTGGTCGACAAGTGGATGCCTCCGCCCACTTCTTTCAGTGAACCGATGATGCAGGGCAGCATCGAAATGGCGCGCGTGGCCATGCCGCCGCCATCGGACCGTTGCACGCCGTAGTTGAGGCGAATAACTGCTGGCCTGGTCGTGGCATATTCTCGCGCCAGCTTGCGAATGTCGTCGGCTGCGATTCCGGTCCAGTGCGCGACGCGCTCCGGCGGATAAGCCTTTGCTTTCTCGCACAGGGCTTCAAAACCCAGGGTGTATTTCGCTACATAATCGGCATCGTGCAGGCCTTCGCCAATGATCACGTGCATCATGGCCAGCGCCAAAGCGCCGTCAGTGCCGGGATTGATGGGCAGATACCAGTCGGCGCACGCCGCCGTGCGCGTGCGGTAGGGATCGATGACGACTAGCTTTGCCCCCCGGCGGCGCGCTTCCACGATGTAGGGCCACAGGTGGACATTATTTCCGTGGATGTTCGAGGCCCAGGCGATGATGTAGCGGGAGTGGACGAACTGATCGGGCTCGGTACCAAGCTTGACGCCCATGACGGACTCAAGGCCAGCCTCGCCGGCCGAAGAGCAAATCGTGCGCTCCAGTTCGGAAGCGCCGAGTCGAGTGAAAAATCGGCGATCCATGGAAGCGCCATTCAGCGCGCCGAGGGTTCCCCCGTAGGAATAGGGCAAAATTGCTTCCCCCCCGAACTCTGCGATGATGGCGCGAGAGCGCTTGGCGATTTCGTCGAGGGCCTCGTCCCAGGTGATGCGTTGCCAAACTTCGTCCCCCTTTGTGGAAGCAGTTCCCTTCGCAGCAATCCGCCGCATCGGATAGAGGACACGGTCGGGCGAATACACCCGATCCAGATACTTCGCCACTTTCGCGCACAAGAAGCCGCGGGTCATGGGGTGATTGGGGTCGCCTTGAATCTTCGTCGCGCGGCCATCCTCTACCGTGATCAAAACTCCGCAAGCATCGGGGCAATCGTGCGGACATGCGGCATGGACGACCTGTTTCGCCATCGGTCAATTATAGAGTGCTTTTTCCAGAACACCGAAGGGGTGGAGGTGAAAGAATACGGGCGGCTTTCGGCCGCCCGTAGTTGGTTGATCTGCTGCGCTTTGAACTATTGCGACTGCGGAGGATCAGCGACGACCGCAGCCGCCAATTCGGGCGTTTGCGTGGTCGGGCTCACGAAGAGCAGACCGCCTGCCACGATCGGAATCGATCCACTGGATTGCAATTCACTCAGTCCCGTCGTATTGAGGAACAGAGTGATGTTGCCTGTGTCGACGGTCAGCGGCGCGCCGCCTAGCGAATAGCCGATCAGGCCGTTGTTCTGCAGCTGGAAGCTTCCCAGGTTGGCGTTGGCAATGGTTACGCTGTTCGGCGTAAGCGTGCCGTAAACACCCTGGAAGCGCAGCGAAATCATCTGCGGCGTAAACACGTTGCTGGCATAGCTGCCACCGATGAAGATACGCTGGCCCACGATCACGGTGGAGCTGTTGAACAGCGCGTTGGTGAAGAAATTGTTGAAGAAGCACATGTCGTACTGCGTCACGGCGCTGACGTTGATGGTCTGGATGGTATCGACATCGCTGACCAGGTCGGCGCTGGTTTCACCCACCCAGAGCGTGATCTGTTGCACCGGGCCTGACGTTGGATTCACTGCGAGGACGCGGCCGGACAGGAAAGCCTGCGAGGTGGTGATGACTTCTACGTTGCCGGCCATCAGGCTGCCATCGGCCTGGAAGTATCCCTGCACTCCAACAACCGCAGGAGCGGCCAGGTCGTTGATGTTCCATCCGCTGTTGAACTGCGTGCTGCTGTTGACGTCGACGGTCAACTGGTGCCCATAGGGGCCCTGAATGACGAACGAGTTGCCGGCGGCGTTCACCGAAACCAATCCGCCCATGAGATCGGTGACTTGGCCATCGGAATCGCTGGCCTTCACCGCCTTGGCATAAATCGTCGGGTTAACCACGCCGGTGACGTTGCCGTTACCATCAACGGCGACGGATTGGCGGATGTCGAAATCCACCCTCAGGCCAGCCAGGCCATTGCTGCTTACCACCATCGGCGAGGGAAAATTCACGGTCACGGTGGTCGTGGTCGGGCCGCCGCTCGAATTGAACGTGCCATTCATTGGGGTGACCGTTGGCGACGGAGTCATCTGGATGTAGGAAATCACCGGGTTCGATAGGGAGAATGTAGCGCTGTTGTAGGTGTCGGCTGGAACGGAGTTAAACCCCAGCGGCGACCGCAATCCCAGAAGACGGGCAAAATCCACGGTCGTGGCCGTTGAGAGAACTTGCGGCGAATTGCTGTTACCGTTCAGAGTGATCGAGTTGATAGTGACATCGAAGCCGACCACCGAGGGCAGTGGAGCGTCTTCGCCAGTGACGAAGACTGACGCCTGCTGCGAAGTGGGCGACGTCGGCGTGGATGAGCTGGATGACGAACCGCAGCTGGCCGCCAACAGGCAGAACGCAAGCAAAACTGTAATTCCCAAGCATCGTTTCATGGCAAACTCCAATTCCAGGATTTTTGTGAAGGCTTTTGGGGGAGCAGCGATTTGCTTCACGATGATGGAAACACACAGGACTTGAGGATGTCGCGTAACCTGCGGCCAGGTTACCGGATGCACTGCTGGAAGGGAAAATCCGCTATGTGGCGGGTTTGAGCGACTTAAGAGCGGCCCAGGCGGGGGGCGGCTGGGGTACACGTACTTTAGTTTTTCTGGCGCGATTGGAAACTGCGGGCTATTTAATCTCCAGCACTTCTTTTTCTTTCGCTTTGCTCATTTCTTCCATCTTCTTGATCTCGTCGTCGGTGAGTTTTTGGATCTCTTCCAGCGACCGCTTTTCGTCGTCCTCGGTGATTTTCTTGTCCTTCATCGCCTTCTTGATGGCGTCGTTGCCGTCGCGGCGGATGTTGCGCACGGCGGTGCGATGTTCCTCCAGCGCTTTGTTCAGATGTTTCACCATCTCTTGGCGGCGTTCCTGGGTAAGCGCAGGCACGGGGACGCGAATCAGTTTGCCATCGTTCATGGGATTGAGCCCGAGCTCCGCAGAGCGAATCGCCTTCTCGATGGCGCCGAGCGAGGAGGGATCAAAGGGCTGCACCGTGATCATTTGCGGTTCCGGCGCGTGGACCTGGGCTATCTGGTTGATCGGCATTTGCGAGCCGTAGTAGTCGACGCTGACGCTGTCGAGCATGTGCACGGAGGCACGGCCAGTGCGCGTAGCCGCCATCGCCTTGCGAAAGTCCTCTACTGCTTTTTCCATGCGCGTCTTGAGCTGTATGTAAGTTTCTTTTAGGCCAGGAATCGAGGCCATGGACGCTTGAGCCATATAGTTTTAGCTCCGTAAAAATATCAAGTATCAAAACGCTGAATTATAAACCCACTAGAAAGCTGGCCACGGATTTTCACGGATCAGAAACGAAAAAAATCCGTATGCATCCGCGAGATCCGCGGCAGGTTTTAAGCGCTTACTCTGGAACCGATCTTCTCTCCACTGACTACACGGCGAATGTTACCGTGCTGATTCAAGTTGAAGACGATGATGGGCAGGTTGTTGTCTTTGCACAGACTGATGGCGGTGGAATCCATCACCTTTAGCCCCAGCTTCAGAACGTCCATGTAGGTGATGTCGGTGAACTTCTTCGCGTCCTTCACCTTCATGGGATCGGCGTCGTAGATGCCATCGACCTTGGTGGCTTTGAGAATGGCGTCGGCTTTGATCTCCATCGCGCGCAGAGAGGCGGCAGTGTCGGTGGAGAAGTAGGGATTTCCGGTACCACCGGCGAAGATCACGACACGGCCTTTTTCCAGATGTCGGATGGCGCGGCGGCGGATGAAGGGCTCGGCAACTTGATTCATCTCAATCGCGGTTTGCACCCGGGTGTAGACGTTTTGCTTTTCCAGGGCATCCTGCAGGGCGAGGGCATTGATTACCGTAGCCAACATGCCCATGTGATCGGCGGAAACGCGGTCCATGTCTTTGGCCTGGTCGGCGACGCCGCGGAAAAAATTGCCGCCACCCACCACGATCGCGAGCTGGACGCCCAGCTTGTGCACGTCGGCGAGCTCGGCCGCGACTTCGTGAATGCGGTTGGTATCCACACCGAAGCCCTGGTTCGCGGCCAGGGCCTCGCCGGAGAGTTTGAGCAGAACGCGTTTGAAGGCAGGGGTTGGCATTGGTTTTGAGTTTCCGGTTTCCAGTTTCGGGTTCTTGCCCTCCACCGCGAGGACTACAGGACACTGGAAACCAAAACTGGAAACTCGTTTACTTCGCCACCGGAGCGGCGGCTTCGCCACCGTTATCCGGCTTCTGCGTTGTGAATGCAACTGTCGCACCCACATCGCCCACCTTGAAGCGCGCGAAGCGACGCACGCTGATGTTTTCGCCCAGCTTGCCGATCTTCGCCGCCATCAGCTGGGCGATCGAGACGGTCTGATCCTTGATGAAGGGCTGCTCGAGCAAGCAGACTTCCTCATAGAACTTTTCCATTTTGCCGGCGACCATCTTCTCCGCGATATTCTGCGGCTTGCCGGAGGCGACGGCTTGCGCGACATAAATTTCTTTCTCGCGCTCGAAGTCAGCCTTGGTCACGTCTTCCTTGCGGACGAATTTCGGATCGCTGGCCGCGATGTGCATGGCGATATCGTGCGCCAACTCCTTGAAGTCGTCGGTGCGGGCTACGAAATCGCTCTCGCAGTTCACTTCGACAAGCACACCAATCTTGCCGCCAGCATGGATATAGCTGGTCACCGAACCTTCACTGGTCACGCGCGTTGCCTTCTTGGCCGCCACCGAAACGCCCTTCTTGCGGAGAATCACGACCGCCTGCTCCATATCGCCCTTGGCTTCGGTCAGGGCTTGTTTGCAATCCATCATGGGAGCTCCGGTCTTCTCCCGGAGATCCTTTACTTGTGCTGCTGAAATGTTCGCCATAGTAGTGCTCATAAAGTAATCTAGTTTCCTGTTCCTGGTTTCGAGTATTAAGAATGTGTGTCCTTGTTCCAGGCTACTCGAAACTGGAAACCTGAAACTGGAAACTGTTTCTTACAAACTTTGACCCGCGCCGGACGACCCGCGCGGGTCTGATTTCAAATGCCCGGTTTTTTGCGGGAACTCTGGCCTACGAGAGCTCCCAAAAACCCGCTTCTAGACAGTCTGGCTCTCGACCTTGTGAATATCGGCGTCTTCGGTCGCGACCGGCTTCTTATGGGTTCCTGGACCCAGCACTTCTTCCATGCTGATGTCTTCGCCGATGTCCGCCAAGTCAGAGGCAGCCGCAGCTTCCTGAGTGCGAATCTCAAGCGCCGCGGCCGCATCTTCCGCGTGCTGCGCTTCCAGAGCCTGCGCTTGTTCCGTGGCCGCCGTCATGTCGGCGATCTGTTTGTCGCTCATCAGTTGTGCGCCTTCGGCAATCGATTCCGAAATCTTCGAGGTGAATAGCCGGATTGCGCGCAACGCGTCGTCGTTGCCCGGAATTACATAATCCACTTCGCTAGGATCGCAGTTGGTATCGACCACCGCGACCACCGGAATGCCCAGCTTACGAGCTTCGCGCACCGCGATCTGCTCCTTGTTGGAGTCGATCACGAAGACCGCATCGGGCAACCGGCTCATGTTCTTGATGCCCGCCAGGTTGGCCTGCAGGTGCTTGCGCTCGCGTTCGAGCTTGATGACTTCTTTCTTCGGCAGCAACTCGTAGCGGCCATCCGTGGCCATCTCGTCGAGCTCTTTCAGCCGCTTTACCGACTTCTGCACTGTGACCCAGTTGGTGAGCAAGCCACCCAGCCAGCGCTGGTTGATGTAGAAACCGCCGCACTTGGTCGCCTCTTCGGCAATGGCGTCCTGCGCCTGGCGCTTGGTCCCCACGAACAGCACAATTTTGCCGTCGGCCGCCAACTCCTGTACGAACTTCGACGCCTCTTTGAACATCTTCAGCGTCTTCTGCAAATCGATGATGTAGATCCCATTGCGCTCTCCGAAGATGTATTCCTTCATCTTGGGATTCCAGCGCTTCGTCTGATGCCCGAAGTGAACACCTGCTTCGAGCAACTCCTTCATGGTGATAGTAGCCAATGAACCTCCTTATTTAGTCTGCATCCTTTGCGTAAGTACCGCTCCGGATTGCCATTCCCGTCCCCGCGCCGCGAGGCACAGGAAGAATTGAACACCTAAAACCAGCTATTAGCTTCTAGCTCCTAGCCAAATCAAAAACCTTGTCATTCCGAGCGGAGCGAGGAATCTCGGTTCTGCTCGGTGCACGGTATTCACAACTCGGTACTAGCGCTTGCTAAACTGGAAGCGCTTTCTTGCGCCCTTCTGACCGTACTTCTTACGTTCTTTGCCGCGGGAGTCGCGGGACACCATGCCCTCGGACTTCAGCTTGCCGCGCAGTTCGGCATTGAACTGCATCAAGGCGCGTGCAATGCCGAGCTTTACCGCGTCGGCCTGACCGCGCACGCCGCCACCCAGCACGCTGGCCATGATGTTGAACGAAGCCGCAGTTTCGGTGGACGCCAACGGCGCCTTCGCCGCCGAACGCTGCGCCGGAGTCACGAAATACTCTTCGAACGCACGGCCATTCACCTTGAATTCGCCGCTGCCTGGACGAAGATACACGCGCGCAATCGCCCGCTTCCGCCGTCCCGTACCGTAGTACTGAACCAATTCTGCCATTTCGCTTCTAGCTCCTAAGCTCTTAGCTTCCAGCTTGAACGTTGCTGAAGCGAGCTTTCCATTTTCTCTATGAGCTTTAAGGCCCTCAGCGGCTAAAGCCCTAAAAATTGATTGCCGTGACGGCACGGCTTAAGCCGTGCCCCACCCCAACACCCTTACGCGCGTACTTCCAACTGCAGAGGCAGTGGCTTCTGCGCTTCGTGCGGATGCTTGTCGCCCTTATAGACGTTCAGCTTCGACAGCATGTGAGCCGCCAGCTTGTTCTTCGGCAACATGCGGCGCACGGCGTCTTCAATGATTGCTTCCGGTTTGCGCGCCAAACGTTTGCGGTAATCTTCGGTGCGCAGGCCGCCCGGGTAACCGGTGTAGTGGTGATACTGCTTCTGCTCCGACTTCACGCCGGTCGTTCTTATTTTCTCGGCATTGACCACGATTACGTGATCGCCGGTATCAAGAAACGGCGTGTACTGCGGATTTTCTTTGCCCATAAGGATGCGCGCCACTTGCGAGGCCAGACGGCCGAGCGTCTGCCCATCGGCATCCACGACGTACCACTTGCGCACAATTTCCCCCGCTTTGGGGAAATAGGTTGACATCGGAACTCTCCCAGAATGAAAAAAGTTGCGAAAGAAGACCGCTCGTTGATTCCCCGGCGAGGACGCCAGACCATCAGGCGGGCAACCGCGAGACTTCCCAAAGCTTTAAAGATACCGTAGGGTGCGAGCCATTGTCAACGCCGAGTTACAGATTTCGAGATCCTGGGATTCTCGCGCTAACGACTTTCGGTGCTTTCGCAGCCGATGATACTGGCCAACCTGCTCCTCGCTTTCGGGCCAAGACAATCACTAGTGATCAGTTCAATAATGCGTCGGTTAAAGGAAAGATCGTTCTGCTTGAGGTTAATACGGAAGCGGAAAACTAACGGCGCCAGCACAGCAGGTTCCTCCCCTGTCGCTCCGGCTGCGGCAGGAATGACAGCGGGGGGGACGAGCCAACCCGCCTAATCGCCGCTCACTCGTAGGCTAGCGCTTCAATCGGATCCTTCTGCGCCGCTTTGTAGGCGGGATACAGCGCTCCCAGCAGCGCTCCGGTCAGAGCAATCACGGTGGCACGCACCACCCACTCGGCGCTCCAGAACAGGCGCAGCGTCGGCTTCTCCAACAAGATCACGCGACGCGTCAACAGACTGATAAGGGTCCCGACAACAATGCCCACAATTGCGAGCAGTGCAGTCTCCCGCAGCACGACGTTCACGATGTAAAGTTTGGACGCGCCCAGGGACTTCAGAATTCCTATCTCACGGGTGCGCTCCATGACCGCCGTATACATCGACTGAAAAATCACGAGAAATCCGATGATCATCGAAATTGCTATCACAATGCGGATGGAAGTCGCGAAGCCTGGCAGATTCTCCGGCGTCATCATCGACAGGTACTCCTGCATGGAACGCACGGAATAATTCTCCATGCCTGGAACGTGTTTGATTTCATCAACCACCGCGTCGACGCTAGCGGGATCGTCGAGCTTGATATAGAAGACCGAAGCGTGACCCGGTGCACCGATCAGGTCTTGCATGGTATCGAGCCGCACAAACTTGCGCGCTCCTTTCCCGTGCTCCACAATGCCGCAGACGCGGAAATCGTGGGCCAAAATCTCGATCGAGTCTCCGACCTTGGCGCGCTTCGAGCCGGCGAAATAATCGTCGACGATCACGTCATACGGGCCCTGAAACGGACGGCCGGAAAGAAAGCGAAACGAGGGAGGAATGCTGTTGTAGCTTGCTATGTCGATGCCGTAAATGATTTCCAGCGTAGGTTTGGTGGTCAATTCCCAGATCACCGGGGCGGCCACCGCAACATGGGGTAACGCTCGCAACTTGTCGCCCACCTTCACCGCCATGGGCGCTCCGGTAACCCCCACCAGGGCGGAGGATCCGGGCGGCTGCACCATTACGTCGGCTCCCACGCCGATCTGGCTCGCCTTCGAGCCATTCAGCTGCCCGTAAAAGAAAGACACAATCAGCAGAATTAAAACCACCTCCAGGGCTACGGCGCTAACGCTGATCAGCGAACGTATAGGCCTTTGCACCAGGTTGGCGACAACCATTCGGTTCATCATGAAAAGTCCCAGCGAAAGTGGCCGAAGAGAAGGATTATTGTTCTCCCGCCGGCGGCACAACTGCACTGGATTGGGGCTGCGGCTGGTCGAGACGCACCACTTCGGCGCCGGGAGGCTGCTGCAGCGCAAATTGATCATCGCGCAGAGGCTTGTTGATTTCCAGCTTCAACAGATTGAGGGTGATGCGGTACTCCTCCTGAGGCCGGAAAATCTCGACGCGCGCGGGGAAACTCACGCCATCGTAGCTCTTGTAGTTGGCGTAACGGGCGTCGGTGACGAGAATGCCGCGATCATCATAAATGTACTGGCGATGCGGCTGGAGGTCGACGCGGCTGAAAACGATTTTGCGGGACAGCAGTCCCCCATTTTCGCCCACCTTGCGGATGACGATGAGTTCGTAGTCTTCCTGGAGGACTCGATGTCCCTTGGGGTCATGCAGAATTTCTTCGCCGTTTTCCAGCACGGCAATCTCGGACTGGTCGATGTGACGGATCAGCAGGGCGTCGTAGATATCCTGCGGCCGGATGCTTTCCATGGGCTGGTTGGGGTTGTAGGCGTGTACTTGATTGTTACCAATCACAAACCGGTTTTTCGGCGGAATCCACAGCTTGAATTGCTGCCCGTCACTGACCATGTCGAAGGCGGTGGTTCGGACGATGGGCAAGAGGCCGATCATGTGCAGCATCGCCGGCTTCCTGGCTAGGACGTAGCCGCGGATCTCCTTGTAGTCGGTGACGTGGCCCTTTTTGGCGCCGCCAACCGAGGTATCGATATCGACGGTGGCTTGCAGCGACTGGATTTTTTGGGCCTGCTGGTTGATGCTGTCGATCAATGCCGATTGGGACGCTTCCTTTAGAGGAGTTTTGGAATAGGTCTCCTCGACCGGGCGGGTGCGAAACAGGCAGCCTGTAGTGGGCAGCACCGCGAAAAGCAAGAACAGATTCCAAAAGGGCAAGCTACGTCTCATGAAGGATTGGACGATCTCCAGAACATTTGAGTATAGCGCGCCGGAAAGGGTGCAAGAACTCTGGGGCTGGGTCCGTCATCAGTGGGGCCACGGCGAAGCCGGTTGCTAATGAGTAACTAGGTTCGGATCAGAGGCTTGGCAGCGGCCTACCCTCTACACTTACACTACTTCCATCGTGCGTAAAATTGCCTGGCTTGTCCTCATCGCAGCGCTCGGATGCAGCGGCTGGTTTGCATGGGCAGTGCTCACGCCGGTGGCGCCTTCCGGCCCCACCTTTGTAATGCTGCGCCCCGGGTACTCCACCCGCCGCATCGCTGCCGAGCTGAGGATGAACGGAATCATCCGCAGTGAGGATGCGTTCATCCTGTGGCACTACTTTCATCGCCGGCGTTCTCTCAAGGCCGGGGAATATCTGTTCGAGAAGCCGGCAAACCTCATCGACATTCAAAAGCGGTTGCGGCGCGGTGACGTTTACTTCCATATGGTAGTGGTTCCCGAAGGCTTCACCATGTTCGATATTGCTCGCGCCATCGAAGCGGCAGGACTTGGTCCCGCCGAAGAGTTCCTCAAGGTGGCGCAAGCTGATACCGCCCTGATCGCCGACATCGCGCCCGGGGCGCAGTCTCTCGAGGGCTACCTCTTTCCTGATACCTATCAATTCAGCCGCATGATGAGCATGCAAGAGATGGCCGCTGCCATGGTGAAGCAATTTCGCCAGGTCGCACGGCAGATAGGAATGATGCCGATGCCGGAAGGCCTAGCGCCCGCGGCGCAGAACTCGCCTCACTTAGAGATCGAGATCACCCACGGAACGCCTGATCCGAACGCACTTCCGACGGAGCTCGAACGCACGGTGATCATGGCCTCGATTGTAGAAAAGGAAACGGCCGTGCCCGAAGAACGGCCCCTGGTTGCCAGCGTCTACTACAACCGCCTGGAAAAGAAGATCGCGCTCGACGCTGATCCCAGCATCATTTACGCCGAACTCCTTGCGGGAACTTACACTGGCGCCTTGCATCACGACGACATGCGATTCAACTCGGCCTACAACACGTACACCCACATCGGCCTTCCGCCCGGCCCCATCGGCAATCCTGGCAAGAGCGCGCTGGAAGCGGGGATGCATCCGGCGCAGAGCGACTACTACTATTTCGTGGCCGATGCCCAAGGCCACCATAAATTCGCCCGCACGATGGCAGAACACAATAAGAACGTTGCGGCCTACCGGCGGGCGATGCGAGGACAATAAGACCCGGCCCCTTTACCGGCCTCGACCTTCCATCCAGCCCTGCAGGATCAACACCGCAGCCATACGGTCTACCGCCTTGGCGCGCTTCTCAATCGACAATTCGGTTTCGCGCAAAAGGCGGTTGGCTTCGGCCGAAGTCAGGCGCTCGTCCCACAGATGAACCGGCAGGCGAAACCGTTTTCGCAGTTCCTCTGCAAACAACTGCATCTTGCCGGATTGTGTTCCTTCCTCGCCACTCATGCGCAATGGAAGTCCAACCACGATCTCCTTGACCGCATAGTCACGGATCACCTGCTCCAAGGCTGCCAGATCTGTACGCTTGTTCCGGCGCTGTAGGGTATCCAGACCTTGAGCGGTAATTCCGAGGGGGTCGGATATAGCAATTCCGATCCGTCTCGACCCCACGTCCAATCCGAGTACTCTTGCGGTTGGATGTTCGTTCGAACCTGGGGAGACTTGGAGCAAATGGGCGGTCGCGGGCTGCGACGTGGCAGGATCTATCGCTGAAGGATTTCTGGATTTCGACTCTGCAAGGGTCACTGCTCAATTATAGCCATTCCACATTGAACTTAAGTTACGGTTCGACAATCACTTACGCCTCTTCCAACTCGGCTTCGACTTTCCCGGTTCGATCTGCTGATTCGGGTAGGGGGCTGAGCAGGCTGCCAGCCTTGCGTTGCGTCCCATTTCGGGATACTATGTTTATAGTAAAGATAACTTTCCTCCTCACTATGCCCTTGTCCTGCCCGGGTGCTTTTTATGAACGCTGACCTAAATTTCCACATCGGTGACAAGGTCGTCTACCCCAATCATGGCGTCGGGGTCATCGAACAAATTAGCAGCCGGTCTGTTGGCAGCACGGTAGAGAAGTTCTATCTCCTGAATATCAAGGCCAGCAGCCTCAAGGTAATGGTGCCTTGCAATAACGTGGGGAGCGTGGGTATCCGGCGCGTGGTGCGGAACGGTGAGGTGCAAAAGATTCTCGATTTCCTGTCCGTGGCCGATGATCTGAGTACCGCCGACTGGAAAGACCGCTTCAAGGAAAATTCCGACCGCATGCGAACCGGCTCTTTGTTCGAGGTCGCCGGGGTGCTCAAGAGCCTGATCGCCCTGCATCAAGCCAAGCCTCTTTCCTTCCGGGAGAAGAAGATGCTGGAACGCGCCCGTTACCTTTTGGTTAGCGAGCTGGCCATGTCCCGCAATTGCGAAGAAACCAAGGTCGAGGAACTGCTCGCTCTGGCGCTGGCCAAGTGTAATCTGCGCTTCCCGGAAGCATCGGAATTCCAGGCTTGATTCGACGCAACCCATCCCCCCTGAAAAAACTTCCTGACTCGACAACTGTCTTCCGCGACCCAACCATCCACATGCTGTGCATAACTGCGCTTACGCCGAAAAGAATACTGACAGGGCGGGCCGAGCAGTCGCGGCATCCGGAACAACCAAGCCACCCCCGCCAGGCAAGGGTGGCTTCGGAGAGGAGTAAGTTTTCCAGCCGGAACGTGCCCACTACTTGCCTACTTGCCGGATGCACTCTTCCAGAAGGTCGAGGGCAACGTCGGCTTCTTCTTTCGTGACTACCAGCGGCGGGCACAGGCGGATCGTGCTTGGCCCACAGCCCAGGAAGAGCACGCCATGTTCGAATGCCTTCTCGACGATCAGGTCGCGCTCGGCGGCGCCGTACTCTTTCGTCGTCTTGTCCTTCACGATGTCGACGCCGATCATCAATCCGCGGCCGCGCACATCGCCTACCACCTTCAGCTTCGCGGGCCAGTTGGACATGCGCTTCATCATGTGTGCCCCTACTTCGGCCGCGTGGTCGAGCAGATTTTCTTTTTCAATTACATCGAGCGTAGCCAGGGCAGCCGCCACGCAGACCGGATTGCCACCGAAAGTTGAAGCGTGCGAACCCGGGACCCAGTCCATGATTTCAGAGCGGGTTAGGGTGATTCCCAGCGGCATGCCGGAGGCAATTCCCTTGGCGATGCAGATCATGTCTGGCTCCACGCCGGTATGCTGAACCGCCCACCACTTGCCGGTGCGGCCCATGCCACTTTGGATTTCGTCGACGACCAGCATGATTCCATGACGATCGCAGATGCGGCGCAGCTCCTGCATGAAGATGGTGGGCGCCACCACGTAACCGCCCTCGCCCTGCACGGGCTCGACAAAGATTGCAGCCACCTCCTCGGGCGCGAGCACCGTCTTGAACAGTTTCTCTTCGATGAAGCGTGCGCAACCGAGGGCAAAAGCCTCGGCATCTTGTTGGCCGCCTATGCATCCGCGATAGACATCGGGATAGCGGACGTGAGTCACTCCTGGAACCAGCGGGGCAAAGCGGCGACGCTGCTGCGGTTTTGAGGCGGTCAGCGAGAGCGCGCCCATGGTGCGTCCGTGAAACGCGCCAAAGAATGCGATGACATTCTGGCGCTTGGTGTGATAGCGGGCCAGCTTGAGAGCGCACTCGATGGCTTCTGCGCCGGAGTTGCCGTAGTAAATTTTGTGCGGTCCAGGCATGGGAGCGATTTTCGACAGACGCTCTGCCAGCGTGACCATGTTCTCGTAATAAAAATCGGTGCCCGACATGTGGATCAATTCGGCCGCCTGCTTCTGAATCGCAGCGACCACGTGGGGATGACAGTGGCCGGTCGATGTAACGGCAATGCCGGCAGAGAAATCATAGAATTCGTTGCCGTCGACGTCGGTGACGACGACTCCGTGGCCACTCTTGGCCACCAGCGGGTAGGAGCGGGTATACGAAGGTGAAATATATTTCTGATCGCTCGCCAGCACGCGCTTCGCGTTGGGGCCGGGCAGCGCGGTATTGATTCTGGGACCGGCAGTCGCGGTCGTCATAGTCTTCGTGGTCATGGAATCCTCCTGAGCAGCTCTCAGTAGTGAGCTGTGAGTGTGAGTGATGGGCACCCCGGACACGCGGCCCTAGTTCAGACGCACGCAAGCCGAGGTAAATCAGGCGAAGGATTTATTAGTCACTACCGAAGAGACCGGGCCGAAGACGGGAAGGCAAATTCGCACGATAGCACCGTGGGCATACCAGGCAGCGCAGCCAACACTCGGGCAAATGCGAGTTGGGCGATTGCGAATTGGAGACGTTGCGCAGCATCGGTAATCATGTCTTCATGGGTATTATACGTGGCGAGGGCGTGCGGCGTAACCCCCATTTTATTCAGAATATGCGGGGAAGCGGGGCTCCCGGCCAGGGCAACCAGCATACGCCCGCTGGACATCCGAGCCTGCCCTGAGCGAAGCCGAATCGGGGCGGACTATCCCTACATTTGTTTTTGACATCCTCTTAAACTCCGCCTAGCATAGCTGGACTCCGCGGGGACGGAGACCTTTCCTTTGCTCGACCAAACCATTTCGCACTATCGGATTGTTGAGAGGCTTGGCGGCGGCGGCATGGGTGTGGTTTACAAAGCCGAAGACACGCGCCTGGGGCGCTTTGTGGCGCTGAAATTTCTTCCCGAGGATCTGGCGCAGGACCGTCAGGCGCTGGAACGGTTCCGGCGGGAAGCCAAGGCAGCTTCCGCGCTCAATCATCCGAACATCTGCACGATCTACGACATTGGCGAGGAGAATGGCCGCGCGTTTCTGGTCATGGAATTCCTCGATGGGGCCACGCTCAAGCACTTGATCGGCGCGCGCCCCATGGAATTGGAAACGATCCTCGCCATAGGGATTGAGATTGCCGACGCGCTCGATGCAGCGCACACAGAAGGCATTGTCCATCGCGACATCAAGCCCGCCAATATTTTTGTCACCAAACGCGGCCACGCCAAAATCCTGGATTTCGGGCTCGCCAAAGTGAAGGCAACTCTGGCCTCGCCAACCTCCTCCCCCGACATCACCGCGCCGACCGCCGCGGCCGTAGAAGAACATTTGACCAGCCCTGGCTCGACTCTGGGCACGGTCGCGTATATGTCCCCAGAGCAGGCGAAGGGGAAAGAACTCGATTCGCGAACCGACCTCTTTTCATTTGGCGTCGTTCTCTACGAGATGTCGACTGGTATGCTGCCCTTCCGCGGCGACACATCGGCGCTCATTTTTCAAGCTATCTTGGATCGCGCTCCAGTTTCTCCGGTACGCCTGAATCCGGATCTACCAGCGAAATTGGAAGACGTAATCAACAAGTCGTTGGAAAAAGACCGCAACTTGCGTTACCAGCATGCTGCGGATATTCGCGCCGACCTGCAACGCCTGAAGCGCGACACGGAAAGCGGACGAGCGGTGGCGGCACAATCCGATTCTTATCTCGCAGTGCAGGAGGCTCATCCTTCTGCGTCGTCTTCTGCGGCACCGCACAAGGCGATTTCCACTTCTGCGACCATGGTGGCTCCATCGTCGGCTGTGGTTCCGGCTTCTGTGCAAAGCCGCGGAGTTCAACCAAAGAAATCCTGGAAGACTCTTATCCCGATCGCGATTTTGATCCTAGCAGTTGCGGTTGCGGGCAGCTTTTATTTCCGATCGCGCCGAACCGCAACGCTCACCGAAAAAGACAGCGTGCTCCTCGCCGACTTCGTCAACACCACGGGCGATCCCGTTTTCGACGGCACTCTCAAACAAGCCCTCGCCGTGCAACTCGAACAATCGCCCTATCTCAATCTCGTCCCTGATTCCAAGATTCGCGAAGGCCTCCGCTTCATGGGACGCTCCTCCGATGAGCGCCTCACCAACGATGTCGCCCGCGAGATCTGCTTGCGCGAAAACATCAAGGCCATGCTGAGCGGCGCCATCACCAGCCTCGGCAACCACTACGCGGTCACCCTAACTGCCATCAATCCCCAGAACGGTGACTCGCTTGCCCGCGAGCAGGCCGAAGCCGACAGCAAAGAAAATGTTTTAAAGACTCTCGATAAAGCGGCCTCCAGCCTGCGCCAGAAAATGGGCGAGTCTCTCGCCTCGGTCACCCAGTTTGCCACGCCCCTGGAACAAGCCACCACTGCATCTCTGGAAGCCCTTCAGGCTTACACGCTCGGGCACGAAGAACATCAACAACTCAATGACGATGCCGCCATTCCCCACTTAAAACGAGCTGTTGAACTCGACCCCAACTTTGCCCTGGCTTACGCTACCCTCGGTGTTGCCTACGCCAACGTGGGTCGAATCACCGATGCAAACAAAGCGCTGAAGCAAGCCCATGAGTTGCGCGACCGAGCCAGCGAGCACGAAAAGTTGTACATCCAGGCTCACTACTACGACGAGGTAACGGAGGACTACGAAAAGACCATCCAGGTCTATAACGACTGGAAGCAGACCTATCCCCGTGACACCATTCCTTTCGATAACCTGTCCCTGGTCTACAGCCAGATCGGGCAATACGACAAAGCGCTCGACGCCGGTAGCCAGGCCATGCGCCTCGATCCGAAGGATCGCTTCGCTTATGGGAACATGATCTTCTCCTATATTGGGCTGAATCGCTTTGGCGAAGCGAAAAGCCTCCTCGATCAGGATTTGGCGCAGAACTTGGGCGGGCCTAGCGCAGAAATCGCATTAGTTTTCGTGGACTACATTCGCCACGATCAGGCCGCGTTCGACGGCGAAATCGGCAACGCCCACGGCAAGCCGATCGAGCCTCTCTTGTTAATGTTCAAGGCCACGGGGCTATGTGCCCAGGGAAAAATCAAAGCTTCCCAGGCGGTATGGCAGCAGGCAAATGCTGCCGACCTTCACTTCGGCGATAAGGAGTCCGCCGCCACCGTCCTCGGCATCGAAGCGGCATGCAACGCCGTGATCGGGCTTCCTCAGGATGCGCGGACGAATATTTCACAAGCCCTACAAACCTCGCCGAGTCGAGACCTGGTCGCTTTGGCCGCCACGGTCTTTGCCATCATCGGCGACTCGCCAAAATCCTCTGCTCTTCTCGGGGACATGGGTCGCGACTATCCCGAAAATCGCCTTCTCCAGACAGTGAAGGCCCCGGAAGCACATGCGGCCCAAGCCCTTTACAAAAATCAACCCGCGGAGGCGATTGCCGCTCTGGAACCGCTTCGCGTCATTGAACTCGGCAATGGACCTCAAGGCACCGGCTACGAGCCCAACTACCTCCGGGGACAGGCTTATCTGAAGATGGGAGACGGGATGAAAGCCGCCGCCGAATTCCAACGCATTCTCGATCATCCCGGCATCGTTCCCGTGGATCCTGAATTAGCGCTGTCGCGCCTGTATCTAGCTCGCGCCTACACTCTTCAAGGCGACACTGCCAAAGCCCGAACCGCCTACCAGGATTTCCTTGCCCTCTGGAAAGACGCCGACCCCGATATCCCCATTCTCAAACAGGCGCAGTCTGAATACGAAAAACTGAAATAAAACAGGCGAGAGCCTGTCCACGGCGGTTCACGACGACTTTAGAATCCGCTGCGACTCTTGTCATGTCTGATATCTTTTAGCGTCCCCTGTTTCTCACTAACCAATTGAAAGCTCGGAGCCCAAGCCGGTTTGCGGTGATTCTTGCCTTTGGACTGGTGTATTTATTCTGGGGCTCGACCTATCTGGCTATCGATATTGCCGTGCAGACGATTCCTCCGGCGCTGATGTGTGCCATGCGATTCTCGATCGCCGGAGTGGTGATGCTGGCGGTGTGCGCGGCGACGGGGCGCAGGATCTGGTATTCGGCCCGGCAGATTGCGCTGGCGGCCGTGGTGGGCATTCTGCTTTTGATGGGTGGGAACCTGACCCTCTCCTGGGCGGAACAGACGGTGGCATCGGGACTGGCGGCGTTGATCATCGCGATCACGCCGTTGTGGTTTCTGGTGCTGGACTCGCTGCTGCTTGGCCATCATCGCATTTCATGGCGGGGCAAGGCGGGGCTGGGGCTGGGGATCGTGGGATTGTTCATTTTGTTCTGGCCAGAATTGCACTCGAGATCAGCGCTCGGCCGGCGTGAACTGGTGGCCTCTCTTGGACTGATTGGCGGTTCATTTTCGTGGGCGCTGGGGTCGGTGTTGTCGAAACGTTGGCAGTCAGGGATGGATGTGTTCAGCGCAACGGGATGGCAGGTGACGGCAGCGGGAGCGGCTAATTTTTTATTCGCACTAGCTTTGGGAGACGTCTCGCGGGTTGCCTGGACGAGGCGCGGCGTGAGCGCGGTGCTTTATCTAGTCGTGTGCGGATCGTGGATTGGATACACCGCATACATCTGGCTGCTGGAGCACGTACCCACGTCGAAAGTATCGACCTATGCGTATGTGAATCCGGTGGTCGCGGTGTTCCTGGGGTGGCTGATTCTGCATGAACGGGTGGACCGATTTATTGTGATGGGAAGCGTGGTCGTCGTGCTCTCAGTAATTCTAGTGACCAGCGCGAAGGTGAAAGAGAAGGCCGTCAGGGAGGAACTGCCGGCGGTTGAAGCGGCGGGAGATTGAGAGCAGCGCTCAGTTCTCCGGTCTCAGTTCTCAGGCCTCAGGTCTGAGCATGCTTGACTTGCCGTGAGGTTGCAAGCTGCTCGCAGATTACTTTGTGGTTTCTTCCTCGTCTTCTTCTTCAGTCAACCGGTCCACTATGTGGCCGCGGATGGCGAAGGTCTGCTTGGCAGCTCCTGTGGGCTCGAAGGTAACGCGAATGAGTGCACGCTGCCAGGCGGGCAAGGGGCAGGCAAAATCGGAAGATGCATCTTTCGTTTCGGTAGCGGCAACGGCTTCGCCATCGAGCAACTTTTTCAAGACCGGCATGCGGCGGCTGATTTGGGCAACCCCGGCGTAGACCTTTCTTGCCATCACAGATTCAGCGAGTTGGTTCGGAGACGGGAGTACCCGCTAATCTGGCCGCATATTTCATCGCCTAACAGGCATCCCAGCTTCAACTTGCAGTAGAATCAAAACAGTATTTCGCACTGATGAATCTTCCTCGCGATTCTCGCCTGACTTTGAGTAGCGACCCGCATACAACTTCCCGACGAGAATGGGCTTCTGATCAAGGCATGAGCGAAGTTGGGCGGCGGCCGGCCGCGCGGATTCTGGTGGTGGATGACAACGCCAGCATCGCCGCGCTGATGAGCCAGTTGCTTACCATGCGCGGCTACGAAGTGGTGACTGCTGGCGACGCGCAGCAGGCTGAGGCCGAGGTGCGGCGGCAGGCTCCTGATTTGATCCTCTCGGATGTGAGAATGCCAGGGAAGTCGGGCTATGAGTTGTGCCGTGATCTCAAAGAAAATCCGGCAACCAGATTGATTCCTTTTGTCCTGATCACGGGTTTGACGGACAGCGCGGAGAAGTTGCATGGCATTGAGGCGGGTGCGGACGACTTTCTAAATAAGCCGGTTCTTGCCGAAGAGTTGACGGCGCGGGTGAAGTCGCTGCTACGCATGAAGGAATTTACGGACGAACTGGAGACCGCCGATTCTGTGCTGTGCACTCTTGGACTGATCGTGGAAAGCCGCGACCCTTACACCGAGGGGCACTGCGAGCGGCTGGCGTTGAATGCCGCAGAGTTGGGTCGGCATTTGGGCTTGGATGAGGATTCGATTCTGGCGCTGCGGCGCGGGGGATATCTGCACGATCTGGGCAAGATCGCAGTTCCCGATGAAATTTTGAAAAAAGGCACCGATCTGACGCCGGAAGAGTGGACGATTATGAAGCTGCACCCGCTCACCGGCGAAAATATTTGCAAGCCCCTGAAGTCGCTGCGGCTGGTGCTGCCCATTATCCGGCATCATCACGAGCACGTGGACGGCTCGGGATATCCCGATGGATTGGTGGGGGGTGAGATCCCGTTGCTGGCGCGGATTTTGCAGGTGGTGGACGTCTACGATGCCTTGCGCACAGAACGCCCCTATAAGCCCGCGATGGGCCACGATCAGTCGGTGCAAACGATGCTCGAAAAGGCTCGCATGGGGTTGTTGGACGGCGATCTGGTAAATGAGTTCTTCGGCTTGCTGCTCGGACAGCGCCACGTGGCTTGAGGGATAAATCTCAGCCTTCCGGGGTGCGCAGTTTCTCCGCAGCGACCCTGATCCGACGTACAATGGCGAAGCTAATTTGACGGCAACGGGTTTGCAGAAAGCGACATCTTAAGAATTCCGGCTGATCCGGATTGCATGGACGCGTTTAAAGACATGACCTACAGCATCGTCATCCCGGCTTACAACGAGAGCGCGCGTCTGGGAGCAACTCTGGAGAAGGTGCTGGCCTACGCGCGTCAGCAGGGATCGGACGCGGAAGTGATCGTAGTAAACGATGGGTCGCGCGATAACACAGCGGAGATCGTGCGCGCTTTTGCGAAAAATAACCCGATGGTGCGGCTGGTGGAAAACCCCGGCAATCGCGGCAAAGGTTATAGCGTGCGCAATGGCATGCTGAACGCGCGCGGGGACGTAGTCGTGTTCAGCGACGCCGATTTATCTTCCCCCATCGAAGAAATGCCGAAGCTGCTGCGGGCTTTGGCGACGGGAGCGGATATTGCTATCGGATCACGCTGGGTACGCGCGGAACTGCAGACGCAGCGGCAATCTTTGCATCGGCAGCTTTTTGGCAGAATCTTCAACCTGTTGCTGCGGATCGTCCTTGGGCTGCGATTCAAAGACACGCAGTGCGGCTTCAAGGCATTCACGCGGCGCGCGGCGCAGACGATTCTGCCGCTGCAGCGCATCGAGCGCTGGGGCTTCGATCCCGAGATTCTTTTTCTGGCGCGCAAGTTTGGTTTCCGGGTGCAGGAAGTGCCGGTGCACTGGGGACACAGCGGAGGAACCCGCATTCATCCACTGATAGACGGGGCCCGCATGTTTGAGGAAATGCTGCGCGTCCGCTGGTACGACTTGACGGGAAAGTATGATGGACATCCCGCGGTGGTGGCGCAACCGGCTGAGACCCTGCCCGGACGACGTGCGCCAAGGGCTTGAGCTTGCAATTCAGGCCGACCTCGGTCTTGCCTCCGCGGTGCCTACGGCTTCGACTACGTTGCGCCCCATCTCTGAGGTGGTAACCGGCTTTTGTCCCGCGCCAGCAAGATCCGCGGTGCGAGAACCCTGATTCAAAACCACGCCGACAGCGTTCTCGATGCAGGCGGCTTCGCGTTCCAATTGAAACGAATGGCGCAGCAGCAAGGCGGCGGAAAGAATCGCGCCTAGAGGATTCGCGATTCCCTGGCCGGCGATGTCAGGCGCCGAGCCATGCACGGGTTCGTAAAGGCCGACCGGTCCTCCGATGCTCGCCGAGGCGAGCAATCCCAGAGAGCCGACCACACCACCGGCTTGATCGGAAAGAATGTCGCCAAACATGTTTTCGGTGAGCACTACGTCGAAATCTTTGGGGCGCTGCACCAGCGACATCGCTGCGGAATCGACGTACATGTGAGAAAGTTGCACGTCGGGATAATCCTTGGCGCAGCCAATGACGACTTCACGCCACAGGCGCGAACACTCGAGAACATTGGCTTTATCGACGGACAATACTCTCTTGCGCCGTTTCTTGGCCAGCTCAAAGGCGACGCGGGCGATGCGCTCGATCGCTGGTTCGCCGTAAGTCATGGTGTTGGTGGCGACGCGGGAGCCGGGCGTTCCTGCGATGCAACGCGGCTCGCCGAAGTAAAGTCCGCCGAGCAATTCGCGGACGATCATGAGGTCGGTGCCACGAACGAGCTCGGCACGCAACGGAGAACAATCTTCCAGGGCAGGAAAATGGATGGCGGGACGCAGGTTCGCGTAGGCGCCGAGTTCGCGGCGCAGACGCAAGAGTCCTGCTTCAGGGCGAAGATGATTGGGGTAATGATCGAACGAAGGATTTCCCACTGCGCCCATCAGCACCGCGGCAGACGATAAGCACGCCTGCAGTGTGTCGGGAGGCAGCGGATCCTCGGCAACCGCCAGCGCTGCGCCCCCAACGTTTTTGTGCTGAAGTTGAAGCCGATGGCCGAATGCGTCGGCGACGGCCTGCAGGACTAGAACGGCTTGCTCGGTGACTTCGGGACCGATTCCGTCGCCAGGGAGGATCGTTAGGTTCAGAAGCATTCGGGGATTAGTTTAATGGAAAACGCTTTCACGTTGCAGCGTGTGCGTTACTCAAGGCCGGGCTTCGCCCCGCGGACAGCCGACGGCGGCTGTCCCCACACAAAGCCCTACACACCCCAGAGATAATCTTCCTGATCATGGTGTTGGTCGGCGGGAATCGGCGGCAAGCCAAACGCGTTGGTCTGAGGAACAGCCGGAAAACGCTGCGCGTCCTGCGCGGATACGCCGGCGGAGGCTGCAGCTGCGTTGGGAATCGGCTCGAACAGCGGGGTGGCCGAAGCCGCCGGCTTGTGGGTTTCGCGAATCAGTTCCATCAAGTGATGATCTTCAACCTTCTTGATCTTATCGGCCAACCGGACAAAGCGGCGGTAAATATCATCGAGGGCGCGGCGGTCGAACTGGTAGCCAAGCTGTTCACAGCGAATGCCGAGCGCGTGACGGCCGGAATGCTTGCCCAGCACGAGCCTAGAATCGGGCACGCCCACGGATTGCGGCGTCATAATCTCGTATGTCAACGGATTCTTGAGCACGCCATCCTGGTGGATTCCCGCTTCGTGCGCGAAGGCGTTGCGGCCGGTCACAGCTTTGTTCGGCTGCACGGGAACACCGGTAATTTCGCTCAGAATCTGGCTGGCTGAGAAGAGCTGTTCGCCCACGATTGCAGTCTCGTAAGGATAGCGGTCGCGACGAACGCGCATCGCCATGACGATCTCTTCGAGCGCGGCGTTTCCCGCGCGCTCACCAATGCCGTTGATGGTGCACTCGACCTGGCGCGCTCCGGCCGCAACGGCGGCCAGGGTGTTGGCCACGGCCATGCCGAGATCGTTGTGGCAGTGGGCGGAAATGGTGACGTTCTCGATTCCCTTGACGCGACGCCGAATGGTTGCGATCAAATCGCCAAATTCTGCAGGCACGGTAAAGCCTACAGTGTCGGGGATATTGAGCGTGGTGGCGCCAGCTTCAACCACCGCCTCAAGCACCTTACAGAGAAACTCTGGATCGGTGCGCGTGGCGTCCTCCGGCGAAAACTCAACGTCATCGCAAAGCGACTTGGCGAAGCGAACGGCATCGCGAGCCTGCACCAGGCACTGATCGCGCGTGATGCGCAGCTTGTACTGGAGGTGAATATCGGAAGTGGCGAGGAAGATGTGGATGCGCGGGCGGGCGGCGCCTTTCAAAGCTTCCCAGGCGCGCTCGATATCGGGGCGGCAGGCGCGGGCCAATCCGGCAATGATTGGCCGGCGAATTACCTCGGCGATGGCTTTGACCGCTTCGAAATCTCCGTCGGAAGCGATGGGGAATCCGGCTTCGATCACGTCGGCGCCGAGACGGTCCAACTGGTGAGCCAAGCGCAGCTTCTCCGGATGGTTCATGCTGCAGCCGGGCGACTGTTCACCGTCGCGTAACGTCGTGTCGAAAACGATGATGCGAACTTGCTCCGACCCCATAAATGTCCTCAAGAAGAACCTGTCGTTTAAGCCCCTATGGTACGGGTGCGAACGATTAAACCAATGCTTATAATTTTACGACAATCATTAGATATTCTTCTATAATAAGAATTGTTAATGGAATGAGTACATTTCGTGAAGGGGAATCCTTTATGGAACTTTCGCAGCTGGAGGTGTTCTTGAGCGTTGCACGCGAGCACCGGTTCTCCCGCGCCGCGAAAAAGCTTTACCGCACGCAGTCGGCGGTAAGCCAAACCATCCGCAAACTGGAGGATGAACTGGGGGAGAGCCTGTTTGACCGTTCGTCGCGCGAAGGCGTTCTCACCGATGCCGGGCAAGTGCTTTATGAATACGCCGAGAAGTTGCTGAACCTGCGCCATGACGCCCACGAATCTCTCGCGGAACTGCGGGAACTGCACAAGGGCAAGCTGGTGATCGCTGCCAACGAATTCACGGCTCTTTACTTGCTGCCGGTGCTGGCGGAGTTCCGCCGGCTTCATCCGATGATCAAAATCACCGTGCAGCGGGCGCTGGGCAGCCGCATTCCGGACGATGTGCTGCAGCACAGCGCTGAACTGGGGGTGCTGTCGTACAAACCGGAAGAGCCGCGTCTGCACTCTGTGGTGACCTATCTCGACGAGTTAGCTCTAGTGGTTCCTCCGAAGCACGCACTGGCTGGAGCTCGGGAGGTAAGCATCCGTCAATTGGGAGCAGAGTCGTTTGTGGCGCATATTGTTTCGTCCCCGTACCGGGAGAAAGTTATTCAGACCTTCCAGAAGTACAAGACGCCGCTGCACATGGACCTCGAGTTGCCTACGCTGCAGGCCATCAAACAGTTCGTTGCCCTGGGAAGCGGCGTCGCGCTGATGCCCGAGATCAGCGTGGAAACGGAAGTGGCTCGGGGAGAGCTGGTAAGGATTCCGGTGCGGGAACTGCGCGTGCAACGCAAGTTGCGTTTAATTTACCGGAAGGAAGCAGGGCTCTCCCACGCGGCGCGAGCACTTCTGAAAGTGGCCGAAGCGGTGGCCACCGAGAGAGGCGGCCGTTACCGCTTTCAGAGAGAGAGCTAGGGCGAGGCGTGGCGAGCCTCCTGATCCTGCGCCCGCGCCGATCAACGTGGATTTAAATCAGCAGTCGGCGCAGACTTCTCCCCGCTGGAACGCAGCTAACGCTTCGGTCAGGCTGGGATGGATCTCGAGGATGGAATCCACATGGGTCAGATCGAGCAACTCCCGCACTAACGGGCTGGGGCTGGCCCACTTCAAATCCGCATTTCTGGATTGAGCCCAGGTGTGGAGCAGCACCAATTCGCCGATGCCCGCACTGTCGATCGAGTTGACGCCGCTGAGATCGAGGATCACTTTCCCTCGATTTTCCAGAACTTCCCCCACGAGGTTGGAGAGCGCGACGGCTTCATCGCGATAAACGATGCGCCCCTGACAATGAACGATGAGCACGTCGCCACGATATCGAGTTTCCAGACTAAGCTTCAACTTCGACTCCTTATGGTTTGAATTCGAGGCCAGCCAGTTCGCGCCCCCCGCGGACGTGTTTTCCAAGTGTTGTTGGTAGATTGCATGCTATTAGATAGACGCTGTAGCCAGGGTTTCGGAATCATGAAAAGAACGTGAATTATTGTGGGACGTGCAGGCCAAATTTCCTTTCGGACAGATTTGGGGCGCGGGCATCTTGGGCCTCGGGTACACTGCATCTAACGGATTTCACGCAATCAGGTAGAATTTGCTGCTGGCATAAATTGCCAGGGGAGGAATCATTTTCGTGTCAAAAACCGCGGCCGTGGTGCTGGCATTCCTGAGCTTCATGCTGTTCGCAACCTGCTCGAGAGCGCAGTTGCTTCCCAGCGGGAACGTATACGTGGGAGTTGCCTACGGCGATAATGTTGATGTGATTAACCGCTATACCTTCCGCGGATGGAATGCTTCATTCGAAGATTTCTACTTCACCCGACATCCCCATATCGGAGTGGTGTTGGATGGCAGCGGTTTTTACCGTCTTGGGGTGCAGCAGTACAACCTCTTTCTCGGTCCCCGGCTTTCGTTTAACTACGGGAAGTGGAGGCCGTTCGTTCACATTATGGTCGGGGCGCAACGCGCCACGTCGGACGGAGTTTCGCATTATCCCCTCGCGGAAGATGCCGGCGGCGGCGTGGATCGCAAGTTTCAATTCCTGTTCATGAAACATTTTTCCTGGCGCCTGCAATTCGACTACACGCGTACCCACCTCCTGAGCGCCACGCAGAACGATATTCGGGGCTCGACCGGACTGGTTTGGCGATTCTGATAATCACCTGAGTCAGAAATGAGCGGCCTAACTATTTCTGTCAAAATCGTTGGTGAGGTTTTGTCAATCTGCGAATGCGCGAATCCACAATTCCAACCCGTTCCGCGTGACCCATTGCTGCGCTTAGGCATCTAAGCTTTTTGGCAGCACACCACTTCAACCACATGAGAAAGGTACAGAAATCTCTATGCGAAAAGCTGGCTTCATTTTTCTTGCATGCTCTCGTTCGCGGGTCTGGCTAGCGCTCAAATTCCAACCAGCGGGAATGTTTTCTTCGGCTACTCCTACGAAAATACGAGTTCCTCCACGCTGGGTTTCGCCAACAGCACGCGCGCCAACCTGAACGGATGGGAAGCTAGCGTGGAAGGCAAGGTGTTTCCCCTGCTTGGCTTTGTGGCGGGCGTTGCCGGCCATTACGGCACGCAGAACTATGACTTCAATCTGGGCGGAAACAATACTCCGGTGAGCGTCAATGGCCACGAAATCACCGCCATGTTTGGGCCGTGAATTTCAGCCGGCGTCGGGAAATTTCGTCCTTTTGCGCAAGCTCTGTTTGGCGTCGCGCACATCACCACCAGCCAAAACTCTTCCGTGGCTGACTATTTTGTGCAACCCAGCGATACTTCTTTCGCCTGGGCACTGGGGGCGGCCTTGACTACAAAATCATCCGGCCGATTGCGTGGCGCTTCCAGGGAGACTACGTGGAGACGCGCTTCTTTGGCGACACCCAGAATGATGAGGCTCTCGACGGACATTGTGGTGCGTTTCTAATTGGGTTGTAACGACGCGCTGATTTTTCTGGCTCAAGCACTGCGAAAAAATGGAAAAGATCGGACGGGGCGAAGACCTTAGATACTAGGTCTGCCAGTATTTGTGATCGCGCAGGAAATAGTTATGGTTCCAATAATTCATCGCGGTTTTTAGGAACAGCCAGGCCACGCGGACACGTCCCATCTTTTGGAACCGGCGATTTGTGGTGTAGACGCCGCCGCGGACGATGCCAAAGCGTTTACGCTCGACCTGCTGGCTTAGCAGATAATCTTCGGCGAAGGCCACCTGCTCGTGAAAGCCGCGAAGTTTGCGGAATTGTTTCAGGTCGAACAGCATGAACATGCCGGTGGCAAAGGGATGATGCAAGCGCGACAAGTACTGGAAGAAATCGTTGCCGGCGTAGAACCACTTGTCGATCCAGTTGCCGTCGCGGCACAGGATGTTGGTGGTTACACAGTGAAGCTGCCTACGCTGGGCCAGTTCCACGGCGCGCCGAACCACAGAGGGATGGGCGAGCTCGATGTCGGCGTCGAGGAAGAGAACGTACGTGCTATCGGCCTGAGCTGCTCCCAGATTACGGCCGACCGAGGGCATTCCTCCGCGAATCACGCTGACATTCAGGCGGTCGCGGAAACCGAGAACAATCTCGTGCGTGCCATCGGTCGAGTTGGCATCAGCCACTAACACTTTCGTACTCGACATCTTCGAGTAGTCCTGATTCGTCAGCGAAGTCAGCAAACGAGGAATCAGTTTCTCCTCGTTCTTGGCTGGAATCACGATCGTCAGCTCGCTGCTTGTAGTCATGGATGCGAACTCCCTGTTCATCAACGGTTAAGTACGTCAGACGGGAATCAACCCAGCCGCCTGAATTGTAGTAATGAATTCCACCCTGCTCGACGTGGACGGCTTCATGCGTGTGGCCACAGAAAATGCGCCCTGCGTCGTGCTGTCTGGCATATTCCAATGCGCCAGCGGACACCTTCGACGACATGCGCAACCAGCGGGTGTTGAGGCGGTCGATCAGCCGCACGATGGGTTTACTTTTAAAATCCAATTTCTGCAGCTTCAGATATAACGAAGTACCCAGCTGGCTAAGCCGGACGTTGTTCACTTGAAAGCCATCGAACTGATGGCCGTGAATCGCGATGTGGCGTTGTCCGAAAAATTGCCAGGAGTAGCGTTGGTAAACCCGCACGCCCACTAGGTGCGACATGATATTGGTGAGCCCGTGGTCGTGATTGCCTTCCACCCAAACAACTTCGATGTTGCGCTTGGGATTCGAAAGCTTGCGGATGTAGCCGAGAAACTTCCAGTGGTCTTTGGTGAGGCGGGCAAAATTAAGGTCGGCGAAAATGTCACCGAGAAGGATCAAACGGTGGAAGACATTTTCTTTGAGCACGCGGGTGGCTTCCCGCGCATGGCTCGTCTCGGCGCCGAGGTGCAGGTCGGAAAGGATCAGCGTGTTGTACACGGGCAGATCCATATTTGAATCGTAGGGAAGAAATGTTACGGGGTGATGAACATTGCATCCAAATCGGTGCAACAGTAATCAAGGAGCTAACCACTGAGTAAAGAGAGGCTTAGCGGTCGCGAAGGGGGCAAATATCACAGCCATGTGAATGTCTTTCCGGTTTCCTCGCGGCCAGAAGCTGTATCGGGCAAGTAACTATTTCTGAGCAGGCGGCACGTATTCCTTGGGCACGGCCGAACCTTCGCCGAAAAAGAATTGCTCCAATTGTTTGACGATGACCTCCTGATCTTCACGTCGGGCGGGGTTCAAGCGGTATTCATTGAGCAGCATCTTGCAATGTTCCGTCCACATTCTCCAGGCATCCTGAGAAACGTTGTCGTAAACTTTGCGGCCGAGATCGTTGTCGAAAGGTGGCTCATCCAACCCGGGCAGCTCTCTCTTCAATTTCACGCAAAATACAGTGTGCGCCATAGAATTCCTTCGTTGAGAATTAGTCAGCCTAAAGATCAATTATAAGGGATGCCAACGGAGGAGCCACGTGGAGGAGACACTAGTGGAGGCGCGACAACAAAGCAAACGAGGCTCAGCGGTTGGCCGTGGCCTCGGTATATGGAGCCAGGATTCTTGCCAGCTCTTCGCCGGTAAATGTAGAGTCCTGATTTTGATTCGCTCCAACCTCCGTGACCTTACCCTTGATGCCCACGTAAACCGCATCGTAGGGTTCGTCGCCGACGTTTTCGACCTTATGCTTGAAGGGCGGAAACCAACGCGCTTCACCGGCTTTGGCATAAGTTTCCGTGACTTTGCCGCTCTGGTCGGTGAACCGGAGATGCCCTCCCTTGACGATGACCACCACACCACCGGGATGATCGTGCATCTCAGAGGACTCATGCGGGCCGTAGTGGACTCTGACCACTTGCACCCGGTCATTTTCGAACAAGAGGCGGTAGTGCTTGGGTTCGACTTTGGTCGGGTCCTGTGCCGAGGCAGAGGTTGCCGTCAGACATAAAATCGCCGCAGCGCAAAGCAGTCTGCACAACATTACCGGGGCTCCTTAGGCTAAAGACAAGGGTTGTTTCTGAAACTGAGGTCACGCTACTCTCGCCCCACAAAGCCTGTCAACAATTCGAAGCCAGGCTGCCTCAAAGTGGTAATCGAAAGCCGCTTACAATCGGGAGAGGGGGGACAGTCTGAAGTCGCCCGTGCTCCCCTCCCACACCACCGGACATGCGGGTCCGCATTCGGCGGTTCGGCGGGTTGAGCTAGGAGGAACTAGCCAGGCGATGCAGCGCGTCGCCCGGTAGCGATTCAGTCCCTTCCCGGACGTCCCTCGGGGCTTCACTTCTACTGGCTTCCGCAAGGCCAAACAAGATTGCTGTTTTCTGCCGCCTGTCGTTCCTAAGATCGCGCGTCTAAGCTGTCGACCCTGCTCGGCACACCAAGAAAAAGGCGGAGTGCAACGCTCCGCCGCCAGCCGGAACTCGCCAATGATCAAACAACTATTTCTTGTCCGGTTCCTTGCCCTGCTCCGGGGCGTTGTCCTTGCTCTTATCCTGAATGGACAGAAGTTCGACTTCAAAGATGAGCGTAGAGCCGGGCCCGATGTCGCCGCCCGCGCCACGATCGCCGTAGGCGAGCTCGGAGGGGATGAAGAGTTGCCATTTCGATCCGACCGGCATGAGCTGAAGGGCCTCCGTCCATCCCTTGATCACTCCACTCACCGGAAATGTGGCGGGCTGCCCCCGCTTGCTAGAACTGTCGAATTCCGTACCCTTGATCGACGTGCCGCGATAGTTGCACACCACCGTGTCACTCGCCGTCGGCTTCGGGCCGGTGCCCTCTTTCAATATCTTGTACTGCAAGCCGCTGGGCAGCGTGACCACGCCTTCCTTTCCTTTGTTCGCTGCTAGAAAGCTGTCTCCCTCTTTCTTGTTCGCCGCGCTGGCTTGTTGCATCTTCTCCTGTTGCTGCTTTCCGATTTCTTCTTGCACCGCCTTGATCGCAGCCTGTGCTTCTTCGTCGGTCAGGAGAGTCTTACCGCCCGATAAGCCGTCTTTCAGTCCGCGCGCGAGAATGGCCGTGTCGAACGGAACCGATTGCTTCTTGAAACTGTCCGCCATTCTCTGTCCCGTCTTCATCCCAATGGCGTAGCTGAATTTGTCTGTCCGCGTTGTGAGCGTCAGGGTCGTAGCGCTCTTCGCCCCTGTGGCCGGCCGCTTCGCGGTGGAGCTCTGCGCTTTGGCTGGGTTAGCCGAAGATGCTGTAGATGGTTGGGTCGTCGCCGGAGTCTGCTGCGCCAGGGCGTGCCCTAGCAGGAGCGTGCCAGCGGTGAGTAGGTTTACAGTTGCGGTGAAGGATTTGTGCATTAAGCATTGTCCCATTGGAAAGAACATCTGGGCAAACGCCTGGAGACTCTGGAAGCGGTGTGGGCAAACAGAATTTGCGCGACCGAATACCAAATTTCTGTATCTAACCAACTCAGCCAGAGAACGCAGAAGTGTGTAATCATTTCTTTTCCTGGAACCGAGACCGAGCATGGCCAAACCAGTCTTGCTGAGCGTGGATGACGACTCTGATGTTTTGCGGGCGATCGAGCGCGATCTTCGCTCGCAGTACGGCGCTGAATACCGGGTAATAGGAAGCGATTCGCCGGAGGGAGCGCTCGATCTTCTGAAACAGCTGAAGCTGCGGAATGACAGTGTAGCGTTGCTGCTCGCCGACCAGCGCATGCCGCGCATGGACGGGGTGGAATTCCTGCAGGAAGCTATGGCGATCTTCCCCGGCGCAAAGCGGGCATTGCTGACTGCCTACGCCGATACCAATGCTGCAATCAGCGCCATCAACAATGCCAGCATCAACTACTTTTTCCTGAAACCGTGGGACCCTCCCGCGGAGCATCTGTATCCGCAGTTAGATGATTTGCTCGACGATTGGCAAGCTTCTTTCCGTCCCACGTTCCAGGGCATCCGGCTACTGGGCACTCGCTGGTCGCCCCGATCGTATGAGCTGCGGGACTTCCTGGCGCGCAACCACGTTCCCTACCAGTGGATCGACGTAGAGCTTTCGGCTAATGATCCGGAGACCAAACGTCTTTTGGAAGCCCTGGGCCCCGAGGCAACCAGTCTGCCCGTGGTGCTGTTTCCGGACGGGACGAAGCTTCTTGAAAGTCTGCCGGCGGACGTCGCGCAAAAGGTCGGGCTGCGGACGCGAGCCCAAACCAGCTTCTATGACTTGGCCATTGTGGGCGGGGGGCCGGCGGGTTTGGCCGCGGCCGTTTATGGAGCCTCGGAAGGCTTACACACAGTGATGATCGAGCGGGAGGCACCCGGCGGTCAGGCTGGGATGAGCTCCCGCATCGAGAACTATCTTGGATTTCCGACCGGACTCAGTGGCGGCGATCTGGCCCGGCGTGCGGTGGTGCAGGCCCAGCGTTTTGGAGTGGAAATCCTCGCTCCCCAGGAAGTTGTTGGGGTGCGAACCGAAGGGCCTTACCGAATCATCAAGCTGGTGGATGGCAACGAGATCTCATGTCACGCCCTGATGGTCGCGACTGGTGTGCAGTGGCGGCGTCTGCAGGCTCCGGGGATCGACAGGCTGCGGGGCGCGGGAATTTACTATGGTGGCGGCGCGACGGAGGCTTTGTCCTGTAAAGGGGAGATGGTCTACGTGGTGGGCGGGGCGAATTCGGCGGGCCAGGCGGCCATGAACTTCGCGAAATACGCAGAGCGCGTCATTATTCTTGTGCGCGGGGAATCGCTTTCCAGCACCATGTCACAATACTTGATCGACCAGATTCAAGAGACCCCAAACATTCAGTTGTGGACCCATGCCTCGGTGGCCGAGGCGCATGGCGAAACCCATCTGGAAGAGATTTCGGTGGTTTGTAGCGATACCGGCAAGACAGAGCGCGTACCGGCGAGTGCCATGTTCATCTTTATTGGGGCATTACCACGGACAGATTTTCTGGCCGATATCATCGAGCGAGACGAGCGCGGATTTCTGCTGACCGGTCCTGACCTGATACGTGACGGGCAACGGCCGAAGGGCTGGCCGCTCGATCGGGATCCGTTCCTGCTGGAGACGAATGTTCCCGGCATCTTTGCTGTGGGTGATGTGCGCCACGGATCAATAAAACGAGTGGCCTCCGGAGTCGGTGAAGGATCGGTGGCGGTGCAATTTATCCATCAGTATTTGAGCAAGGTATAAATGGTCGACAAATCTGAACTACTTCGCGTCCCCGCATTCGCTGATTTGCCCGATGATCAGCTCAACTGGTTCATCAGCCAATCCCAAGAGCTAAATCTTAAAGCAGGTGATGTCTACTCGCGCCAGGGCGACCCAGCCGATTCCATGTTTGTGATTCTTGAGGGACATCTTCAAGGGCGGGGCGAGCTTCGCGGAGAAACCTTCGTTTTCGACCTGGAGCCGGGCGACGTTACCGGTGTGCTGCCGTTTTCGAGGATGAAGCAGTTTACTGTGGGCGGGCGCGCTGTGACGGATAGCCGCGCCCTGCGGTTCTCCGCCTCGCTGTTCCCTGATCTCGTACAGAAAATGCCCGAGCTCACCAAACGTCTCGTGGGCCTGATGTCCGACCGGATCCGTGAAACCACCCGCCTCGAACAACAGAGAGACCGGCTGGCTTCTTTGGGAAAGCTTTCGGCAGGGCTTGCCCATGAACTCAACAATCCGGCCTCGGCTGCGAAACGTGCCGCCAGCCAGTTGCGTCACATGCTAACGAAAATCAGGAACGCGAGCCTGGAACTGGGAAAGCGTGATCTTTCGCCGTCGCAGAAGGCAGAGATCGAAAAAATGGAAGCTTCGTTCTCGCAACCGGATGTAGTTCCGCCGGATCCACTAACCGTCAGCGACCTGGAAGACCAGATTGATTCTTTGTTGCGCAGTCACGGGCAAAACGACTTGTGGCTGCTGGCGGCCGGGTTGGCGAGAAGAAACATCAAGCCGGAGGTAGTCGAATCGTTGTTTGCGATCCTCGATGGGGATACCGCTCGGGCCGCTCTGGTCAGGATCGCCGCTTCGGTAGAGATCGCGAGCCTGGTCCACGAAATCGAGAGCAGCACTTCGCGGATTTCGGATCTGGTCGGCGCCATCAAGGAATACACTCACATGGATCAGGCGCCGGTGCTCAACGTTGACGTTGTGCGGAGCCTGGAGACCACGCTTACCATCTTGAATCACAAGCTGAAACAAGGAGTCGCGGTGCAGCGCGATTACCAGCAAGTTCCGCTCCTGGTGAATTCTTTTGGCAGCGAGCTTAACCAGGTCTGGACCAACATTATCGATAACGCCATTGACGCGATGCACGGAAAAGGTGAGCTTCGCGTTCGGACCTACCAGCAAGACGGTTGCGTCGTGGTCGAAATCGCCGATAACGGTCCAGGAATTCCCGAGGAGGTGCAGCCCCATATCTTTGAACCTTTCTTCACAACCAAAGGAGTGGGGGAAGGCACGGGCCTCGGCCTGGATACGGTCCAGCGAATTGTGAAGAAGCATCGGGGAAATATTCAAGTCACTTCCAAACCCGGTGACACACGTTTTCAAGTCTGGCTGCCCTTAGCGGGGGCTCCAAACTGATGTTCACAACTCGCATCGTTGACCGGGTCGTCGTGACGACGAAATCAAGATGTTGTTTAGCCAAGGCGAGGAGCGGGATGGATGTTTGACAGCATTCTCTGCGAAGTAACGGAATACAATCCGGAAGTTCTTGAGCCGCTGATTGGGCTCGCCGTGGAGATTGCTCGCGAGGGTCGAGAGGGCAGACGCATTGGCACGCTGTTCACTCTGGGCGACGAAGATGCCGTGCTGGCCAGATCCCGGGCGTTGATTCTGGATCCGTTGTTGGGACATCCTGAGTCTTCGCGTCGCGTCACCAATCTCAATCTCCGCGGAACCATCAAGGAACTGGCGCAGCTGGATGGCGGATTCGTGGTCAGTCACGATGGAATTGTGCTTTCCGCGTGCCGCTACCTCGATGCAGTGGCCGCACAGGTGGATGTCCGGCTGGGACTCGGCAGCCGTCACATTGCCGCCGCCAACATGAGCGCTGTGACCAAGGCCGTAGGCATAGTGGTTTCCGAGAGCTCGGTCGTGCGACTTTTCTGCCACGGACAGCTGGTCGCCGAAATTATTCCCGAGCTTTGGATGATGGATCATGCCGCGCATCTTCGAGGTGCCGTGAAAAGGGAGCAAGTTGGAGAATTAACGGTACTGACTCCGAATTCGCGGCAAGCTACTACCCCTGGGTAAACTGCGCCAAGCTGCTTATTACGGAGCGAAAACGTGACGTCGCTGCAGGAATTCCGCTGCGAAGTCTGTGGTACGGTAACCAGCAATCCCATCCACTGGTTCGTGATTCGATGCGGAGACTCCGAGCTTACCGTCCTCCGATGGAATACGGAGGCTGCCACAGCGGCCGGAGCCAGGCATTACTGTGGCGAGGCTCACGCTGAGGTGTACATCAGCCGCTGGTTTGACTCGGTGTGTGCGCCCCCGAAGCCGAGCTTCAAGTAGCGCGTCCGGACAGGAACTACAACCCAAAAAATATCTGGTGGGCCCGCAAGGATTTGAACCTTGGACCAATGGATTATGAGTCCACTGCTCTAACCGCTGAGCTACGGGCCCGCAAAAACCATAATAACCGATGACAGCGCGCGGCAGCTCTCGCCGCGGCGTCGGGGTTCGCATGTCAGCGCGATTCCTTGCAAGGCTAAAAAAGCGACGGTCGAGGCTGAGCTAGCCCGTTCCGCCGACCGGAGCTTGGGCTGCTTGTTCCTCAGCCGACGAGAAACAGATTGCTGACATCAGAAGCGCTTGGCGGCCGAACTGGAACACGAAACAACTCGATAACGTGATAAAGCTCTATGCAACCAACGCCACGAACTTGTCTTCGGATGGTTCTCGCATCTGGGGCAGGATAACATTCCAGATTATATGCAAAAGCCGATTGGCTCGAAGGATTCCGTGCAGAGCGTAACCCTGGACTGCTCTGGTGATATCGTCGATGACAGTGGAACCTATACAGCGGTCAGCGATGACGGCAAACACCCCGAGGGCAGCATCTCGTCGTCCTCAAGCGCGAGAACGGCAAATGGCTAGTTGTTCCAACATGCTTCGACGACAAAGCCGTGATCCAATGGGGCACGCAGCACAGAGAAACCAGGGCCACGCTTAATCGGCAAAAATTTCGCTTTCCTTCTCTCTTGTGGCTTTGCTTCGTGACGGCTTGAAGGAGCGCATTCCATATCTTCGTGTCCCAGCCACTGCTGCACGGTGCGCAGATCCACGCCAGACCATAACCAAGGGGTTGAGACTGACAGACGAGCGGCGAAAACCGGCCACGCGGTCGGTGAAGGTTAAGCACGCGACGGTCGAGGCTGAGCTATCCCGACCGCCGCGCTTTTTCTTAACCTTCTGATCGTTTCAGGCCAATGACTAGCGGCCTGTACCGGTCAGCTGTGGCTCCGACTCTGGGGCCGTAGAGACTTGCGCCAATGCCGCCGTGAGCGCCTTTCCTTCAGCGGTTCGTGTTTCTTTCGCGATTCTATTCCTGAGCAATGGCCTCAGGACAAGGATGGAGCAAAGTGCCGCGATCGCACACATTACGGCTGAAATGTAAAACGGCACGGCAAAAGAGCCCCCGAAGTATGCAGCCAGAGATGCCGCGCCGAATCCGGCGAACACGGAGGCCGCCCCCTTGGCGGTATACACCATGCCGTAGTTGGCAGAGGCGTTCTTGGGACCAAAAATATCCCCTGTCGTGGCTGAGAAGAGGGAATAGATCTCACCCCAGAAAAGGAAGATGAACGAGAACAAAACCAGAAACGCGATTGGAGCTCCCGCGATTTTGGTCACTAGAAATACCAGGACAGCTTCGACACCGAAGGTGAGGAACATCGTGCGCTCTCGCCCTAGCCGGTCGGAGACCGAGCCCCAAATAATTCTCGACAGAGCGTTACAGAGGGACGTCAGGGTTGCGGCCAGCGGCACGATTGCAAAACCCCATACCTTAGCATCGCTCACATGGAGCGACTTGGCGATTTGGGAAAGGTTCGCGGTAGCGATCAAACCGCCGGCGGTCGCAAAGAAGAATAACGTGTAGAGCAAGTAGAACTCAGGCCTTCCCAGAGTTTGAATCCAGGTGAAATTCACCTTCGATTGCGCGACGGCTTTATGTACCTGCTTCGCCTTCTGGTCCCATCCGGCCGGAACCCACCCGGTAGGCGGATGGCGAAGGACCATTGCGGCAGCGAAGGCAACAATGCCCTGGCCAAGGCCCCAGACAGCCATTGCATGCGCCCATCCCATGTTGTGGATCGAATGGGCAATGGGCATGATGGTGAGGGCGGCGCCGCCGCCGAAGCCTGCGGCCGTCAATCCTGCGGCCAATCCGCGCCTGTCGGGAAACCATTTCAACGCATTGGCGACACAGGAAATGTAAATGATTCCAGCACCAGTTCCGGCAATCACGCCGTAATAGATGTAGAGGTCAACAGGAGTCTTGGCGACCGTCCCGCCCAGAATCCATCCGAGCGCAATAAGCAACGCGCCGAACGTCATCAGCTTCCTGATGCCGAATTTGTCCACAAAATATCCGGACACAGGCATCGGCCAGGTCTCAAACAGAATGAAAGCGGAGAATACCGCTGCGATTTTTGCGTACGGTACTCCGGTGAATGTCAGTTTCATGCCGGGCGTAAAAAGCGTGAAGGCATACTGATAGTTGGATATGACGATCATCGCGATGATGCCGCTCACCAGCTGGATCCATCGGTTGCCGGCGATGCTGCCGTAGGCTTCTTTTGCGCTGTCGCGCTGACTGGGAACTAAAGTTTGGGTAGCCATGTGTTCTTTCTCCTAGTGAAACAGTGCGGATTCCCGCCCGCACTGCGGTGAAGCCCCGCACTTCCGAATGCGTCGCAAATCCGACCGACCCGGGGGGTTAAACGAATCTTGAGTGTGCGGAATGATTTCAGAGGTTCGGCTGAATGGCGACGAGCGCGGTCAGCGAGGTTGGCGTATGGGCTTGAAGCCGGTGGATTGAGGACAACTGAGCAGGTGCATGGCAGGTCCGCGATGGTGATCACCGCGAACCCGCCAGCATGGGTCCGAATCCGTCGAACGGGGATCGTGGATTCTGTAAGAACCAAGGAGGTCAGATTCGTGGCCACGGGCACCCTCCTAGCTAATGGTCAATTGCTCATCTCTTGCTCGTCTCAATACGCCTAGCACTCCCTTGCCGAAAACGTCCGGGTAAAGAAAAATCCGCCCCCCTATTTGAAGGGGGGCGGGGAGTTATTCGGTTTCTATGTCCTTCTGGAGCGGGATGATTCCCGGCACCAGCCACTTGTTCCACATGTCATCGATTTTGCTCTGGAAATAGTCGATATCCTCATCGATGAAATGCGCGAACCTTCCCTGCTTGAGCAAGTAATCGCGCACCGGCAGACGTTTGAATCTGCCGCTGGCAATCTGTTCGGTCTTGCCGTAGAGCTTCAGCTTGCCGTTTTCGACCTCGTACAAAGGCCAAATGCCAGTGTTCACAGCCAGCTCGCCCAGCTCGAAGGAAAGCACTGGATCAAAGTCCCAGCCCTTGGGGCAGGGATTGAGGCAGTGAATGAAGGTCGGGCCGCCGACGGACAGGGCCTTGCGAACACTGTTCATCGCCTGCAGTGGGTATGAGGTAGAGATGGTTCCTACATACTTCACTGTGGGGTGGCCAACCATCATCAATGGCGCCATGTTCTTTTTCCAGCGGTGATTCATGATCCGCTTTACTTTTCCTGGCGTACTAAAAGAGGTGTTGACGCCATAGGGCGATGCCCCGGAAATCTGGATATCGGTATTGGCGTAAGACTCGTTGTCGTACATCAGGATCAGCAGGTTGTAATCGGGATGGCACATGGTGGCTGAGATTGCTCCCAGACCCATGTCCGCGCCGCCGCCATCGCCGCAGAAGGCGATGACGTTGATGGG
>JBEKRE010000040.1:0-45197 GCA_049519055.1 Candidatus Sulfotelmatobacter sp. | reverse complement strand
TGCAGCTTCCTCCGGATCCCGCCTCGCGATGGGCACCCTTGCTGTTCGGCTAACACTTCCCCTTGCCGGGTGTGTAGAGGACTTTCACCTCCTAGTGAGTGCGCCCTGCCGGGCGCACCAATGAAAACAGGACGGCGGTAAACCGCCGTCCTGTTTTATTGCTCCATCGATTTCAGGCTATTTTCGAGCAAATCGCCTTGGTCTGGGTGTACAGGCTAAGAGCGTCGTGCCCCATTTCGCGGCCCCATCCGGACTGCTTGTAGCCACCGAACGGCAACGCGGCATCGAAAATGTTGTAGCAGTTGATCCACACCGTACCAGCGCGTAAGTATTCCGCGGTGCGATGAGCCTTGCCGATGTCGCGGGTCCAGACCGCGGCGGCCAGGCCGTATTCGCTGTCGTTCGCACGCGGGAGAATTTCCTCGGGATCATCGAACGACATTACCGCGACCACCGGCCCGAAGATTTCCTCCTGCACCACCTTCATATTCTCGCGGGTATTCACGAGGACCGTAGGCTCCACGAAATAACCTTTGTCGCCTTTCTTGTGTCCGCCAACCACGGCCGTAGCCCCCTCGGAGAAACCTGATTCCAGATAGCCGCAGACTCGACTTAGCTGCTCCTCGGAAACGAGCGGGCCCATCTCCGTCTCCGGATCGAGCCCCGAGCCTACAGCTATTTTCTTCGCATAGCCGGCGACGCCTTCCACGACTCGGTCAAAAATCGGTTTTTCGACGTAGAGACGCGATCCGGCGCAGCAACACTGACCGTGATTGAAGAAGATGGCGCTCGCGGCTCCGGGGATCGCGGATTCGAGATCGGCATCTTTGAACACGACGTTGGGAGACTTGCCGCCAAGTTCCAGCGAAACTTTCTTCAAGTTGCCGGCCGCGGCATGGACGATCAGCTTTCCAACTTCCGTGGAACCGGTGAACGCGATCTTGTCCACATCTGGATGAGCAGCCAGCGCAGCGCCTGCGGCCTCGCCGTAACCAGGGACGATGTTCACCACGCCTTCGGGGAAACCCGCTTCCGTGATAAGTTCACCGAGACGGAGGGCCGAAAGCGGAGTTTGCTCGGCTGGCTTCAATACGACCGTGCAGCCGCAAGCTAGCGCAGGCCCAAGTTTCCACGCCGCCATTAACAGCGGGAAGTTCCACGGGATAATTTGTCCTGCGACTCCCACCGGCTCTCGCAGCGTGTAGGCGAGATATTTTGCGCCGGGTGTATAGGGAACGGAAATCGGAATGGTGTTGCCCTCAATCTTTGTAGCCCATCCAGCCATGTAGCGAAACAGATCCACGGCCAAGGGCACATCGGCCGCCTTCGCAATGGCGAGAGGCTTACCGTTGTCGAGACTCTCGATATATCCAAACTCTTCGGTGTGCGCCTCGAGTAAGTCGGCCAGCTTCCAGATCAGGCGTCCCCGCTCGGATGCGGTCATCCGCCGCCACGGGCCTTGGTCGAAGGCCTTGCGTGCGGCCTTCACCGCCAGTTCAATATCTTCACGATCACCTTCCGCTACCTGAGCGAGAACCTCGCCGGTGGCGGGATTGTAAGTTGGAAAAGTCTTGCCGGAAACTGAGTTTACCCATTTTCCGTTGATCAACATTTTGCGCGGCTTATCGATAAACTCAGCCACCTGCGGGTGAATTTGCGGCGAAACTGCGATACCCATGCGTCCTCCTTGGACAACTAGAAGATCAGACGAAAAGCTGCACGAAGTGAAGCTACGATGCCGAGCGGATGAGAATAATGGAGATATGCTAGCCCCGAGCGAGAACAAAATCAATCGGAGGTGGGCTGGCTCCTGCCTGACCGGAAGTCGCATAATCTGAGCATGTGGGCAAGCAAGCGGCCACGGGTCAAGATCTGCTGTATTTCAAACGCTGACGAGGCCAGGATGGCCATTGACCATGGCGCGGCCGCGCTCGGCCTGGTTTCCGCCATGCCCAGCGGCCCCGGCGTAATTTCCGAAGAACAGATTGCAGAAATCGCCGCCTCAGTTCCTCCACCGATCGCAACGTTTCTGCTCACCGCGCTGCAGGACGCGGAAAGCGTCATCGTTCAGCAGCGCCGCTGCCGTACCAATACAATCCAGCTTGTCGATCAGCTGGTTCACGGTTCTTATGAAGATCTCCGACGGGCACTGCCGGGGATCTCGATCGTGCAGGTCGTGCACGTGACCGGGGAGGAGTCCATCGAGGAGGCGGTCGCGGCGGCGGCGCATGTGGATGCGATTCTGCTCGACTCAGGGAATCCCAAGCTCACGATTAAAGAACTAGGCGGCACAGGGCGGAAGCACAATTGGGTGTTGAGTCGTCAAATTCGAGAAAAGATCGACATTCCGATCTTTCTGGCGGGCGGATTGAAGCCGGAGAATGTACGCGAGGCAGTGCTGGAAGTTGGTCCGTTCGGAATCGACATCTGCACGGGGGTTCGCCGCGAAGGAAAGCTGGATGAAGAAAAATTGCGAGCGCTGTTTGCGAACTTAAATCCTGCAAACCTCGGTTGAGCGCAGCCAAGTCTTCCCGAGCGCCCGGTTTAATCGGAATCAATAAAAAGCGCTGGAGCGCTTCGGCAGGGTTTACAATGGCCCTCGATTTCTCGTTCATCGCCAGATGTCCTCCGTCATGCGCAAGAAAACAATGCCTGCCGACGTGCGGGCCAAATTGCTGCGGTCCGCCAAGCGAGTGATGAAGAACGCGCACGCGCCCTATTCGAAATTTCGTGTGGGTGCTGCCATTCTGCTTTCGAACGGCAAAACCTTCTCCGGTTGTAACGTGGAAAATGCCTCCTACGGCATGACCAACTGCGCCGAGCGCACGGCAATTTTTTCTGCCGTGGCGGAACTCGGTCCCAAGATCGAGATTCGCGCAGTCTCCGTGGTCAACGATCAAGGTGTGCCCTGTTCGCCCTGCGGTGCTTGCCGCCAGGTCATCTACGAATTCGGTCCTGACGCGACGATCTTCTTCCCAGGCGCTAAGGGACCGAAGCAGGCTCATATCACCGAACTTCTTCCGGAAGGATTCCGGCTGCAGTGAATCCATCGCTTGCTTCAGCGCAGACTTTTCGTGCCATTGACGTGATCCGTAAGAAGCGTGACGGTGGCGAGCTGTCTCGGGGTGAAATCGATTACTTCGTGAACTCGTACACCTGCGGTGAGATTCCCGACTATCAGGTTTCGGCGTGGCTGATGGCAGTTGTTTTGCGCGGCATGAGTCGTGCCGAGACTGCCGCATTGACCGATGCCATGCTGCATTCGGGAGAAATACTGGATCTGTCCTCATTGGCGGCGAGAAAAGTCGACAAGCATTCGACGGGTGGCGTTGGTGACAAAACTTCGCTTGTGCTGGCACCTCTTGCAGCCGCGGCGGGCGTCGCGGTTCCGATGATCAGCGGCCGCGGGCTTGGGCATACAGGAGGCACGCTCGACAAGCTCGAGGCGATTCCGGGCTTCAACGTGAATCTTCCTGTCGCTCAGTTTCGCCGTGTTCTCGAGGTGTGTGGTTGCGCCATGATTGGACAAACGGCTGAAATCGCGCCGGCCGATCGCAAGCTCTACGCGCTGCGCGATGTTACTGGAACGGTGGAAAGCCCATATCTCATTTGCGCGTCGATCATGAGCAAGAAACTCGCAGAAGGCATCGACGCGCTCGTCCTCGACGTGAAGACCGGTTCGGGGGCATTCATGAAAAATGAAGAGGACGCTGTCTTTCTGGCTGAACTCATGGTGGAAACCGGCGAGCGAATGAGCAAACCAGTGGTTGCGCTCATCACGGACATGGATCAGCCACTCGGCAGAATGATTGGCAACGCGCTTGAGGTTGTGGAAGTGGTGGAAGTATTGCGCGGGGAAGGACCGCGAGACTTGCGTGAACTGTGCCTTGAACTTGCGGGGTGGATGCTGCATATGGGCGGGGTTGCTGACACCGTCGCGGACGGAAAGAAGCAGAGTGAGAAATTGATCGCTTCCGGCAAAGCCCTGGACAGGTTTCGGCAGACGGTAGAGCTACAAGGTGGAGATCCGCGGACGATCGACGATCCAACGACGCTCCCGCAGGCGCAACACAAGAAGACGATTTCGAGCCCCAGGGCTGGATTTCTAGCATCTCTGCAGTGTGAGCAGGTTGGAACCGCATGTGTGATTCTCGGGGGCGGCCGCGAACGGAAGGAAGATTCCATCGATCCGGCAGTAGGAATCGTGCTTCACAAGAAAGTTGGCGACGCTGTATCCGCTGGCGACCCACTGGCGACAATTCACTACAACGCCGAAACCCGTGGGGCTCGTGCCCAACAATTGCTGACGGAGAGTTATCAGATTTCCGAGGCACCGGTCCGCGAGAAAAGGCCGTTAATCCATCGAGTGATCGGGAAAACCGGAGAGAAAAACTGAATGGGACGATTCACTGGAATCCTCGGCCTATTGACCATGCTCGGATTGGCCTACGCTTTTTCCAGCAACCGGCGCGCGATTCGCCTGAAAACGGTAGCGTGGGGCCTGGGCCTGCAGTTCGCCTTTGCCGTAGCCGTTTTGAGGATCGACGCCGGGCGGCGAGTTTTTCAGAAAGCCGGAGACGTGGTCCGTCAGTTGCTCAGCTACTCCTACGTCGGCTCGCAGTTTGTTTTCGGCGATCTCGGAAAGCAGGGCTCCCATCTCGGCTTCTATTTTGCTTTTCAGGTATTGCCGACCATTATTTTCATCTGCGCATTTTTCGCCGTGCTCTATCACTTCGGCGTGATGCAGTTTGTCATCAAGATTGCCGCCTGGGTCATGACCCGGGTGATGGGCGCCAGCGGCGCCGAATCGCTCAACATCGCGGCGAGTATTTTCATGGGACAAACGGAAGCGCCGGTGACCATTCGGCCGTTTCTGCCCGATCTCACTCGTTCAGAACTCATGACGGTGATGACCAGCGGCATGGCACATGTCTCCGGCGGAATCATGGCTGCTTACATCGCTTTTGGCATTGAACCCAAACACTTGTTGAGCGCCGTCATTATGACTGCGCCCGGAACGCTGCTAATGGCGAAGATGCTGGTGCCTGAAACCGAGAGTCCGAGAACTGCGGGACGAGTTGTCATGCCCGAAAGCGAAGAGCAAACTGAGAAGGAAGAGAATCTGTTGGGCGCGGTGGCTCGGGGAACAACCGACGGATTGCATATGGCGTTGAACATCGCCGCCATGCTAATTGCCTTCCTGGCCTTGATTGCGCTGGCGGACGGCATCCTTGGTGGAATTCATCACTGGGTGGCCTGGTTTCCGGAAAGTCTGGAGAAGATGTTCGGAGCTGTCTTCGCCCCAGTTGCCTGGGTGATTGGCGTTCCCTGGCACGATTGCGGAGTGATTGGAACCTTGCTTGGCACGCGCATGGTACTAAACGAACTGGTGGCGTTTTCCATGCTTGGCCCGTTGAAGGCGGCTCTCGATCCTCGCTCATTTACGATTGCTACTTTCGCACTTTGTGGCTTCGCGAATCTTAGCTCCATCGGAATCCAGATTGGGGGCATTGGAGCGCTCGCTCCGAACAAGAAAAGCGAACTGGCCCGACTCGGAATTCGAGCGATGCTGGCGGGAACGATGGCGAATCTGATGTCAGCATCGATCGCGGGCATGCTTTTATAACAAGCGCTTAATGGCGCAATGGTTTGTTATGCTACCCGTGTGTCACGCACCTTTCTAATCGATACCGATACAGCCTCCGACGATGCCGTGGCCCTCATCATGGCTCTGCGAGCCCCTAATGTGCGAGTGGCCGCGATCACGATGGTGGCTGGGAATGTGGACGTACAGCAGGCTACTCGTAACGCTCTCTACACGGTTGAACTTTGTGGAGCAGACGTTCCAGTCTATGTTGGAGCGGAAAAACCGTTGCTGCGTCCGTATACGAATGCGACTTGGTTTCATGGTCGCGATGGATTAGGAGACCACAATTATCCGCCGCCTCGCCGGTCTCCCGAACAAATGCACGCTGTCGACGCAATCGTTCGCACAATCGAGGAGAATCCTGGACTCGTCCTCGTTACGCTAGGGCCACTCACCAATGTCGCTCTCGCTCTGGCCAGAAAGCCGAGCATCGCAGCCCAGGTCAGCCGCTGCGTGGTCATGGGAGGTGCGCCGTGCTGTGAAGGAAACGTGACGCCAGCGGCCGAATACAACATCTGGGTGGATCCTGAGGCCGCGCGCATCGTCATGGTGAGTGGCCTTCCCGTTGAACTCATCGGTTGGCAACTCTCGCGCGGTGAGGCCGTGGTGAATGAGACAGACATGGAGTTCATTCAAGGATTCGACACTGAGCTTGGCCGGTTTGCCATCGAATGCAACAGTCACGCCCGTCACGCATTCAAACTGCAAACTGGAGAAGATGGAATTTGTCTGCCTGATCCGGTTACGATGTGCGTCGCTCTCGACCCAAGTGCTGGAACAGAGTGGAGCGAACACTATGTAGAGGTGGAGACGCAAAGCGAATTGACGCGAGGGATGACGGTGGTGGATCGTCTGAATGTGGCTACAGACGAACGCAACCGACCAATTTGGGCGCAGACCTTGCAGACTGATCGCAAATCAAGAGTGTGCTGGAGCATCGACACGAAGCGTTGGAAGGAAGCTCTCTTTTCAACTCTGCGCTAGAATTATGCTCCAGGCAGGGTGCCTTGACTAAGCATTCACTTGCGAATAGGTTGACCGCCTTAGAAATTCCCCCTGTCCGGCGCGGCCCAGAAACTTCTCTTCGTCCACCACGACGCGGCCGCGGGAAAGAACGACATCCGGCATGCCGGTCACTTGAATGCCTTCGAACATAGAGTAATCCACACGCATGTGGTGAGTCTTGGCGCTGATCGTGTGTTTACGTTTGGGATCGAAGATTACGAGATCAGCATCGCTGCCGACTGCAATCGTGCCCTTGCGGGGATACAAGCCGAAGAGCTTCGCCGGAGTCGTGGAAACAAGTTCAACAAATCGATTCACGCTGAATCGGCCTTGGGCAACGCCGCCGGAGTAAATCAAACTCATGCGATGTTCCACCCCTGGGCCTCCGTTTGGAATCTTGGTGAAGTCGCCGCGTCCAAGTTCTTTCTGCTCTTTGAAGCAGAAGGGGCAGTGATCGGTGGAGACGACCTGCAGATGATCGCGCTTGAGACCGTTCCAGAGTTTCTCCTGATGCCATTTTTCGCGAAGGGGCGGGGTAAATACATATTTCGCGCCTTCGAAATCGGGAACATCAAAGTTTTCGATTGATAGATACAAATATTGTGGGCACGTTTCCGCGTAGACCGGAAGGCCACGGTCACGCGCCTCTCGAACTTTTTCGAGAGCCTCATTGCAGCTCAGATGCACAATGTAGATGGGAGCTCCCGCCATCTCTGAGAGCGCAATCGCGCGCGAGACGGCTTCGGCCTCCGCCGTGGTGGGCCGAGTGAGAGCATGATACTTCGGCGCTGTCTTTCCTTCCGCCAGAGCTTGCTGCACGATGACGTCGATCGCACTTCCGTTCTCGGCGTGCATGCAAATGAGGCTGCCGTTTTTTGCGGTGGTCTGAAGCGCGCGGAAGATGCTGGCGTCGTCGAGCATGAACACGCCAGGATAGGCCATGAAAAGTTTGAAGCTGGTCACACCCTCGCCGACCAGAGCATTCATCTCCTGCAGTTGACCATTGCCAATATCGGTAACGATGCAGTGAAAGGCATAATCGCAGACGGCCTTCTTTGAGGCTTTGTCCATCCACGTGTCGAAGGCTTTGCGCAAGGGCTGGCCTTTGTACTGGATGGCGAAGTCAATCAGCGTGGTGGTTCCACCGAAGGCCGCGGCTCGTGTTCCAGTTTCAAAATCGTCGGCGCTAGTGGTGCCCCCGAAAGGCATATCCAGATGAGTGTGGACATCGATGCCGCCCGGGAAAACATATTTTCCTGAAGCGTCCAGCACTTTCTCGACATTCTCGCGGGGAAGGTTCTTGGCGATCGCTACGATCTTGCCATCCGTGATGGCGACATCCGCGACGTAGGCGTCCGTCGCCGTCACCACCGATCCGTTGCCGATGATCGTGTCAAAACCCATCGGGGGCCTCCGACTGCAGCTTCCCACTGCAGCTAAGATGAAAAAAGAATTCTATGCTAAACTGCCGCACTTCACTTCCTCCTCATTCACGGAAGTGATGAAAGGGGCGTCCATGCAGTTTGGCATTACGCTAAAGCCAGACATTTCGGTTGAGCGCATTCTGGGTTTGACGCGCCAGGCCGAAGCTGCGGGTTTCGAGTATGGATGGCTTTTCGACTCGCACGTTTTGTGGATGGACCCGTATCCGCTGCTTACCTTGATGGCGGCGAACACGGAGCGGATGCGACTTGGAACTCTGGTCACGAATCCAGCAGTGCGCGATCTTACGGTCACGTCCAGCCTGTTCGCGACATTGAATCTAATTTCCGGCGGCAGGATGGAACTGGGCATTGGACGCGGCGACAGCTCGAGACGAGTGCTCGGCAAGAAGCCTGTTAGCTGGTCCCAGTTGGAGACTGCGGTCAAGATTTTCCGCGACCTCACCAGTAGCAAGGAAATTGAATACGAAGGTCAGGCAACGCGACTCACTTGGGCGAAGATTCCTCCGCGGGTTTGGATTGCTGGATACGGGCCGAAGGTGTTGCACATGGCCGGCCGGGTTGCAGACGGGATCATTTTGCAGTTCGCTGATCCTGATTTGATTTCCTGGTGCCTCGGTTTCGTGAAAGACGGTGCAAGCGCTGCCGGCCGCGATCCGAATCAGATCGAAGTGATGGCGGCAGCTCCGGTTTGGATTTCAGACGATCTGGCCACCGCCCGCGAACGGGTGCGCTGGTTTCCGGCGCTGGTTTCCAACCACGTGATGGATCTCATTCGGCAATACAAGCCTGAGGATCTGCCTCCGGCGCTCACTTCCTATGTGCAGGACCGCGGCGGTTACGACTATCTACATCATTGCGTGGTTGAAAGTGAGAACGCGAATTTCGTGTCTGACGAGGTGGTGGATCGTTTCTGCGTGGTCGGGCCAGTCAAGGCTCACCACGAGAGACTAAGAAAATTGGCCAGCGTGGGCGTTACGCAGTTCAACCTGTATTTGATGTGCGGAGACGAGGAACAATCGCTAGAGACATATCAGCGCGACGTTTTAACGGCCTTTCAGAAATCGCGAAAGGGCTAAACGCTGGTATCACGAAGTTGCGAGGGGGGAAAGCGCTGCTGAGCGCTGAAATTTCATCATTGCATAGTAGATTACAAAGGAAACGGCAAAGCCTACGAACCAGGAGTAGTCATATAGAAGACGCACCGACGGCGCCTCTAGCCCGATCAGTGCCGAGCCCGCACCGAGCGCAAGCGCAATCACCGCGCGCCAGTTGAATCCTTTTGAATACTCGTAGATTCCGCCACGAAGATAGAGATCATCCACTTGCAGAACACGTCTGCGAATCAGGAAATAATCGCAGATCATGATGCCGGCAACTGGTCCCAGAAAAGCGGCATAGCCGCCGAGCCAGCCGAGGATGAACGTATTGTAATCCGCCAGTAGCTTCCACGGCATCATCGCAACACCCATCAAGCAGGTAATGACCCCACCAGTACGGAAACTGATCTTCTTCGGCCACAGATTGGAAAAATCGTTCGCGGGCGACACGACGTTGGCACCGATGTTGACGTTCAGCGTAGCCAGCAGAATCGCGATCAGCGAAATCACCACGGCTACGGGAGAATGAAAACGGCTGAGCAATTGAACCGGGTCGGAGATCGCCGTACCGTATATCACAACCGTGGCCGATGTCACGGCGATACCAATAAAGGCGTAAAGAGTCATCGTTGTCGGCAGCGCCAGCGCCTGGCCGATGATCTGTTCTCGCTGGTTCCGGGCGAAGCGCGTGAAGTCGGGAATATTCAGCGAGACCGTGGCCCAGAAACCTACGGTGCCGTTCAGGGCCGGGATTAGAAATTTCAGGAAGTCAGCAAAGTTCCGAAAACGCGAAGGCGCAGCCAACATAGGACCGAAGCCACCCGCCCGGCGATAGGCCCACGCTAAGAGGACCAAACCAACCGCGAGCAACACGGGCGCACTGATCCCTTGGAGAATCCGAATGGATTCGATTCCCATCAGAATGACCGCCAGGTTGATCAGCCAGAAGAGAAAAAAACAAATGGCCGTAGCGTACGGGACATTCTTCCATCCTGGCGCGAGCGTCGCCAGCAAGGTACTGATTGCTTCGCCACCAATCCAGGTCTGAATACCGAACCAGCCGCACGCCACCAGTGCGCGGATTACGGCAGCTACGTTGGCGCCGAGCACCCCAAATGAGGCCCGAGCCAACACGGGAAACGGCACTCCGTACTTGGCGCCAGGATGCGAATTCAGCAACATCGGAACCAGCACGATCACGTTCCCAAGAAAAATTGTAGTCACCGCCTGTTTCCAGTTCATCCCGCCCTGAATCAAACTCGCCGCCAGCATGTAGGTGAGGATGTTGACGGACATTGAAATCCACAGCGCCGCGAAGTTATACGTGCCCCAATGCCGGCGGTCGACGGTGGCAGGCGCAAGGTCAGGATTGTAGAGAGAGCTGGACTCAATGCGTGATCGAGGATGAGAAACGTCGTGCGTCGTCATGAGTTTGAGTTTAGAAATCCTGGAAGGAGCGAGCAATCTGGCTACGAAATAACATGTATCTGTCCCGATTCAGTCCGCCGCAGCCACCTCTCCCGTCTGCGCAGTGATCGGGCCGTAACTCTCCGGGCGTCGATCACGGAAAAACTGCCAAACTTTACGGACTTCCGCGATCATGTCCAAATCGAGGTCCGCCACTAACAGTTCATCTTTATCGCGGCTGGCCTGAGCGATAATTTTGCCGCGCGGATTGCAGAAGTAGCTTTTGCCGTAGAACTCTCCGATGCTCCACGGCTTTTCGACCCCGACGCGGTTAATGGCCCCAACAAAATAACCATTCGCCACGGCGTGCGCGGGCTGCTCCAATTCCCACAGATATTCTGAGAGACCAGCAACCGTGGCCGACGGATTGAAAACAATCTCTGCTCCGTTCAGTCCCAGAATGCGAGCGCCCTCAGGGAAATGACGGTCGTAGCAAATGTAAACGCCGACGCGGGCATACTTTGTCTCAAAAACTGGGTATCCCAGATCGCCCGGAGTGAAGTAAAACTTCTCCCAGAAACCAGGATGGCAGTGCGGGATGTGATGCTTGCGGTATTTCCCCAGATAGCGGCCGTCGGCATCGATCACCGCAGCGGTGTTGAAATAAACGCCGGGCATGTGCTCCTCGTAAACTGGAACCACGATCACCATGCGATGCTTGGAGGCCAGTTTCTGCATCAGGCGCACGGTTGGTCCGTCGGGCACTCGCTCCGTCAATTCATACCAACGCGCATTCTGCTCTGCGCAAAAGTAAGGGCCGTAGAAAAGTTCCTGCAGGCACAGGATCTGCGCTTTCTTTCGCGCCGCTTGCTCGATCAACTTCCGGTGCTTGTCGATCATGGCTTTTCTGATCTGGGCAAGGGGACGTTCGGTGCTGAGCGCATTGCTGGCTTGAATCAAGGCACAGCGCACATTTCTAGGCATGAGACGGGACCTCCGAGGAACGAAACTATAGCAGAAAACTGCGGTCGGCTGAGCTTCTGCCGTACAATGCTAGAGCGATGTCAGGGGAACACAAAAGACGTTATGGTATTGCCGATCGCCCGAACGGCGGGGCGCCGGAGAAACCCGTGCCAGATTCAGCAGCACCCATCGCTACACTCTCCGGACGTCCCCTGCTATCCAATCGCGGCATTCCCTTAAATCTTGATTGGGTAAAACAGGTTCGCGTGAACACCAGCGCGGTAGAGCGAAGGGCGCAAACGCATGTTGCGCGTCGAACGGTGAAGAAAGAATGGCAAGCTGCCTGGCTTCTGCGCGCAATTTCGTGCATGGACCTGACTACCCTTTCGGGAGACGACACGGAAGACCGGGTGCGCCGGCTGTGCGCCAAGGCACGGCAACCGATTCAGTGTGAACTTCTAGGGCGTCTTCAGATTGAACAACTGAACATCAAAGTAGCGGCCGCGTGCGTGTATCACCGCTTCGTCGAAACTGCGGTCCGAGCGCTCGAGGGTAGCGGGGTGCGAGTGGCCGCTGTCTCCACGGGATTTCCTGCGGGCCTGTCGCCAGTGCAGGAGCGAGTTGCTGAGATCCGCCGCTCGGTAGAAGCGGGTGCCGACGAGATCGACATCGTAATTACCCGAGCCCACGTCTTCGGCGGCAAGTGGCAGGAACTTTACGATGAGGTGGCTGAATTCAGGCAGGCCTGCGGGCGCTGCCACATGAAGGCGATCCTGGGTACCGGTGACTTACTCACGGTGCGCAACGTAGCGCGCGCCAGTTTCGTAGCGATGATGGCAGGCGCCGACTTCATCAAAACTTCCACCGGGAAGGAATCGACGAATGCCACACTGCCCGTTGGATTTGTGATGACGCGAGCCATTCGCGAATATGCTCAGGAAACCGGCATGGCTGTTGGTTTCAAACCCGCGGGGGGAATTCGAACGGCGAAACAATCCACGGAATGGTTGGCGCTCATGAAAGAAGAACTGGGAACTTCCTGGATGAAAGCGCATCTCTTCCGCTTCGGGGCTAGCGGACTTTTGAACGACATTGAGCGGCAGTTAGAACACTACGCTACGGGTCGGTACTCGGCAGATTACCGCCATCCGATTGCATAGTCAGCCTGCGCGGGCAAAAATCGAGGACGAAAGCCGAAAGCGGAATGAGCATAGCGGAAAAGTTTCTTACCATGGAGTACGGTCCGGCGCCGGAAGATCCGAAAGATGCGCTGCTCTGGCTCGACCGGCATCAACGCCGGTTCGGTCACTTCATTGATGGTGCGTGGCGCCAACCAACCGAAGGCGGATTCTTCGACACGATCGATCCGTCTACCGGAGAAAAAATCGCGACGGTCGCGCAGGGATCGGCCGCGGATATTGGTGCCGCGGTCGAGGCGGCGCGAAAAGCACTTCCGAAGTGGCAGTCTCTTACACCGCATGCGCGCGCCCGCTATTTGTACGCCATGGCCCGGGCCATTCAGAGACATTCGAGGCGGCTCGCGGTGCTTGAAACTATCGATAACGGTAAACCGATTCGTGAGAGCCGTGACATAGATATCCCGCTCGTGGTCCGGCATTTTTATCATCACGCGGGATGGGCGCAGTTACTGGACTCAGAGTTTTCCGGTTATGAGGCTTGCGGAGTCGTCGGCCAAATCATCCCGTGGAATTTTCCATTGCTCATGCTGGCGTGGAAAATTGCGCCGGCCATTGCTACCGGAAATACGGCGGTGCTGAAGCCCGCGGAGTTCACTCCGCTAACCGCGCTGGCGTTTGCCGAGATTTGCCAGGAGATCGGCCTGCCGGAAGGAGTGGTCAACATCGTCACCGGCGATGGTTCTACGGGTGAGGCGCTGGTGAAGCATCCCGGCGTCGACAAGATTGCGTTCACTGGGTCCACGGAGGTCGGTCGTGTGATTCGGAGCGCGACCGCTAAGAGTCACAAGCGACTCTCTTTGGAACTGGGCGGCAAGTCTCCGTTTGTAGTTTTCGAGGATGCCGACTTGGATAGCGCAGTGGAAGGTTTGGTGGATGGAATTTGGCTTAACCAGGGGCAGGTTTGCTGTGCGGGTTCGCGGCTGCTGATGCAGGAGAGCATTGCTGAAACGCTGCTGGAAAAAATTCGCGACCGCATGAGCGTGCTTCGCGTCGGTCCGCCCCTGGATAAAGCCATCGATATCGGAGCAATCGTTGCACCAGTGCAACTGGAGCGCATTCGTCGCCTTGTAGATCAAGGAATTGCGGAAGGGGCGTCCTGCTGGCAACCGCAAATCGAGATGCCATCGCGAGGACTCTACTTTCCTCCAACTTTGTTGAGCAATGTGCACCCGGCGTCGGTCGTCGCGCAGCAGGAGATTTTCGGCCCGGTACTTGCTGCGATGACGTTTCGCACGCCCGCCGAAGCTGTAGAGCTAGCGAACAATACGGTATACGGTCTGGCGGCCTGCGTGTGGAGCGAGAGCATCAACCTGTCGCTGCAAGTGGCAGCGCAAATTAAGGCCGGCGTGGTATGGGTGAATTGCACGAACATGTTCGACGCCGCGTGCGGATTTGGCGGCTATCGCGAAAGCGGTTACGGACGCGAGGGCGGACGGGAAGGCTTGCGTGAGTATCTCGAACCATCGTGGTTCAAGCGTGCCGCTTCGCTTCCGGTGTCGGAGCGCAAACCCGAAGATTCAACAAATGGACAACACACAGATTTGGCGATCGACCGCACGGTGAAGCTCTACATCGGAGGGAAGCAGGCGAGACCCGATTCCGGCTACAGTTTTGAAGTACGCGGCCGGCATGGCGAATTGCTCGGAGAAGCACCGCTGGGCAATCGAAAAGATATTCGGAATGCCGTGGAAGCCGCCCGCAAAGCGACAAGTTGGGCCAAGACTACGGCCCATAATCGCGCGCAGGTGCTCTATTACATGGCAGAAAATCTGTCGTTGCGGCAAGAGGAAATTGCTCGCCGGTTAGCGGCGGCGGTTGGCAAAGCCGAGGCGGCCAAAGAAGTCGCGGCCAGCATCGAGCGCATTTTTTCGTATGCCGCTTGGGCCGACAAATTCGACGGAGCGGTGCACAACCCTCCTTCACGAACCGTTGCGATTGCGATGAATGAGCCGATCGGAACGGTCGGAATTATTTGTCCCAATGATGCGCCACTTTTGGGCTTCCTTGCTCTCGTCTTACCGGTTTTGGCAAGCGGCAACACTACCATCGTGGTTCCCTCGGAAACATATCCGCTGATCATCGGGGATCTCTACCAGATCTTCGACACAAGTGATTTGCCAGATGGGGCCATCAATATCGTCCCGGGGTACACTTCGCAACTGCTCAAGACGATCGCGGAGCATGACGACGTCGATGGAATCTGGTGTTTTTCGGACGAATCCAGCGCTGCGGCGGCGAAATCGTTTTCCGTAGGGAATCTGAAACAGGTCTTCACCAACGAAGGCCGGGTTATCGACTGGTTTGATGCAACGCAAGGCGAAGGCCGATGGTTCTTGCAACACGCAACTCAGGTGAAGAACATCTGGGTTCCTTACGGCGAGTAATTCCGAGGCGGCCAGCAGCCGCGCTTGCGCTCTCGTTCTTGCGACGCTAAATCGCGCTGCACCGTGAGAAACGTGGCTGCGGATATTCTTCTGCAGCAATTCGGAAATTTAGCGGCATCGCAGCCTCCACCACTGCTGAAAAGTCTTGACTTTGGAAGTACCTGCCATTTATAAGGACCGGTCTACGGTCTAAGACTTCCGATAAAGTTTTCAACTAAGTGACGGAATCTCCCTTCGTCATTCGGTGTGGCCGCCGAGAGGTATCGTAATGCTGCATAAGAAGGCGCTGCGCGGTGTGGTTTTCCTTTCGCTTGTCTTTGTGGTCTGTCCACTCATGCACGGGCAAGCGACTGGTAGTTTTTCCGGTACCGTCTCCGACAAGGCGGGAGCTGTAATCTCGGGCGCGACGGTGACAGTTGCCTCCCAGGAAACGGGGCTTTCTCGCGAGGCGAAGACCGACGACTCGGGGCATTATTTGATTCCGTTACTGCCCGTGTCGAATTATACCGTTCGGGTTCAATCGCAAGGTTTCCAGACAGCCGAGCAGAAGGACATTCGGCTGCAGATCGACGAGCATCCTGAATTGAATTTCTCGCTGGCGCCTGCATCGGTCAGCACGAATGTCGAGGTCAGCGGCACGGCGGTGGCTGTGGAGACCACGAATCCAACGCTGGGTCAGGTCATCACCTCTGAGCAAGTGGCAGAACTTCCGCTCAACGGCCGCGACTTTGTTCAGCTAGCGACATTGACGCCTGGCGTAACTCAAGAAACCAACCCGAGCAGCTTCTTTAATGGCGGTCCTAGCAGTGAAGTTTCGGCGCGCGGAACGTATTCTCTTTCAGTTGGCGGTTCACGAGCTCAGAGCACGGATTGGCTTCTCGATGGCAACGACAACAATGAGTTGACCGCCGGCGGTATAGCGATTCTTCCTTCCATCGATGCCATCCAGGAATTCAAAGTCCTCACCTATAACTACTCGGCAGAATGGGGCACGCGCGCGGGGCCGACCGTGCTGGTGACCACGAAATCCGGAACGAACCAGTTTCATGGTTCGCTGTTTGAATTCTTCCGCAACACGAAATTGGATGCGCGCAGCTACTTCGCCTCCAGCAAGGAACAGTTCAACCTGAACCAGTTCGGCGGAGCCTTGGGCGGGGCTATCCGGAAGGATAAGACTTTTTTCTTTCTCGATTACCAGGCCAAGCGACAGCGGCACGGCATCCCATTCACGGGTTTGATTCCGACGGCGGCGATGATGGGCGGTGACTATACTCTGGATCCGTTCGGAGTTGCCCGTCCCGGCTTTCCCAATCCCACTGGCCAGCCCAATCAGGACGGTTTCAATAACCTCGTCAACCCCTATTCAGGCACGCCCTTCGAGTGCGACACCTCAGGCGATCCTATTGCGCCGACCACTACCGGACTACAGACCGGCGGGACGGCCTGCAACAAGGTTCCCATCGCCCTCGCCGGCAGCGGCGGAATGGCCGATCCGGCCGGTCTTGCACTGCTCAAGCTGTACCCTCAAAGCAATACAAGCAATGCCAATCTCGGCTACAACTACACGAACGTTCCTGTGCGGAAACTTAACGAAGGGGAGTTCGACATCCGTCTGGATCACAATTTTTCAAGTAAAGACTCTATCTTTGCCCGCTTCAGCTACGATCAGGCCGTATCGTTCGTTCCTGGCGGTTCGCCGGGGTTTGCCGAGCAGGGCGCTTTTGCCAGCACGCAGAACATTACCAACCACGGACGCAACGTTGCAGTTTCGGAGACTCACCTTTTTTCAGATAGAACCATCAACCAATTTAACGCGGGCTTCAATCGAATCTTCAACCACATCTCATCGTTTGGCACGGGCACTTGCGAAGCGGCGAAGATTGGGATCCAAGGCGCCGATCTGGGAGCCGGGTGCGACAGCATCACCGGTTATCCTGCCAGCCTCAACCAGTCGACCAAAGATTGTGTAGGTTGCGGTCTGAGTTCAACCCAGTTGACCGGTTACTGGTCGGTCGGTGATCGCGGGTTTTCACCCTTCCAGGGTGGCACCAACGTTTTCTCCGTTTCTGATTCAGTGGATTTGATTCGCGGCAAGCACAACATCCGCGTCGGCGGCGGTATTCGCGCCAATCAGATGAATGTACTCACCAATGGTTTCGGGGACGGTTATTTCCTGATTTTCGGTAGCTACACTGGCGATGCCACGGCCGACTTGCTTCTAGGCCAGATAGGCGGGGCCATTCATGACCAGACTTTTTTAGGCGCCACAACAGGCCGTCGTTGGAAAATGTTACGGCCTTTCGTCCAAGACGATTGGCGGGTGACGACCAATCTGACTCTCAACCTGGGCGTTGCTTGGTCGTTGACCACACCCATCAGCGAAGCGGACGGTCGCCAGGCGAACTTCAACTATACGACCGGCCAATATCTGGTTGCAGGACCGCTGAAAGGCTGCACAGGTTGCGTAGCTTCAAGCGGGAGCATAGGCATACAGTTCGATAAGACAGCCTTCGAACCGCGCATCGGTATCGCGTGGAAACCAATGGGGAGTGATAAAACGGCGATACGCCTCGGCTATGCCATCTTCCACGATTCGGCGTGGAGCCAAGGCGCGCAAGGACTCTGGCAGAATCCGCCCTACTATGCCGAAGTCGACAATTTCCCCAGTGCGCCCTGCCCATTTGGCAATGCCACATCGGCGACGCCAACTAACTGTGGGCTTCAACTCGGTTTCCTGCAGCCGAACCTGCAGCCCATCGAGGCGCCTCCTCCCCCATCCAGTTTCACAGGCACGGTTCAGTCGCAGGACCTCAATTTCAAACAAGGGATGGTGCAGCAGTTCAACTTAAACATTGAACATCAGTTGCCTGCTCAGGTTGTGCTGACGGTAGGGTATGCGGGGTCTCGGAGCAGCCGCATCCTGAACGACGGACTGAACGAGAATATTGGATCTCCGACGGCGTGCGCTGGAGGCCCTAATGCCGTTCCCGGCTACACGCTGGGTTGCGGCCCTGGGGGAGCGTATTTTGCAGCGCCATATGGCCCATTCACGGCGATTGACAACAACACCGACAACGGGCGGGCGCGCTACGATTCTCTTCAAGTCAAGGCGGAGAAGAGCGCGCGAAATGGCCTGTACGCTCTTCTAAGCTATACCTATTCCCGTACCTTTGACTCCGGCTTTCCAGACGGTCTGGGCACTCTTCCCGGTGCGATGTTCTGGCCGCTGCCCGGAGCGCAGAAAGCGGACTGGGGTCTTTCTCAGCTCAATCTCAACAATCAATTCACTGCCAGCGTCCTGTATGAACTGCCGTTTGGCAAAGGCAAGCATTTCGGTGGTGCCTGGACTGGGCCAGCCAATGCAATCTTTGGAAACTGGAAAGTGAATGTAATCGAAAAGGCTATATCAGGATTTCCCTTGTTCGTAGTCGACAGCAACAACCAATCCGGTGTTAATTTCATGTGGAATGGAAATGTGCTGAACCGTCCCGACGAAGTTGGAGATCCCAACCGAGGCGGAAACGAAGGCGGCAACACAAATTGTCCTGCTCAGGTTCACACCCTGGAGCATTGGTTTAATCCGTGCGCTTTTGCGGCACCTGCGGTCGGAGAACTTGGAGACGGTCCGCGAGCCCCCGTATACGGGCCTCGCTTCGTGAATACTGACTTTTCGGCGATCAAGGATTTCCCCTTGCGCTTCCGGGAAGGCATGGACCTACAGTTCCGAGCCGAGTTCTTCAACCTTCTGAACCATGCCCACTTCTTCTTGCCTGGCAGCAGCGCGAGTTCAATGCAGGATCTCGCTAGTCCATCCAGCTTCGGAGTGATAAACACGACTTTGAATGATCCTCGATTTATTCAGTTTGCTCTTAAACTCCTGTTCTAAGAGAGGATCCAATACGCAGGAGTCTCCGTGTTCGCCCGATAACCAGTGATGAAGATGTCGCGCATTTTCTGATCCGCATGGTGCGTTTTATTGCGTCTGCGAGTCGGGCGGCTTGTCCCGCAGCTGGTACACAAACTGCTGCACTTCGTGCCGCTGCCGCGCGATTTCCTGCGTTTTCTCAGCCGACATCTGCTCGTACAGTTGCAGCTCCGTGTGAGCTTTCGAAGTGTCTCCCATCTGACGGTAGAGTTGGGCAAGACGGTAGTGAGCTTCTTCCAAGCGAGGCGTGGCGGCGAGTGCTTGTTGCAGGGCGGAGACGGCTTTCGGAGAGTCTTTTTGCTCCGAATAAACGATGCCTAACTCCAAGTATCCGACGCCTAGACTGGGATCGAGATGGACAGCTTTCTCCAACAACGACCTAACTTGATCCAAATCTTCGACATCCTCCGGCGAATTGCGACGCTTCCACAAACTGACCGCGTAGTAGTAATTGGCCAGCGCATTCTGAGGTTCCAGCCGCGCAAAGCGAGCCAGTCGTTCGAGAATCGCGGGCGAATCCGCAGTCTCCGCTACTTGCATTTTTCCCATCAAAAGATAGGGATCGGGATCGTCAGGATTCAAGTCGGAAGCTTGGCAGAAACGCTGTTCCGCATGATCGAAGGAACCGAGAGAGTACCAAGCAGCGCCCAGGCCAGACAGCATTCGCGTCGAACGCGGGAAGAGGCGATTGCCTTTAGTGAAAACCTCAATGGCCGGTTCCGCCGCACGATGGGTAAGGAGTTCGGCTCCCCAGTCGAAAAGATTGGTTTCGTTCGGGTTGAGTTCGGCCGCGCTCTGATATTCGCGAACAGCCTCCAGGGCATTCCCTAGTTTGTCTTCGAGATCGCCAAGCAAGTGATGCAGTTGAGCTTTCTCCTGAAGAGATCTCCCCTGATCGGCGAGCAGAGCTCGCGCGTTGCGGCGTGCGTGAACACAATCTCCGCTTCGGTCGTAGGCGAGCGCCAGTTCGTAAGCGTTGTAAAAACTGCCGGGATTCAGCCGGGAGGCCAGTTCGAGGTATGGAAGCGCATCTTTGGCCTTCGCGTCATCGACCAAAAACTTGCCGAGATGATAATTTGCCTCGAAGTCTGGAGGCTGGCGAGTAGCGGCCTGCCGCAAAGATTTCTCTGTCTCGGCGCTGGAGGGAATAGTTGCTGAATCGGTGACAGGTGCTTTGCCGAGAGAAGCGGTCTCCACGGCCAGCGCTTCCCGGTTTCGTACGATTGTGTCGGAACCATGACCACCCAGACTGGTAGTGTCGGTAACACCGGCCACGGTGAAGTGCGGTTCGTCGAAGAACTCGGGCTGCGAGGGTGACGATTTCTTGGCCACAGCTGAGCCTGAGAAGTTTAGAAAGAGATCTAAAGTTCTTGCTTCGTTCGGAGCGAGAATGATCGAATTCGAGGGTGCGCGCTCGTAGCCAGCCATCTCTGCCTGCACAATGTAACTGCCTTGGCGAAGAGCGAGGAAAGAATAGGCTCCCGTCGAATTGGTATGCGCAGTGAGAATCTGTGCATCCATGGCTTGTAACGATATAGTGGCACCGGCAACAGGGTGCCGGGCCGTATCCAGTACGACGCCGTGCAGCGTCGCCCTCGCGGTTCGTTCCGGTTGCGCCTCCGGCGTCTGGCCTTGTGTGGATTGTTCAAGAACGGAAGCAAAAGCCGCGCCCAGCGCGAGGATGCAGGCTGCGTGGATATAGGTGCGAACCATAAGCAAGCGCGTGTAGTGCAAAATTCTAGTCGCTCGATCCGCGATCCGCAATCGATCGGGAACAGCGTTGTTGATTTCCGGTTGGCCCCGCTTGCCATGCCAGAAGGTCGACGTAAGCTTCAGCGATTAGATGCTCTTGGCCGATTCCGAACTCTGACAGTAGCGCAGTTGCGATGTTCCTTCCCTCAACCTCGCTTTGCCCCGTCCGAAGCACGACTTCGAGCTCCAAAAACTCTCCGAGCCCGTGCACTTCGTCCAGGTGCACGCGCGTCTGGCCGATAAGGTACAAAGTTCGCGTCTTCTTGACTACGCCGGTTCTGCCCAGCGTGGTCGTCAGGATGCCAAGCATAGTTTGAGGGTCCGGAGTGCGGGCGATCAGATAATGCGACCCGCGCAACTCGGCGACATTGGCTCTTTCGTATCGAATAAGTTCTCCGCGGTCCGGCGCTAAAATGCGAAGCTTTAACCGCGCTCGCTCGCAACGAAAGAAGAAATCCTCCTGAAGAATTTTCTCAGGGCCAACATCGCTTAAGCGGGCAGCAACGGCTTCAACGGCACGCCGGTTTGTCAAAACTGCTTTGATCTCAATATTTATCGGCATGGTGGACTCAAGAGGATAGCGTGCAAGTCTTCGTCCCTGTCAATGGACTTGCAGCTTTTGCAACCTCTACGTTAACGTCATAACGCTGTCGGGCGTGAGTGAATTTGTTACCTTCGAAGGGCAAAGGGGCCATGGATGCAGTCTTACCGGATGCGGTATTTGATGGCGGTGGCAATACTGATGTCATGCTTTACGTGCTGGGGACAGGAGAAGCGAAAGGTCATTATTGATCAAGATGCCGCAGGTCCTGCCGGAACCGATCAGCAGTCGATGCTGCTCATGATCCAATCGCCAGAAACCGAAGTCCTGGGTATCACAGTGGTGACCGGCGACCAGTGGCTCAAGGAAGAAGTAGCCCACACGTTGCGGATGCTCGAACTCATTGGGCGAACGGACATTCCCGTGGTACCGGGTGCGGAGCTCCCGCTGGTGAGGAGAAAACAAGATACAGAGCTGTTGGAACAGCAATATGGCAGCGTTGCCTGGCTGGGAGCCTGGACGCCGAAGTTTTATCACGCACCCGACCAGTTGGGAGAGATGCCGGAGGGCAAACCCACAACCAAGCCGGCCGACGAAGATGCCGCGCACTTCCTTATTCGCATGGTTCACAAATTTCCGAACCAGATCACTATCTATGAGGGCGGTCCGATGACCAACTTGGCGTTCGCAATTTCGATCGATCCCGCATTTCCAAGCCTGGCAAAGGAGTTGGTGTTCATGGGCGCCAGCTTTAATCCGCGAACCGATGATCCTGAATTTGCAAATTCTCCAACCCACGAATTTAACCTGTGGTTCGATCCAGAAGCCGCTCACATCGTGCTCTTGGCGCCGTGGAGGAAAATTGTTTGCACCCCGGTAGATATTTCAGTGAAGACCAGGCTTACCGCTGATTTGATGAACCGCGTCAAGGCAGGAAGGTCTCCGGCGGCGAACTATATCGGCCAGTATGGGCGCCTGTGGGGTAACTACAATTATCTGTGGGATGAACTGACAGCAATGGCTTGGCTCGATCCGACGTTGATTACCAAGAAAGAAACGCTGTTCATGGATGTGGATCTGGACCACGGGGCTAACTACGGCAACACGCTCAACTGGACTGAGCAGAATAAGCCTAGGGTCGATTTACAGCCGGTCGAGGTGCAGGTCGATCTCGATCTCGACAGGTTTTACAAGACGTTTGTGGATCTGCTCACCGCGGCGCCCACGCCAAGAAAATAGGGGTCCGGATCTGGTGACATTCTACTGGGGAAGTTGCGCCAGCATGGTTTGCGCCTGGGCGTGATTCGGATGTTGCTTCAGAAGTTCGAGCAGGATGGTTCGAGCTTTTTCCGGCGCGCCTTCGATCACGTAGACTCTGGCCAGATTCAAATACGACTGATCGAAGGCGGGAGCCACTCGGATGCAGGTTTCGAAACTCGCGACTGCCTCATCTCGTCGCTGAGTTCGCAAGTAGAGTATTCCGAGATTGTTCAGCGCTTCCGGGTAAGCGGAACGAGACTTCAATGCTCTCTGCAGATACTCGTACGCGCGCTCGGAATCGTCAGCCTGCGCAAACACCATCCCCAAACCATAATTCGCCTCAGGATCATCCGGGCTGACGGCAAGCGACCGCTCGAAAGTTTCGCGAGCTTTATCCCATTCCTTCCGCAAACGATATGCGTTGCCTAGATTGTTGAGGGCAACCAGATGATCGGGACTTGAGCGCAAGGCCTCTTGAAAGCAGCGGATTGCCTCGTCCGTGCGGCCTTCTCGCGTGTCAAGAAGGCCGAGGTTGTTCCAGGCATTTGCCAGAGTATCGGGGTAACTTGCGTGAAGCTTCACGGCATGTTCAAAACTCTGCCGCGCCTCGACGAGCTTTTGCTGGTTCAACTGCGCGCTTCCCAAGCCGTAGTGAGCTTCGGCACTCGATGGATTGTCGCGCAGAGCAAGCTGGAAGGATGCGGCAGCCTGACCGAAATAGCCTCGTTGAAAAAAGACCGAGCCAGAGGATAGATCATTGCGACCGAACTCAAACGTGGCTGTGGCGCCCGGAAACGGCAAAGCCCGCGCTAACCGCTCCGCGTCGGTTTGAGGAATGCTCCGTGAGTCTAGCTCGACGTTCTCCGGGTTCGCCAGTCCCTGATAAATCTTGACGATGTCGCCGTGTGTGTCGATGAGAAACGATGTGGGCAATCCCAGATCGCGATGGCGGTCGAACAGGTAACGATAGAGAATGTTATAAATTCCGGCGACGTCCTCCGATCCGCGGAGGATAGGGAGTGAGAGCCGCCGCTCGCGGGCAAGTGCTCTCAGTTTTTCAGGATCCGCAGGGTCGTCAACATTCACGGTTAGCAGTTGAAGATTTCGGGCTGCCCACCGCTCATGAACAAGGTCGAACAATTTCAGGTTCTCCAGACACTTCGCAGATTGCGCGATCCAGAAATTCAGCAGCAGCGGCTTTCCGCGAAGTGCAGCCAGAGTGAGCAACTGTCCAGTCAGGTCAGGAAGAGAAAACTCTGGTGCGGCCACGGGAGCAAGGAGCCAAGTTTCGACGGTGTCAGGGAGTGGTTCGACTTCCTGCGGGGAATCAATAGGGAACTGACCAAGCAATGATGCTATCGCCTTGAACGGTTCAAGTCGAAACTTATCGGAAGATTCCTCGAGCCAGACCCTATGGTTCGGCGGAAGATCGTGAACATCTTGAACCAGGCCGCTGGGCCAGTGGATCGACGCTCGCACCGCGCCTTTCGCCCCGCCCAGGCCGAAGAAAACTTCTTTGCTGTGCTGGGAAAGAAATCCAGATCCGGCTTGCAGCCAACGAGTCTGGCGACCCGATTCAGTCTCGACTGTGATCGCTGCACCGATGGCGTCACGATTGCTCTTCGTGCCGCGAAGACGAAAGGCGATCGACGCCGGAAGATTTTCAGCCACGTTTTTCAGCAGGCGCAATTGCGGGCCATTGCGATTCTTGAGGAAGACTTCCTGCCGCCCGTCCTGATCAAAATCGGCGAGGGCAAATGAGCGGCCATCCTCGAGGAAATCCAGTCCAACTGCGCCAGAAACGTCAGAGAATGTTCCATCCCGGTTGTTTGCGTAAAAAACATTCCTTTCGAAACCGCTCCAGGTTCCGTCCGCCCGAATGAGTTCGTTGATAGCGCTCCAACCTTGTTCGTAGTCATGCGAAGGCTTCGCTTCGTCAGGAGACTTGGCAACCACTTGCCGCCAAAAAAAACTATTCAAATCCTCCCGCGAGACGCCAGAAACCATACCGCTGGCGATGTAGAGATCGGGAAAGCCATCATGATCGAAATCGAAGGCGTCGCTCGACCATGCCCACCGGCCCATACCTACCCCAGCCGGCATGGTTTTATCCTCGAACGCACCGCCGTTACGAAGTTTGCTGTTTCGAAAAATGGAATTGCCCATCGCGTGCTTCCGGTACAGGGCTCGGATATCTTCGGGGGACTCCTTCTTGAAGCCATCCTGCCTGGACACGCGCTCTCCTGCAGCGGTCCACATATCACCGACGTAAACATCCTCGGCGCCATCCTGGTCATAATCGAGCCAGCAGACGCTCATGCCCGCGCCGACGTCTTCCACTCCAGCCTGGGGAGCAACATCGGTAAATGTTCCGTCGCCGTTGTTGCGGTACAGGTTCTTGCGGCCAAAATCGTTCACTACGTAAAGGTCAGGCCATCCGTCCTGGTTGTAGTCGCTCCACGCGCAGCAGAAACTGTAGCGGGTATTGTTCTGATTGAGGCCAGATTCCCGGGTAATGTCGCGGAAGGTGCCGTCGCGATTGTTCCGCATCATGAAGTTGGGAGGACCGTTCTCGGCGTCATGATAAGGGACGGGATACTTGTATTGATCGGTGCCCTGGTAATAGACGTAAAGGCAGAAATAAATGTCTAGCCATCCGTCGCGGTCATAGTCGGCGAGGGATGCACCAGTAAAGGTTCCCTGCGGAGCATTCGCGAACTGAAAGGCGCCGGGCTTTTGGCGAAATTTGCCGCCGCCTTCATTGGTGAACAGAAGCGGCCCGTTGGCGCGCACGACGACCACATCCTGACGGCCATCGTTATCGAAGTCGGCAAACAACGCGCATGCCGTGTTTTCCAGGATCCCCAGGCCAGACGCTTCCGTAACGTCTTCAAACGTACCGTCTCCGCGATTTCGATAAAGGCGGTTGGGAAGACCTGCTGGCTGGCAGATGTAGAGATCGTCGAAACCATCGTTGTCGATGTCAGCGACCGAGACTCCATTGTGGCCGTAAATGTCGATGCCGCAGGCTCCGTCGAGGACGGTCCGCCAGTGATCGGCGCCGCGCAGCAATTGCGCTGAATAGGAGGGATTGCGGCCCAGTTCTGAAGCAGTGATGTCGACAAACACGGGCGCGTGAGAGCGGCTTCGGGTCTCATCAAGTGCCTGCCATTTACAAATCCGGAATTCGGGCGAAGCGGATGATGGCGGCGAGGCTGCCCATTCGAGATCCCAATATCCAACGCGCTGTTCGCGGTAGTAGCCGTTTCCACTTCCCACCAGTTGGTAACGCACGCGAGTGTGCACCGCGGGAAGTTGGGCGGAGGGTGTTGAATTCGCTTCGATTCTTATGACCTGGAATTCCGCGCTGAAGATCGTCGAAAAAACGCTCATCGAAGCCCGCAATTCCTTAAGAAAGGAGTCTCGTCCGAGAATCGCTTGTGTGGCGAATTTATTTTGCTGAACTTCCAGAGTCGCATCAGAGCGCACGGGGCGCGACTCGACCGGCCGTAGAGATGATCCGGAGAACGCCGGCGCAAGACTTTTTTCGACGGGTTGCATTTCCTGCGGAGACCGAAGGAGGCTCGAACTCCATTCGCCGAGAATCACCGCGATCCGGTCATGGTATTTTTCCGTGACGAACTCGTCCAGGTCGGCCTGCGTCTTAAGCAGAATGGCGTCGAGTGGTCTCTGGGCGGGATAATGCGGGTGCAAATAGAACTCGCCATCGAAGGAAGGCGAGAGGGCGAAAGAGTAGTGGGATGAGAAAGTGAAAGCGCGGAGGCTAGCCGGAATCATTGCCGCTGAAGCCCCCTGGCAACAGCGGACAAGAAACTTGCGACGGCTCGGGCTTATTAACTGAAGATCGATCGGCCGACGGGTCCTCCCTACCCAACTCAGAGCATAGCCCCCTGGTTATAATTTTTAGCGCGAGCCGGCGCTGAACTGATAGACCGTCACGCTGTGAAATTTCTGCCCGGGCTTCAGCTCAGTCGAGGGAAAGTTAGCGTGGTTCGGCGAGTCTGGATAATGCTCCGTTTCCAGGCAAAACGCGAATCGCGGTTTGTAGACGCGGCCTTCCTTTCCAGTAATCGACCCATCCAGATGGTTTCCTGAATAGAACTGCACTGCAGGTTGAGTGGTCAATACTTTGAGAATGCGCCCAGTGCTCGGTTCGTACACTTCAGCGGCTTCGAACAACTGGTCTTCTGGATGATCCAGGACGAAATTTTCGTCGTAACCCACACCGAAGCGCAACTGCTCGTCGTTCGCATCGATACGCTCTCCGATGGCATGAGGCGTTCGAAAATCGAAGGGCGTGCCCTCGACGGATTTCAATTCTCCCGTAGGAATAAGGTTCGCATCCACCGGAGTGATCTTGGAAGCATTGATCTTTACCACGTGGCCTAAAACGTCGCCCTTGGCTTGGACTGCCAGATTGAAATAAGAATGGTTGGTCAGGTTCAGAACGGTATCCTTATCGGTGGTCGCCGAATACTCGATCCGCAGATCATTTCCATCCAAGGTGTAACGCACGGTGGTTGTGAGAGTGCCGGGGAAACCCTGATCGCCATCCTTACTCACATAGGTGAGGTCGATTCCGTTCTTGATTTCGTGCGCCTTCCAGACCACCTTGTCGAACCCAATGATTCCTCCGTGAAGCGTGTTGTCACCATCGTTCTTGGGAATGGAATACGTCTTGCCATCGAGCTGAAAGCTGCCATGCGCGATCCGATTCGCATAACGACCGATAATCGCCCCAAAATAGGCTGTCTTGGCGATGTAGTGGTCGAGCGAGTCGTAGCCGAGCACGATGTCGTCGAGTTTTCCATTTCGATCCGGTGCGCGCAGCGAAACTATGATTCCCCCGTAATTCGTAATGCGCACCTCGACCTTGTCGTCCGCCAAGGTATAAAGATCGACGCTCGTTCCGTCCGCGGTGTGTCCAAACGCCTGCTTGGTGATATTGGTCTTTGCCTGCATCATTGTCGTAAGAATAATCAGACCGGCGAAAATTGCAACCCAAGACTTGATCCTGTTCGCACGCATAATCCCTCTTGTTCTGTGTGACCGCGCGTTTTACGAAACCGGTTGGTCGGCTCCAGCGTATCAGGCTCGGCCTATACGCAACAAGGAATCGGCCGAGGAGCCAACCGTCGAACTAGTTCGAAGACCCCGAAAGGATTATCCACCGAGGCTACGCGGCATGGCTGAGGTGATAGAGCGATCCCAGTATCGCCCCAAATACCGCATGCGCCAGGAAAACTGAAATAGGGGTTTGCACCCCATAGTTCAGCGCCATGAAGCCTGGCGGTTCGAGTTGCCGATTTGCGTTGATCCCATGCTGTTCGCTAGCCATTCTCGGATGGATCCCGGGAATCAACGACATTCCAACAGTCAAGATTGTCAGCGCGTGCGCCAAGCCAAGCAACGCTCCAAACCACCAATTCGCCATGTGCCGCGCCTCAAACACGAGTACGTACAAAATGGAAAAAAGCCAGCCGTTCAACAAGTGAATGAGAAAACCGTAAACCTTCGCCCGTTCACGCTGCGGGGTCACGAAAGTTCCAATCAGATATGGAAGATTCATGCGCGTGAAACCAAAGCCCTGACTGGCCGACAAAAAGGTGGAGAGAGCCAAGGTCGCCAGGAACCCTGATAGCAGCCAGCTCGTCCAGTTCATGAAGTAGCCTCCGCCGGCGAATGCTCGGCTGCGGCCGGCGGTCGGTGCGCCAATTGACGTTCTCCCTTTTCGCGCTGGTCGATGGATAGTGCCGCGCCGATTAATCCCACGTGCGTGAAGGCCTGAGGAAAGTTTCCCAGTGCCGCGCCGGTGTTCGCATCTATTTCTTCGCCGTATAAACCTAGGTCGTTTTTGTATTTCATCAATTGTCCGAACAACTGGCGAGCCTCTTCCAGCGAACCTCCCCCCATGGCGAGATATTCCACTTCCCAGAAACTGCAGATGGCAAACGTCCCTTCTGGCTTTTCTCTCTGGTAGCGAAAAAGAAGTCCGTCCGGAGTGCTCAGATGTTGCCGGATTGCGAGGTAAGTCCCGCGCATTCTCGCAGACCCAGCTTCCTCGAAACCATACCAGGAAAGCAGAAGCAGACTGGAGTCGAGTTGATCGCTGTCGAGCACACTCACATAGCTTTGCATTTGTTTGTTCCATGCGCGTTCCTCGATCTGGCGCCGGATCGAATTGCTAATCCGCTTGTAATCCTCGATCGGCGCCCTTTGTAGCATGCCGCGCTCACTGAGACGGACCAGCCGATCCATCGCCGTCCAGCATAAGAGTCGCGAGTGGGTATGGTTCGCGCGTCCAGACCTGGGCTCCCAGATGCCTTCGTCGGGCTCGTCCCAATTCTTGGCCACGTAGTCGCCGAACCCAATCAATGCCCTCTGCATTTCCTGGTCAAGACGTCCGCCATGGAAGGCGAATTGGGCCGCCGCGTCGATGACTTCCCCATACACATCGAGTTGCAGTTGATCTCTCGCTGCGTTTCCAATGCGCACCGGCCGGGATCCGCAATATCCGGTCAAATGTTCCAATTCACGTTCCGCCGCCGCTTTATCGCCGTAAAGCGAATACAAAATTCTCAACCGGGGCTGCGTCAGCCGTGTCGCATGCAGCAGCCAGTCGAGGAAGTCTTCGGCTTCATCCCAATAATCGAGCTCCAGCAAAGCACGGATGGTGAAGGAAGCGTCGCGCAACCAGCAGTAGCGATAATCCCAGTTCAAATCTCCCCCCATAAGTTCTGGGAGAGACGTAGTTGCCGCGGCGATGATTGCTCCCGAGGGAGCGTAACTGAGAAGCTTGAGAGCGAGCGCACTGCGTACGACCGTGTCTCGATATTCGCCGTCGTAGACGGTGTGGCGTCCCCATTTTTGCCAGGCTTTCGTCGAATAATCGATCCGCTCATCCAGGGAAGGGTCCAGCGGCGGAAGCACTGCGGGAGCCTGCTCCGAATAGCTGAACGAGAACCGCAGGGTCTCACCCTCGCGAATTGATACGCGAGCACGGGCAACTCCGTCAGTTATGGTCAGAGTCACGCTGCTGCGTAGCCAGTAGACTCCTCCGCCCACAGCAAATCTCAGCCCCAGTTCTCCAAATTGGCGAAGCTGCACCTTGTTTTTCCCGTAGTCTGCCCTCGGCGAGAATTCGATTTCAAACTCCAACTCGCCAGCAACGCAGGTTAGCTTCCGGAGAATCTCGTGATCTGGCAGTAGGATGCGCTCGCGAGAGGCGCGAGATGAGCTTGGCATCAAGTCCGTGAGAACGGCGCTGCCAGAGTGATTGGTGAAGCGAGTTTCGAGCACATTCGAATCTTGCACGTATTGGCGTTCGATGGTGGCCGCCCCGACGGGAGAGATGCGCCAATAACCGCCCCGTTGTCGATCCAGAAGAGCCGCGAAGATGGAAGGCTTATCGAATATTGGCCAACAGAGCCAGTCGATGGAACCATCGCGCGAAACCAAAGCCGCGGAGCGGCAGTCGCCGATGATGCCGTAATCCTCGATCGCCGGCCAATCGGAGCCAACGCTTCCTGTCGTCTTTGGCTGATCCATGTCTCCGAGGCGCTGTGAGACGTAGGGATATTCTGGCACTTCTTATTGATGCATTATACGGCGATACGTTGCTATGCCGGTCCCAAACCGGCGAAGCGGCAGCTTCGGTCGGCTCACATCCCGAGCAAGTTGGGATAGAGTTTGGCGTATCCGTGTTCTTGCGCCCAAAGACTGAACGGGACGGAGGCAAGTTCGTCGACGATGGGATCGGCGAGACCGTTCTTGGTGAGGTCTATCGATTTGATGTAGGTGTGGCAAGCATCGCAACACTCGACCCGAATGTAAGCAAAGGTTTCCGCGGTGTAAACCGGAAGCTTGGCATGGTCTTCCTGGCCGCAACCGGGACATACGATGCGGCGGAACTCCCATTCGGCGAGGCAGAAGCTACAGAGCAGGTTGCGGCGGGCGCCATCGCCCAGTTGGCGGAGCACGCCTAACCCGGGCTTGCGCTTGCAGAAGGGGCACAAGGCATGGGTGTAGCCCGCAAGTTGCAAACGCGAACTGGCGCGAGCGTACTCGGCATAGGGCTGCAAAAAAGCAGAGGCAAGAAATTCTTCAGGATTCAACGGCGGCGCGCCGGCAGCAGACCAGCAGGCATTCAGCAGATGAGACCACGTGCTAGGGGGAGCACTGCGCAGCTCGTGAGCAACCTCAGTGAGGCGAGCCGGGCCGTTCTTTTCGACAACGGTGAGGAAACTCGGGAAGGCGGCGATGAGTTGCACGGGCTCCAGTGGAGCGGATAGAGAGATTGGCGCCGTGCCGGAGGCACGCTCGATATGCTGGTAGAGGCCTTCCTGGAAGCGCGCGACCTGGATATAGAAGCGCAGCATCTCCGTAGCAAAGGAATGCTGAGCGGCCAGCTGGTCGGCCCGGCGAATTCGTTGCTGCCACGGAGTTGGAGCCACCGGGCGATTATGCAGCTTAGACTCGCGGCAGGCAACTCGATGCACCATTGGTGCACCATTGGTTTCGGGTCGAAATACGCCTTCCGCGGCATACGCCTTCCGCGGCATTGACGGATGTACGCGCCTGGGATTATAGTTTCCTGCAATTTGGGGTGCAGTCCGCTCGGCTGGTGGTCGAATTAGTCGGAGGATGCGCAATGGAACTCTCCCGCAGAACTTTCCTCAGAGGCGCGCTCGTGGGCGGAACCGGTTTCTCTCTACTGGGATTCGATCTGACTCCTGCAGTGGCGCAGCTCAAAGAACTCAAGATGGCCCGCGCGACCGAGACGCGCTCCACTTGCCCGTACTGTTCGGTGAGTTGCGGGATTCTCGTCTACACGATTGGAGACAAGGCCAAGAACGTGACTCCGCAGGTGATTCATGTGGAAGGCGATCCGGACCATCCTATCAATCGCGGGACGCTGTGTCCGAAGGGGGCTTCGCTCGAGCAGGACATCCTGAATCCGCGGCGGCTGCTCAAGCCGCAGGTGCGCCGGCCCGGCTCGGATCATTGGGAAGACATCGCGTGGACGCAGGCCCTCGATGAGATCGGGCACTGGGTGAAGAAGACGCGCGACGACACCTTCGTTGAGAAAGATGCGCAAGGACGGACGGTGAATCGCTGCGAAGGCATGGCTTGGATCGGCGGTTGCACCGATACCAACGAATTCAATTACCTCGTGGTCAAGACCATGCGCAGCCTGGGGCTCACCTTCATCGAAAACCAGGCCAGAGTTTGACACGGCCCCACGGTCTCAAGTTTGGGACCAACATTTGGGCGCGGGGCCATGACGAATGGCTGGATCGACATCAAGAACACCGACATGATGTTGATCATGGGTGGGAATCCCGCCGAGAACCATCCTTGCGGCTTTAAGTGGGCTATTGAAGCGAAGCGCACTCGTAATGCAAAGATGATCGTGGTTGATCCGCGCTTTACGCGCACGGCGGCCACTTCCGATTTGTTCTGTCAGATTCGCGCGGGCGCCGACATTGCGTTTCTGGGCGGAGTTCTCCGTTACGCAATGGAAAATAACCGCATCGCGCACGAATATCTCGTCAACTACACCAACGCGGCCTTCATCGTGAAGGAAGGGTTCCAACTTCCCGACGATGGGCTGTACTCCGGCTTCGATGCGGCGACCCAGGTCTACGACAAGGCAACCTGGAATTATGAAGAAGGCGGAGACCTCAGTGGCGCCGCTGCTAGCGCAGTGCCAGTGAGCGGACATTCGAGTGGCAGCGCGTCCGCTGCCCAGGCTCAGCATGCTGGCGGTCAGTCGGGCACCAATCAGTCCGGTCAAGAGAAAACCGGACAAGGCTATCAGGGCGCGAGCGTGGCCGGAACCAAAGCCTCGGAACCCGCCAAGCCTGCGCCCATGCTACCTGCGAAAGTGGCCTATGACCTTACGTTGCAGCACCCGCGATGCGTTTTCCAGCTGCTGAAACAACAGTATTCGCGCTACACGCCGGAGATGGTCGAGCGCATCACGGGCATTCCGAAAGACCAGTTCCTCAAGGCTGCCGATCTTTACACCTCGATCCGCAAAGATGGCGACATGAAGAAAGTCGCGACCATTATGTACGCGGTGGGGTGGACGCAACATAGCTTCGGCACGCAGATTATTCGCGCCGCGGCAATTTTGCAGTTGCTGCTGGGCAATGTGGGGCGCGCTGGTGGCGGCGTCAACGCTCTTCGCGGCCATTCCAACATTCAGGGAGCAACCGATATGGGCGGCGTATTCGACATCTGGCCCGGGTACCTGAAAGCGCCGAATCCCACCGATACAGACCTGGCCGCTTACTTGAAGCGAACCACGCCGACTTCGTCCAAGCCACAGCCTTGGGATTCCTTCAATTACTGGTCGAACATGCCGAAATTTACCGTGTCCTATTTGAAGGCAATGTTCGGAGATGCAGCGACGAAAGAAAACGACTTCGCTTTTAGTTACACGCCGAAGGTGGATCGCAATTATTCCTGGACGCAAATCTGGGACAACATGTATCGCGGCTCGGTAAAAGGGATGCTCGCCTTCGGTATGAACGGCGTGGCTATCGGGCCGAATTCGCAGAAGAATATTGACGCGCTGAAGAAAGCCGACTGGCTCGTCGTGGGCGAGATTTATCCGGACGAGACCAGCGAGTTCTGGCGGTCGCCGGGAGTCACGCCGGAGGAAATGAAGACCATCAACACGACGGTCTATCGCCTCCCTTGTGCCGGCTTTGCCGAAAAAGATGGATCGATGACCAACTCGGCGCGCTGGCTGCAGTGGAAGAACGTCGCGGTTCCTCCTCCGGGCCAGGCTCGATTGGATCAGGACATCGTGGCCCAGATTTTTCTTAAGGTGCGCGAACTTTATCAGGCTGAGGGGGGCAAGTTCCCTGACCCGATTCTGAAGCTGACGTGGGGCTACACCGATCCGCAGCATCCTGCTCTTGGCGATTTGGCCAAAGAGTTAAACGGCAAGGCGCTCGCGGACCTGACCGATCCAAAGACGCAGGTGACTATCAAGCGCGGCCAGCAATTGCCGGGATTCGCCTGGTTGAAAGACGATGGCACGACTGCCTGCGGCAACTGGATCTATTGCGGTTGCTGGACCGAGGCCGGCAACCAGCTTGCGCGCCGGGGTACCGATGATCCGTCGGGCCAGGGTATCTACCAAAACTGGGCGTGGTCGTGGCCGGCGAATCGCCGTGTGTTGTACAACCGCGCCTCGTGCGATCCATCGGGCAAGCCGTACGATCCCGCGCGGAGACAGGTTTGGTGGAACGAATCGGCGCAACTCTGGGTGGGGAATGACGTGCCCGACTTCAAGGCCGATTCCCCTCCCAAAGACCACATGGGCCCGTTCATCATGAATCCCGAAGGCATTGGCCGGATCTTTGGGCCGCTTGCCGCATTCGCCGATGGTCCCTTCCCCGAGCACTACGAGCCGATCGAGAGTCCAGTGCAAAATGCGCTGCACCCGAACCAGTCGAACAATCCGGTAGTCAAGAAGCTCAAGACGGCAGCCGACAAGTACGCCACTCCGGGCGACGGCTTTAATGTCGTTTGCACTACTTACCGGCTCACCGAGCATTACCACTATTGGACCAAGAACAACCAGATGAACGTGCAACTCGTTCCCGAACCGTTCATTGAGATTCCGGTGGAGTTGGCTGCCGAACTTGGCATCAAGGGCAACGACAAGGTGAAGGTCACGAGCGCGCGAAGCTTTTACATTGCCAAGGCATTCGTCACCAAACGCATCAAGCCGATGAACATCGACGGCAAGAAGGTCTACCAGATCGGCATTCCGATCCATCAGGGTTATCGCGGCATTCAGGAAGACGCGGGCCGGGACGCAAGAACCATTCTCAACCGCCTGACCCCAACCGTGGTGGATCCCAACGCATACACGCCCGAATTCAAAGGCTTTCTGGTGAAAGTGGAAAAGGTATAGCGCAAACGTATGAGCCAGGCGACACTATCAATCCGCAGGATTTCCGGCCACGCTGGGGCAGCTCCCGGCGACAACGTGGAGCGCGACTATCAGGTCTGCAAACTGATCGACACCACAACCTGCATCGGGTGCAAGGCCTGTGAAGTGGCGTGCGTGGAATGGAACGGCTATACCTTCACCGAAACGGTGTTCGATAACAGCTACCAGACCATGCCTTCGACGGCGTGGAACTACTGGAACCTGATCAAGTTCAATGAGCACGAGCGCGAAGACGGCAGCATCACGCTGCTGATGCGCAAAGATCAATGCATGCACTGCGCCGATCCGGGCTGCCTGACCGCTTGTCCCGCGGATGGCGCGATTGTGCAATACACAAACGGCATCGTCGATTTTCAGCAGCAGAATTGCATTGGCTGCGGCTACTGTGTGAGTGGATGTCCGTTCGATATTCCCAAGTTCAATCCCACGACCAAGAAGATGTTCAAGTGCACTCTCTGCGTCGACCGCGTGAGCGAGGGACTAGAACCGGCATGCATCAAATCGTGCCCCACCGGCTGTCTGCATTTTGGAAGCAAAGATGACATGAAAGATCTGGCGGAGACTCGCGCCAAGCAGCTTCGCGAGAACTATGGGATCGAGAAAGCGGGCGTCTATGATCCGGCGGGCGTGGGCGGAACGGGCGTCATCTATGTGCTGCACGATGCGACCAATCCTGAGGCGTATGGCGGATTGCCGAAAGATCCGCACGTCCCCTGGGTCGTCCGCTTCTGGAAGGGGCCAGCCAAGTGGATTGGCAATCTCGCCATGCTCGGCGGCATCATCGGGGTCACGCTTCACTACTTCCGGTACGGTCCGAAAGAAGTGCATCCCGCGAAAGATGGGAACGGAGGACAGCCGTGAGCTCGCACGCCATCTCCTCGCCACGAACCACAGGCGAGCCCGGAGAACGCATCCTACGCTACACGCTGGGCGAACGCGTGAACCACTGGTTTGCCGCGCTGACCTACATTTATTGTCTGGTAACCGGGCTGGCCTTCTGGTCGCCTTATATGTTCTGGCTGGCGGTGCTGGTGGGGGGCGGGCCGACAGCTCGCTTTTGGCATCCCTGGTTTGGCTTGGCCTTCACCGTCTCCGTGTTTTTGATGTACAGGATGTGGCGCGGCGACATGCTGACGACCGACGCGGACCGGCGCTGGAACAAGGCGATCAAGCATTACATCGAGAACGACGACCAAGATCTTCCACCCGAGGGGCGCTTCAATTACGGTCAAAAAGTATTCTTCTGGCTGATGTTCTACGGAATCATTCTGCTGCTCATTTCCGGTTTAGGGCTCTGGTTTGTAGAGTTCATCCCATGGAGTTTGCGCTGGCTGCGTTACCTGGCGGTCACGGTACACGTGGTTGCGGCGCTGGCGACGATCGGCGGCTTCATCATTCACGTTTACATGGGCACCGCCATGGTCCGCGGAGGCTTTACGTCGATCATTCGTGGAGAAGTCTCGACCGCGTGGGCAAGAACGCATCACCGCCTGTGGTACGAGCAGGTGATGAAAGGGACGTCCCCGCAGAAGTGAGGCGAGCCAATGTCCGGCACAAGCCGGGGATATCGGACTCTTCAACAGCATGGCAAACCACAGGAAGCTTTCTCGGGAGTGAGGCCCATTGCTAAGGGGTTCGAGCAAAGCCTCTAGCAGGATCCTACGACGAGCGAGACCTTCTTCGGGTAATCAGTTCGTTCTGATGTGAACTGCGCGTCGAAGATGGCGAACAAAGCTCCGGTAGAAGAGTGTCCGAAAACGGGCAAGCAACTTCAGTAGGGATGAGACTTGCAAGCCCCTACCACTGCACTCCGAGCGCGTGGAGCCGGACCGCATCAGCATGGATCTCGGCTTCAATTGCGCGTTCGATCAGCTTGATAGCAGCCAACGCGCTCACGTCACCCTGGTTGAGGGCCCCAGCTTTCCGAACCACGGTGAGAGCTGCCTGAGGGGACCCATTGCCAGCGCTTAGGAGTTTCATCGTCCGAAGATATCCGCCATCTCTAGGTAAGGGAACGGCACCAGAGAGGGATTACCAGTGGCGTTACTTACGAGCGTCCTGTGAGGTCCTGCCGTCATCTGGGTAGGTTACTCAGCACTGCGGTCGCCGACAAGTGTACGGTGGGGTCTCTCGAGGGATTTGTCGCTTTCCGCCAGCTGACGGTGGAGCAGGCGAGCTTCAAGTAGCGTGTCCCGAGAGGAACTACAACATTCGGGCGTGGTCATGCCGCGAGCGTGGATTTCTTCAAACTGTGGATAAGGTGCTTGCTCTTCCTACCGCCAATTGGGGTGACCACCCAACAAAATCGTCTCGATTGGATCCTGCCTCCTCACGGGAATGGATCCGCCGTGAAGCCCGACGATCAACATGGCCAAAGTCTTCAGCCTGCGACGAGGTGAAGGATTAGCAAGATCGACCCCAGAAGCCCGATAACGATTGAGACAACCGTCCAGGGATACCTAGGCTCCTTCGGTTGATCCGAAAATAAGATCCTGGGCGACTTTCGCTCAGGCCGTCAGAACGTCGCTGAGTTCTGGACAACTTTCAAAACAAGTTCGTGCACATCCGCTATTTCGCTGTTCGCAACGACGAAGGCAAGTACTTGGGCATCGTGGAGCTCACGCAGCTCTTAGCGCCGCCGTGTCAACTTTCAGGCGAGAGAAGACGCTTAGCATACGAAACCAGCAACCTCAGTTCGATGGGAACTGAGGGTTGAGCGATTGCCCCCTCGTGGGAAGTCTTAGGGTGCATTCAGGAGCATAAGTTCCGTAAACAGGTAGATAGATTCTATTCTGTTTGCAGAACGCTGGGGAATCGCCCCCCTGAAGCTTACCATCCGAAGCTTGGCGCCGATCTATCTTCCATCCTCCGGCACCATTAAGCCGCGAGGGGTTCGCCTTAAGGTTTCACCAATTCGATGATCGCGGAATCGGGCTGCGTCCATGCCTGCGCTCCAGTGTGCTTGAGTCGCTGAATCGAGTCATCCCAATGCAGATGTGTGACGCTGGTATCGCCTTTTTCGTACGCATAGGTCACCCCGTCGTCTTGATATAGCGTGGTATCGCCTTCGGCGCCCGTATAAATCAGAATTTTCGCAATTTTCTGAGTCTCGTTTGTGCTCTCAATCGCCTCGCCGAATGGAATAATCGAGCCTGCGCGGACAAAAAGCGGCAGAGTATCAATCGGCGCTTTGACGCGAGTCTCCTGCCCACCGTGAATCCATTCCTTCGTCCAGTAGTTGTACCAGTCCGCGCCCGCCGGAAGATAAACCTTCCGGCTCGTCGCTCCCTGGTCCGTGACTGGCGCGACCAGAAATGATGGCCCGAACATGTATTCATCCCCCAGATCGGCAACCTTGGGGTCATTCGGAAAATCCATGAACAATGCGCGCATGAAGGGCGCGCCGGTTTCGTAAGTTTTGTCAGCGAGCGAATAAATGTACGGCATCAATTGATACCGCAGCTTCAAGTACTTCTCCAGAATGGCAGCGAGCGCAGCGGCCTTCCCGCATCGAACGCGCCTACATGCACAAGCAACACATAAGGGATGCCCCGTCCGTATAGGGGATGTAAGACGCTTCGATACGTTACGGTGGCCACTTTTTCTCACTCATCACAGCGCGAGCGAAATGCGACTCCTACGCAGGTGTTCGCGGAATATGCCGAGGACTTCCCACGCCAGCTGCGCAGATCGTTTTCCGTCCGTTCGCCGTGCCGCTAGGACGCAACTAGGACACAGAACTCATTGTCTGGAATCAAAAACTTGCGGAAACTGCGAGAATTGAGTCAACCGAATACTTTAGATTTGGTCGTCCTTCCTTGCGTTGCATTGAACGGCTGGCCCGTCTCAGGTCGTTACCGCGCCAGCGCGATCCACAAGAGAGTGAACTCTAGTTTAACGAGCACAAAATGGTTGGGGTGCGATCAAACGGCAAGGAGAGAGCGGTCGGAACAGCGCTGATCTCGCGGGGGCTGGCTTTGGCGGCATTTCGTTGTGTCGAGGGCGGCGGAAGGGTACTCTGCTCAAGCCAGAGGTTTAAATCGGAAATGCGGGTTACATGACCATTGACTCCAAATCGCTGACAGTTTTCTTCCGCAGTCAGGGCATTTACCTGTTCCTTGCTTTCGTGGTTAGTGCGATTTTCTGGGCCATCGGCCAGCCCATCAATCCTTTCACCGTCATCTTGTATTCGTTGTGCATCGGTAATTTCCTTTCGCCTCCGATGCAGTGGCTGCACGCGCTGTACGAAAAGCCGTCTCCCTATGACTGGCTAATCTTCCTGGCCGTCCTATGCGTCGTGATGTTTCCCGTCTACGCGCTGAGCACCGTAGTTGTCTGGTGGTTCGCCCCGCCAGGTCCGCAATCGCTCTGGCACTTGCTCTCCACGGGCTGGAAGATGCCCTTCCTGATCACCTTCGTCTATGGCGTGATGAATTTTCTCTACGGCAAGACGAGGGCGCGCCTGGAGCGCCGCAACGTCGAACTGCAGCGCATGGTTCAGTCGGGGGCGGCCCGCCTGGAAATCCACGAGCAGGAATTGCAACGCGCCAGCGAAATCCAGCATTCGCTTTTGCCCAAAGAAATTCCGCAGCTTCCTGGAATCGCCATAGCCACCGCCTGGCGCCCGGCGCGCGCGGTCGGCGGTGATTACTTCGATGTGCTGCGCCTCAACGGCAACAGGCTGGCCATCTGCATTGCCGATGTCTCCGGCAAGGGAGTTCCCGCCGCTTTGCTTATGGCTAATGTCCAGGCCAGCTTACGCGCCTCTGTGCGCGACTTGGATAGTCCAGCACGCGTGTGCAGCATCGTGAACGGCATGCTGTGCGAAAGCATTGCTGCGAACAAGTTCGTGACGTTTGTCTGCGGGGTTCTCGACGCCAATACGCGCACGTTCCGCTACTGCAATGCCGGTCATCCCTATCCTATTCTCGTTTCGGCTGGCGCCACGTACACCCTGGATCAGGGCGGTGCGGTGCTCGGCGTTTTCCCCACGTGGAATTACCGGGACTCCAGCATCAATCTGAAATCCGGAGACAGGCTGTTTCTATTTACTGACGGCATCACTGAAGCCGAGGACGCGAAAGGCGAAGAGTTTGGCACGGAGCGGGTTGCTGCATTCGGCAAGGCGAACGCGACCGGTTCCGCGGATGACTTGACCGGGCAACTGCTCGCGCAGGCGTCGGATTTTTGCGGCGCGCAATTCCAGGACGACGCTACCTTGGTGGTTGTCGCCGTAAATTAACGGTCCCAAGACGCGCTCGAAACTTGGGCGGAACAACCGATTTCTGACAGACCGACAGTCAGCTGTCTTGCTACAAGTTTCCATCAACCATGAAGGTCGAAGACCTGGCCAGGCTGGTGCAGATGAGTGTTTCTTCCTTCCACGAGCACTTCAAGTCGGTCACTTCGATGAGCTCACTGCACTATCAAAAGGTGCTGCGCCTGCAGGAGGCGCGGCGCCTCATGCTGTCGACCATGATGGACGCGGGGAGTGCGAGCCGGCGTGTGGGCTATCTGAGCGCTTCGCAGTTCAGCCGGAATACAGCCGCTTCTACGGGAGTGCGCCGAGCAAGGACATCGCCAGACTGCGGCAAGAGACACGACTCTGGGCGTGAAGCAATTCGTAGCGAGCTGCGCCACAGCCTTTGTCATCCAAAGCGAAGGACCTATGCAGTCCTCGCGGGTTGCATGGGTCCTTTCTACCGCTCAGGGCAGGCTTTTCGGCCCGCAAAAGGCGCAGGTCTCAGAATAACAGCGTCATGAGGACGGCGGCGCTACTCAAGAGACTAGCGCAATCCGGTGGCAACGTATAAATCCGAAAGATTTCGAGAGTAGTCGTAGACGTAGGATTTTGCATCGGGCGTCATGAGCACCGGCCCCACGACCGTAACTCCGGCAGTGTCGGAGGGAGCCAACTGAGCCAGCAGCTTGCGCCGGCCGGTGGCGATCTCAATGCGGTGTACTTCGGAAGGCACGGCGTACTTAAATACTAAGAGGGCGCGACTGTCGGCGCTCCAGCAGATGATTTCCTTGCCGGACGCGAGTTTCGAGATGATTCTAGGCTGACCGCCGTCGAGCCCCGCACTGCGGGTCTGTGCCGCGGTGAACCAGCTTGCCACATGGCTCCACGGCTGCCCACTGCGATGCCCTTAGAATCCAGCAACTCGCGGAACTTCGCCATTTTGAATACTGGCGTAGGCTTTTTCTGGGTCGTCTCCTTGCCCTCGATCGCATACACACCGTACTGGTGTGTCTCTTCAACCTTGTGGGCGATGCTGAGCTTGAGCTTTGAGGATTCGCTTTCGATGGCACGGAAGGGTTCGGCATCCACGGGGACGCCGTTGTGCTCGAAGTGGGCATTCGCTTTGCAGTACTTTCCCCGCCAGAGGGCCTGTTCGATGTCCAGTTCAGGAAGCATCTGGCGGCCCAACCAGACTCTCGTATTTACGTCCTCTTCGCAATAGGTGAGGATCCGCTTCTGGTGTTCTTCCATCGTGACGCCTTCAGGCGTCGGCGTGCCGTTTTCGATGATGTAGCTACGTTCCTCGTCCTCTATGGATTATGACTAGGATGCTTCGATCTGGAGACGCGTGTGTTGGAACCGCTGGAAAATCCCTTCGGCCCAAAACTGTTACCTATGTAGCCGGTACGTTGTGTTACCCATGTCTCCGGGCCGGACCGTTGCGAAATCGGCGCGCCGGAGGTAAGATTGTCTTACCATGCAGACCAAAGTTTCCACGAAGGGACAAGTCGTTCTACCAGGGCCACTTCGGCGCCGCCTCGATATCCGGGCAGGCGATCCGCTGGACGCCAATATAGAGGATGGGAGTATTGTATTGACGCCGCGCAAGAAACGGGCTCATCGAGCAAGACTTGTGACGGACCCGGTTACCGGACTACCGGCTCTGAGCGCGGGCCCAAACGCGCCGACGTTAAGCAGCAAGGAAGTTGAAGAGCTCTTGGCAACCTTCCCATGATCTACTTGCTCGATGTGAATGCTCTGGTCGCCCTCGGGTTCATCAATCACGAATTCCACGCTCGGGTTGCTTCCTGGGTCCAATCGAGTCATTCACCGCAGTTGGGGAGTTGCTCGATCACCGAGCTCGGATTTCTGCGTGTGCTAGCCCAAGCCCCGGCCTATGGATTCACCGTCGCTCAAGCGCGCACACTTTTGCTGCGTCTTAAGAAGGGCCGCACCTCTCGCCTCACATTCATTGCCGACGAACACGATGTTTCTCATCTTCCGGGTTGGGTCAGAGCGCCTATGCAAATTAGCGATGGTCACTTGAGCAAGCTTGGGACCGCGAAGGGTGCGGTCCTAGCAACGCTAGACGAGAGCATTCCTGGATCATATCTGATTCCAAGATAGTGTTTGCTTTGTTGAATCGGATTGCGGCATTACGCATTCCGTTGACTTTGATCTACGTTCTCGGGATTCTCGCGATCCCGCTTAAGGTCACGAAGTATTGGGCTGCAGTTTTGTGTTTCGCAGGCTTCTGCTGTGTGCTCGCATGGTGGCTTACCCTCAAGCCCTCGAATGATGGCAATGGCAACCCGACAGTGCTCTAACAGCCCGGGCTGAAATCGACGGAGATCACAATTCACAATTTACGCAACTGCGACTATCGCACCGAAGCCGACTAGGCGAATTGCTGCAGCGAGCGGACATTCTTTAAACAGATTTGGTCGGGGAGAGAGGATTTGAACCTCCGACCCCTGGTCCCGAACCAAGAAAGTCCAAAATTCCAAATGCTTCATTTGGTGTCGCTTAGGAGCCAGCGCACCATTTTTTCTCTCCCTCAGTTGCACCGAAGTTGTACCGAACTGGACACGATCGGAGGCGACCGCTGCACCAGGCATCGGCTGACAGGTTCCGGGCCCAAGATAGTGTGCCTCTCGAAAACCTCAAAGTGTCTCAGCGGATGGGAATTGTACTGTCTGTCCTAATTCTCCTGTGATGCTCATTTTTCTTGCGACACTCCTTGGCACTCTGTCTTCAAGGTTGCATTCTCCGGTGGCGCTTGAGCTAGAGAACTTGGCTCTGCGCCACCCAGTCGCTGTGCTGCAACGCTCCGCGAGAAAACGCCCGAAATTGACCCCGGCGGACCGCCTTTTATGGGGCTGGCTGTCCCGCCTCTGGAGCGACTGGCGTTTGGCCGTGGTCATCGTCAAGCCCGAAACGGTCGTGGCCTGGCATTGTGTCGGCCTTCGCCGGTTCTGGACCTTAGTTAGGATTTAACGGCTACGCGAGGGGAGATTTGTGCAAACATCTTGTCGCTAAACACTGAGGATGTAATTGCGGTCCTTTGACGTTGGCCGACATCGCCTATCCGAGCGAAGCTTCCATCGCCAGGGGTTTGGCGACAGTACAACGATCACGTCTCGGTAACGGTGAACAGGGCGGCAAGTGAGCGGGCCAGGCTCTCGAGCGCGGCTTCGTTCGGCAGTGTGACAGTGAGTCGCGGGCGGCCCTGCTCGTCGCGCTCCAGACACTCGGCGAGACGAGCTTTGAACTCGCTTGCCTTTTGCTCTGAACCGTCCGTTGGCCGACGCTGCGGGATCATTTCGCCGAGGAATGCGAATGCGGCAGCGACGAGTTGGCCTCCAGCCTCTGCCACACGCGAGCGGCGAGCGAGCCGCTCTGCCACTTGCTGCTTGCGCTGCTTTTCCGTCTCGTCTACCGCGGCGTGTGCCCTCGCGCCGAGCAGCACCTCGAGGCGCTGCTTCAGCTCGTCGATACCAGATGCGAGTGCGACCTCCCGCACATTAGATTCCATATCCAGCGCGGCGAGAGCCAGGTCATGTTTGGCTGAGAGCGTCGCCAGCAGCTTCTCCTCAATCGTCCCTTCCGTCACGAGCAAATAGACCTGCACCGGGTTCTTCTGCCCCATCCGGTGCGCGCGGGCGATGCGCTGCTCGAGAACGGACGGATTCCACGGCAGATCGACATTAATAACGGTATTCGCCGCCTGAAGGTTGAGCCCCGTCGAGCCCGCGTTGGTGGTGAGGAACACGCGACAGGTCGGATCGCGCTGAAACTGGTGCACCAGCTGCTGCCGCTTCTTCTGCGGGACGGATCCGTCCAACCTTACGGAATCGAGCTTGAGTCGCGTGATCTGCCGCTCGATCAAAGTGAGCATCGTTGTCCATTCGGAGAAGAGCAAGATCTTGCGATCGTCCTCCGCGGCCAGCTCTTCCAACAGCTCCTGCAGCCGCTCCAGCTTGCTCGAAAAGCCCGGAGCATGCTTGTCCACGAGAAAGGTGCTGTCCGCATTCATCCGTGCGAGCAGCAATGCTTTCTGCAGACGCAACAGGTCCATCTCCGAGATATACGACTTACGGACGATGGCGCTCACAATCTGCATCTGCGCGAGTTCGATGCCCGCCTGCTCATCCGTGGGCGCAATCCGCACAATTTCCGTCGTGCGCGGGGGCAAATCCTTCATCACCGCGCTGCGCGTCCGGCGCAGCAGTACCGGCTTGAGTCTTTCGCGCAGCAGATTGAGATCCTTGTAACCCAGGATCTTGCCGCTCTCGTCGGTGACGCGGTGACGGTTGAAGAATCGAAATGCAGGCCCGAGACGTCGGTCGTCGATGAACTCGACGACGGAGAAAAGATCGTCGAGCCGATTCTCCAGCGGCGTGCCGGAGAGAACGAGTGCGAACGGCGAACGCAGGCTCTTGATGGTCTGAGCCGTCTTCGCTTCCCAGTTCTTGATGCGCTGGCCCTCATCCAGAACAATTAGATCCCACCTCACGCGTTCGATCGCGATAATGTCACGCAATACCTGCTCGTAGTTGCAGATGGTGAAAAAGCATTCGTTCTCGTACTGACCGCTCCGCCCCGCAGCGCTCCCTAACACGATCTGGCAATCGCGCCCTGAGAAGCGGAGAACCTCGCTGCGCCATTGGGCTTTCACGGACGCGGGGCAAACGACCAGGACTTTGCGGATGTCTGCTTCGCGCGCCAGCAGCTCCGCCATACCGATACCCTGAAGGGTCTTCCCGAGTCCCATGTCATCAGCCAGGATCGCGCGCCCAGCGCTTGCTGCGAAAGCGATGCCGTCCAGCTGATAGGGAAGGATCTCCACCTTCAGCAGCGTCGTGCGCAGTGGATGAGATTTCGGATTGCGCCGGATCTCGGCGGCCTTTGCCGCGATGCGCTGCAGCCGCAGACGGGTCTGGATGTACTCCTCCGCATCGGGATAGACCGTCACGGCGACGTCGTGTGCTTCGAGTTGACGGATGCGTTTTAGCAGATCCGGGAGATCGGTGATCGGCCTATCGCGGATCGGGCGCACGATGCCGCTGGTCACGTCATCGAGGTGGGGCGGCAACAAGATACGCAATTCCAGCTCCTCCCCATATGACAGATGCACACTGATGTCCCGGCGCCGATACGGTCGATTGCGCTGCGAGTCTGAGAATCGTCTTCGGACTTTTTCCAGCGCATGAAGGATATGCTTGCAGGTGCCGAGCGTGTTCTTACGGAAATCCGGGCACGAGCAGTACGACTGTCCCGGCTGCCACCCTCGCAGAGCGACCCGGTACGACTTGCCAGAGGCCGCATTGGTCAA
>JBEKRE010000039.1:0-49627 GCA_049519055.1 Candidatus Sulfotelmatobacter sp. | reverse complement strand
CCGGAGCCGAGCGTCAGCGCACGTTGTGGGGCATGCTTGCCCGTGCATCCTTGTGGAACAAAGGTTTCATGCATGGTGATGTCGTGCATGCGCCGCGTCCACACGAGCAGCGAATCCGCCGCGTTCGAGGTTCCCTGATAACTGTGCCCGCCGCCCTTCACCACCAGCCGCAGATCATTTTCCCGTGCGAAGTTCACCGCCGCCGCGATGTGATCTGTATTGCTTGCGGCCACGACGTAAACGCTGGGGTTGCTCACCCACGCGTCCACCCATCCCAACGTTTGCGTCAAGCCAGGCTGGTCCCCGATGTAGTAGGGATTGTGAATATTGTTGAACAGATTCTGGCAGCCCGCGCTTCCCGTGTCTTTGACGCAAGCCTCGATCGGAAATTCCACCGGAATCAAATTTCCGTCGACCTCATCATTCAGCTTCTTCCACGCTGCCTGCGAAGGCCAATTCGCATCCGACGGCCGCCGCCGCCGAATCCCCGCACCAACGCGCGTCGCATTCCGCAGGTCCGCAGTTCCCGCATCGCGCGCAAGATTCTTTGCGGCTCCCCATAGCTCGCGCGCCCAAAGCGGACCCAGCGCCGCCATTCCTGATCGTTTTAAGAATGTTCTTCTGTCCATTGAACTAGGAATTGTGCCACGGCTTGCTGCTACATCGCTGAACCGTTATCGGGCAGCTTCTTATATTAAAGGATTCTTCTCACCGGGCCATCTCCGACTTCTATCGGCATTCGGGCTTCTCCTCAGCTGATATTGGAATCACACCCTCACTGCGTAGCCACATCCTGGCCTAAATATACCTTTACACGTATATGTTCTATGGAGTATATAAAGAGAATGGAATCTGTGTTCGAAATCATTGCGGAGCCGAACCGCCGGGCGATATTGAGCCTGCTGGTCTCGTCCCAACAGTCGGTGGGAGAGATCGAACGTCAACTTCGTATTCCGCAGCCGACCGTGTCAAAGCACCTGCGAGTACTGCGCGATGCCGGTTTCGTGGAATCCACGGTGGACGCACAGCGCCGTCTCTACCGCCTGAAACCTGAACCATTTCAGGAGGTGGATGCCTGGCTGGCTCAGTTCCGCCGGTTCTGGTCCACTCACCTAGATGCTCTCGAACGCCACCTCGACCGCATGGATCCATCAACACCAGGGAAAAGGAAGACCAAGGAGAAGACGACGTAGCCCGAACCGCGAACGTGACAAAGGAGAAACGAAATGAAAATCAAACTGACCAGCGTATACGTGGACGACCAGGGCAAGGCCCTGCGCTTCTATACCGAGGTACTGTGCTTTGCCAAGAAGAACGATTTCAGTCAGGGCCCATTTCGCTGGCTGACCGTGGCCTCGGCTGAGGAGCCGGACGGCACTGAGCTGCAGTTGGCGCGCAACGACAACCCCGCGGCGAAAGCGTATCAGCAGGCGATGTTGCAACAGGGCCAGCCCGCAGCCAATTTTTTCACCGACGACATCAAGGGCGACTACGAGCGGATCAAGGCCCGCGGCGCCGAGTTCACGATGCCGCCGACCGACGTGACCGGCTCGACCATTGCGATGCTGAACGACACCTGCGGCAACCTCATTCAGCTCACCCAGCTGGCACGCTATTCACGCTAGGGGGAAGAAAATGACCGATCGCGGGCAGTACACACCGGGTCCGGCTAGCGGGGCGCAGGTACGAAAGGACGGAGAGAAGTGGACGCTCATTCTCGTCAGAGAGCTGCGCCACTCACGGGAAAAAGTCTGGCAGGCGCTCACTGACCCGGCGCATCTGCGGGAGTGGGCTCCCTTTGAAGCCGATGGGAGCCTGGGTACGGTTGGAACCACGGTGAAGCTCACCACGCTGGCAGCGCCCACGCCGCACGTTACGGAAACAACAGTGACGCGAGCCGACGCGCCCAAGGTGCTTGAGTACAACTGGGGTGACCACGATATGCGGTGGGAGCTCGAAGCCTTGGGTGGCGGCACGCGCCTGACGCTGTGGACCAACATCGATCGGCGCTTCATCTCAATGGGTGCTGCCGGATGGCACATTTGTTTCGATGTTCTGGATCACCTTCTCAGCGGAACTCCCATCGGCCGCATCGCTGGTGGCGAGGCCATGAAGTTCGGTGGCTGGCAGCGACTGAACGCGGAGTACGCCAAGCAGTTCGGTATCAAAACCCTCAACTGGCCGCCTCAAGAACCTCAAAACTCATAGTACTTGTAGCTGTGCGCGATCCGCTTCGGGTTGGTCTTCAAAGGAGGTCACATTGAACTGGAACAAAATGGGTTCGGCAGACAAAAAGGCGCAAAGGATGGGCCACTCGCGGTATCGCCGAGAAATGGAGGACAAACCAAAATCATGAAAGAGGCCACCAAATGTTCGATTCTTCGCTGGATTCACATCGTCTTTAGCATTCCGATACTCGGGTATATTTATAGTCCGTTGGAAGAAATTCCAAAGTACGCCGCCCGTGTTCGGTTTGTCGTCGTTCCTGTAATGCTCCTTTCGGGATTTTGGATGTGGAAAGGCCATGTCCTTCGACGACTGATTTCGAAGAGATCGGCCAATAAAACTACTCCCATGAAAACGGGACAAGAACGGGAGGGATAAAGATCCAATGAATCCATCGCAACGTATTGACCAGCTGATCGCAGGACTCACCGACTGGCGTGGCGAAACGTTCGCCAGCATCCGCAAGAGCATCCTTGAGGCCGATCGGGAGATTATCGAGGAATGGAAGTGGATGGGAAGCCCAGTGTGGTCTCACGACGGAATAATCGCGGTCGGCAACGCCCACAAAGATAAGGTGAAGCTTACCTTTTCCCACGGGGCGAGCCTCCCAGATCCTGACAAGCTCTTCAACGCGGGCCTTGGAGGTAACGCGTGGCGAGCGATCGATCTTTTCGAGGGCGATAAGATTAATAAGCGTGCTCTAAGAAATCTTGTCCGTGCCGCCGTTGATTACAATCGGATCAAATTGAAGAGGAAAGCAGGTGCGGGTGCTCGAGCGAAAGTACGTAAAAGGAAAAAGTGATGAAACGACTGCTGTTGGCGCTCCATTGCGCGATCCCGCGTTCCAGCGGCTTTGGCTGGGGCTGAGCATCTCGTATCTCGGGGACCAGTTCACCATCATCGCCTTGCTCTGGTTCGTGTTGCAGTTGACCGGCTCTGGTGCGGCGGTGGGCCTCGTCATCCTCTGCTTCGACCTCCCCGGCGTCGTCACCGGGGCGCTCCTCGGGCGTCTGCTGGATCGCTACCAGCCGCGGCTGGTGATGGGCTTCGACAACCTCGCCCGAGCGGCACTCATCGCGGCGATTCCCACGCTCTACGCCCTGGGATCGTTGCAGCTCTGGCACGTCTTCGTGCTGGCGTTGCTGGCCGGAGCGCTCTCGCCAGCAACCATGGCCGGGGTACGGGCGTTTGTGCCGCATCTGGTGGACGCCGCCGCCCTCGATCGCGCCAACACGCTCACCGCGACCAGCCTGCAATTTTCGTATCTCGCCGGCCCAGTGGCAGCAGGCTTCGCCGTCGACAGGTTGGGCGGTCCCTCGGCGCCGCCAGCTTCTTGCTGATGGGCCTGCTAGTGCTCACCCTGCCTACGATCACTCGCAAACCGCGTGTCGCACCGCATGCGGCAGCCAATCGCTGGCTCGGCTTCGGCGCGCTGTTCAGCCTGCGCTACGTGCCCGCGCTCACGCTCCTCTCGCTGGTGTAGTCGCCGGGCTGAAGGACGCTCGTGTTCCATTGAATTGGTTGTGCCAATGTGAACCTTCCCTTGTACTTTCTGGCATTCTCGAATTCCCCGTCATATCATTCTACTTTTTGCTCCGCGTTGGGATTGCCGAGTACTCGGCGAGATCGAGCCAAGGCGCTTCACTTCCTCCATCCTGATTAGTCAGTCTTCCCGCGCAACCTCTGGCGCCGCGTGGTCTCACTTCCTTGTCCTCCCGCGCGGCGCCGTTCACCATGCATCGGTAACGTTGTTAGGTGTCCGGCTTACAGGAAGACACACAGTGTGAGCAGAGGTCTCCCTGGCAATCTACTCACCTGTGCAAGTCACCTTATTGTTCCAGTCCACGTAGGCACCCTGAGGGTTTGCCCTCCAGGCCCAGACGTGCAGCTCAAAGAACGCAGGTATGTTGAAGCGGTTTGGGCTGTCAACGAATTGGAAGACTTGGCCCTCCAGCACCGGAGGATTGTTGTTATGACTCTTCAGCCAGGCGTCCGCGAAGACTATGAACTCGACGCCCACCAGCCGCATGGCGCCGTGCGATGGCTCGTAAATCAGGGCTTGCGGGCGTGAGGCATCAATCTCGCCCGCGCTGAGCAGAGCGCCGTTGACGTAGTGCACGCCCATGGCACCGTGGTCTGAACCGGTCACGCAGCCCAGGAAAGGCTCGTAGCCGGCCGCCGCAGCAGCATTGACGTTGATGTACCGCTCCGTGGCGGCGCGAACGAGTTGAACGAGATTGGGCGAGCTGGATGTAGAGTCTTGTTGCATCTCATGCTGGGCCAAGGCAAAGGACGAAAGTGCCAGGACGGCAACAAACAGCACATACGTACGCGACGTGATAAACACTTTGGTTTTCATTTCGTTCTCCTTATTCTGAGCGCAAATTGAAGAGTCCTCCCAATGGGAACTTCTTGTGCTCTATCTCTAACAGCGCAATGGCGGGGCAAATCTGATCATGGGTTGAAAAAAGTTTCCCTCGATGCAGAATCGTTTTGTTCGGCAGGACCTCCGTGCCCTCGGCTGTTCCCTCGGCTTGACATTCGACGCGGACATGGCTACGCTAGCGCGCAAACCTTTCCCCCTGGGGCCTCTTCGTGGGGCGGACGTCTACAAACGGAATTACGAAGCTTTTGCACGGCTGGCAGTGCGGCGACCGCACTGCCCTCGACGCCTTGCTGCCAGTTGTTTACAAAGAATTGCGTCGCCTGGCCCACTGCGAACTGCGCAAGGAGCGCCCTGACCACACTCTTCAAAGTGCAGCGCTGGTGAATGAAGCGTATCTGCGGCTGTTTCGAATGCAACCTCCGCGGTGGGAGAGCCGCACCCACTTTTTTGCCATCGCAGCCCAACTCATGCGCCAGATCCTGGTGGACTATGCACGCCGCCACCGCGCCTCCAAACGTGGCAGCGGTGTTTTCATGCTCACACTGGATGATGCCATGGCCCTCTCCCAGCGCAAGGAGATGGATGTCATCGCAATTGATGATGCCCTCCATGCCCTTGCTGAACTCGATCCGCGGCAGAGCCGGGTAGTGGAGTTGCGTTTCTTCGCCGGCCTTTCGTTGGAGGAAACCTCCGAGGCCATGGGGATTGCGACCGCGACCGTGCAGCGGGACTGGACCGCGGCCCGTGCCTGGCTTTATAGGGAGATTTCGCGGAGACCCAGGACATGAATTCGGAACGTTGGGAACGGACCAAAGAAATCCTGGAGCAAGCGTTGCGGCTGGCTGCCGAGGAACGGCGAGCCTATCTTGAGTCGGCGTGTGGTTCGGATGCCGATCTGCGCAGCGAAGTGGAGTCTTTGATCGCTTCCCACGAGGAGGCCGGAAGCCAGTTTCTGCGTGCAGCCGCGGGGGATGTTCTGCGACCGGCGCCACCCCGTACCCTCGCCTCTGGCACGAAGCTCGGACCGTACGAGATCATCGAACTGCTGGGCGCCGGCGGGATGGGCGAGGTATACCGGGCGCGGGATGCACGGCTAGATCGCATGATTGCGATCAAGATTCTGCCCGCTGCATTCTCCGCAGACAACGATCGGCTGCAGCGCTTTGCGCAGGAAGCACGCTCGGCATCTGCTCTCAACCACCCTAATATCATTACCATCTACGAACTCGGACAGGACGGTTCCACGCACTACATTGCGATGGAGTTGGTTGAGGGGAAGACGCTGCGCGAGCTGCTTGTCTCCGGATTGCTGCCAATACGAAAAACAATTGAAATCGCGGCGCAGGTCGCCGAAGGGCTGGCCAAAGCGCATGAGGCGGGCATCGCGCACAGGGACCTAAAGCCCGAGAACCTGATGGTTTCTCACGATGGATTGGTCAAAATCCTCGACTTTGGAGTGGCGAAGCTTGCGTCGCCCAGTAGAGAGCCGCCAGATCTCTGCTCTACGTCCGCTGAGTTGACGCCATCCGGTCTGATTCTAGGAACCGTGGGATACATGTCACCGGAGCAAGCCGGCGGTCAGGGGGTGGATTTCCGGTCTGACCAGTTTTCGTTCGGCTTAGTGCTCTACGAGATGGTAACCGGGAAACGCGCCTTTGAGAGACAGACGGCGGCGGAGACATTGGTGGCCATCCTTCGGGAAAGGGTGGAACCGATCGGACTGCAAAACCGCGACGCCCCCGCTCCGCTGTGTTGGGCTATCGAAAGATGCCTGACGAAAGAGGCCGATAAGCGCTACGTCTCTACCCGAGATCTCGCACGGGAACTTGCTGCCATACGCGACCGTTTCTGGGAGAAGCCAGTTAAGCAGGCGGAAACCCGCCCGGCCAATCTTCCTGTGCAGCGGACGGGGTTCGTGGGGCGGGAGAAGGAAGTAGCTGCCGCCAAAGAACTCCTGCTGCGTCAGGATGTGCGCATGGTCACGGTCACGGGTCCCGGCGGTATCGGCAAAACACGCCTCGCGGTGCAGGTGGCGAGTGGCCTGGTTGAGCGCTTTCCAGGTGGCACTCATTTTGTTCCGCTGGCCTCGCTAAATGACCCGGGCTTGATCGCTTCCGTGATCGTTCAGACGTTGGGGATCCGGGAGGCGGGAGGGCAGTCCCCGCTCGAAATACTCGAGGGGAACTTACAAGATTCAGTGTGCGCACCAATGCTACTCCTGCTGGACAACTTCGAGCATCTGGTTGAGGCGGCACCTACCGTGGCAGAGCTCCTGGCCGTGGGTTCCAATCTTAAAATCCTGGTAACGAGTCGCGCAGCGCTGCACGTGTACGGGGAACATGAATTTCCGGTGTCGCCGCTTGCGCTGCCGGATTCGCGGTCTAAGCCCTCAGTGGAGATCCTGTCAAAGTGCCCCGCGGTTGCGCTGTTCGTCCAACGCGCCGGCGCGGTGAAGCCAGATTTTGAACTAAACCGAGAAAACGCAACGACCGTCGCCGAGATTTGCGCTCGGTTGGATGGCCTGCCTCTCGCGATCGAGTTGGCAGCCGCCCGGGTCAAAGTCCTTTCGCCCTCTTCGATGTTGACGCGGCTGGCGAGCCGGTTGCAGCTCTTGACAGGCGGTGCGCGGGATATGCCGCGGCGGCAGCAGACGCTTCGCGCTGCCATCGATTGGAGCTACGATCTCCTGACCGCCGCCGAACAGAAGCTTTTCCGAAGATTATCCGTGTTCGTGGGCGGATGCACACTGGAAGGCGCTGAAGCTGTGTGCAACACGAAAGGCGATCTCGACTTCGACCTGCTCGACGGTATGGCATCCCTGGTAGACAAAAGCCTGGCGCTTGAGTTCGAGCCAGCCAAGGGTGAATCGCGGTTCGTAATGCTGGAAACGATTCGTGAGTACGCTCTGGAAAAACTGGAGGCGAGCGGGGAGGAGGCCCTGACGAAGCGGGCCCATGCCGCCTACTGCTTGGTGCTGGCAGAAGAAGAGGCTACAGAGCAGTGCGGAGCGGAAGGGACGGAATGGTCGGGACGCTTCGCGCGCGAACATGATAATTTTCGCGCGGGCCTTGAGTGGCTGACAGAAACCGGAGATGCGGAGTGGGGCCTGCGGCTCGGGACAGCGCTGTTTCGGTTTTGGGAGATTCGTGAGTATCTCGCTGAAGGCAGGGACCAACTAAACAAACTGCTGAACCTTGCAGGAGCAGCAGGTCCCACAAAGGCACGGGCACGCGCGCTCTTTGCCGCTGGAGCGCTCGCCCGCGAGCAGGGAGATTACGCCTCGGCGGATAAGCTTATCAACGAAAGTCAAGACATCGCCCTTCAGTTGGGTGACAAAAAGGGTGTCGCCGTCTCTCTAAACGCGCTTGCCGTCTTCGCTCGCGACCGGAGTGATGTCGCAAGGGCGCATGTCTTGTTCGAAGCAACTCTTGGGTTGTGGAGAGAACTTGGCGACCAGAAGGCCCTCGCTCGGGCTCTCAGTAACCTGGCCAATGTCCTCAGGTTGCAGGGAGACTATGAACGCGCCAACGTCCTGCACCTGGAAGGTCTTTCGATCTTCCAGGGACTAGGAGATCGGACAGGGGTCGCCTGGTCGCTAAACTACCAAGGGGATGTCGCTCGTGATCATGGAGATACCGCCGCCGCGCGGACATTGTATGAACAAGGCCTGGGAATATTTCGGGAACTCGGTGACCGCTGGGGCATTGCTGGCACGCTCGCTGATCTGGGGAGCTTGGCGAGAGAAGAGGGAAATTATTCCAGTGCGCGCTCACTGTTCGGCGAAAGCATAAAACTTTTTCAGGAGCTGGATCATAAACGCGGAGTTGCGCGCCTGCTGGAGTGTTCCGCGTGCTTAGCGGCTGCTCAACTCGACGCAGAGCGTTCGCTGCGGCTGGCAGGGGCCGCGGCTGCGTTGCGCCAAAACATTGGTGCTCCGCTCACGCCGGCGGAACAAGCCAAACTGCAAGTAAGTCTGCAACCGGCGCGGGAGGCGTTGACCGACACGGTAGGTACGCAGGCGTGGTTAGCGGGTTGGGCGTTGCCGGTCGAGAACGCTATTGATGAGGTGCTGATGCCCGAGACTTCATCTCCCTTGTCGTAGTGGTGCGTAAGCCTGGTCGAGCTGGCGCCGATGGCGAAAGAAACCCGCCAACTGGAAGTGGTCAACCTGCGCTTATCCAGCCATTGTCGGGTCGAGAAGTCGCCGCACAGCGGAGATGCGGTTGGCAGGAATGCCCACCCGCCGGGCGTGTTCTTGGATGGTTGCTTCGTCCGGGGCGAGGTATATGCAGTACACCTTGTCGCCGGTTACGTAGCTATGTAGCCACTGGATCTCGGGGCCCATTGCTTGCAGAACACTGACCGACTTCTGAGAGATTTCCCGCAATTGGGCGTCAGATAGACTACCGACTCCCGGGACTTCGCGTTCGATGACGAACTTGGGCATGGGCACCCCCCTGACGTGCACAGATGCTAGCATGCAGATGGAGCGGCTTCAAGACGGCATGGCCAAGGCGTCTCGGTCCGCGAGTACAGGCTGAGTGATACGAAAAGAAGGAGGTCGCCATGGATATTCGATCGCTTCAGAAGCCGTTGAAGGAACAATACCGCAATGACGCGAATGCCTCGAAAATTACAATCCGTGCGAAAGGCGGACAAAAGGATGTTCCGGTGGCATGCTCCGTCGATATCGGACGTGCCATCTACCAAGCCGAAGCGCACAGGGGAGTTGGAGGCGCAGGCACCGGCGCCTGTTCCGGTGACCTTTTGCTTGGGGCTTTGGCAGCTTGCGCGCAGATCACATGTCAGATGGTGGCCGCAGCAATGGGCATACCGACCGAACGGATTGAGGTAACGGTGGAGGGAGACTTGGATCTCCGAGGTACCCTCGGAATATCGAAAGACGTCCCGGTTGGCTTTGAAAGCATCGATCTTCATTTTGATGTTGCTGCGCCTAAGGCAACACCGGAGCAACTGCGCGCATTGCAGGAGAAAACAGAACAGTATTGCGTGGTGATGCAGACATTAATGCGGCCGCCGAGTCTGCAGACTAAGTGGGCGGATCACGATTGAACACCGGTCGCGGAACAACTGACTGCGATCTCAGAGTTGACATTTCCAATCGACCGAATGGGATGTCTTGTATGACCTACGCGGGTGATTGGCCATCCCCGCATTCTTCTGGGTTGTTGTAAGACCATTCCGGGCGGTCATGGAACTGGCCTGCTCGACGGTGCGACTTACATGGATGTTGGTCAGGCGGATGCCGCCATCCGGAGAGGAGTTTCCAGACGCCGACTTGCCGTTACTAATCTCGTGATCGCGGGACCGGACTGCTTTCGATTGCCGACAAACCGAAACTATCCGCTCGACTACCCAACTGTGAGGCGAGACTTTGGCTGTGACGAACCAGCATCAGGGGGCGTCATTCGTTGACTCGTTCATGCCGCCTCCGTAAGATAAGTCGACCCGAAAACCATTTCATCTCCGGAATGATCGGCCAAACCATTTCGCACTACCACGTTGTCGAAAAACTCGGTGGTGGCGGCATGGGAGTGGTCTACAAGGCTGAGGACACCGAACTTGGCCGTTTCGTCGCCCTTAAATTCTTGCCCGACGAACTGTCGAAAGACCCGCAAGCCCTGGAACGCTTTCGCCGCGAGGCTCGAGCAGCGTCCGCTCTCAACCATCCCAATATTTGCACCATTTACGAGATTGGCAGGCACGGTGAGCAGTCATTCATTGCCATGGAATTTCTGGATGGCGTGACTCTGAAACATCTCATCTCCGGAAACCCGTTAGAGAACGAAGCCATCGTCTCCCTTGCGATTGAGATTGCCGACGGACTGGACGCACGTACGGACTTGTTCTCCTTCGGAGTCGTCTTATACGAGATGGCGACGGGCTCATTGCCTTTCAGCGGCGAGAGCACCGGGGTGATCTTCGACGGGATCATGAACCGGGTGCCGGCCGCAGCGCTGCGATTGAATCCTGCGCTGCCCGCCGAATTCGAGCGCGTCCTCGAAAAGTCGCTGGAAAAGGAGCGGGAGATGCGCTACCAGTCCGCAGCCGAAATGCGCACGGACTTGAAGCGCATCCAGCGGGGCGCCGACTCGGGTCGAACACCTTCCGGGGACACCCAGACTCAGACGCGTCCACGCGCAAAGCGGGGAATCGTCTTCGCAGGCGCGGCGGGGCTGGCTTTGCTGCTTGCGATTGGCGCAGTCGCCTGGTTTGAGAAACATTCCCCGGAGCATTCCGGGGTCGTGGCCATCAAGCCGTCTGTTGCCGTCCTTCCGCTGCGGAACCTGAGCGCGGAGCCAGACAGCGCCTATTTCAGTGAAGGAATGACCGACGAAATCACCACCAAGCTGTCGAAGATTCAGGGAATCGACGTGGCTTCGCATTCTTCTGTCTATTCACTGAAAGCAACCGACAAGAGTGCCCCGGAGATCGGCAGAGCGCTCGGCGTCCGCTATCTGCTCGAGGGTAGTGTACGGAAAGCGGGCGATCAGGTCAGGATTAACGTTCATTTGATCGACTCAACCACCGGATTCCAGGTGTGGGCCGATGACTTTGTCGGAGAAATGAAGGACGTATTTTCTCTGCAGGAACAAACTGCCCTGAAGATTGCGGGGTCGCTAAACCTCAAGCTCAGTCCACAGGAACACCAGGCCATTCAGCATCGTTACACGCAGAACCCTCAAGCATACGACGCCTACCTGCGAGGTCACGCGTTGGTCCAGTATTCCGACCGGCGCGATAAGGTGGAAGCGGCGCGCCGGGATTTTGAGGAAGCTCTCCAGTCGGATCCGGATTACCCTATGGCTCTCGCCGGGCTGTCATTTGTCGAAGGGCAGATCTACCGGAATCTCGATGCGAATCCTTCTCATCTGCAGCGTGCCGAGCAATTCGCCCGGCGCGCCCTGGCCATCGACCCGCAATTGGCTGAAACCCATATGGCACTGGGAACGGTCAGTGCCGATGAGTACGACTATCCGGGCGCAGCCCGGGAGTTCCGCACCGCTACCGAGTTGGATCCGGGAAATAGCTATGCTTGGGATCTGCTTTCGTGGGCACTGGGGTACGAACAGCCGCCGGACGCAGCCGGCGCCGAGAAGGCCGCGCGGGAATCCCTGCGTTTGGAGCCCGCGCTGTACCCTAAAACCTACTATCATTTGGGTCGCGCCCTTATGTTCCAGCAGCGCTACGCGGAGGCAATTGCCGCCTTCGAGCATTCGCGGACAGACCCGGCGGACTCCTTCCCGGACATGGGGCTGGGGCAAGTCTATCTGGCTCAGGGAGACTACGACAAAGCGCTCGCCGCCTTATCCAAGAGCGCTCGACCGGCGGGTATCAACTATTTCTGGCTGGGTGCCGCCTACGCGGCTCGCGGCGACAGAGAGAAAGCTCTGTCCACGCTGCAAAAAGCATTCGACGCGGGCTTTCACGACTTCACCGCGCTCGATACCAGCCCGTACTTCTCTTCGCTACGCACGGACCCGCGCTTCCAGCAATTGACCCTGCGCTATCGCAACTAATGCGCGCACGCTTCGGGCTAGTTCTGCCGGACGGACATCGCGGAAATCAGGTGGTTTGCATGGTGGTGACGGGACTATCGGTGGGGACATGCGATGCAGGCGATAAGACTTGCTGAACATCGCCATCCGCTGATCAAGGATTCGTTTTGTCGGGCGTTCCCTGACAATTTGTATGGGTAGTTCTCCGCCGCAGCAAGGAAACCCAATTTACTGCCTAGTAATTAAGGAGGGGTGGAATTGGCCGGGTTGGCTTAATTTTGAGCAGTGCCCACTTCCGGATTGGCCGTCATACGGGTGGGTGTCTCTAAATGTCAGCCAACTCGTCGATAAAATTAGGCGACAACAGGGACCTATGCTCCCAGGAACATCGTTCGAGGCGATTTGTGATCCATCAATGCTTCGGTTTGACCTTCGCCGTGAAAGCTTGCAATCGAATGCTTCCGTTCTGAATCAAAAAGGTATCGCTGGCGAGTTCGTAGGAATTGTCTGCTGTTTCCGATGTCCAAACGATGTATGCATATTCCCCCTCAATTCATCGCTGCCTTCTGGTAACGGACGCACCTGGTTTAGCGAACTCGGCGAACATTTATTAAATACAGGTTTAATTGCATTCGGTCCGTGCAGTGCTCCTTCGGGGCCAAAAAACACCGCATCCGCTGAATAATCTGCCAATACGCCATCCATATGCCGAGCGGCGAAGCACTTCAGGTGGTGATCGAGGACCTCCGTTGTTGATCTCATGGCGATCTCCTAAGCAACAGATAAAATGCATTAACGTGCGTAACGAGTGAAGACGTAGTCACGATCCTTCGCAGGCGTGTGGCAGGGAAAGCAGGTCTCGTGTAGCGCCGTGTCGCCTGGCTTTTCGCCCATAAAGTCAGCGAACCCCCAGCCGCCCGTCGCGGCGTACTTCTTTGAGTCCTTGACCATGAACTGGACATTCGCGGGGGACCCGACAACGAAAGATTCAGCGCCGGGGAATGGACCGGCCAAGACCTTGTTGTTGTCTTCCGACGGGACACGAGTCCAATGAATTGCGGCAATCATGGCGCCGTCTGGGAACGGGAGCGTCCCTTCCTTAAAGGCCTTAATGGCTATATCGTTGCCGAGTTGAGCGCGCAACTGGTCGGCCTTGCCTGCTACCAGAAGGTGGTCCACGGCGATCAATTTCCAATCGCGGTATCCGGCGGGGATTTTGACTCCGTAGATCGGGGAGGAGTCTCCATCGGACGGTTCAGATGCTTGTGCCTTGTAGGCGACAATGCCGGCCAGGGTTACAACTGCAAGCAGCAAGAAACCGATCCGTTTCATAGTGTTCCTCCTCTTAAAATCTTGAGCACCGCCATTCGTTCTGCGCAGTCACGAGTTCGCTCAAGTCGGCAGATCTGTCCCGGTCTGCTCCGCGACCATGTACTTGGCGTCCGTTTCTGGATAGCTTCTGGTTGGCCGACAAGCCGCAAACTAATGACGCAAGGGCGCAGAAGCTACAACAAACCAACATCGGCCGGATACTTGGCTTGCAAAGAGCTCACCAAAGTCTCAAATTCCGGAAGACCTCGAAGGCCTTGCAGACAAGCGTCTTTGAGAAAGAACGGCCAGCAGGCAAATCCGCTACTGACGCTTCGTTCCAGCCACTCAAAGGCCACAGCACGCCGCCCCAACAAAGAGAATATACCGGCGATTTGATAATCGGTATGGTGAGCATGCCCGAAGGTCTTTGCCGTGCTGCAGGCGCGAGCCACGCACTCAAGCGCCTGTTCCGAGTTCCCCGTCAGCGCCCAATATAGGCCCATTAGACTGATGATCAGCGGCTCTTCGGGCAAGAGATGGATCGCCTCGTCGAGCAGCGCTTTCGCCTCCTGCCAATCGCCGATCATCATTGCTGCTTGCGGAGCAAAGTAGATAGCGTACTTGTTGGTTGGGTTCTCGGACCGCCACGCTTGGATCTCTTCTTGGGCCAAGACGATCTCGCCAGTCCAGATGTAAACCTGGACAATGCTGTGGCTGACAGCCTTCTTTGCTTGGAACGGACGCCCTCTTTCATACATTTCACGAGCGCGATCGAGCAATCCAATATGCGCCAAGATTGTGCCCAAGCGGTTATAAGCATGAGGCAGGTTCTTCTGCAGGCTAATCGCCTTGCGCAGTTCGGCGATTGCATCGAGGTGCTGGAAGTTTTTTGAGGGACTCCAAAGCAGAAACGCCTTAGCAACGTGTGCTTCGGGCAAGTCCCGATTCAGTTCAAGCGCGCGGCCACAATGAAATTCGGCTTTGTCCAACCACTTGGTCGCGGGTTCGAACTCGAAGTAGCGATTCGCACAGGCAAGCGAAAGGGTTGCATGGGCAAGAGAAAAACCTGGATCTCGCGTTACTGCATTGGTCAGCAGATGCACGGCTTCGTCCAGCAAAGCCAGATCGCCCGAGGAGCTAAGGCGGTAGCCGCGCATGAAGTCTGCGTACGCCAACTGGTCCCTGCTGTATCGCTGGGGTTGCGCAGTCTGCGGGCGCAAAGGCCTGTTCAATGCGCTCGCGATTTGATTGGCAATTTCGTCCTCAAGTTCGGACAGGCGGCTCACATCGAGGTCGCGCTTCCATGTGAAGCCTGCGCCCTGCAAATGTGTATCGAACATCTGCAGGGCGAGACGCCATTGTCCCTTTGATTCTCGAACGGCGCCGTGGACTACAAAGCGAATACCGAGGCGTGATCCCACATCCGAAGCGCTCATTTCCGCGGGCACGTTCAGCATGGACGAGATTGGCAGGACGTCTACATCCTTGAGATTGCCGAGCCGCGAGACAAGTGCGTCCGCAAAGCCGAGGCACACACCCTGGTCATCTGAAATATTTCCAAGCAGACAAAGCGGCAATACGGCAAGCGTTGGGCGTTCCTCCCCTCCAGGAACACGCCTTTGTTCGAAGCCGAAATGGGCGAGACCGGAGCCAATCACGCGCAAAGGACCGATGAAGCGGTATCCTTTGCCAACTACCGTCTGCAAGAATCGCGGGTTGTCAGATCTATCCCGTAACGCTGTTCTGACCTTGCGGATCACATTGTTGATGTTGGCCTCAGTATCGACAAAAAGATCAGAACGCCAAAGTTTGGTCACGATATCCTGGCGCGACACGAGTTGCCCTCGCCGCAATGCGAGAAAGATCAACAGCTCCATAGGCTTCTTTTCCAGCTTCACCGGGCGTCCACGGCGGCGAAGCTCGTAGCGCCCGAGGTCCAACTCAAATTCACCGACTTCCGGTTTTGGGCTCGGCATACAGGTTTCCAGCACGAATTATTCGCGTAGATTGAGAAGTTTACGACGATAGAGGAAAGATATGGAACCGTTATCTGATCTCGATTGCAGGGAAGACGCTTTTGGAGGAATATGCAGGGCGATCGAAATTAACCACGGAGGCACAGTCTATGAGACAGAACGCGTACCTAATGACCACTCTGGTCGCCCTATTGTGTGGGGTAACCTTGGTTTTCACGAGCGAGGCTCAATCCGGTTCCACGAAACACGCATTCACACCCGATGCGGTTCCGTACGGTCCAGCCCCGGCGTTTATGCCCGCGGGCGCCCAACTTGCAGTCCTCGAGGGCAATCCAGGCGCTACCACGGGAGACTACACAGTGCGGGTGAAGATGCCTGACGGGTATCGGATCGCGCCCCATTGGCACCCCAACCGGGAAAACGTCACTGTCATCAGCGGGACCTTCAAAGTCGGCATGGGAGATCGGTTTGACGAAACCAAGATGGGAGGTTTTCCGGCTGGGAGTTTCGCTTATCTCGATCCCGATATGCATCACTACGCAATGGCCAGCGGAGAAGTGGTCGTGCAAGTCCATGGAATGGCCCCCTTACAGTTCAACTATGTCAATCCTGAGGACGACCCGAGCCGTAAAAAGTAGTCCATGTGCACGGGAGCACCAGGGATTGAACTTCAAAAATGCCGATGCTCGGCTAGAAGGATCAATAATCCGGTTGTGGGACGTGATGGCGCGCTTTCCGGCCAGCCGTCGCAGTCCGCATCCGACGAGCAACGCCAGAATCGCCCGATCAGGTTTGCCTCGGAGGCTGTCTGACAGTGGTTAGCCGAGCACGGTCTTGGACTGATCGAGAGTCAAGCAATTGCCGATCCCAACTCCGAGACGCTTTGCCCCTTTGACGCGGCGGATTCCGGCCGCCAGTTCAGGGCTTAGAAGGCCAGTGTCGGAGGCTTCATAGGCGAGCCGCCTCACGGCGGCTAAGCGGACGTTGATGGTGGAGGGTGCGAGATTCTTCTGTGGGAGAAAAAACCAGTAGCGAAGGACGACGGTTCGCTTAAGGGCCAAACGCGGTTCGGAACAGTACCACCCGGTGAGTTCGTCGATGGCATGACTGTAGGATTCTTGCGCACTGGCGGCTGCCAGCGAGTCAAGAACCGCATTCTTCGACTGCTCCAGGCCGGGTAGCCGGAGTATTGTTCTAGCCTTGGAGCGTTTCGATGTCCTCCGATGTGCCATACTGCCGGCCTCCCACGCCGCGGTCAGTATGGTCGTTCAGTTGGAGACTGACGGTCTCTAAGTGTCGAAGCCCGTTGCTGGCCGGTCACATGGTCGTAACTCTTTAGAAGCCCGGTGGTTCATCCCCCTCGAAATGCGGGTCATATCCGCTAAAAAGGAGGCACCGCAGGCGCTCCGCATCTCGAAGAACGTCGCTTGGGACGAGCTTACGTTCCCCTTCGAGGCAATCGAGAAGTTCATCAACTGCACCCGCGACACTCCTATGAATCAGAGGATCCGACCTTGTCAACTCGGCGTAGCGCTTGGTGACCGCCCAAAAAGCCCGAAACCGTTGCACGGGATATTTCTGCTTGTCTGAGGAAAGGCCTTCCTGGAAATCGGCCCAGCATTGCATCGCCTCAGCAGCTAACCGATCCTTCTCTGGAGACGGCATGTTATCTGTTCTTCTTCCGGAGGCAGCCATTCGAACATCGTTTAGTGTATCTTTCGGCACCAGTCTGATGGGATGCCCAACCGGAATCTGAGGCCGCGCACTGCCGGTTGTGTCAGCGACCATGAGGAAGCGCGGAACCGCTGCCCAAAGCCGAGGGGGCGAGATCACAATCCCCCGACCAGTCCGGTCGAGCGGTTGAGCCGAAGAATCATCGACTACAAACCCGTTTATGGATCGCTTCCGGCTAGCGACCACACGTTCAGAATCGGGACCCGGTGCCACGGGCAGAATCCGTTCCTAGAATATTCAGAATTCCAACCGCGCCTGAAAGGCGATCATGCGGGGAGTGCTGTCGCCGCCCAAACCCACGCCGAGCAGGCCGGTCGGCGGAGAGGTCGTGGACGTGAGTGCTCCGAATCCAGTTTGGGTGGAGGGCTGGCCTGGAATACCGGCCTGCACCACGTTTGGAAGGCTGAAATTCGGATGGTTGAAGATATTGAAAAACTGAGATTCAAACCGCAGCTTCATACGCTCGGTCAAGGGGAACCATTTTGTCAGGTAGAAGTCACTCCAGAGAAAATCCGGACCGCGCAGTGAGTTGCGGCCGAGGTTTCCGAATTGGCAACTCTGCCGGTTGTCGCCGCCATAACATTGCCCGGTGCTGGGATCGACGGCCGAGACGAAAGCGTCGGAATTGAGCCACTGAAGTGTTCCTGGCTGGGTCACGCCCGGAATCGGATGGTGGTCGTACAGCGGAACACCAGGTACAACACTGGCGAATTCCGGGCCGCTGCCTTGCACAATGCCGTTACCACCCCCGGAATAGGGCGTGCTCAGAACCGAGAACGGAACCCCGCTGTGCCAAAACACTGTTCCAGAAATCTGCCAGCGGTTGAGCGCGTAGCCCAGAGAATGATTCCGTACTTTCAGCGGCAACTGATAGACGTACTGCCCGTTGAGATTGTGCCGGATGTCGTAATCGCAAGGACCGTAGTCGCGAGCAAGCTCTCCTGGTAGAGGCGAAAGAATTCCTCCCGAGGAGAATTGCAGGAATCCTCCGTTCGAGACTGTATCCATGCAACGGCTGAATGTGTAGTTGACCTGCCCTTGCAGGCCATGGCCCAGCCGTTTCATAGCGGTGAGTTGGAGGCCGTTGTAGTGACTATTCGCGCCGGTGGAGAACTGCGTCACCGCACCGAATCGCGGATCGGTGGGCTGCAGGTAGGGGAATGGTGCAAAACAACCCTGACACACGGTTTGGTAGCCGTTGACTTGTGTTGAGTAGGGCTGGTTCACAGTGCGTGTGCCCACGTATTGCGCCTGCAGGTTGGCCGTCGTTCCGAGTTGATGTTCCATTCCCAGGCTCCACTCCATGAAGTACGGTGCGTGGAGTTTGCCATCGGGGACTGCCGTCATGGCGACTGGTGGAAGACAAGTTGTGGGATTTGCCTGCGGAGATGAGCAGGAAAGCTGGCCCTGGGGAAATCCTGAAGTGAAAATCTGATTCGCGGCAATGGTTGCGCCGACGGCACTGTTGGAAACTCCCGGCGCGATGGCTGTACCGCCCACGGTGCCAAGCAGTCCTCCCTGAAACGTTTTGTCGTATGGAGGATTAGCGCCGACGAGGTCAGCCACACTGCCCGGCAAGATGTCGCTGAAAATCCCGAAGCCGGTGCGGAGCACGGTTTTCGGCTGGAACTGCCACGCAATCGCCGTTCTTGGTTGGAGAATGGCCAGCGGTGTGGACGAGAACAGATTGCCGAGATGAGTTTGAATAGCGGCGTTCAGTGGTTGATTGACATCATGCGAGATGGAATTGAAAGAGCCGCTCAGACGGGCGACTCGATCATGCGGATTCAGCGGATTGGAGTTGAAGGTGTCACGCAGTCCGAACGTCCAGGTCAGTTTGCGAGTCACTTTCCAGGTGTCTTGCGCGTAGAGATCGAGATTGAGAAAGTTGAAGGGCTCGTTGGGGTTCGAAGGGAACGTCTCCGAGGCAGTGTTCGCTACTCCAGAGATAAATTGCTGCAAGTTGGCGTAGGTCACGGTGGGAACCGTGCCTTCCCCAAAGCTATAGTCGTTCAAGCGGAAGATACGGGTATTGGTTCCAAATCGCAGTTCGTGAGCGCCATGGCTCCAGGCGAGATTGTCGTTGATGAAAAAACGGGATGCGCGCCGGCCTTGAATCCAGGTGTTGTCAAGTCCTCCGATGGGAGTGAAGGGGTTCGCTCCGCTGCCCTGCAACACGATCGGAAAAACCGACAGTGTCTTCTGCAAATCACTTGGCCCAAACAGGCTTTCGTACCAGGAAAATGCGGGATTGAAGTAGTTCACCAGGTTCTGCGAGAAGACGTGCGTGTATCCCGCAGCAAGCGAGTAGAGAGGCTGCGGCGAAAGCGCGTCGAACACCGGGTTGATGGGGTCGGTCCACGCGGCTTGCAGGCCGGTGTCCGCCTGCAAACGAAACCAGGTCGTGTCTTTCTCGTTGATGTTGTAGTCGATTCGGGCCGTTTGCACCTGTTCGTGGTCGTCGCTGGAGTGCGAAACACTTTGCCGGTTGGCGCAACCCGCCCCGGCCCCGAGCGGACAACCGAGTATGGCGGTGGGTGTGCCGCTGCTATTTGCATAGAGCGAGAACATCTGCTGATAAAACGGGACCAACTGCGGAGGAAGTTGCTGCAAGACGTATTGTTGGAATGGGGCACTGGGAACAATCGCCGGGGTGACGATGGGCAGCGCGATGCGAACCCACTCGCTGTCGAAGAAGAAAAACAGTTTGTCGTGTAGGATTGGACCACCCACACTGCCTCCAAAATGATTTGCGGTTGCCCCCGGCTTGTGGTTTCCCGGCGTTGCATTGGTGAAGTAGTCCGCTGCATTGAGTAGCGCGCCGTTCCACAGTTCGTAGAGATTCCCGTGAAACTGATTCGCGCCGGACTTGGTGACGTAATCGATTTGGGATGCTCCATACCGCCCTTGATCCACGGAATAGGAAAGAGTGTTGACGGTGACTTCCGAGATTGAATTCAATCCCAGGACCAGGTTGGTGGAAAGGCCGCTGTTGAGATTGGTGAGTGGGTCGTTAGTTTCCAGTCCGTCAACGATGTAGCCGTTTGAGAGGGCGGGCAGGCCGTTAAACTCGACGTTGCCATACCCGTTTGTGCCGCCGACGAAATCGTTGCTGCTGCCCGCCGTGTTGATGAGCGCCCCAGGGGCAAACTGCAGAGGGTAGGTTAGATCGCCACCCGGATTCGGCAGATTCTCCAGCGCCGGCGCATTCAGAGTGGTGGATGTGTTTGCGTTTTCCGGGTTGATAAGTGGAGCCTCGCTGCTGACCTCAACCACCTCATTGGATCGAGCGATCTTGAGTATGAAATCCACGGTTTGCTTCTGCCCCAGACCCGAGAGGACATTGTCATTTTGCTGCGGCTCGAAGCCGAGAGCTTCCGCTTTGACCGAGTAGGCACCAGGCTTTAACTGCGGGAAATTGAACCGCCCGGCATCATCGGTCCTGGCGCTGCGCTTTAGGCCGGTCTCGTGATTGGTGATCGTCACCAGGGCGCGCGGCACAAATGCGTTAGTCACGTCCCTTACTTCGCCAACAATGGCGCTCGTCGTTTCGCCTTGTGCCAGTGCTTCCACCCGGAGGAGACACGCCACGGTCAACACCAGAAAAGCAAAGCCAACTGCCCGCGCCATAAATTCCTTACCCATTTGCCCTGAAGTGAAATGTTTCCCCGGCTTTGATATATTAACCAGCGATTATTTTGTATAGTTAACCATAGTTAAACACAATAAGCAAGGAGAGCAGGGAAGAGCGGGCAACTTTGGTGACCATGTCCGGGTTGCGGGCCAACCGAAGATTATTCCGGGCCAGAAGTCCTCTTCGAGGAGATCGCCATTCATCTCCTCCAAGCCCCAAACTGGACCGTGAGAGCCCAGAGTGGTGGCTTTTCCTGACTACCCATCCAAGTGGCCTCTGGTTTGACCTGATAGCCACGGGCACAAGATGCACTTCGACTCGGGACGACACGTCCGAAATTGTGGTGAGTGCGGACGACACTTCTAAGTGCTGCCCGGCATGCGAAAAGCGGCGCAATCCGTAGGCATATGATAAAAAGTTGTCGGCGCGAAAGGGGTGGTGATGGGGAATCTGACGCGACGGGAAGTATTGAAGGCCGGATCCACGGCGGCGGTGACCGCGCTCCTGAATCCGTTGTTGGGGAAAGCGGAAGGCGAGAAGGAGGGCAACAACGTGATGAAGCCCGAGCCGGTACAGGCACCGTTCGAAGAAATCTGCTTCCTGAATGCGACCACGCTTGTGGAAATGCTCCGAACGAAAAAAATTTCTTCCGTTGAAGTAGTGCAGGCGCACCTGAGCCAGATCGCGCGTGTGAACCAAAAAGTGAATGCGATCGTAACGCTCGTGGAAGAGGAACAGTTGCTGGCCGAGGCGCGCGCGGCGGACGATGCGCTGGCCAAGGGAAACTGGCTTGGGCCTTTGCATGGGCTGCCGATTGGCGTGAAGGATCTACATGCCACTAAGGGAATTCGAACAACCTATGGATCCCCGCTGCACAAGGACGATATTCCGAAGGCAGATTGCCTGCTGGTGGAAAGGGAAAAGAAGGCAGGCGGGATCGTGATCGGAAAAACGAACGTGCCGGAGTTTGGCCTGGGATCGCAAACCTTCAACACCGTGTTCGGGGCGACGCGGAATCCGCATGACCTCACGAAGACCTGCGGAGGAAGCACCGGGGGCGGTTCGGTGGCAGCGGCCTGTGGCATGGTGCCGCTGGCAGATGGGAGCGATTATGGCGGGTCGCTGCGGAACCCTCCGAATTTTTGCGGTGTAGTGGGATTGCGACCCTCGCCGGGACGAGTGCCGAATACACCGGCGGACCTGGCATGGCAACCGTTTTCCGTTGTCGGAGGTGTGGCGCGAAACGTGAAGGACCTCGCATATTTTCTGAGTGTACTGGCGGGGCCAGACGAGCGGATTCCGATTTCCGTGGAGCAGCCGGGAAGCCAGTTCGTGCAGCCGCTGGGTGGGCGAAGCTTTAAGGGAGTGCGCGTAGCGATGTTCCGCGATATGGGGTTGCCTTGGGAACCGGAGGTGAAGGAAACGGTGCGCACCCAGGGGAAGGTCTTCGAATCGCTGGGGTGCGTGGTGGAAGAAGCAGAGCCCGATTTTCGGGATGCCAACGAATGCTTCCTGGCCTGGCGCCATTGGACGATGGAATCAAGATTCGGGGACCTCATCGCCACAAAAGGCGATCAGTTGAATGAGTACGTCCATTGGCATGTGGAGGAAGGTAAGAAATTGACCGGGCCGTACTTGTCGCGAGTGGAGATAAAGCGATCGGCGCTGTATCAGCGAGTGCGTGAGTTCATGGACCAATACGAATTTTTCGTACTGCCCGTGAATCAGGTGCTGCCTTTTGCTGTAACACAGCACTATCCGACGGAAATTAATGGGGTGAAGATGGAGAACTATCTCGCTTGGATGAAATCGGCCTGCTACATCACGTCAACAGGGAATCCAGCCGCGTCGGTACCGTGCGAGTACTCGGGAAGCGGATTGCCCATCGGAATACAGATTGTGGGACGGAATCACGACGATTGGGGTGTGCTGCAGATGGCGTTTGCATTTGAGCAGGCGAGGAATCTGGAGAAGAGGAAGCCCGTAGCAGTGGGTTGAGTTCGTGAGCAGAGGGATCCACTCGCTCTGCACCCGAATCTTCTCAAGTCAATATAAGCGCGCAAACCGGACAAGTGAAATGTCGCCACTCCCTGGAAGTCGCGTTCGAAAAGATCATTCATTGATCTCCCCGAAGCCCGTTTCTGGACCGCGAGTAAGCGCTGAAGGGCTCACGGATTACTTACGCATTGCCGACCATCCGGGAGCCATCACCGAGCGGACCGAACGCGATACGCGGCCCCGGCCATTTCCACCTGTGCTGTTCTCCTTTCTTTATCTTGCTTTAGTCAACAATCCTGTCGATTGTGCGATTGAAGGCAGCTCTGAGAAGAATCACAAGTGTGGCCCGAATCGTGAATGCGCTGAGTTAGAATACATCCATCGGGCCTGGAGTCGCAGTCTTACCTAGGAGGATGATACGGAACGACGGAGCTTGGCCAAGGGCTCGTCAGGTTCGAGGCTCGGTTCGTGCTTTGTTGGGCCTCAGTCAGTGCGCTTTGATCTCAACCCTTATGCGCTCCAGCTACTTTCGGATATTCGCCCCGGCCGCGATGTTTTTCGTGCTGCTGGTGGGGGCAGGCAGTGGGCAAAATACGACGCTGATCAGTCTTGATCAGGCCATTGATCTGGCGCTGGCGCACAACCATTCCATAAAAGCCACGCGGACTCTGATTCTTCAGAATCAGGCCCAGGAGATTACCGCGAACCTGCGCCCTAATCCGACTCTCGGAGCGGATAGCCAGTTCGTCCCATTTTTCAGTCCCCAAGATTTTTCCGGGGAAAATCTGAACGAGACTCAGCAGTTCGATATCGGGATCGGGTACCTCTTCGAACGTGGGCACAAGCGGCGGCGGCGCCTGCAAGCCGCTCGCGATCAGACGGCCGTCACACGCGCCCAGGTCGGCGACGCGGAACGAACCCTGGCGTTCAACGTGGGGCAGCAGTTCGTCAGTGTTTTGCTGGCGGAATCCACTCTTCAGTTCGCCCTTCAAGACCTAAAGGGCTTCCAGCAGACGGTCGATATTAGCGAGGCACAACTCAAGGCGGGCTACATTGGGGAAGGCGATTATCTTAAGATCAAGCTGCAGCTTCTGCAGTTTCAGACCGACGTATCCTCTGCCCGCCTGGCGAAGGTGCAGGCGCTGGTGGGCCTGCGTGAGTTCCTGGCTTACAACGCAGTGCCGGCCGATTATGACGTGATAGGCGATCTGGCGTATCAGCCGCTCAAAGCGAACCTGGAAGACTTGCAGACGAAGGCGCTGCGCGAACGCCCCGACTTCCGTGCCGCGGAATTGGGGACAACCGCGGCACAAAGCCAAATTCTCCTGGCCAAAGCCAACGCCAAGGTGGACCTAAATGGCACGTACGACTTTACGCATGTTTCCGGTGAGAACACTGCTTCGCTCTTTGTGAATTTTGAGTTGCCGATCTTTAATCGTAATCAAGGAGAAATCGCGCGTACCGGTTATGCGCTCACGCAGGCACAGGAGCAGCAGCAAGCGGCCAGCGATACGGTTCTCTCCGATGTTGCCAATGCCTATGAGGCTGTGAGGAGCAATGACGAAGTGGTGCAACTCTATACTTCAGGGTATCTCAAGCAGGCGCAGGATTCGCGTGACATCAGCGAATATGCGTATAAACGCGGTGCCGCCAGCCTGTTGGATTTTCTCGACGCCGAGCGCAGTTACCGCTCGGTTCAGTTGGCTTATCGCCAGGCCCTAGCCTCTTATATGACCGCTCTGGAACAACTGAAGGAAGCGGTGGGAACGAGAAACCTGCCGTGAACCTCCACGCGAGTCGTTGGCAGCGAGTGACTCCTGCGCTGGCCGCCCTATCGGCGATTATGGTGGTGCTTGCCGGCTGCCAGGGGTCGGGATCAAATGCCGCCGCTAACTCTGGCGGCGCGAACAACTCAAGCAACCCGGAGCTGTTTACCGTTCCGCGGGAGCAGATGTCGCATGTGCAGGTACTGACAGTGCAGCCTACGACACTGACTCGAGCCCTCCGGCTGACGGGAGCCGTGGCGTACAACAGTTTTCGCACCACACCGGTCATCACGCAGGTGAGCGGACCGGTCAGCAGAGTCGTGGTCGTTCCCGGACAGAAAGTAACTCAGGGCGAGCCCATGTTGTACGTGGCGAGTCCGGATTACTCGCAGCTCCGCACCAACTATTTGAAGGCCAAGGATGCCTATGCCTTGGCACAAAAGGCCAACGCCCGAGCCCAGGATTTGTACCAGCATCATGCGATTGCAGAACAGAATTTGGAGCAGGCGCAATCGGCCGAGGTGCAGGCAAGCGGCGACCTGGTAGCGGCTCAAGCTGCATTAAAAGTCATGGGAGTCACTGATCCTGACGCGCTCGTGAAAGCCCCGCCTTCTTTTGAAGTTCCGGTAAAGGCGCCAATTGGCGGCCTGGTGGTAGAGCAGGATGTTTCTGCGGGACAACTTATTCAACCCGGCACAACCCAATGTTTCATGATTTCCGACATCAGCACCGTCTGGGTGCTGGTCAATGTCTATCAGAAGGACTTGCCTTACGTGCGCGTAGGAGATCAGGTCACAATTCAGACGGATACTTATTCCGAAGTGTTCCATGGGCGCATTGCGTATGTGGCAGCTTCGCTGGATCCGAACACGCGCACGCTGCAGGCACGCATCGAGACCAACAATCCCGGCGAAAAACTGAAGAAAGATATGTACGTGGTTGCGACTGTAAACGCGGGCACGATCCAAAATGCCATTGCGCTCCCGGATTCGGCTGTCCTGCGCGATACCGAAAACCAGCCTTTTGTTTATGCCGCGGCATCTGCGAACCAGTTTGGCAGACGCTCGGTCACGCTCGGAGAAAGCCTGAACGGAAAGACGGAAATTATCAGCGGGCTGAAGCCGGGTGACCAAGTCGTGGGGAATGGCGGCTTGTTCCTGCAGTTTGCGAACTCATTGCAGCGCTAGCGGGATCGGGCAGGCTTTGAGAAGGAGTTTCAAACACTTTGGCAAGGATAGTGTCCACCACATCTGAATGATCCACCGAATCGTCCAAGCGGCACTCCGTCAAAGATTCCTGGTGCTGATGCTGACCGCTTTCATCACGGTCGGGGGAATCCTGTCTTTTCAACGGATGCCCGTGGACGCCTATCCCGATCTCTCGCCTCCGCAGGTCGAAATCATCACTCAGTGGCCGGACCATGCCTCCGAAGAAGTCGAACGGTTGGTCACCCTTCCCCTTGAACTTGAGATGAACGGCGTCCCGCACATGGTCGTAATGCGCTCCATCTCGCTGTATGGGCTGTCCGATCTCATCCTGACCTTCGAGGAGAACACCAACGATTACTTTGCGCGGCAAATCGTCTTTGAGCGGCTCGCTCAAGCCACGCTGCCGACAGGCGTAACTCCGAGCCTCGCGCCTCTGTTCAGTCCGAGTGGCCTGGTGTATCGCTACGTTCTGGAAAGTCTCGACCGCAGCCCTCAGGAGCTGAAAACGATTGAAGACTGGGTGATTGAGAGAGCTTATCGTTCAGTCCATGGCGTAGCCGACGACTCAGGCTTTGGCGGAACGGTGATGCAATACCAGGTATTGCTCGACCCGGCACGCATCTATGGGTATCACCTGACCATCCCACAGGTCACGGCTGCTCTAGCCGCCAACAACTCGAATGCTGGTGGCGGCTTCTATTCTCAGGGAGGACAGTTCTACTACGTTCGCGGCATCGGCCTCGTGCGTAACACAGAGGACATCGGAAACATCGTCGTCGGCGCCAACAAAGGCGTACCCATCCGAGTGCGTGATGTTGGAGATGTGACGATCGGCCATGCGCCGCGTCTGGGGGAATTTGGCTTCCAGAAAAATGATGATGCCGTTGAAGGCGTCATTCTCATGCTGCGTGGGGAGCAGACGCAGAACGTTCTCAAGGGAGTTGAGGCAAAAACGGAGGAACTGAACCACCAGATCCTGCCGCCTGACGTCAAGATTCATCCTTATTACGACCGCAGCGAATTGGTAGACCTGACGACGGACACGGTGGAGGCGAACCTGCTTCGCGGTATGGTGCTGGTTTTGGTCGTGCTGATTTTCTTCCTGGTCAGCTTCCGCGCTGCGGTCATTGTTGCCCTCACCATTCCGCTCTCGCTTTTGTTTGCCTTCATCGTGCTCCACGCGCACGACGTTGCCGCGAATCTGCTTTCCATCGGCGCGATTGATTTTGGAATTGTCATCGACGGCACGGTGGTGATGGTAGAAAACATCTACCGCGAGCTGGCGCTGCGGCAGGGACAGAAGTACAACCTGAACGAAGTTATTCTGGCCGCCGCAAAAGATGTGGACCGCCCGATCTTCTATTCGGTCGCCGTCATCCTCGCCGGTTATCTGCCGATTTACGCGCTCAGCGGGCCTTCGGGAAAACTGTTCCACCCCATGGCTGAGACGATGTCGTTTGCTCTGGTCGGCGCGCTCATCCTGACGCTCACCCTGATCCCCGTGCTCGCCTCCTACTGGTTCAAGAAAGGCGTACACGAGAAACCGAATCGCACATTCGAGTGGATGAAACGGAAATACGCAGTTCAGCTAGATTGGGCGCTCAATCGCCCCAAGACCACCATCGTGATCGCGACCCTGATCTTTGGGGCAACGCTGCTGCTGGTGCCTTTCATCGGCGGCGAGTTCATGCCCCACCTCGACGAAGGGGCGCTCTGGGTGCGGGCTACCATGCCCTACACTATTTCCTTCGAGGAGGCTAGCAGCATCGCTCCTCAGATACGCGACATTCTGATGTCTTATCCGCAGGTCACCGTGGTGGGTTCGGAATTAGGACGTCCAGACGATGGCACTGATCCCACCGGTTTTTTCAACTGCGAGTTCTACGTTGGCCTCAAGGCATACAAGGACAAAGCATGGACCGGTGAGATCAGCGAGAAAAAACAGCTCATCGAATCGATCAATAAGAAACTCACGGCGTTCCCCGGGATCATTTTCAACTATACCCAGCCCGCGGAAGATGCCGTGGACGAGGCGCTGACCGGTCTCAAGAGTTCTTTGGCAGTCAAAGTCTATGGCGATGACCTGAATGTGCTGCAGGACAAAGCCATACAGATCAAGAACACACTCTCGAATGTGCCCGGGTTCACCGATCTCACGGTGGTGCGCGAACTTGGCCAGCCTAGCCTCCTGGTCGACGTCGATCGCGACAAGATCGCACGCTACGGAATCAACGTTGCTGATGTGGAGGCTGTGATTTCGGCCGCAGTGGGCGGGCAGGCGGTAACTCAGGTCATTCAAGGGGAGAAGCTGTTTGACCTGGTTGTCCGCATGCAACCTCAGTTCCGCAGCAACGCGCATGAGATCGGAAATCTGTTGGTGGGTACACCCGATGGGCAGCAGATCCCACTCAGCCAACTCGCCAGTATCAGCCAGGGAAACGGCGCGTCCTTTATTTATCGCGAAAACAACTCCCGTTACATCGGAGTGCAATACAGCGTCGAAGGGCGTGATTTAGAGCGGGCGGTGCGAGACGGCCAGGCAGCAGTCAGGAAGGCGGTGACACTGCCGCAGGGCTACCGGATGGCATGGGGTGGCGAATACAGCCAGTTTCTCGAAGCCAAGTCCCAGATGTACGTCATCGGCCCACTTGCCGTAGTGCTGATTTTCATGATCTTGTTTGCGCTCTACGGAAATTTCAAGTTCCCCGTAACTATCGCCCTAGGGGTAATCATGACTGAACCGGTGGGTGCGCTGGTTGCACTGAAACTCACGCACACTCCCTTCAGCGTTTCGTCAGTCTTGGGCCTCTTGGCATTGCTCGGGGTCTCCGTGGAGACTGCCGTCATTCTCGTCTCCTACATCAACAAGTTGCGCCGGGAAGGAATGGAGATCCGCCCGGCCACCAGGGAAGCTTCGCTCTTGCGACTCCGTCCGATCATGATGACGGCTTTAGTTGCTTGTCTTGGGTTGCTCCCAGCGGCCCTTTCCACCGGCATCGGATCGGATACTCAAAGACCCTTCGCTATTGTCATCGTGGCCGGTCTCATCTCCCGCCTCTTCATCGGATTCTTCGTCAATCCTGTGTTGTACGAGATGGTTGCCCGTGAGGGCGATGTGCTCCAGGTCTGACGAAAACCGCCGTAAGGTTGAGATGATACAGCTTGGCCAGAATCTATTTCTGGCCTAGAAGATATAGATCGGCTTGGCCGCCTGGGCGGGCGTAGATCACCGTCGAAAGATCCTTGGAAAAATCGTAGGCGTTGCCCCCGTAGCCTTGGCGAAAGGCGAAAGAAAGCTTGACTGCGGGTTGAGCAGGGCCGATCAGTTTCCCGTCATGCCACGGCTGACGGTAGATCGTGGTCTCACCTCGAGAGGCAATTAGGTAAAGGATGGACTTCCCGTCGGAGGAAAAACGGACGACCAGAGAGGAGAGGTCCGGCAGCAGCGGCGTGCATTTGTGATCGTCGAGTGAAAATTCATTAACACCCGTCAAAGACCCCGAGCCTTGTGAAAAAATCAGAAATTTGCCGTCAGGCGACGTATCCCAAACTCCGCCACAATTGTCGACTAATTTCTCAATCGGGGAGCCGTCCGCGTATATCCTCCAGGTGGTCACTTTCGCCATGTCACTCTCCTGCCCGCCCAGATAAAAAACGTTCGGATCCGGACTGGGAGCGCCCCAGCCCCCGTTCGCTGCGGACCACGGGATTTGGTGCAGGCCCGTGCCATCGTTCTTGAAGACATATGCTTTCAATACACCGCCCTCTCTGTTACTGAACAAGAACGTCGAGCTGTCGCTCGAAAATGTCGATGTGACGAGAGCTGTGCCGGAAGCTACTTTGACCCGGTTCTTGCCGTCAATGTCGGAAATCCAAAGATCTCCCTGCTGGGCGTTACCGGAGAGTGTGATGTAAGCAACATGGCGGCCGTCCCAGGAGATGGCGGGCTGAGTAGCCTCCTCCGAGACTAGGTCGACGGCTTCCTTTGTGCGAGGGTGATAGGCGGTAAGAAAACCCGATCGGCGCCCATTCACAAAGTAGATTCCTTTACTTGCGGAGGCGGGCATGGGCGAAAGATCGGGTCCGGCGCCGGAAGTAATTTGCCGCAGGCTCCCGTCGGAGAGACCGTACTCCCAAATATTCGTTACGCCATTGATAGTTCTGCTGCACAGCACGGTCTTGCCTGCATCTTCCCAGACCAGGCCGGTCGGGCTCCCGGAAAGATCGCCGATTTTCTGGGAAGCATGAGTCGTAGCGTTGATGCGGTAGAGGCTCACGCTAATAGAGCCAGAGCTCGTGTCGTTTCCCGTTACGATGAGTACGTCCTTGCCGTCCGGAAAGGGCAAAATCGCTATCGGACTCCAGCCCTCGGGAGCGTCAAAAAGCTTTTCTTCCGCCAGCCCAGCTCTGGATTTGCGAAAAACCGCGTTGTCGCGGCCGAGACGTAAGTAGTAAAGGGTATTCCCATCGGGAGAAGGTGCAACGTTGAATCCAGGAGCCACGATTGTGGAGGTGCCTCCCAGCGTTGGCACGCTGCGTGATTCTCTCCTGCTGAAATCGAGGCTGTAATAGATCTGTGTCCCATCGGGAGAAAAACTGGTCACCGACTTATCGATCGAATCGTTGGTCAGCTGGAGGGGTCCTCCACCGGATGCCAACATGACAAAAACCTGATCGAAGCCCGCGATCGGCGACGTGAATGCGATGGTGTGGCCATCGGGCGAAATAACCGGTCCGTTGATTGGCTTGTTCCAGTGGCTAATCTGGGTCACTTTGGCCAGTCCGCTGGAAGAATTGCGGAGGTAGTACGCTGCAAGCCCACCCATGATCACAAGCGCGATCACGGCCGCGACCGCCACGTACAGCTGGCGAGAGGTTTTGGTTTTGACAGCTACCTCGTGCCTCCTACTGGCGGATCGCAGGGCAGCCGCGTCCACCGCCTTTGCCGCAACAGAGCTTCCTGTTGTGCCTTCAATCTCTAGTCCAGCCTTGCGGAGGCCGTCAATCAGTTGTTCCACAAGTTCCGGTTCGTACAACTTTTCAAATTCCTTGCGTGCCGACACGGCAAAGTCTGGCCGAATCGCCAGCAGTTCCTGCAACGACTTCTGCGCTGGCTCACGCAGGCCGAGCTGCCCATAGGCCGCCGCGGTCAAGGCGTGGGTAGAGAAATAGCCCGGCATGTTGAACTTGAGCGCAATGCTCAGAGCGCCACGATAGTCGCCTTTGCGATACGCATTTAAGAAGTGGGCGAACCAGTACCAGCCCGGATGGTGGGGATTGAGTTGCAGGGCAGATTCCACAAGGGCGCAGCCATGCTCCCAGTCGCCCGAATAGGCCATCAGAATTCCCATGGTGGCTAGATTGGACCCATCCATCGGATTGAGTTCAATCGCCCGCTCTGCTTCCGGACGAAACGCCGGAATGTTCTTTTGGAAAAACAACGTGGCCGCTAGCGCGCTATGGCCAAGGTTGTTGGTCGGTGCCACGTCCACGCTGCGCCGTGCCGCTGCCAGCGCGCGCCCAAGAGGATCGGATTGCGGGTTGAAGCCGAACGCATGTTCGTGCCAGTAGATAGTCGACAACATGGCCCAGATTTCACACTGATCGGGTGCGCTGCGGACGGCACGCTCCAGGATTTTTCTCACCGGCGCATGCTCTTCCGGCGCGACTCGTTCGAAGTAGCTGAAGGCACGGAGTACCGCCTCGTACGGGCTCAACTGGTCGTCGGCTTTCCGCCGCAGCGCATCGCTTATGCAGTGCGGCAGAATCCCATAATAATCAGCGACGGTCGACACGATGCGGGGAACGAGATCATCCTGCAACCCGAAAATGTTCCCCGGGCTGAAAGTGCGTTCGTAGGTCTCAGCCCAGATATGAACCCCCAAGACTGCGTCCACGAGCTGTACCGCGAGCCGCAGCTTCGCACCGGCCTGCCGAAGGTTCCCCTCCATCACGTAACGCGCACCGAGTTCTTTGCCGATGTCCCGGACGTTCCCCGATTCGCTGGAATACTTCGACGTCGAGCCTCGCGCGATCACTCGCAGGTATGAGAATCGCAACATTCCAGTCACGATCTCATCAGTCAAACCCTCTGCCAGCGCCGCAAGATCAGTGTTCCCCCCGCCGTATCTAAACGGCAGCACTGCAACCCAGAATCCTTCGTCTGCGCGGGCAGCGCCGGAATCGGTCGCAGCCGCGGCACGTGGTACGAGGGGCGTTGCCGTCGCCAACTCTTTGGATGTCTGTTGCGATAGATCGCGAAACTCGTTGCTCACATCGCGGGCCGTCTGTACGCGGTGGCGCGGATCCTTTTCCAGACAGCGCCGTATAATACGTGCCAGATCGCTGGGCAGATCGGGGCGAACATCCGTAACAGACGGTGGGTTATCCCGCAGGATCGCCGAAATCAACTCGGCGGAAGAATCCCCCTCGAACGGTCGCCGTCCTGTCGCCATCTCGTGGAGTACCACGCCCAGGGAGAAAATATCGGTGCGATGGTCGAGGGGGCGACCCGACGTCTGCTCGGGGGACATGTAGGCTGGCGTCCCCAGTACCACGCCCATCTGTGTTTGACTGGAAGTTAGCGTGGCGTTGCCAACCATAGCCGCGCGGGCGTCCTTTGCCAGCCCGAAGTCCAGCACTTTGACGCGGCCTTCGTTCGAGACCATGACATTGGCAGGCTTCAGATCGCGATGCATGATGCCTTTCTCATGCGCCGCCTCCAGTGCCGCGCCCAACGCACTGGCAATCTCAACGATCTGCTTAAGTGGGAGCCCGCCTGCGGGAATAAGGCGGTCGAGTGGCGTACCCTCGACCAACTGCATTGTAAGAAAGTTGACCCCCTCGCATTCCTCCACTGAGTAGATCGTGACGATGTTCGGGTGGTCGAGTTGAGCGAGCGCCTTGGCCTCGCGGCGAAAGCGCGCCAGTCGCTCGGGGTCGTGCCCCACCTCGGCGGGCAGCACCTTGAGCGCCACGTCGCGGCCCAGCCTCGTGTCGGTGGCGCGGTACACCTCGCCCATTCCGCCCGAGCCGAGGGGCGTAAGAATTTCGTAGGGTCCCAACCGGGTTCCGGGAGTCAGTCGCATCGAGTGTCGAACGATTTTACTCTGCTGTTTCAAGTACAGGGATAATGCTGCACTCTCAGCCCCTATCAGCGGCAAACCGCTCGACTCGCTCGGCGGCCTCGCGGACTCCGCCAAACCTGCGCATGGATTCTGCGACCCGCCCTGCCGACGCGCGATATCTGGGATCATTCAACACGCGGTTCACCTTGGTGCTGAATTCGGCTGCATCGAGTTGCTTCTCCCTGTCTGCACCGTCCACCGGCAACACAATCTCGCCAGCGCCTAATGCAACGAGACGACGAGCGTTGCTCTCGCGCTCCGTCATGGTGGGAATGATCACCGCCGGCGTGCCTGCAGACAATCCCGTCATAACCGAGCTGTGACCACCATGATGCACCATCAGATCGCAGCGCTTCGCCATCAGGAGGCCGGGTATGTATGCAGCATGGTGGAAATTCGGGGGCATAACTCCAAACTCCTCCGGCAGGTCCTGATACCCCGTAGTAAGCACGACCTGAACGGGCGCATTTGCCAGAGCTTCAATGGCCGCACGAATCACAACAATGGAATCGCACGGAGTGGCAACCGGAGCGTATCTCGGATTGCCCGAATAAACCCAGATGAGCGGTTGCTCAGCATTGAGTTCGTCGACCCACGTGGGCAAAGCTGCATCGCCTCGTTGAAAGACCATCGGGCCGATGTAGGTTACGTCGGCGTTGGCAGCCACGGGATCGGTCTCGGGCGTTCCGACGATTAAGGACAGATCCCCCGCCATCAAATCGACACAGCGATTTACGGGCGGCAGTCCATATTCGGATGCAACGTTATTGAAGAATGCCGCTGCGCTGGGCAGCGCCGGAGGACGCACCCTCTCCCACCAAAGAAAGCCACGGCTTGCGGGATGAATATTCCCTTGCAGTACGGTGGCCAGCGGCACCTTGAGAATGCGGGAAGCGAGGCAGGCAATCGGCTCAAACGAATCGACAACCATGTCGGGCGCATAGTCGTGCACCAAGTCCACGTAGACCGCAACGGCGTCGCGCACATATTCTTCCTCTGTATAAACGCCGCCAAAAAAGTGCTCAACGTCCCACGCCTCGCTAACCTGCGTCAGATCAAACGCCGGAGCTGGCATCGGGCGCGCAGGCATGGGCAGACTGGTCAAGGCAGCCTCAGCGATGAGCTTGCCCGGAGCCGGTGCCGGGTTGAAGACCGCGACCTCATGGCCGCGATCGGCGAGTGCGCGTGCAATGGGAACCATGCGTGTGGGCAAGCCAAGGTCGTTGGCCGGCAGCATGGTAAACAGGAACTTGGACACGGAGCTAGTTGTATCAAGTCTTGGGTCGGAAGTGTTATGAAAGTTGCTGGGAGAACAAATGCTGGATTCTGAACGGCTAACGGGCAAACCGGAAACCATGCTCCCCAGTAGACGCACTTGACCGCAAGTGCCCTGCGCGGGCCGGATTTATTAAGAGGGTCCTAGTTGGGGTTGCCTCTAACAAGCCAACCGAGACCTTTTCCGACCTTCGTCGCCAGACCCAGAAGGTCTCAACAAGAAGGATACGACGGTACTCCACCGCGGTGTTTCCGGAGGGCTTCGCAACGTCGGAGGTCTTACGACGACTCACGATTCCTTTGCCGGTTGGAATCTCAAAGTTAAGTTCTTCGACAGACACCGGGTAACTTCACTTTCTGGCAATTCTCTCAGCGCTCTTCTAACTCGAACCTCGCTGTAAGAGCTCCGACAACCTCTTATTTAAACTTTTCAACGGATCAGATCGCCCATCGCCTCCGATAAGCCGACTTGAACGAAGCCGCTTTGCGGCGGACGCTATCCGGTGCCCGAAGGAAGCGACATCGGAGATTCGAGACTAAGAGTCTTGCAGAATAGTCTGTCTCGCGCCACGATCAGGCGATCGTGATCTTGAGCCTCTTGGTTAGTTCAATGAATTCCGATGCAAAGATCGTGCCGCAAACACTCTGCTTTTCAAGAACTTCCAAACCTAGAGTCGATTGAAATCCCATAGCGTCCGCCGCGAACAAAGCGGCTTCCTTCAAATCGCTGTATCTGAAGCGCCTGTAGCCGGCGTCTCAATCTCCAGCTCATCGCTCGTGAGCGCTTCAGATACAGCGCTAAGACTTCTTAGCACTGATCTGGCGCTTACAGAAGCCCATTTTCAGGTAGCTTCCGCGTGGCTGACAACGGCTGCTTTGTCCGGCTTAATAGTGAACTTAGCTCTGGCTCCAAAGTAATTCGACGGTCTGCGCCCTCCTTTGGCATTTGCCGTAGAGCCGCCATCGCTGTCAAGCCTCCTTTGTGATGTTGATCACATTGATCTATGACTCAACTCACAGACTTCTGGTCGCGCATGCCTTAGTATTCCACGCGCCTGCTGCCAACCTATCTGACGGATGAGCAGTATTTGCGAGAGAACATTTTGTGGGGTCCGAATTTTTTCAGGATGTTTTCTGAAAGGATTGAAAGATGGTTCGGCCGCTGGCAATCTATGTTGGCTTTGCCAGCACGCGTCTTAGTTTTGGCCACAGCACAGCAACGGAGGAAAAAAATTCATGAACGCTGGACATAAAGTTGTAACCCTAGCCTCAGCAGTATTGGTTCTTGCGCTCGGATTATTGCATTCGGGAAGAAGCGTCAGTGCGGCATCCCCCGGGCAGATCACCGGCACAGTCAAGCTTGACGGCACAGCTCCGCACCAAAAGCCAATTGACATGTCAAAGGATCCGAGTTGTGCCGCGGCTCACAAGGATAAGCCGGCCACCATGGAAAGCGTGGTTGCGGGTGCTAACGGAGGGCTGGCCAATGTGGTCGTATATGTGAGCCAGGGCCTGATCGGCAATGAAGCCCCTTCCTCGCAGCCGGTCCAGCTGGAACAAAAAGGCTGTCAATACTTCCCGCACGTCGTGGCCGTGGATGTGGGTCAGCACATGAAGATACTGAATAGCGATCAGGCATTACACAACATTCACCCACAAGCCACGAAGAATGCGGCGTGGAACAAGTCACAGATGCCGGGAGGCCAACCTCTGGATGTGACGTGGGCCAACGAAGAGGTTCCCGTGCCAGTCAAGTGCAATGTCCATCCCTGGATGCAAGCCTACATTGTGGTGGTGAAGGGCCCTTACGGAGTGACTGACGACAGCGGCTCTTTCAAGCTCGAGAACCTGGCACCGGGCAATTACACCTTGACAGCGTGGCAGGAAGTTTACGGAACGCAGACTCAGAATGTGACGGTCGCTGCTGGAAAGCCCGCCACCACCAATTTCACCTTCAAGGCAAAGTAGAAAACCGAAGCAGAACGGGGAAGCGAGGCGGCATGACTGTGGGGCCCGCCTCGATCTGATTTTGGGGACCCAAAGTCGACTAAAGCGAGGGAACACATGCCCGGTAAAGTGTTTGCCGTCGTAGTGGTGATCATCACGCTGGCGATCGGCTATTGCGTAGTGACTCACGTGTGGTGGATGCCCGTGGATGTTTCTCTCCATGGCCCCAATATCGATCATCAGATCGAAGAAACGGTGTTTGGCGCAGGTATTTTGTTTGTTGCCGGACAACTGGTGCTGGCGGCATTTGCTTTTCTTTACGGCGACAGCAAGGGCTCGCGCAAGATGAAGTCGTTTCCCGGGGGTGCGAAACCTCTCATTGTCTTCGCATGTGTTGTGGTGGGCGTCGAAATTCTGGTGCTCTCGTTCATTGGTTCCAAGGCATGGGCTTCGGTCTACTTCACGCCACCGGATCCGAACTCGGTGCGCATCGATGTTCAGGCTGGGCAGTTTGCTTTTTACTTCCGTTATCCCGGGCCCGATGGCAGGTTCGGGGTGCTTCACCCGGAGCTCATTAACGAAGGAAAGCAGAATTTCTTTGGCCTCGATACGGACCACGATGCCGATGCGAAGGACGACATTGTCACCGCGGAGTTGGCGATTCCGGTGAACAAGCCGGTGCTGCTCACCCTCCACTCCAAGGATGTCGGGCATTCCTTCGATGTACGCGAGTTGCGCGTCCAACAAGACTTTGTGCCCGGGATCGTGATCCCGATCCACTTCACGGCGACCCAGACGGGAAGGTTCGAAATTGTCTGCACCCAACTCTGCGGTCTCGGGCATTACAACATGAAGGCCTATCTCGACGTCATATCCCAGGCTGACTTCGATCATTGGATGCAGCAGCAGGCGGCCATGCAGTAACTGAACTACGTCTACTTTCGACACCGGAGCAGACGAAACATTCTCTCGTGGGGTGAGATCACATGCACGATCTATCGGCGCACGCGCTTACGCACCATGCACCGCCGCAGGGTTTCATTCGCAAGTATGTCTTCAGCGTGGATCACAAGGTAATCGGGATCCAGTACGTGACCTTGAGTTTGGTAGCGGCATTCATCGGGATGGCGCTTTCCTGGGTCATGCGAATTCACCTCGGTTGGCCGACGGCAGCCATCCCTTTTTTGGGTGCGCTCTCTCCCAACGGCGCTCCCGGAGGGGTTGTCACGCCCGAATACTACTTGTCATTGATGACCATGCACGGCACGATCATGGCGTTTTTTGTCCTGACCGCGGCGCCGATGGCAGGATTTGGCAACTTCATGCTGCCGATCCAGGTGGGCGCGGCGGACATGGCCTTTCCCCGATTGAACATGGCCTCCTTCTGGACCACGTTCGTGGGCTTTGTTCTAGCCTGCGCGACTTTTTTTATTCCTGATGGTCCGCCGCTCTCCGGTTGGACTGCTTACGCGCCTTTGAGCGCCGTGGGCTCGGCCGCGGGTCCGGGACAAGGCTGGGGCCAAAACCTGTGGGGACTTTCGATCGCAATCTTCTGTGTGGCGTCGCTCCTTGGTTCGCTGAACTTCATTGTGACCACGATTGACCTGCGCACCAAGGGTATGACGCTATCGCGGCTGCCGCTGTCGACTTGGGCGTGGTTCATCAACGCGTGGGTAAGCTTGCTGGCTTTTGCCGTGCTATTGCCCACTTGCCTCCTGCTGGTGCTCGACCGGCTCGGTGGAACCAGCTTCTTTATTCCTGGCGGACTGGTGATGAATGACAAGATGCTGCCGCACTCCGGCGGTTCCCCACTCTTATTCCAGCACTTGTTCTGGTTCTTCGGACATCCCGAGGTCTACATCATCATTTTGCCGGCGTTTGGAATCGTTGCCCACGTGATGCCGACCTTCATCCGAAAGCCCCTGGTTGGTGGCTGGAAGGTGATTACCTTTGCCATGGCAGCGATTGGCGCGCTTAGCTTCGTGGTTTGGGGTCATCACATGTTCGTCAGCGGGATGAGCCCTTACATGGCGATGGTGTTCTCGGTGCCCACGCTGATCATCACCATTCCCTCTGTCATTGCGGTGCTGGTGTTCGCAGCGTCGCTTTATGGCGCGAACATACGCTTCACGACTCCGATGCTGTTCTGCCTGGGATTCATCTCGCTGTTCATCAGTGGCGGAATCGGTGGATTTTTCCTGGCGCAGCCGGCGGTGGATTCCTATCTGCACGCCACCAGCTTCGTCGTTGGTCACTTCCACTTCACCATGGGACTCTCCGCCATATTCGCGACCTTCGCCGGCTTCTACTATTGGTTCCCGAAACTGTGGGGCCGCATGATGAACGAGAGGCTGGGCAAAGCGCACTTCTGGCTGACATTCGTCTGCGTGTACTTCGTCTTCATGACCATGCATTTGATGGGCTTCACGGGGGCGGTGCGGCGCTATTCGGCTTTTGTGGACGACTTCATGGCTCCGCTGATGCCAACCAACCGGTTCATCTCAGTCGCCGCGTTAGTGTTGGGCGCAGTGCAGTTCATCTTCTTGTACAACGCGATTTGGAGCCGCTTCAAAGGACCAAAAGCTCCCGATAATCCGTGGCAGGCTACCACGCTGGAATGGGATACAACCTCACCCCCACCGTTCGATAACTTTGGCGGACGGCAAATGACGATTCATCACGGGCCGATGGAATACGACGGCGACGGCTCCGTGATGCAGACGTCAGAGGAAGAATCCATCGCGGGGACTTAACCCGCGGTTCATGATAGCGACTCAAGTGTGAATCAATCGCAGGGAGGCGACATGAATCAATCCGTACTGCCCATCGAAACTGGGCGCGAAGTGGTGATGGAAAGTTCTCCTTACGGCATCGACAAAAAGAAGCTGGGGATTTGGCTTTTTATCGTCTCCGACGCTCTAACCTTCGCGACGTTTCTGTTTGGCTATGGCTACATGCGGGTGGGCAGCCAGAATTGGGGGACGCCGTTCGAGTTCTCGACGATCTTAAATGGAGTCGTCATGACCTTCGTTCTGCTGTCCAGCAGCCTAACCATGTTGGCGGCCGTGCGGGCCACGCAGACTGGGCAGAAAGGATCCGCCAGAAAATGGCTGGGCCTAACCATGTTATTGGGCACGGTGTTCGCGATCCTACACCTGCGCGAATGGTTCAAGATGTTTGGCGAGGGCTGGGGGCTTTTCTCGAATCCTAGCGGTGGAGCGGCTCAGTTCGGCGCTTGCTTCTTCAGCGTAACCGGACTTCATTTGGCGCATGTGGTCAGCGGCGTCATTGCGCTCCTGATCATCACGCGGGGCTACAACCGCGGTCGCTACGATAGCAGCCACGTCGAAACCGCGGGGCTTTACTGGCACTTTGTCGACTTGGTCTGGATGTTCGTTTTTCCGCTGATGTATTTGATGAACGCCGCTCGTTGAATTGAAATTTGCACAGGAGGAAGAGCCGTCATGTCTTCGAATCAAGAGCTGAGCATGGGTTCTAATGCAGGAATCGTGATCGGGCTGATGATCATCGTGGGGATTGAAGTGGTTCTGACCTATCAGCATCTGCCGGTGCGAACCTTGCTCGCTTCCTTGCTCTGCTTGGCGTGTGTGGAGGCGCTCGTGGGGGTCATGTACCTGATGCATGTGAAGTACGAGAACCGGCTCTTGTTCTGGACCATCTTTCCCGCCACGCTCTTCGTGCTTGTATTCCTAAATTATTTATGGCCGGACGCTTTCCGCATGGCAAGGATGAGCCTGGGCAGATGACGCGTTCGTGGGCGTCCCTCCCCGCTTCAAAGGAGATCGAGTGAACTCTGCAAAACAGAAGCATGTACCGTATCTCAAGTTGGGGCTGGCTGGACTGGCATTCCTGGTCTTGACCAGTCCCACGTACTTGCACGCGCAGGGTTGCGCCATGTGCTACCAGAGCGCTGCTGCTTCGGGCGCACGTCTCATCCACGCCCTAAAGAATGGCATTGTGATTTTGATGATTCCACCGCTGCTGATGACGGGATTGTTCGCCCGCCTTGTGTACCGCAGGCGCAACCTGTGTAACGAGGAGTTTGGGAAGCACCGCGAGGTTTGAATCTTCTACCGCAAGCGATCTTGGGATCAGGGTCTGCAAGTAAGAAAACGCGCCGTCATCAACCAGGAAACGCGATGGCTACATCCATTCAAGGAGTCTAAAGCATGGCAACCACGGTTCACGAACCAGCGCAAATCGTCGGCCGCTTACCGGGTGAAGCTCGGTCTGGAAGTGGCGGCGGTCGGAATCTGCTTCCGGGGGAAGGTAGTTTGCTTGCAGTTGGGGACCACTCTCCAGCACTCGCTAAGACCGGCGTATGGGTTGGGTTGGCGGCAATTACTATGTCATTCGCGGCGCTCACCAGCGCTCTGGTGGTCCGCCAAGGTGCTGGGCTGGACTGGCACCATCTCACTCTACCTCCCATTCTTTATGCCAATACGCTTGTCCTGCTGGCCAGCAGCGTCACCCTGGAGCTCTCGCGCCGCCGGATTGTGGGCTACGCTGGTGGAATTACGAATGAGACCGCGGCACCCGTGCGCTGGCTAGTGGTCACCTTGGCGCTCGGGTTGCTTTTCGTAGTTGGTCAGTACATGGCATGGCTGCAATTGAAGGCTGCGGGGTTATACCTTGCCACCAACTCGAACAGCTCATTTTTCTATGTTTTTACGGGTGTACATGCCGTGCACGTGATGGGTGGTCTGGCTGGATTGCTTTATGTCATGAGTCAACTCCATCGATCGATCCTGCGCCGGAGCACGTTCGCCGCAGCTGCGCAATATTGGCATTTCATGGGCATTCTCTGGTTGTATCTGTTCTGGGTGCTCTGGACGAATCTGTAGCGAGACCAATAGGTGAACTTAAAGGCAAAATGCAGGAGAGCATGGCAACCAACTCGACAACGATGCAGCCGAGCGTGACGACCCAATGCACTTCCAAGTTCCGGGACTACTATACCCTCACCAAACCCGAAGTGAATCTCCTGATTCTGATGACAACGTCAGCAGGTTATTACCTTGCCTCCCGCGGACCTTTCAGGATCGCCGGCCTGATTAACACGCTGGTAGGTACGCTCTTTGTGGCGAGCGGTACCGCGACGCTGAATCAGTGGATGGAAGGAGCTTGGGACGGTCAGATGCGCCGTACAGCCAGTCGGCCGTTACCTTCGGGCAGGCTCTCTGGCCGCGAAGCCTTTATCTTTGGCGTTCTTCTGAGCGCGGCAGGGGGATTGTATCTTGCATTCGCGGTCAACCGGTTCGCGTCTTTGCTGGCAATCTTCACACTACTTTCGTATCTGCTTGTCTATACTCCACTAAAGCGGAAGACTCCGCTATGCACTTTGGTCGGGGCTTTCCCCGGTGCTATGCCAGTTCTGATCGGCTGGGCAGGAGCTTCCGCAAGTATCGGCCGCAACGCCTGGTTCTTGTTCGCCGTCGTATTTCTTTGGCAGTTCCCGCATTTCCTCGCGATTGCCTTGATGTACCGGCACGACTACGCTCAGGCCGGCTTTAAGATGCTGCCTCAGTTTGATATCGATTCCCGTTTTACCCGCGCAGAGATTGTTGGCTTTACTGTGCTTCTGGTCATCACTACGATGGTGCCCATACTCGATCGCGGAGATCCAATTTATCTGAGCGGCATGTTCCTGGCAGGAGTCTTTCTGCTTTATTACGGGATAAAACTGGCACAATCGACTTCCAACGCTTTTGCCAGCCGCGTCCTGCATGCTTCCGTTATCTATCTGCCCTTCGTGCTCGTGCTGATTGTCACCAGGAAGGCCTGACCTTGCTTTAGAAGGCGCTGCTTTCAGCCCAATATTCAAGCCACATCGCCATTCGTCTTCCATCTCTTCGATCTCCCCGACGTTGATTGATCGGCCCTTGAAATCATTCCGTGCTCCTTTGCAATGCGTTTCGACGCGAATCTTCAAACAGACGCGCCGTGACAGCCCCGAAGATGAAGCCGCCTATGTGCGCCAAGTAAAGCCACTCCCCCCGTTTGCACTTGTGCCACCGCGCCGGCATTGAAAAGTTGGGTCCGGAAGCAAAAGCCGATCAAGACTGCGGCCGGGATAAACGTGATCTTCACAAACACAACGTGATCTTCACAAACACAAAGATCAGCAATCATTGGGAACCGAGGGCGGCGCGGTTTCCTAAGAGACCAAGACTGGACCCAGCCTGGGTTCAGCCGGCTTCGCCACGCCAGCGGGTTGCAGGCGATCCCTCATCAATTGCTCCCCGCGTGCAAACAGCTCCTCCTTGGAAATCTTGCCGGCATCGACATCGGCCAAGATCGATCTTTGGGCGGCGTAGTCTTTGTTTACAATGCCCGCTTTACTCTGCAGCATCCGCCACGCTTTACGACGCTCGACGCAGAACAGTACAAGCTGCCGCGAGATTGCCCGGTATGCAACGTCTCCTTTCGCGCCCGGGACCTTGATGTAGACGCCGAAGTCGGAGATGTAGGAACGGTGTTCGGGAGCCAGGTAGCGGCGATACACCACATCCTGCTGGGTAATGCGGACGAGCATGTTTTCCAGCGGGATCAGCTTGTCCGCCTGGTCTTTTTTGATCTTCTTGAAGTGGTTGCGGAATCTGGCCTCGGTAAGGCACCAGTGCGCGACGGTATAGCGCGAAACCTCTTCTGCGCCCTTCGCCTTCGACTCGTACCAATCCTTATCGGGCGAGGGATTGCCCTTGAGATCGAGCGTTTCCGCATAAGTTTCACCGAGCCGCGGATTGAAGACGAACTCTGGCGCACCCCGTGAGTCGCGCACGCGCTGAGCCTGGATGAGCGCCATGTCGTCGCCGACGCCGTGCTCCGGCTGGCAGGTCGTGAAGCACTGCAAGAATGCCGTTCCGCGATACTCGAGGCCGTCGAGAATCGCCCGCAACAACTTGGGCGGGTTCGCCAGTGAGACTTGCGCGATGAACGGAGATCCATGCCCCGCCAGGAACGTCTCGGCGACGGTCTTCTTTTCGGTGGTCTTTCCCTCGGTCGCCGCCCCGAAGACATTCATGTCATTACCACCCAGCATGGGTGTCGAGTCGGAGTTCTGCCCTCCAGTGTTGGAGTAAAGCTGGGTGTCGAGCATAACGACCTTCACGTTGGGGCGGTTCTGGAGAATCACCTTCGAGGTGTTCTGATAGCCGATGTCGCCCATGCCGCCATCGCCGCCGACCGCCCATACTTTGGGCAACTCCATGACTTCGCGATCGGTCATGAGCGTGTCGCTGAAGTGGGTGAGTTCGTAATACTCACGCGGGCTGATGACATCCTTTTCGCGACCGACCAGCGCATCGGCGAGCCGCTCGGGGATGACAGAGCGACGGCCGTGATCGACGATGAAGCTCTCGCCCAGCAGCCAGCCGACGGTGACGCCATCCTGGAACAGCGAGTTCATCCAGGGATAAGGATGCGGGTTGTTCGGTGGAGTCGAACCGTAGACGGTGTTGCAGCCCGTATGCGCAGTCATGGCCATCACACACATGCCGTTCGGAAGCCGGCCGTCAATGGCCTGAAGATGCTTGTGGTTGAAGGCCTCCCGCCGCATGACGCTGGTGAGCGCGTCCACGATTGCCTGGTCGGAGATGGGGCCGTTCTGCGCAATTCGCGTCTTGGTATCACGGTCGTCCTCGCCACCCAGCCCCATGATCAAATGAGCCACGGCTTGCCGCAGCAGGTTGTACTCTTCCGGGTTTCTCTCTTTGAGCGCAGCCATCTTCTCCACTCCCGCCTGATCGAGCTCGTCTGCTTTCGCTTGCAGACGGTCGGCTTTGGCATGGTAGAGCGGCCTCATGTAGGCCTCGGTCACGGCAGCAATCGCGCGCAGCACGCTCTTCTCGCCGCAGCCTGCGCAGGCGCCATCGCCGCAGACCATGGCGTCGTAGTTGTGCCGGACCATCAACATGTTGCGCAGCGTCGCGGTCTTGGAATCCTGCGGCCGGTCATCGCTGTACAGACCCAGGTATTTCTGCGGCGTATCCGGCAGAAGATTCACGAAGCCGGTGCCCGTCTCGTGGTCGGCGTTGACCGCCTCGCTTTCCTCGACCATCCGCAGTGCCTGGTGTTCGCCGCATGCGGTCACGCAGGCCGCGCAGCCTTTACATAAGTCGGAGACGAAGATCGAGAAGACCCCACCGTCGCCGGGCTTCTTTCTCTCCGGAGTCGAGAAGATGGCGTTCACCTTCTGGTAGGCCATGGGCACTTTGTCGAGGATGGCGAAGAACTGGTGCTTGGCAGCTTCCGAGAAGCCGTCCACCTCGGCCGTAATCTGGCGAAGGATTTGCGGCAGCGATGTTCCTGAATTTCTGGCTACCGCATCGCACATCATTTGCCGCGCGCGTTTCTCGATCTCGGGGAGGGATTGCAACATCTTCCCGCGCTCGCCGGGATCGGTGATGTAGCGCGTGACCGCAGTGTGCAGAATCGTCCCCAGGTCTTGCGCACAATTGGGCAGGGCGGTATCGGGACAGACGGCAATGCACTCCATACACTGGGTGCAGTTTTCCGGGATGTAGAGCGGCGTGACCAGGCGCGCGACATATTTCGACGCCGTATCGCCGCTGGCACAGGCCATTACGCCAACCGAAGCCAGCGCAGACGACGGCTGGTTGTAACCGTAGCCCGAGCGGAACTCGGCATCGAAGGTCGCGATCTGCGTGAACGGAGTCCGCTCTGCCTGGCCGGCCGGCGCAGGGAAAGAACGGCATCCGTTGCCGCCTTCCTCACGGTTATCGTCAACCGCTGGCTCCAGTGCCACACCGCGCATTGAGGAGCGATCCTTGGCTTCGAGCTTGCCCACGCGGATCTCATGGACGCGTTCGAAACCCTGCGTCATTACTTCCATGTTCGAGTTCACGACGGCGTCCCCGAGCTGACCAAACTTCTTCACGTATTGCTTCTGAACCACGTTGCGGAACTGCTGCTGGGTAATGCCGAATTCGCGAAGTAGCGGTGAGACCGCGAAGAATGCGCCCAGGAAAGCGTTCCCCTGCATGCGAAGTTGAAGGTCGACGCGGTCGGTCGCAGTGCGCGCGATTTCGAACCCCGGCAAGCTGAACACGCGGATGTTCTTCTCGATGACCTGCTTGCGGGCCCATATTGGTAGCCGCTCCCAGGCCGCTTCGCCGGTCTCATCGGACTCCCACACGAAGCAGCCGCCGTCAGCCATGCCGGCCAGCGGATTGGTGTGGGTAAATGCCTTCGGGTCGCAGCAAAGCACGACAGTCACGTGACGAAGATCGCAATTAACGCGGATTCTTTCCGGGGCCGCTACCAGAAAGTACGCGGTGGGAGCGCCTTTCTTCTCGGAGCCGTACTTGGGATTCGCGCTGACCTGAATGATCTCTTTGGGATTGCCCAACTCGTCGACAATCTTGTCGCGCTCGTAGAGAAGGTCGTTCAAATCGCCGAGGATGGCGCCGAGGTTCTTGCCCGTGGTGATTGCACCCCAGCCGCCAATCGAGTGGAAGCGAACGGCGATCGCGCCTTGGGGCAGAAGCGAGGGCGTGTCGTCGGATTTCACCTCGTAGGGATGATCGACTCCGAGCACGATAAACGAGGTTCCGTCAGAGGCGCGCTTGCCGTCGGCGCGAGCGCGAATGCCAGTGGCAAACTCGTACGCGCCGAAGATCTGCTCCGGCCGGAAGTCCCGCGAGCCCAGGCCATAGATACCGGAGAAGAGGCGGGGCATCTGCTCGGCTGTGATGGCAGGCAGCCCGCTGGTCGCGGGACGATCCCCGGTTTGCAATGCCTTATTGAGCGCAGTCCGGATGTCGCGGCCCATCGGGTTGTCGCCCGCCATGGCCTCGTCGGTGCGCTCCAGTACGATGACATTTTTCTTTCCGGCAAGCGCGTTGATGACCGCAGCTTCCGGGAAGGGGCGAATCACGTTGAGGTGGATGGAGCCAACCTTCGCATCTCGGCGTTGGCGCAAATAATCCACGGCGGCCTCGATGTTCTCCGCCGCCGAGCCCAGCGACACGAACACGGTGTCCGCGTCGGCGGCTCTATAGGAGGTGAGCATGCCGTAATAGCGGCCGGTCAGCTTTCCGAAATCCGCGTAGGCCTCTTCCAGGAACCGCGCGATGGGTTCGGAGAAGTTGTTGCGGCGCGCGGCGACGCCCTGCATGTAATTCTCTTGATTCTGCACCGGCCCGAGCAGCACCGGGTTGGTGAGATCGATCATGCGCGGCACGCGACGACGCTTCGGACCGAACAGGATGCGCTGGCTCTCGGTGGGACAGTCGATGATGTCATCCGGAGCGCCGAGGAACAGGCGGATCAGTTCCGACTCGTGCTTATAAAAAGTCCGCTCCAGATGGGAAGTAAGAAAGCCATCCTGGCAGTTCATGCCCGGCGTCAGGCTCAGTTCGGTCACGCGCCGCAGGATGAGCGCCTGGTCGGCGGTTTGCTGCGCGTCTTTGCCGAAAAGAATAATCCATCCGGTGTCGAGAACGCCGTAGACATCGTCGTGGCCGCAGTGAACGTTGAGCGCGTGCTTGGTCAGCGCCCGAGCGACCACCTCCAGCACCATCGTCGAACACTTGCCCGGCGCGTGATAATACTGCTCGACGCCATAGAGGATTCCCTGGCCGGAGGTGAAATTTACTACCCGCTTGCCACACACGGAGTGTGCGATGGCTCCGCCCTGCGCCGCGTGCTCGCCCTCGGTTTCCACAGCCAGGGTGCTGCCGCCGAAAACATTCAGGCGGCCTTCGGCATAGGACTGTTGATAGAGTTCACCCAATTCGGTGGAGGGTGTGATGGGATAGAAAACGCCAGCATCGGCAATGCGTGTTTCCGTATAATAGGAGACCAGCTGATTACCGTTTGCGGTGACTCGGATGCCAGGGTAGCGAGGTGCAGTAGTCATAATTTCCTCCGCTAACGTCTACTTCGCGGTGAGCTGTCATTAGAAATACCTTCACGCCGATATTCCCGTTGTGAGCGCCAACACAAACATTTCATCCTTGCGGCGCACGTTTGTCAGTGATCTATGTCGTGCGGTTTCACCGGCCAGGGCGTTTTCATCGTCTCCCTGCTTGGACGAATAGAGAAAGTCTTCGATTTCATCAATTCGTTCGCCGGCGTCACGGTAACCAATCTCAATCAGGTCGCGCGTGTAGCTGGGCGTGAATAGCAAGTAACTCATCAGATCCGCGCAGGAAGCCGCGTCGCGTCCCAAGCTGGACACAAAGTAATGGATCAGAGAGGGCATGTCTCTCTGGTGTTGCTCCGCCAGATCGGACAAATTGACCGAGGGCGTGATAATAAAGGTTCCCAATGGCCGTATTTGGTGGTCTCCTTCAACCCCCAGCTGGCTGATGTGACCATCGTTGAGCAACTGATTCAAGTGTTCAAGGTGCTCGATGTCAGTTGCGAGATGGTCCAGAAACATAACGTTGAAAAGAACTCCCATCACTTGCGCGAGTGAAGGGTGTCTCTCATCTGTGGTTTCCTCTTGACTTTCTTTATTGCCGCAGCGGACACCGATCGCGAAAACCTTCGTCGCTCCTAGGCGGATCACGGGGCTGAGAGGCTGCTGAAGGCGCGCACAACCATCGCCGAAGAAGGCGGACCCACGCGGGGTCTTGAGTTTTACCGGCTGGAAAACCAGAGGGATGGCCGAGGACGCACAAACGTGGTCGACCGTGATCTTTGTGGCAACCGTCACCAGCCGGGTCCGCTTCCACAGCGGATGGCCCTTCCTTCCCTGGATGAAGAGATAGCTTCTTCCGGAGTTGTAGTTGGTCGCAGAAATTGCGAGAGCATAGAGGTACCCCCGCTTGATGTTTTCCTGGATCCGGTCGCAGTCAAGGTGCTGGCTGAGAAAATGGTGTAAGGGAGTGGCATCTAATAGCGATCGGGCATTGCCTCCCCCCAGAATCGCTCCAAAGGAGAGATCGAGTATCCAGGTTAGGGAATTATGCGCCTGGGAGAAGAGACCACAGTGAAAGATGTCGGAAGGTCCGAGAGTGGCCCAAGCTTCTGCAAGACGCTGGGTTGCCGAAGCAAAATCGTTGCAACCTGTGGCCAGAGCAGCGCCATTGATCGCTCCCGCGGAAGCGCCTCCTATGATCGGAAAAGGATTGCCCCGTGTTCGGGCACGTTTCAGCTCGCCAACGCGCTTGAGAACACCGGCTTGATAAGCGCCGCGAGCACCGCCGCCCGTCATGACTAGACCGACCGCGTTTTCCATCGTCCTCCCTCGCGGGGCCCGCTTTGGGAACATCCAGTTTAGTTACCAGCGTCCCGTGCAGCCGCACTCAGTCATAGGGGTTCCACTGTCTGGCTTCGTAGCAAAGTCGCGCAACCAAGTCCATGGAGTGCTGCGATGACAGGCGTCTTTCGAACCTCCATAGGTTCTGTATGTAGATCTGTCCCTTCGGCGATTCAATTGTCCGCCAAGGCTATTACACCTCACTGCGCTCGCCCTTAGCTGTGACCAGACTCACGACGTCGTGTGAAAAGAATTCGGACATTATGGGCTGGCCGACCTTCTCCCTGTGGCCCAGATTACGGGCAAACCGCAAGTTACGTTCAGTATTTTTATTTCTTCATGTCGCTGCTGATCGCCGCCCGGCTGTGGTCTACGGCTTCAGCCACACCATCGACCATAACCTCATCCATCCCTCGCCGCTCCCGCCTGCAATGCGGCCACTTCTACGGGCAACCTCCTATACGCCAGAGTCGGTGAAGCTCTCGCTCGCGTAATGCCATTTTCGGCCAGTTCGGAGCCCGCCCGGCATTCGAATGTGTGTGGTTTCACATTAAGCCGTGATTGCAGTCACTGCGGTGCCGTGAAGTGGATGGTACTTAAGCCAAAACCGTGCCGAGGGACAAGAGACTCCAGCCCCGATTTCCGGTGACCAGCGCCGACTTGCTCTCTGGCAAAAAAACGACCGCGAGGTGAGCCCATGCTCCCGTCGAATCACTCGTTGTCTGGAGCCCTGCAACAGAAAGGCATCAATCGCCGCCGCTTTCTAAAATTCTGCAGCCTTATGACGGCCACTCTGGCGCTGCCCCCGCGCTACGTCGCGCAGGTGGCCGCTGCGCTGGAGAAAGCTAGGAAACCCGTTCTGGTCTGGTTGCAATTTCAGGATTGCGCCGGGAACTCCGAGTCCATCCTCCGTTCCAGCCACCCTAACGTGCTGGAAGTGGTATTAGATCTGTTTTCTTGGGAATACCACGAGTTGGTGATGGCCGGTGCCGGCCAGCAGGCAGAGGCGGCGCTTGAGCGTGTCGTACGCGAGGAGAAGGGCAAGTTCATTGCAGTGGTCGAGGGTGCGGTCCCTCTCGCTGACGACGGTGTGTATTGCACCGTAGGTGGCCGCACTGCACTCGACATCGCGCGCCACGTCTGCCCGAACGCCGCCGCCACTATTGCCGCCGGAGCATGCGCTTGGGATGGAGGACTCGTGCGGGCTCACCCCAATCCCACCGGCGCCGTGGGTATCTCAGAGGCGGTGCCAGCGGCAACAGTGATCAA
>JBEKRE010000038.1:0-48713 GCA_049519055.1 Candidatus Sulfotelmatobacter sp. | reverse complement strand
CGCTGCGGTCAACGAAGGCGAAGGCAAGAAACCTGAGGTAGAGCCGAGCTTCACCGACCTGCTATTTCCTGAGGTGCTACATTTCGGGGATCAGAAACGTACTTGTTCAGAGAGTCCCTAGGAGGTTCAACTAGCTTTTCCTGCTTTCAATAGTGTTGAAGCTACTGCTGTCACGTCCAGCGCGACAAAGACGCTGGCCTGTTTATCGCCAAAGTTGATTTCGGTTGTTCCGCTTCCGTAATCGCTAACGTGGTTGATGCGATCGGAGTTGACGAAAGTTTCCCTGCCGTTGATGTCCTCAAACCTAACCAGCTTCATGTGAGCCTCCTCAGTTGCACGTGTCATTGCCCTCTCCTAATTCCTGTCGGTATTCAAATCCTTCGGCTTTGGAACAGCTGGTGTCTTGGACCTTGAGATTTCACGAACTCAGGACATAAATTCCCAACCCAACGAACACCAGTGGTACAGTCCAATGACCCCACCGATCTACTGAACGCAGAATAAGCGAGTGGCTTCCGAGCCATCTGCCGACGAAACACCACAGCGAAACGAGCGCGGCATACTCAATCAGGATCAGCCACAGGTTCGATCGCCCGATGACGAAGAAGGGCACATAGACGCTGATGTTGTCAGCCCCGTTCGACAACGTGACGAGAGCGATGGACGCGACGCTCTCCTTACTGGCGAGCGACTGCTCCGCAGCGGTTCGGCGCGCCTGCAACAGGCGCTTGATGCCTATGGCGAGCGGCAGCACTCCGAGTAAACGAATCCACCGATGCGGTACCGCCAGCACGCCCCAGACGCCGATTAGACTGATGCCAACGATGGCCGCAAAACCAGCGTACTGACCTGCCACGATGCGCCGCATTGAAATTCGACGGGCAAAGAAGAAAGTCAGGAGAAACGCATCATCAATATTCGTGACGGCGAAAATCGTTATGCTCGCAGACAGCACCGCCAGATATTGATTCACAAAGGACTCTATCTTTCCGTGAGCCGGGGAGCAAAATGAAGTTCTTCAAAAGCGGCTCTCCGCCGAATCGTTTCTACCGCGTGCTCAACGGTCACGAGCGTTGCTTACCGCCTCCAGGAACCTGCGCGCGAGTTCGGCAATTCGGTCTGGCTGCCGCCGTCGGATAGCCTCTCTCGGGATCAACTCTCCACCAACGCCCAATGCAACCGCGCCAGCGGCAATGAAGCTGAATGCGGTTCTTTGATTCACGCCTCCCGCGGCGATCATGGGGACTTTGGGAAACATCGCTTTGAGATCTTGGATGTAACTGTATCCCCCGATGTGCCCGCAGGGCACAACTTTGACGAAATCCGGACCCAGCTTCCACGCCCCGATGACGCCAGTCGGCGTGAGCGTTCCGGGAATCACGACGACATTCTGCTGCACAGCGAACATAACGGTCTCGGGATCAAGGCCGTCGCTGGAAAGGAACTTGGCCCCCGCATCCAGGCAGCGGCGCGCGGTTTCGACATCGTGGACGCTTCCGGCGCCGACAATCACTTCGGGCGTGTGCTGTACCACTTGTGCAATGACTTTGATCGCTTCGGGGACGGTCAACGTGACTTCGAGAATGGGAATCCCGCCGCGGGCGATCGCCTCGGCAGCAAAAAGTGCATCCTCCGTCGTCGACACCCGAATGGAGGGAATAATCCCGAGTTTTTCGATCCGGCTCCTTACGTCTTGCTTGTTCAACGATCCGGCTCCTTGGGCGCAGAATCAGGGCAGAGCTCTTGTACCCACCGCCTGCCGCAACTGCTCCAGCGCGAGCAAGTATGAAGCCAGCGCTTGACGATAAGCAAGCTGAGTGGCGCGATAGTTGCGTTCTGCATCGAGAAAGTCGAGCAAGCTCACTGCACCACGCTGGTAGGCGTACTCGGCGATGTCGCGGTCTTTTTGCGCAACGTCGAGATAGCCCGAGCGATAGAGCTGCACGATCCGGTCACTCACGCGCAATCCTTCATAGGCGTCGCGCACATCGGTCAGGGCCTGGCCGTTGGTGGCTTTCTCCTGCTCTTGCGCTTGCGTGATGGCGAAACGGGTGCGCGCGATTTCTCCCTGATTGCGATTGAAGATGGCGAGTGGGATGCTTCCGTAGAAGCTGGCAGCGTTGATCCCGTTGACGTGGGAATAGTTGCCCTGCACGGTGACGTCCTGTTTGCCAATCGCCTTCTGCAGGTCGTACTGGCTCGTGGCTGCGGTTACGCCTTGCTGAGCAGCGCGTAGATCGGGACGGTTCTGCAAAGCTTTCAATTGAAAGTCTTCCAGATTTCCCTTTAGCGACTGATAGTCAAACGGTCCCGTGACGTCGTAGTCTGCAGCAACAGATTCGTAGCCGAGTAGCTGCCTCAAGTCAGACAGCGCCTGGACCTTTGCCAGCTCTGCCTGCTGATAGTCGGTCTCGAACTGCAGCAACTGCAGCTTAATCTTTAGGTAGTCGTCCTCGCTGATCGCGCCTTTGTCGTAACGCACTTGGCTGAGGTCGACCGTTTTCTGAAAGCTCTTCAAGTCCTTGTCGGCGAGTTCGAGTGTCGATTCAGCAAGCTGCACGTTTACAAATAGCGAAGCTGTATTAAAAGTAAGGCTGCGCTCATTGTCGGCGACCAGGGAACGCGTCTGTGCGGTAATGTCCTTGGCCGCCGCGAGCCGGTGCTGCCGTTTTTTCCCACGCTCCAGCAAATAGCTGAGACCCAGATCGCCTTCGGTCGAGTCGTGCAGATATTCAGCGTTCTGGCCAGAACGGTTGAGTGGGAGGTATTCCCAATCAGCAAACAGAGACGGGTTGGGCCGCAGATTTGCCGTCGTCTCTTCGGCTTCGCTCTGTTGAATGGTGGTGCGCGCCGCTAGAGTATTGTGGTTGTGCTGGAGCGCCATTTGGATGGCCTCGTCGAGAGTGATACTGGTCGGTCCCGTACTTTGGGCGAATGCCGGACTAGCCAGCGAGCACGCTAGGATCGCGGCCATGACTCCGTTGGCGCCGATCTTCCGGAACACGGCAAGATTATTCAAGGGCGGCCTCCGGTTCCGGAAGTTGATCGCCGTCTCGCGCGATCCAGACATAAAACGTGGGCAACAGGATAATGCTCAGGAGCAGATCGGAAATCAGTCCGCCAACGATTACGATTGCAAAAGGCCTTTGCGAATCCGATCCAATATCATGCGACAGAGCCGCGGGCAGAAGTCCCAGAGTGGCCACCAGCATCGTCATCATGATCGGGCGAAGCCTCAGTACCGCGCCTTCGACCGCGGCGTCCGGGATTGAATAACCTCGGGCGCGCAACTGGTTGATGTATTCAAGCATGATCACACCGGTTTGCACCGACACGCCGAACAACGCCAGCATGCCCACGCCCGAAGATACGCTGAGATAGGTGCCGGTCACTAGCAGAGCCAGGAAGCCGCCGACGCGAGCCAGGCCGACGTTCAACAGAATGAGCAACGCCCATTTGTAAGAGCGAAACATGGTGTAGAGAATGATGAAGATGACGAGGATCGTCAGCGGTACGATCAAAGCCAGCCGCGCTTCCGCCCGTTTTTCGCTCTCGTATTCGCCCGACCATCCAAGGCTGTAGCCCGGCGGCAGCTTCACTTTCTTGCCGATCTGCTTGATCGCGTCTTCGACTGTGGTGCCCAGGTCGCGGCCTCTCACGTTAAACGTCACTGCTACGTATCGGGTGTTGCCCTCGCGAAAAATGTCGTATGCACCGTCCTTGACTTCCACGCTGGTTAATTGCGCGAGCGAGACGCGTTCGCCTGTGGGAGAGAGCAGACGAACTCTCTCGATGGCCTGTTGTGTATTGCGGTAGGGAGCCTGGTATCGAACTACGACGTCATAGCGCTGCTCGCCAATCAGCACCTGACTCACCGCGTTCCCGCCCACGGCGGTCTGAACAGCGTCTTGTATGTCTGCGACGTTGATTCCAAAACGAGCTGCCTGGCGGCGGTCGATCGTCAAGTCGAGATTCGGCTGGCCGAAATCGCGTAATAGCTTGACGTCATGCATGCCCGGGATATCAGACATGACTGCGGTGACCTCCTCGCCCTTCTGTTCAAGAGTCTTCAGGTCGTCGCCAAAAATCTTGAGCGCAAGCGAGCCCTTGGTGCCCGTCATCGTTTCTCCGACGTTGTCTTCGATGGGCTGGGAGAAGTTCCAGATCGCGCCTGGATATTTTTCCAGCGCACGGTTCATGGCGGCGATCAGTTCTTCTTTGCTCTTGTGAAATACCCGCCGCCATTGATCGTGCGGTTTCAAATCGACGAAATATTCGGTGTTGCCGAATCCGCCGGTGTCGGTTCCATCGTCGGGACGGCCCGTTTGCGACACGACTGTCTTCACTTCCGGGAAGGAGGCGAAAACATAGCGAGCGTTGGTAGTGAACTTTTCGCCTTCTGAAAGACTTGTACTATTGGCCAGAGTGCCCCGAGCCCAGATGGCGCCCTCGTCGAGGTGAGGCAGGAACTCCGCGCCAATGACGCCACCAAAGCCCAAGTAGAGCGTTCCGGCCAGAGCGGCGATGCCAACACCAGCTACGACCCAGCGGTGCTCAACCGCCCAGCGGAGTCGCTCGCGGTAGCGTGCAGTCAGATATTCCATCACCCGGTTGCGCTGTTCCTTGACGCCCTTGCGGAAGAAGATGCTCGCCAGCACGGGTGCAACGAGAACGGAGAAAGTCATGGCGCCCAGGAGGGCGAGCGCGACCGTCCATGCCATGGGCCGGAAGAGCCGACCCTCAACCCGTTGCAGCGTGAAGATGGGCATGTAGGCGGTGATGATAATGGCGATGGCATAAAAGACTGGCCTCTGCACCTCGTGGGCGGCCTCACGAATCGCTTCCGCGGGCGTCTTCTTGTGGGTCGATCCTGAACCGTTATTCAGGCGGCTGAGGTGTCGGACGATGTTTTCCACCATGACCACCGCGCCATCCACCACCATTCCGAAATCCAGCGCGCCCAGAGAAAGAAGATTGGCAGGAATGTGGCTCAAGTCCAGCCAGATCGAGGCAAAGAGCAGAGAAAACGGAATTGTTAGCGCGACGATGAAAGCGGCACGTACGTTTAGCAGAAACAGGAACAGGATCACGCTGACCAGGATCATGCCCTCGGCCAAGTTGTGCATGACAGTGTGCAGAGTGAAATAGAGGAGATCGCTGCGGTCGAGCATCGAAACGACCTTCACGCCTGGGGGCAGGAGGCCGTTGTTGAGTTCGTCCACTTTCTTGTGAATTGCATCGAGGGTGGGCTGTTCCTCCGCGCCTTTGCGCATCAGCACCGCTCCCTGGATCACATCGGGTTCGTCGATGATGCGCCCGGCCTCCATGTGATTGGATCTCGCCATGTGCCCCAACCGGATCTTGGGGCCTTGTGTAACGTCAGCGATGTCTCTGACCCGCAGGGCGGTGCCAGTTTGAGTCTTTAGAGCGGTCTCCTCAATGTCGTGCACGCTGGAGAAGAGTCCGAGCGCACGCACATTCATCTGCTGCATCCCGACCTCAACGAAGCTGCCGCCGGCATTGATATTGTTATTGGCGAGCTGCTGCTCAACTTGGCCGATGCTCAATCCGTAGGAGACGAGCTTGCTGGGATCGACGCGCACCTGGTACTCGCGCACCGTGCCTCCGAAATCGGAAACGTCCACGACATTCGGAACGGATTTGAACTGCTTCAGCAAGACCCAGTCTTCGATCGACCTGAGTTCCATCAGGTCGTAGCGGGGATTCGTGCTTCTCAGCGTGTACCAATAGATTTGACCGGTGGTGCTCCAGTCCGTGCCGATCTGCGGCTGAAGGTTTTGTCCCGGCGGGAGGTTAACTTGAGTTAACCTCTCCAGCACTTTCTGGCGATTCCAGTCGTTGACCGAGCTGTCGTCGAAAATCATGATCACGAACGACAGACCAAAAATTGATTCGGAACGCAGAAAGGTCATGTGCGGCATCCCCGACATTTGAATTTCGATCGGGATCGTGACCTGTTGTTCCACCTCCTCCGCGGAGCGGCCGGGCCATTGCGTAATGACCGTCACGTAGTTGTCGGCGATATCGGGATAGGCTTCCACCGGCAGGTTGTGGAACGAGATGGCTCCCCAACCGGCCAGCAGGACGGCAATGGCCAACACCACAAATCTGTTGTTCAGCGCAAAATCGACGAGTGCCCGAATCATTCCTTGTCCTGTGTTGTTTGCCGATGCACCTGCTCAACCGCTCTAGACGGCCGCTGATCTGGAATGTCCGCCATAAACCGCACTCGCGAGGCCAGATGCGTTTTCTCCATCCGTTATTGAGCGAGCACGTGGTCTAAAACCAGCGCGTTCGTGACAACTTGTTGCCCTGGTTTGACCCCAGATTTGATTTCCTGCAAACTCGTGTTTTCGGTCAGCACGTCCCCACTGACGACTTCCACCCGGCGAAACTTATTGTCAGGCGCGGGAACGAAAACAAAATCGCGATCGTGCATCCGCAGTACCGCCGATGCCGGAACAATCGTGTGGATCTCTACGGTTTGACCGCGGAATGTTGCCCTCGCGAACATCCCGAGCCGCATGATCCCTGGATTCTCAACTTCGATGCGAACCTTGGCGGTACGAATGCTCGGATCGAGGATCATGCCGATATTGCTGACCTTGCCTTTGAACGGGTGGTGTGGATAAGCATTCAGGGTGATGTCCGCGGTGTCCCCGAGCCGCACACTGGGCAGGTCATTCTCGTACACGTCACAGACAATCCATACTGACGAAACGTCTGAAATCGTGAACGGGCTGGGCGATGAGTATGCCTGCACCAAGGCCGCATTCGTCACTTCCTGATCGGTGATCACTCCCGAGGTGGGCGCAACGATGTCCACCATGCCCATGGGCTTGTCGGGATCATTGCCCAGGAGCCGAAGATGCTCGGTCGCGGTCGCCAGCGTAGTCTTGGCATCGTCCTCGGCGTCTTGCGCGACCTCAAGGTCTTGCTCGGCGATGGCGCCGTGTGCAAACAGGTCCACGGCTCGATTTAACTGTTTTCGCGCGAGAAGTTCGTCGGCAACGGCCTTGCGATAGGCATCGAATCCGCCTGCCACGTCGTCGCTGCGAATAGTCAGGAGCAGCTGGCCTTTTTGGACGGTGTCGCCAAGTCGCGCATGAATGGCAACGACACGCCCGGAAGCAAGCGAGACTACCGGGACGTTGCGAGCGACGTCAGGCGTGACCGTCCCGGTGACCACCAACTCAGAAGCCGTGGGACGTTCGACCGCCGCCGCGAGCGGGAATTGCTCAGGATGATCCACGTTGAACAGCGCGGGATCCGCTCCAGGTACGATGTTTGCGGGCGGCGGCGCCTCCGCCGCTGCATCGACACGTTGGTTACAGCCGCTCAGTATCACCGGTGGGAGCATGGAGACGAGGAGAACACCGATCTTTAAGTTTCTGCTTTTCATGAGGACTCCTTATTCGCCACAACCAACCAGCGACACCTCTCCGGAAATTCGCCGAGCCATTCCTTTGGCTCTTGGGGCGGCCTGAAGGCAACAACGCACCCTTTGTGAATCGCCCTCAGCTTCTGCTTGGGCGTCTAAGGGACCTATTGGAAAGGCGTCCCAAAGGATTGAAGGCCACGCCGTCGTTGAGCAACCCAGGGGGAGGGTCTGCGGAGCAGCGTCGGGATTGAAATCACATCTGGAACGCTGCCCCTTTTTTGTGTAGCGCGCATCGTTGTCTCCGCACCAGGAACCTGAAGCCTCTCCTGGACTAGAACTTGACCATAATCGCAGACCTAATACTCGGCTCATCGTGTCGCATGTCAGGACACCACCCCGTTGCTCCCGCCACGCAGGTGTAGTTCGGAGTAGCCGACAAGAACGGCCCAGGCGCCCAAGTGGTGCCTCCGATCACAGAACCACCGCCCGGATTCGGAATCGTGCTCGGGAAAAGATTGTCACCGGGGGTGATGCCGCCGTGACCCGTCCAGTAAGGAACGTTCGCGTGGCGATACCCAAATTCGGTGACGAAGGTGATGTATTGCCTGGGCATCCAGTTGAATGTGACCGAGGTATCCCACGCTTTGTAGGGATCGCCCGGGTTCTGCGTGAAGTAGGGCGAACCGGTGATGGCATCGGCCCCATTGATAGGTGGAAGCAGCGTCAGATAGCGCCCCGGATTGGCCATTGCGCCACCGCCGACCGTGATCGCGTACTGATCTTTCTTAAACCACCAGCGGTTGTAAAGCATCCAGCCGGCAAAGGTCTGCTTGTGGCTGGTCGCAGTGTTGTGGTGGCAATTCACGTTATTGAAGTTCGTCGCTCCCTGTGCGGTGACGAACGTTCCGTTGCCGCCGTATTCGCATCCCAGGTCGCCGGTGAGAGAGAATGCCATCTTGTCCATCGTCTTCTCCGGATGGTCGTAGTATTTGATCTCGACGCTGTCATCGGTATGAATACGCGAGCGTCCGAACTGGCCGTTAGCGGACCCGAGCGTATCTTCGCCCATGCCGTAGTTGTTGAAGACCATGGACACCCAGGATTTCGGACGCCACAAGATTTGGCCGCCGAGTCCAGGCTTGCTGCCCAACCTGCCGTACGATTGCCATCCGTTGATGATCCAGGGCTCGATCTTCAGCTTGTCCGTCGGGAACCATTGAATACGAATGCCGTTGAAGAACCAAGGCGTGTTCGACGACACATAAGACGGCTGGTAAGCCCAGTTGTCGAAGTTGTAGTAGCTGAACAGGCCGATATAGGAAACAAAAATTCCCGCGTCTAGATTAAGCCCATGATTCACGTCCCAGTGGTACCCTCCATAGGCTTCCGAGACATACTTGTAAGCCCCTCGCAGGTCCCACTGGCCGCGCCCGGCGCTCGCGTCATTGCGCGGCGTGGTCACAGCGAACATTCCATTCATGGTCAACACACGCCCACGAACGTTCTGCCAGTGGAAATCGCCGCCAAAGCTGATTTGCTCCACCTGGATTTCATTTGTGCGGAAAATTTCCGTCGAACCGCCTAGGGTATCGTCGCGTGGGTGGTTGAAGTCGAAGACGAAGTCAGTATCAAAACGTATTTCTGGAGTGAAGAACTTGGAATCCCACACCGCATCTTTGTTGCGAGGGGTGCCGTTCAACCAGGTCCAGTCAGCAAAAGCGAAGGGTACGGTTGGCGCTGGCTTTTCCGGTAAACCCGTCCGCGCCTCTTGAGGAGGTGGCACGACCGATGCCGTAGATGGTGTGGCCTCTGTTGCTTTGGTCTCTGGGACAAGAGCACGCGCCGCTCCAGATCCTGTCGGAGATGGCGATGCCTGTACAATCGCGCTACCGGCTTTCAGCTCTGCTTTGAGTTCCTCGATCTCTGCCTGCATGGCGGCAAGCTGTTTCGCCACGGCTGGTGATATTTCCGGATCTGGCGTGGCTGCTAACGCGCCGGGTGCGGAATTGACAGCCGTACCTCCATCGCGGACGACCTCACCCGTCGAGGGTTCGCGCAGACCTGCCATTTTCGTCTGAGTATCTGGTTGTGCCTGAGTTTGCGCGTAACTGCGCGGAGCGTGACCAATAGCGAGAGTCAAGACAAGTATGGGAAGGCAGGGTGATACCGCTACGGTCTTACGCAATAAAGTTCTCACGATTTTCAAGTTAGAATCCTTTCCGATCTGGGACCCGGTTCCTTTCACTGAATGGCGGTTGTTTAATCTGCCGAAAGGGTCAAAGGCGTTTGTCTGCCGCTTTTTCTGGGGGCCAACCCTCCATCACATTCCAAAACTCGTAAAGAGCGGGTAAAAAGTTCATAAAGAACGCATAAAACCTTTTCACGATGGAACGGCCGGGGAAACGGACGGCGCTAAGCAGTTGATCTTGATGTGGGGCCGAAGCCTTAGGGGAAAGGAAATGACAGTCCAATCAATAATCTTTCTACCGACGATCACGGCGTAATGCACAACCGTCAGGAATGTGCGCAAGACACTCATCTCCGCTCGCTGCCACGATAGAGAACCTTGCGTAAAGAAACCGTAAAGAACCCCATGAATGATTTGTTTGGGTTGCATAACTTTCTTGATTCGCGCGGTCGGACTCTACACACGAGAGTCTTGCTCCTCCTTGGCACGCAATCACAGAATCTACCCTGAGGCGTCGAATTCCAGCGTCTGAAACGGCTAAGTGGTCAACCCAGAACATTCGATTCAAAGGCCCGTAGGGATCGAATCAGTGAGTCATAGAACTGTAGTGAAAGTACATGCAGGTGGCTGGTCATCTTGTCTTCTTGTTGTCTTCACGAACATTTTATGGCTCTATAGCAGAATTTGTGGGTAAGTGAGCTATGGAAAAAGCCGCACTTTTCCCCACAGCTTCGGCGGCGGTTGGGTGGACAAGCAAAACAAAAACAAGAACAAAAATAGCTGATCTCGAGGGGCGGCGCCGCTATGCTATTCAGCGCCGAATACAAATTTGGGAAAGGCGCTGAAAGTTCGCTCAGCGGAGAAGATGGCGCCAAGGGGTTTAAGTAATTCATATTCGTTCTAGGGTCCAACTTCATGGTTTACAAAACAACTATATAATACTATAATTGTAAACCGCAGGCAAGGAGCGTAAATTATGATCGGTAAACGACTTAAGCTCGCTCGTGCCGCTGCCGGTCTTTCACTACGGGACCTCGCAGCGAGGATTGACAACCGAGTTTCAGCCCAACAAATCGGCAAATACGAAAGGGATGAGGATGTACCCGGTTCCAGCGTGCTGCTCGCCTTGAGCCATGCCCTCGGCGTATCCCTCGACTACCTGGTTGGCGATCAGGAGATGGTTCTGGAGGGCGTCGAGTTCCGCAAGAAGCAGATCACGAGCAAAAAGGAGCAGGCCCAGATTCAAGCAAAGGCACTTCATCTGATCGAACGCTATCTGATGGTGGAGGAAATCCTCGGCCTGCCCAGCGCCGAGTGGGACAAGCCGCGGGAGGCGCCGTTTCCCGTACGCCAGATCGGAGACGCTGATCGTGCCGCGCAGTATCTGCGCGAACACTGGAATCTTGGAATCGATCCGATACCCAATCTTGTCGAGCTACTCGAAGAACGGGGCATCAAGGTTCTGGTCGTGGATTCAGAAGAGAACATCGACGGCTTGGCCGCTCAGGTGCGCCGTTCGCGCGGCGAGCCGGTCCGCGTCATCGTTGTCCGCAGCGGCGTTCATGGCGAGCGGCAGCGTTTCAATCTGGCCCACGAACTTGGACACATGGTCATGGAGGTGCAGGGTGACGACAAATTCCGCGAGAAGGCGGCGCATCGGTTCGCCGGGGCGTTCCTCATGCCGGCCGAAGCGCTGTGGTCCAGCGTCGGCAGACACCGAAGCTCCATCGGCTGGAACGAGTTGTTCGCGCTCAAGCAGTTGTTCGGTGCCAGCGTCCAGGCAATTACGTACCGCTGCGGCGATCTCGGCATATTCCCTCCGTCACTGTCGGAAAGGCTATTCCGGGAGTTTTCCCGTCTGGGCTTCAGGAGCGCGCCTAATTACGAACCCAACCAACTGCCCGAAGAAAAAGCGGGACGTTTCGATCGCCTCTGCTACCGGGCACTGGCCGAAAATGCAATCTCGGAAGCCAAGGCAGCGGAGTTGCTCAACATCACGGTACGTGAACTGAATCGTCGCATGGAGGAACCCGCTGCGGTCGCCGTGTGATGATCCTGGTTTCAGATACGTCCGTTCTGATCGATCTCGATCGCGGCGGCCTGCTTGAGGCGGTGTTCGTGCTGCCTCACGCCTTCGCCGTCCCCGACGTTCTCTACGATCGCGAGCTGAAAGGCGAGTGGGGAGAACAGCTGCGGAGGCTGGGACTACGAGTCGAAGATGTCAGCGAAGCGGGTGTCGGCAAGGCGCTCGGTTATCGCCAGCAGCGCGCCTCGTTGTCGGTTCCCGACAGTTTTGCCCTCGCGCTGGCGAAAGAGCGCGCATGGCTTCTGCTCACGGGCGATAACGCGCTGCGGGAGCTGGCGGCAAGCGAGAATGTTGAATGCCACGGCGTGTTATGGCTGCTGGACAAACTGGAGGAAGCCGGCACGCCGGGCCTTCAACTCCTGCATGACGGGCTGTCTAAGCTGGCTGCACATCCACGATGCCGCTTGACGGCGCGCGAAATTACGATCAGGCTGGAGCGGCACAAAGTAACCATTGAACAGCGCTAGAGCTCGGCAAGTGACCCGCATTCCTGGGCCAACTTCGCCCGTATCGCCGCGCCGATCTACTGATCGCGGCACGCGGAATTAAGAGGTGAACATCATGATGGAAGAACTTGAAGGCGTGAAGCAGAGCGGAAAATTCAGATTCGCGGCATCGGGCAAGGATCTTCATGGTGAACTGACCCTGGCCGGATCAAAGACGTCGATTTATCTTCAGGACAGTGACTTTTTTGACGCCTTTCCGAAGCCGCGTCGTTACATAACAGGCGTCCTGCTCGATCTGACCAGGGTGACTCTGATCGATTGCATCACGATGTCCGGCACAGGTAGCCGCAGCCGCGGTGTAGAGCGATACCATTTCGCCAGCCTGTTTCCGCATTTCGTGCTCTAGGGCGATCGCCACATCGCACCCGATGAACAAGTGATCCGTGCGGTCGATTTTGTGATCGAGGACGCCACCACCTTAGTTTTATGACTTCGACGCATTCGGGAGCGTGATTGACGCGCATCCTTATTGAACAGATTGTGCATGCGAACCGTCTCGAACGGGAGATCCCGACGGGTCCTGAGCCGCAAATTCTTTACTTCACCGGAAAGCGCGAAATTTTCTCGGTGAAAACAGTTTTGGGGCAGATTTCCGCTTCGCACAATCCGGGTCATCGTATCGGCGGCCCGAACGGTGTGCGCCTGCAAAATACGATTTCCGTGACAATCGCGTTCAGCGAGCCTTTGCTGTTTGAAGAGGCGATGACGCGAACGGCCACGCTCAGCAACTATCTGGGCATGCTGGTCGGCCGGCCGTAAAACATTCTAAAGGTTGCCGTGCGCCTCGCACTGGAGAACGACGCAGCAGACTTCTTGCGTGTGTACTGGAGAACGCGTATCGTGCCAGACGTTTTCCAGAAACGCGTCCTTCCGAGCACGGCGCGATTCGAATTCCTTTGGCGCGAGAACCGTGTAGTTGATTTCGCGCCCGAGTTGGCGCTCAAGCCTTCGGACGGCTTGTGCTAAGAATTCCTCACGCGGGGGGCGCCAATCACGAGTACGTCTATATCGCTGGCAGCGTCCTGCTAGTTACTTGCGAATGATCCGTACAAGTATGCCTCGTCTGGCTCTCGCCCCAGCGGCGTTTCGTTTTGCCTTAACGGGAGTCCGGAAGTATCAGGCGAACACTGTGGGCTGTCTCTTCGAATTGGGTATTGTGACAGAGTGTGACAGGATTGGTTTGCGGAGGGTCTGCAAGTGATTGAAAATATGGTGGAGCTAGTCGGGATCGAACCGACGGCCTCGTCGTTGCGAACGACGCGCTCTCCCAGCTGAGCTATAGCCCCGCACCAGAGGGATTTCTAATTTCCCGACTATTTTACCAGCGTTCCATGGTCCACACCAACGGTGCTTGACGAATCCCCCGGTGCCGCGTCTAACCTAAACAGAGTTCTGTCGGGGAGATCTTCCCGTAGTTTATGTTTTCGCAGCTCAACTTCGAGGAATTGAAAACTCAGCCCAAAGTGCTTGCGGTTTCGCTCGCGCTGCACGGTCTGGTGTTCGCCTGGCTGCTGCATGCGCCCGAACCGCAATTGCTGAATCCGTCTTCCGTCGCGCTCGGGCGAAATGGAAAGCTCCTCACGCGAATCTACTTCCCCACGCAATCACCCGACGATAGCGCTACGAGCTCGCCGGACCGGGCGACTGCGATCTATCGCCACCAGCGGCTGGGGCACGAGAAGTTGATTTTGAAGCAGAATTTGGCGGTGGCGAAGATGCCCTTGCCGCAGGCTCCTCGCTCTCCATCCTCGGCTGAGGACAAATCAAAAGTTGCTACGCTTTCCAATCTAGGACACGGCGCGCCTGCAGGGCTTCCCTATGGATCTCTGCCCGGCGGACCGGTGTTCGGGGACGAGATTCGTCCGGCTTTGCCTATCGTAACCGTCGATCCGGTCGTTTATCCATGGGAATTGCCAGACTCGGAAGGCAACGTCGTGGTCGAGATCACGATTGACGAGCGCGGAGAAATCGTTCGCAAAACCGTTCTGCGCAGCATGGGCCCAAAGCTCGATGGGAAGTTCCTGGCCGCGCTGGAGAACTGGCACTTCCACCCTGCCACGCTCAACGGCATTGCCATCGCTTCCAAACAGGACGCGATCTTCCACTTCCGCTCCAGGGGCTGATTCCGGTTCCGCAGTCCGCGATCGAGGCGCTTAGCCGCTATAATCTAAGGTGTGACCGTTCATAAAATTCAACCTGTCGCGTCAGCGGAGTTCCCGACGCGCTGGGGTAAGTTTCGAATCCACGGCTTTCGGGCTGAATTCGGCTCTGACGGCAACCGCCGGGTCGAGGAAGCTGTTGCGCTGGTGATGGGGGACATTCACTCCACGCCGCCGCTTGTGCGCGTGCACTCGCAATGTCTCACCGGGGACGTTTTTCACTCCTTGCGCTGTGACTGTCGGCAACAGCTCGAAATGGCACTCACGATGATTCGCGACTTGGGCGCGGGAATTTTGATTTACGAACAGCAGGAAGGCCGCGGTATCGGACTTATGGCCAAGCTGCAGGCTTATGAATTGCAGGATGCTGGCCTGGATACCGTCGAAGCCAACGAACGATTGGGCTTCAAAGCCGATCAGCGTGATTTCGCATTGCCCGGCGAGATTCTCAAGGCATTGGACGTGAACAAAGTGCGACTGCTGTCAAATAATCCCGAGAAGGTGGAAGCGCTTGAGCGTGCTGGCGTCGAGGTGGTTGAGCGTGTGCCCTGCGAAGTCGAGCCCACTCCGCACGCCGAAGAGTATCTCAAAACCAAGAAAGAAAAACTTGGGCACCTGTTCTCGTCGCGGTGAAGCAATGCAGACTCCGAGAATCCTCTCCCAATGATGTGAGGAACACCGACTGTGCGGCTTATGTTTTTGCTAAGCTTAACCGCCCATGGTTAAATCGCTCCGAGCCGTTTTTCCTTCATGCCTGGGCCACCTCCCACTTTCGGGCGATCTCGCATTCTTCTCTCTTTGACGACTCTCTGCGCGGCGTCCATGGTCTATTACCATCTCGGGCTCTTTGTTCCCAGGGCGGTGGAGGTTCGCGCTGCTCAAGGCTTTGGCGAGGGATATTCTTTTGGAGCTGATTTCTATCCCATCTGGCTTACTTCGCGCGAAGGCCTGCTGCATCATTTGGATCCCTATGCTCGGGAGACCACCCGTCAAATCCAGATCGGTCTCTTCGGGCGATCGCTTAATCCTGACAGCCCCACTGCCTCTCCCGAGTATCGTGCCTTCTCATATCCGCTATTTACTGACATCCTGCTTTGGCCCTTGGCTCAGCTTCCCTTCCCCATGGTGCGCATCGCGCTGGCGCTGATTCTCCCCGCGTTAACAGCGCTTAGCGTCTTGCTTTGGCTTCGGGCTCTGCATCTCCGCGCCGGCCCTGTGATGCTCGCCACGCTCATACTTTTGACGCTTTCCAGTTATGCCGTGCTCGAAGGGCTGTTCGCCGAACAGATGGGGCTGCTTGTGGAATTTCTTCTCGCTGCTTCACTGGGTGCGCTGGTCTGCAAGCGGTTCTTTCTGTCTGGCGCTCTGTTGTCTTTCGCCTTGATAAAGCCGCAAATTGTACTGTTGGTCAGTGTTTATCTGTTGTTTTGGACTTTCGCTCAATTCCGCGCTCGCTGGAGAGTTGCTGCGGGGTTTTTCTTCGTTACAGTCTTGCTGGGTGTGTCTTCCCTGCTCCTATGGCCTCGCTGGATCGAGGAATGGCTGCAGGTAATGTACGGGTACCGCCAGTACTCCACTCCTCCGCTTGTTTGCTACTTGCTCGGGGATGAGATGGGGTCGCGCTTCGGCCCCTTTCTGATCGCTGCCTTTCTTGTGAGTGCGATCGTCCTTGCCTGGCGCAAGCGCCAGGCGTTGCCCGGGTCGATGAACTTTGGATTGACCGTCAGCTTGTTGCTCGCTATCACTACAATCACAATTCTGCCGGGACACGCAGTCTACGACCATGTCGTGCTATTGCCCGGCATTATTCTGATTGCGCTTTCGTGGCGCAGCTTTGCAGCATCGAGCCGGGCTTTCCGCGTTGTCCTAGCCCTAACCGCCTTGGTCCTGTTCTGGCAATGGATTTGCGCCCCGCTGGTGATCGCGGTGCAACCGTTTGTTTCACATCAATTTTTTGTAGCGTATGTACACAGCATCCCCATACGAACTGCGGCTTCCATTCCCTTCGGCGTGCTGTCACTCCTGGGACTAATGACTTGGCGAAGAGCGAGCTACACAATTCGCGAGAAGGGCGAAAAAGTCGAGCGGGCGAGCTCGCAACCCTTCAATGTTTGAGAATCTTTGCCAACGCGTCGCGATTCTTCGCAGGCAGATCATGCAGCGCCACTCTGGCTAGCACCAAGTAAACTTCACGCACCGCCGGAATTTGGCGCAACACCGTCAGGTGCTTCTTCACAGTTTCAACATCTCCACGAACAATCGGACCGCTGGACGCCCCCGATGCGCCCAGCGCCGCATGGTTTGCAAGCGTTTGTCTGAGTATGGGCAGCATGCGTTGTTTCGCGGCATTGCGTGGGACTCCCGCCGCGATGGCAACCCTCTCACTTGCCGACAGCAGCGCAGTTAACAGCGGCGAGATAAACATTCCCCAGGCGTGATACGCCGGCTTGTTTCGCTTCAGGATCGCAACCGGCTGGCCACGCAAATCCACAACCAGAGCACGCGCCATCCGCACGGCCCTTCGGTTGCCCTCGACGGCGAATGGCACTCCCTCTAGCGAAGGTCGGGATCCGCGAACAAATGTCATGAGCGGGTGAACCGACGCCACTGCGGCCCTGCGTCGTCGCAGCTCCGCCAGTCCATCGCTCGTGAGAGCTCCGCTGGAATGCAGCGCCACCTTGCCGCTCCAATCCGCAGCTCCTTTTAACGCTTTTGCCGCGCCGGCAATCGCGCTATCCGGAACACAGAACCAAACCAGGTCAGCCTGAATCTGAGCCTTCGCCGCAGTCACTGCTGACGCGCCCACCTCGGCCGCCAGCCGCCGCGCTCGACGGAGCGATGTCTGCCGATCGCGCGCAATGACTTGGACGATCTTGTATCCCGCAGCGTCTAAGGCTACGGCAAGAGCCCTAGCCAGATTCCCGGCGCCGACAATCGCAATCCGCGGCTTGGTTGCATTCTTGATCGAACGCTTTTCTGGCATGCCCGGCAGGATAGCAGAACCGGCCTGCACTGCCCCTACGGCGATTCCTATCCCAGCGCGCGATCTGGGAGCCGTGCTTTATATTGTTGGGATGCCAAAATCAGCGCGCTCTTCCAAGCTGGTCAAGTCAAGAAAGACTGCTCGTCCCAAAGCTCGGATCATTTCTTCGCGAACGGTGTATCGTGGCCCCGTCTTCTGGGTGACCACGGACGAAGTGGAAGAGCCGGGCGGCATCCGCGCCCGCCGCGACGTCATCCATCACACGGGTTCCGTCGTTATTCTGGCCGTCGATGAATCGCATGCGGCGCCGCGTGTCCTTTTGGAACGCCAATATCGACATGCCGCGAACGATTTTCTGTGGGAACTGCCCGCGGGGCGCATCGACCCGGGCGAAAAGGCCTTACCCGCGGCCCAGCGCGAGCTCCTCGAGGAGACCGGCTATACCGCCAGCCAGTGGCGGCTGATCTTCAACTTTTATGCCAGCCCCGGATTCGTAGCCGAAACCATGTCTGTGTTTCTAGCTACTGGGCTTCGTGCCGGCAAAGCGCAACCGGAGGCCGACGAAGTGATCCTCAAACGATTAGTCCCACTCTCCAGCGCTGTTCGTATGGTTCTGACGGGGAAAGTACGCGACGCAAAGACGATCGCCTCGATCCTGTGGCTGGATCACCAGGTGTCAAATAATCGTCTTCATCCTCGGCAAAGAATGATTTCAGGAAGGGCGCCCGGAAAGGCGCGCCGCTAATAACATCCACTTGACTTGGCGCTCCGTGTGGCTGAGTTATGTCCACGGGCATACACAGCTACGTGCCTAACCGCACTATTCGTCTTGACACTCCATCCTAATCGCTCCAAAATGCATCCTAAAGCGGTCACGTCTCTGGGGTCCCCCACTATAAGACGTGCAGAAACGGGGGTTACGCGTGGAACGGCTGAAAGGCACGGTAAAGTGGTTCAATAACGCAAAGGGGTATGGGTTCATCGGACGGGCCGATGGCCCCGACGTTTTTGTTCATTACAGCGCCATCACCTCTGAGGGTTACAAGAGCCTACAGGAGGGTGATGAAGTCGAATTTGAAATCACCGAAGGACAGAAAGGCCCCCAGGCAGCCAACGTAAGCAAGCCCGCCTGACCATATATCGCGACCATGTCGACGTTTACTTTCGTTCTCAGATGACGAGGGGAACGAGTTTGTGCTTCCGTCTCCGCCCGCTAGCGTCGCACCCCGTTCTTGTTTATCTTTAATCCGTGGACAATAAATCCATCGCCACGGTCCTCTACGAAACCGCCGACCTGCTCGAAATCGATGGTCAGGACTCTTTCCGCATACGCTCCTACCGCAACGCCGCCCAAGCCGTCGAGAATCACCCCGAACAGATCAAGGACATCATCAGCGAGCCCAGGAAATTGCTCGCCATCCCTGGCATCGGCAAGGGAATGCTGGTGAATCTTCAGGAACTATTCAAGGACGGCCGACTTACGGTGCAAGCCGAACTGCTCAAGAAATATCACCCGTCGATGCTGCAATTGCTGAAGATCCAGGGTCTGGGACCGAAGACGATTGCCCTGATCTGGAGCGCCTACCAGGTTTGCGACGTCGACGGCGTGGAAAAGCTGGCGCGTGAGGGCAAGATCCGGGAACTGCCGCGCATGGGCGAGAAGCACGAACAAAAACTGCTGAAAGCCATTGAAGACTTCCGCCGCATTTCCGGACGATTCCTGATTGACGTTGCCGAAACCGAGGCCAAGAGACTCACCGACTATCTAGGGAAATTCCTCGGCTTCGACAAGATCACCCCCGCCGGGTCGTTGCGCCGCGGTCGCGAGACAGTCGGCGATCTCGACATTCTGGTGACGGGCGCAGCCTGCTGTAGTGCCGAGGAGCGCGAAAAATCTGTGCAGTATATAGCAAAATATCCGCCGCTGATGAGCATCATCGGCCAGGGCGACAACAAGATCAGCTTCCGTTTGCGCAACGACCTGCAGGTCGACGTTCGCCTGCTTCCGCCTAAATCCTACGGCGCGGCGATGCAATATTTCACCGGCTCGAAGGCGCACAATGTTGCACTACGCCAGCGCGCCCTAAAGATGGGTTACACGCTCAATGAATATAGCCTTGCGGATCTGACGACTGCGCTGCCTGTCGCGGGCAAGACGGAAGAAGAAATCTACGCCAAACTCAAGCTCGACTATATTCCGCCGGAGTTACGCGAAAATCTCGGCGAGATCGATGCTGCCGAAAAGCACGCATTGCCCGCATTAATCACTCTGGACGATCTGCAGGGCGACCTGCACATGCACACGGTCGAAACCGATGGCCGCAATACCATCGAAGAAATGGCCGAAGCCGCGAAGGCATACGGGTACAAATACATGGCCATCACGGACCACTCCAAGAACCTGGCCTTCGCGAACGGCCTCGATGACAAACGCGCTCTGGCGCACATACAGCGCATTCGAGAAGCGAACGAGAAGATTGACGGGATCACGATCTTCGCCGGAATTGAAGTCGATATCCTCGCCGATGGCGACCTCGATCTTTCCGATGATGTTCTTGCGCGAATGGATTTAGTGATCGCGAGCGTGCACTCCGTCTTCAATCAGGAGCCCGCGAAGATGACCGATCGCCTGCTGAAAGCGATCTTAAATCCGAACACTTCCATGATTGGCCATCCTACGGGACGTCTGCAGCTCCGCCGCGACGCCTACCAGTTCGATATGGACGCCGTTCTCACCACCGCAGCCAAGCACAAAGTTGCCATGGAACTGAACTCTTACCCCGACCGCTTGGATCTCAACGATGTTCATCTGCGCCAAGCGAAACAGCGCGGCGTAAAAATCGTGATCAACACCGATTCCCACCATACATCGCACCTCGACAAAATCCGCTACGGAATCCTACAAGCGCGCCGCGCCTGGCTAACGAAAGAAGACGTCTTGAACACTCTGCCTATAAAAAACTTCGCGACGGCAATGAAGCATGACTGGAACTGACAGTTGGGCGGCAAGGAAGAGTGCGGAGTAGAATCGGACAGCGCGAAGGTCTCCATCTCGAGGACCCTGCTATGCAACGCAGATCATTCCTGAAGTGTGCGGGACTTGTCACCGTCGTGGTCGTCGGCGGTGGAGTCTGGCGAGCCTATGATCAGGGCGTCTTCAGTGTTGGTGACGGGCCGGCTTACGAACCATGGAGAAACTGGCGAAACGATTCCAGCAATGGGCCCATCGCGCTGGTGCGCGCCGCCATTCTCGCCGCGAGTCCGCACAACACTCAGCCCTGGCTCTTCAAGGTGACCAACTCCTCGATTGGGTTGTATATCGACTCCCGAAGGAATGTCGGCGCGCTCGATCCTTACCTGCGAGAGGAGCATATCGGAATGGGTTGTGCTCTCGAGAACCTGATGCTGGCGGCGGCTGCTAATGGCTATCGACCTACCGTGACATTTGTTCCCGGCAAGCTGGGTCCAATTTCCGCTGAGGCCGCGCCTAAGCTTCTGGCGCGCGTCGATCTGGTGACGGGCAATGCGGAACAAAGCGCACTTTACGATGCCATTCCGCGCCGCCACACGAATCGCGGACCCTATGTTCCTGACAGACCGCTTCCTGCCGACTTCGTCGATGGCCTGAGTCACTTGACCAGTGACCAGCAAGACGTCAAGCTCTTTCTCTTCCCAGCCGAAGCAGATCGAAAGCGGATCGTGGAAATAACTTCCGCGGCGAACGACACAATCTATTCCGACCCCGAGGTCGACCGTGGTAGCAGGCCATGGATTCGAAGGCACTGGAGTGACGTCCAGAGATTTCGCGATGGACTGGCGATTGATGCCTTTGGGCAGCCCCCCATTAAGACCGCAATATTCAAGATGATGCCTCTGTGGATGCAGCGGTGGGTTGCATCGCGAGGGCAAAGAGATGGATATTCCAAGCTGATGTTGCGTGCACCCCTAATGGGAATTATTACGGTGCGCGACCGTTATGATCAGGAAAACTGTCTGCGTGCAGGACGGATTTGGCAACGGGCGCATCTGCTGGCAACCGCTCGCGGCGTGGCCGGACGCCCCTGCAACGAGGCCGTGGAAATGATCGACTACGAGAAGGCTCATGACAAACCGGCGCAGCGAGCTCAACTGCTTGGAGTGCTCTTAGGCGACTCTGCGTGGCAGCCGACCTTCGTCTTCTATATGGGCTATCCCACTTTGATCGCCCGACCCAGCCCTCGTCGGCCGGTCGAGCATGTCGTTCTTTGATGTCTGCGTTTCGGGGAAATTGAGAGGGAAATACAATATCTATGACTGATCCGATGCCCCACCCCGCTCCCGTCCCTCCCGCACCTTCGAGCACACCCGTAGCGGGCACGTCGCCAGCCATACAACGCGGCCCCACGATTCGGATCGGCGATGAATTCGGCACAGCCAAGCGCAACCTGCCGCCCATTAAAGTCTTGCTGCTCACGTTGGCGGGCGTGCTCCTTGTCGCGGGCGTTGCATCGTTCCTACAGCGCGCTCAGCCGCAGGCCGCAGGATCCCTTGACGGGGTGATCGCGGTGCAGATTCCGAACCAGAACGCCAGCCTCGTCGCCCTGACTTTCAGGTTGCGCAACTCGGGTAAGAAGCCGCTCTGGGTCCACGACATAAAAGGAAAACTTGTGACCGCCTCCGGAGAACTAACTAGCGAGGCGGTCTCGGCGGTCGACTTCGACCGCTACTACCAAGCATTTCCCGAGTTGAAGACGAATGCCGAGCCCGCCCTGGCGCCCGAAGACAAGTTGCAGCTCGGCCAGGAAGTGAAGCGAACCGTGATCGTCAGCTTCCCCGTCACTCTGGATGCGTTCAATCAGCGCCGGTCGGTGAGCGTAGCCGTCCAGCCCTACGACCAACCGCTGCCGGTGGTCCTCACCAAGTAATTATGGTAGAGGTATTGAGATGCGACTCTACCGAATGGTAATGCCAACCTCTTCCGCCTTCGGGAAAATTACCTGCGTGCTCTCCTTGTTTCTCTTCGCGGTTTGTGTTGCACCGGCCGCACCGGCCCCACATAAGAATGCATATTTCGTTTATGTCGGCACTTATACGGAGGAAGGCAGCACCAGCCAGGGCATCTACGCCTATCGTTTCGATCCTGAAGGTCCGACGCTGACATCCGTCGGTTTGGTGGCGCCGAGCATCAATCCGTCCTTCCTCGTCGTCCACCCGAACCATCGATTTGTTTATGCGGTCAACGAGGTCGGCAATTACACCGGTAAGAAAAGCGGAGCGGTTAGCGCCTTCGCCATCGATCGAGCAAGCGGCAAGTTAACGCTATTGAATCAGGTAGCGTCTGGCGGCGCCGATCCCTGCTACATCACCGTCGACATAAGTGGGAAATATGTTCTGGTCGCAAACTATACGGGCGGAAGCATTGCGGCATTCCCCATCCTCGAGGATGGCCGCTTAGGCGAGACCTCGGCATTCATTCAACACACTGGACACGGCACAAATCCGCAGCGCCAGGAAGGACCTCACGCGCACTCGATTGATCTATCATCCGACAATCGGTTCGCCATTGTGGACGACCTTGGCCTCGACGAAACGCTCGTCTATAAGTTTGATAGCTCCAGGGGTTTGCTCACTCTCAACGATCCGGCTTTCGCCAGGGCCGCTCCCGGAGCTGGTCCCAGGCACTTCGCCTTTCATCCCAATGGCAAGTTTGGTTATGTGATCAACGAAATGGGATCGACGGGTTCAGTTTTTGGATATGACGCCGCTAGCGGCGTGTTGCGTCCGCTGCAGACGATTTCAACTCTTCCCAAAGATTTTGCCGGCCCCAACGACGCTGCTGAAATTGAAGTGCATCCCTCTGGCAAATTCCTCTACGCCTCAAACCGTGGGCATGACAGCATCGCGGTCTTCGCCATCGATCAAAACAAAGGAACTCTAACCCTCGTCGAGTACTCTCCCACGAAGGGACAGAGTCCTCGCAATTTTGCGATCGATCCGACCGGCAGGCTGATATTCGTCGCTAACGAAAAATCAGACAGCATCGTCATCTTTCGCATCAACCCGCTGAACGGCCGTCTGACGCCGACCGGCAAAGTCTTGGAGATAGCTCAGCCTGTATGCGTGAGATTTCTGCCGATCGAGTGACCGCAGCGATCTATTGTTTTTTCTGAATGAACCTTCGCCGAGCAAGGTGGGTATTGGCGTCCGGCTTAATCTCGTCATATTTCATGCAACTGATCGAGCCATCGACTTCCAGTACGGCCAAAGCGACATCGTCCACGTTCGCGATGCCGTGCTCACGCAGCGCTCGCTCCAATTCGTCCATGCTGACGTGTTCTTTCGCCATGTGCGACTGGATGGCCTTCCCGTCGTGGATCAGAAGACTGGGCTCGCCCTGAACCACGCGCCGAAAACCGCGGTTTCTACCTGAGAGACTTCCGACAAGATAGTTCAACAACAACAACGTGGAGGCTGCCACCACACCGCCGACGAGCGATGTGTCCGGCCCCGTCATTGCATTCTGCACGGAGTTGGAAAGAAGAAGCAGCAGCGTTAGATCGAACGGAGTCATTTGTCCAACTTCACGCTTGCCGCTGAGGCGCACCCCGATCAGCACGACAAGATAAATGACTCCCGTGCGCAACGCGATCTGCAGCGCAACGTGCGCGCCCGCAGGGAAAAGCACTCCGTTCAATTGGCCGTCACCGGTACGGGCGCACTCTTCGGCGTACTCAAATATCCCGTAGCTTTATTCTTGTCCACAGTCCAGACCACTAACTCAAACAGCAGGTGCTCGCGTCCGGAGTAGAACTGGATTGGTTCGGCTACGTTGCGATCCCTTTTCTCGATCGTCTTGTCGTCGGAAGTCACACTCAACGTGAACTTGCCATGCTTGGCATCAGCCTTCTTGAGTTGGAGACTTACGGTGGCTATGGGCTGAGGCTTGGCACCCTTGAGCAAAGTGAATTCGTAATAGTTGCGGTCGCCCTTGTGCTTAAGCACCTCAAGATCACCGCGCGTGGTGGCAATCAGTCCGCTCTGCACCCCAAGATCGCCTACAGCACTTTGAAGTTTCGCCTTGGTAGCTTCCAGGTCGGCCTTGGTGGAAGCAACGTCGGTCTTCACCCCTCCCACGTCAGTCTTGACCCCAGCTACTTCCCCGCTCACCTCGCCGATCTGCTCTTTCTGTTCCTTCTCCAGGCGGGACTCGGTAGCTTTCTGCTCTTGTTGAAGTTGAGCGGCGCGCTGCGCCAATTCCTTCTTGGTAAGCCCGACTTGATGGGCCAGCGTTTCCTCCGACGCTTCAGCTGTCTGCATCCTGTTCTTCAGTTCTGCGACCTGCGCCTGGCTGTCACTCAAATCCTTCGTCAGCTTGTCGATATGCTGCTGCGTGGTCACATATCCATAGACCGAAGCCACTACAAAAGCGATTGCTAAAATGATCAGGATCCATTTGCCTGCGGTCGACTGATGTTCTACAGGTATTTCCGCGCCTTCGTCCGCCATCATTCCTCCAAAAGTGAAACTGCACTGTCTGTGGGATGGCTCCAATTGTTTAGCACAATAGCGACGCTGTCAAATACCTCTGGGGATGCCCGGGTACCGTCTTCTACAATGCGGAGATGAAGAATTGGGACGTCATCGTCATCGGCGGGGGCATCATTGGACTGTCGCTCGCGCTAGAGCTCTGCAAGTCAGGCGCGAGCGTTCTCGTCGTTGAGCGCGGTGAGCCCGGACGAGAAGCTTCCTGGGCTGCGGGCGGGATGTTGGTGGATTCCGGCGCCGAGACACCTGGCGCCTTGCAGCCCCTGGCCACGGCCAGTGCCCGCATGTATCCGGAATTTGTGCATGAATTGCGGGTCGAGTCTGAGCTTCCCATCGACCTGCGCGATCAGGGAGCACTCGTTTTCACTCCAACCGAACAGGTGCATGAGCATCCAGGATTCACTTCAGAGAAGCTGCTTCCCACTGCTCTCATTGAACTCGAGCCGGCACTGGCCGATCTCGATCGCCCAGCATTCTATTTGAAGGAACGCAGCGTCGACCCCCGGGGACTTGTTGCGGCCGCGCTGGCAGCGGCTAGGCACCGAGGCGTGGACATTTCCTCGGGCGATGGGGTAACGGCAGTGAACCTGGTGGGCGGCCGGGTCTGTGGAGTCAGCACCAAGAAAACGTCATTTCATGCGCCGAAGGTCATCAATTGCGCAGGAGCATGGTCCGGCCAGATTTCACCTCATGCTTTTCCGACTCGTCCCGTGAAGGGACAAATGCTGTGCCTAGTTTCGCCGGCTCGCGAACTACTGAAGCATGTGATCCGCTCGCCTGAAATTTATCTGATCCCGCGCAGCGATGGACGCATCGTCGTCGGCACCACCGTGGAAGAAGCAGGATTCGATAAAAGGACCGATGTCGCGACGATTCAACGCCTGCACCGTGCCGCCATCGCCATGGTTCCGGAACTGCGAAACTCGAAGATCCTGGAAGACTGGGCCGGACTGCGTCCGGGCACTCCCGACTCGCTGCCGATTCTGGGCGCAACCGCTACGCTTGGCTACTACGTCGCCACCGGCCATTTCCGGGACGGCATTCTGCTAGCTCCGGTCACTGCTCGGGTCATGGCGCAAGTTCTCGACGGAAAAAATCCCGATCACGACCTTGCGAACTTCTCTCCAGCAAGGTTCAGCAATAACAATTCCGTCGGTTGACGACACGTTCTTCCCCGACGGCTTCGGGTATACTGAGGCGTTTCCGCAAACGCGGCGGCCAACACGGTTGCGTTCTCGCACGAGAAAGGATCAACTTATGGTTTCTCCTGCAGTCGATTTTGCCCGCAATAATCAGCAGCGTTTCCTCAGCGAACTCAAGGATCTTCTCCGCATCCCCAGCGTCAGCACGCTCGACGAGCACAAACCCGACGTTCAGAAAGCCGCGGACTTCGTCGCCAATGAACTGCGCCGCATGGGTATGGAAAACGTGGAGGTCATCCCGACCAAGGGCCATCCCCTCATCTACGCCGACTGGCTGCATGCGTCAGGTCGGCCCACCGTGCTCTGCTATGCGCACTATGATGTGCAACCGCCTGACCCACTCGAGGAGTGGCACACACCGCCCTTCGAACCTACGGAACGTAATGACAACATCTACGCCCGCGGCGCCGTTGACGACAAAGGTCAGCTCTGGATGCAAGTGAAGGCGCTCGAATCGCTCATGAAATCCGGCAACGGTAAGCTCCCGATTAATGTGAAAGTTATTTTTGAAGGCGAAGAGGAAGTCGGCGGCGAGTCCATCGCCGAGTACGTCGTCAAGCAGAAAGGCAAGCTAAAGGCGGATTTCGCCCTGGTTTGCGACACCGAGCTGTTCGCTCCCAATCTGCCCACGCTATGCGTTGGCCTGCGCGGCCTGATCTATACGGAGATCGAAGCCTACGGCGCGAAGACCGACTTGCACTCCGGCGTGTATGGCGGCGCGGCTCCGAACCCGTTCTTCGGCCTCATCGAAATCATCAGCAAGTTAAAAGATTCGAAGGGTCACGTGCTGGTTCCGGGCTTCTACAAGGGGGTGAAAGCACCCAGCAAAGACGAACTCAAGGCCTGGAAGCGCCTGCCATTTAACGAGGAGACCTACCGCAAGACCGAAGTCGGCTCCAAAGTGCTGACCGGCGAACCCGGCTTCTCTGTGTTGTATCGCACCTGGGCGCGACCCACGCTCGAAGTCCATGGCATGCCCGGCGGATTCACCGCCGCCGGCGCCAAGACGGTGATTCCGGCCAAGGCCGCAGCCAAGGTTTCCATGCGTCTGGTGCCCAACCAGGATCCCGACGACATCCTCAAGAAGTACAGGAAATTTGTGAAGAAGCTCACGCCGAAAGGTATCGAGACAAAAATTAAAGTGTGGAGCAAAGGCCCGGCCTCCGTGGTTGGCACCGACAATCCTTACATCAAGGCCGCGACCGAGGCGTTGCACGATACCTTCAAGAAAGAAACGGTGTTCATCCGCAGCGGCGGATCTATTCCAATCGTCAATGACTTCTACCAAGGATTGAACATTCCTACCGTCATGATGGGCTTCGGCCTTCCCGATGACAACCTGCACGCTCCCAACGAGAAGTTCCACATTCCGAACTTCCACCATGGGATTGAAACCATCTGCCTGTTCTTCGAGAAGCTGGGAGGAAAGTAGTATCTTTATATAGTTTTCAGCGGGACGGGTCACAGACTCGTCTCGTCCAAGCACCAGAAATAACCTCGCCTCTGTTTAGCGATTGCGGTACCATTATTTTGCTCTCGCGATTCTCCCCACCTCGTCCCTTCCTCACCCGTGAAATGCCCAAATGCTGCAATGCGTGTGCAACCCAGAGCGCTGCTCGATAAGACCATACAATATATAGTGTTATATTGCTTGACCCCGGCCCCATTTCACCGTTACAGTTGCTTAAATTTGTGTCTGTCCTCTCCAGCCTGGGACGGAACTTGGTTAAGCGCGCATCCTAATTCGGGGCGGAGGAATCCGTCTGGTAAACAGCTCGTGATTCGCACAAATAGTAACTGGCCACTGCTTTTCTCAAGGAGTTCACGTTGCTCAAACTGAAGCGGCTTCAGATTCTCGGCTTCAAATCGTTTTGCGACCGCACCGACCTGAAGTTTCACGGGGACGGTATCGCCGCCATCATCGGCCCCAACGGCTGCGGTAAGTCGAATATTGCAGACGCTATTTCCTGGGTGCTGGGCGAACAATCGGCTAAGACCTTGCGTGGTTCGCGCATGGAAGATGTGATCTTCGCCGGGACGCGCGATCGCAAGCCCACCGGCATGGCCGAAGTATCGCTGACCCTGATCGATCCGCAAGAGTATCCCGGCCCTGACGCCAACGCGCCCACGGAGATCGATATCCAGGACGAACTACCCGTCAATCCCATGTCGTCAAAACAAGCGGACGACTGGGATGAAGCTGCGATCCGTGCCCGAGCCGCCGCCGACACCGAGAGCGCCGTGGAGGAGGCCCAACCTGGCAGAACGGAAGAAGTGGAAATCCCCCGCTCGAAGTTGAATACGATAGCGGTTGCCTTTCCTGACGACGAGCCGGTGTTCGCGCTGCCCGTGCACAACGTTGCGGCGACGACACCTTCGGCAGCTGTGGCTGGCTCGCCTCAGGTGGTGCTGAAGATTCGTCGCCGGAAATTCAATCAACAGCAGTTCCATGCTGGCGAGATTGTGGTCACACGTCGCTTGTTCCGCTCCGGCGACAGCGAATACTTATTGAACGGCAAACTCTGCCGCCTGCGCGACATTCAGGATCTATTCATGGGCACCGGACTGGGCCCGGAGACTTACGCCTTAATCGAACAAGGCCGAATCGGACAGATTCTCAGCAGCCGTCCGACAGACCGGCGGGCCATTCTTGAAGAAGCCGCGGGAATTACAAAGTTCAAGACGAAGAAACGTCTCGCCGAAGCGCGGCTCGAAGATGCGAAACTCAACCTCGCGCGCGTTAATGATATTTTCGAGGAAGTCACGCGCCAGATGAATTCGTTGAAGCGGCAAGCTTCCAAAGCCGAACGTTTCGCCCGACTGCGCGACGAGATGCGCGCTGAGCTACGTACCCTGCTGGCGAGCAAATTTGCTGCAATCGAGCACGAAAGCACGGAGATTGATGCTCAACTCAACCTCCTGGCTGAAGACATGCGACACCGCGCCGAAGCCGTGCAACAACTGGAATCCGAGCACGGCGAAGCTACGGAGCGCGGTTATGCCATCGAAACCGAGCTGCGCGAAAATCGTGATCGTATCAATCAGCTTGCGATGGAAATTGATCGTGCGCACGCCCGCCGCCGCTATAACGACGAGCGCTGTGCTGAACTGGTGGTTCGCTCAGCCTCGGCGGAAGCAGAGTTGGGGCAAGCCCGTCATCGCCTGACCGCGCTCGAGGTCGAGCGCGATTCCAACCGGCAGGTGCTGGAATCCGCAGCCGCCGATCTGGCTGCTGCCCAGCATGAGCTTTCGTTGTCGCAGCAGGAAGCCGCGACGGCGGCCGCAGCGTTGGCGGAACTCGAGCATCAGCAAGAAGGATCTCGGGTTGCGATTTTTGATACCGTCTCTTCGGCCTCTCGGCTTCGCAACCAGCTCGCGCAAGCCGAAGAGCGACTGGCAGGCGCTGACCGTGAGGCGATGCGACTACAAACTGAACTGACCAACGCCAACCTGCAGGTAGAAGACTTTGGCGGGCAGCGCGGCCAACTGGCTCTTGAGTTTGAAACTGTGACGCAGCGCGTGGCCGGAATCACAGAAGAGATCAGCCAACTTCGTCGACTGATTGAATCGAAGCGGCTCGAAGAAACGCGTGCGAAAACCAATCTCGATGTCTTGCGCGCCGAATTTGCCACCGCCCTGGGAAAGAAAGGCTCTCTCGAAGCGGTCATCGCAGAGCATGGTTATTCCACCGAATCGGTTCGACGCCTATTTCAGTCCGGCGTAATGCAGAGTGGCCTGGCTCCGGTCGGGGTGCTCGCGGATTTTCTTGAAGTCGAGCCGCGCTTTGAGCGTGTGGTGGAAGACTTTCTGCGGGACGAATTGAACTATATCGTGGTCAAGTCTTGGGACGCTGCGGACGAAGGCCTGCGCCTGCTGCGCAGCGACGTCGATGGCCGCGCCACCTTCCTGGTCCATCCCGAAGACTCGCAAGCCAAGTTCTCCTTCGTTCTCGACGAAGCCGCGCACTGCGCGCCGCCCACAGCTTCCATCGTGCCGCTGAAGAACACGATTCGCGTCCTCGACGGATTCGGAAAATCACTGGAAGTGATTCTGCCGAAGCTGCGCGACGGCTACATCGTCCCCGGATCGGACACCGCCCGGGGTCTGGCACTAGAAAATCCAGACGCATTCTTCCTTTCACAATCTGGAGAGTGCTTCCACAACGTCACCGTGACTGGTGGCAAACAGCGGGCCGAAGGTCCACTGTCGATGAAGCGCGAACTCCGCGAGGTTCTGCGTCAGCTTGAAGATTTAGAGCGAGCTCTTCGCGATGAAGAGATGCGCGTCTTAACGCTGGGCGGGGAGATTAAGGAGTTCACTTCCCTGCTGGAACGTCTGGAGTCTGAAAAGCGCAACGCTGAGCATCAGTCGATGACCTCCGGCCACATGCTGCAGCAGCTCGACTCCGAGATGGCCCGTGTCACCGAGCGCATGCGGATTTCTCAAGCCGAGTTGCAACGATTGGCAGCGGAGCGGGCCGAGCAGGAGTCGGTCATCACAGCGCGGCAGGCGGAAATATCCGCCCTCGAACGGGCTCGCGTTCAACTCGAGCAGCAGATTGCGGTAGCCCAGGAATCACTGGGCACGTTGCGTCAGCGTCGCGAAGATGCAGCCCAGACCAGCTCGCAGCGGGTAGCTCGCGTCGCCGCGCTAGAAGAGCGCCATCGCTCAGCCACTGCTGTGCTGGGGCGAATCGATTCCCTGTTCACCGAGATGGGCGAGCGCGTCCAGGCTCTCACCTCGCAGATCGAAGCGGGGGCAGGCGAAAAGCTGCGGCGCGAAACCGAGAACCTTCAACTTGAACAGCAAGTGAGAGAATTCGAGGCCGAGCGTAATGCTGGCCAGGCCCGCGAAGGGTTGCTGCAATTTGAAAAAGATCAGCTCCGGGCTCGACTCGCTGAAATCGATGAGCTACTGCGCAACGCACGGCAGCTATTGGACCAGGCCCGAGACCGCCGTGGTGAACTGCAGGCTATCGCCGCCAAACTGGAAGCCGATGCCATGTACATGGCCGAAACTTGCCTGCATGAACTCGGCGTCGAGAAGGCTGCTCTGATGGCGGATCTTACTTTAGCGGTGGCCGGCGGCGACGAACTTGCCGCCCGCGATCAGTCTTATCGCGAGATGCGGGCCAAACTGGAAGGCATGGGTCCAGTGAACATGATGGCGCTCGAAGAATACAAGGAGAGCGCCGAACGCCACTCATTCCTCGACACGCAGCGCAAGGATCTGATCTCGTCTATCGAGAACACGACGGCGACCATCCGCGAGATCGACGAAGTTTCGCGTCAGAAGTTCCAGGAAGCTTTCGCCAAAATCAACGAAAACTTCCAGGCTACGTTCAAGAAGCTGTTCGGCGGCGGCCACGCCTTCATGAAGCTTACCGACGAGGAAAACTCCGCCGAGAGCGGCATCGACGTGGTTGCTTCACCTCCTGGCAAGCGCCTGCAGAGTGTGCTACTGCTCTCCGGAGGCGAGAAGGCGTTAACTGCGCTGGCGCTGCTGGTAGGCATCTTCCAATACACTCCCAGTCCGTTCTGCATTCTCGACGAGGTGGACGCGCCTCTCGACGAGGCGAACATCGGTCGCTTTACCGAGCTGGTCAAGGAAATGAGCATACAAACCCAATTCGTCCTCATCACTCACAGCAAGAAGACGATGAGCATCGCCCCCGTGCTTTACGGCGTAACTATGCAGGAGCCAGGCGTGTCGAAGTTGGTGTCGGTACGGTTCGGCGCGGCGTAATCGAAGGGGGAAGCCAAAAAGCTCACCTGGGCTGGCGAACTAGATCGAGGGAGAGATTTCCACTCCCATCCTCAGCTTTTCCACAATCGCGCCACGGAGAACTTCGGTATTTCTAATCCTTTCAGCGAACCCGTACCTGCCAACGGTTTCCCGCTCAACAGGATAGGGCCCGACCCCCGGCCTGTGATCTCTATCGTTGACAAAAGTTTCTGAGAGGCTAAAATACGGCTCGCTCCTGCCTTAGTATTTCCATATGAACTCTGAACTCCTTGATCCCGTTCTCCTACAAACAGATTTCCCTGACCTCCAACTTCACGCTAGCGGAAAAGTACGCGACGTCTATGAACTAGAAAACGAACGATTGCTGTTCGTCGCTACAGACCGAATCTCTGCCTTCGATTACGTGCTCGCCACCGGCATTCCGCACAAGGGCCGTGTGCTAACTCAGATCTCCCTGTTCTGGTTCAACTTCCTTTCTGACATTGTTCCCAACCACCTCATCACGGCCGATGTGAACCGTTATCCGCAGAACCTGCATAAGTATGCCGATCCGTTGCACGGCCGGTCCATGGTGGTGCAGCGGGCGCAAATGTTTCCGGTCGAATGCGTAGTCCGGGGCTACATCTCAGGCTCGGCCTGGAAGGAATACAAGGCAACGGGCAAAGTGTGCGGAATCGAATTGCCTCCGGGATTGCGCGAGTCGGACGCCTTCCCGCAGCCTATTTTCACTCCTTCCACGAAGGCCACCAGCGGCCATGACGAAAACATTTCGTTTGCCAAAATGTGCGAAATCGTGGGCGCGGAAGCTGCCAGCACCCTGCGTGATCTCACCTTACGCGTTTACAAGAAGGCGGCGGATTACGCCCGTCAGCGCGGCATCATTATTGCCGACACCAAGCTTGAGTTTGGCCGCACAGTCAAAGGAATTACCCTGGCGGACGAAGTGCTGACGCCGGATTCGTCCCGCTTCTGGCCCGCCGATGAGTACGCACCCGGCGGACCGCAGGAATCTTACGACAAGCAATATGTCCGCGATTATCTGGAGGAGATTCGCTGGAACAAGCGACCGCCTGCGCCTTCGTTGCCGGCAGAAGTTGCGCTGCGTACCAGTGATAAGTATCTTGATGCGTACCGCCAGATCACGGGAAACAAGTTGGATGGGTGAACGCTTGGTGTTCGCCAGACGCTTGCTGAGCCGGAGAGTGCGATGACGCCGGCTGACTGGGTGATCGTTTTGGTGATCGGGCTGAATGTTTTTTTGGCCGCCATGCACGGGTTCTTCGCCGAGGCTTTGAGCATGGCGGGATTGGTTGTGGGCTACGTCGTCGCTGCTTGGCAGTACCAAAGGCTTGCCGACTGGCTGATATCGTTTCTGAAGTCCGAACTGTTGGCGGAGATTCTCGGTTTCCTCATTATCTTTTTCGTGATCCTGATCGTGTTCAGTATTGCGGGCAGAATCGCGCGAAGGCTAATGAAGGAAGTTGGGCTGACCGGTTTCGATCGCCTTCTCGGCGCGTTGTTGGGCGTACTGAAAGGCGCGCTGGTGGTGGCTGTGGTCTTGATGGGGATGACTGCATTCACTCCAACATCTTCGTTGCTGGAGAAGTCGGAACTGGCGCCATATTTTTTGGTAGCTGGAAGAGCGGCGATCTGGTTGGCGCCGTCCGCGTTACGTGCGCGGTTTAACGAGGGACTGGATTTTTTGCGCCGTGCCCCGAAGGAATTGACGGGCACTCCAGCCACCTCTAGAAAATGAGTGTCGCGTGCGAGCAAGGCTGTTGGGCGAAGACATCAAAACGAGAGATTAGACGAGAGAGAGCTACCGTGAAAGATCAATTGGAAGCACTGATTCTGCAGATGTATAAAAGCAACATTCTCTACTCCGAGGGCGTACGCGAGTTCAAGAAGCGATTTATCCTTACCGTACTCCAGGAAAACAAGGGCAATCAATGCCGCGCTGCCCGTGAACTGGGCATGCATCGCAACACTCTGAGCCGCACTATCGACGAACTGAAAATCGATGTACGGCAACTTCGGGATGGCGCGAAGCGTCCGCCACGCAGCGCGCGACCGGTAACCATGGAAAAGAAGGCGGCGCGCTAGATTTCCGTCCGAGTACAGGCGTCTTAATTCCTATCAGCAAAAAATAGGGCAGCCCCAAAGGACTGCCTCTTAATGTTCGAACCACTTCTCACTACTGAGACGTGGTTGCTTTGTGATGCACTGGAGCTTTCTTAGCCGGAGTTGGAGCCGCCGCCTTCAGCAGCTTGCCCTTCCCCATGACCATCATGAACGGGTTGGGAGTGTAGGAGGCCGGCTCGCCCTGGAAGTCCAAACTGGCGCCTTCCTTCGGGATAAGCTTCAGCGGGACCTTCTCTTCAAACGTGAGAGTAATATCGGCCTTCTTCGCTTCAATGTCGTCCGAGCTACCGGCGATATCAAATTCCTCGGCCGTTGCTTTGATCACGGTGCCATTCATTTGAACAGGCTTGCCCTTGATGGCATTCCAAACTACGTCCTGGTCCTCCTTCGTTCCGTTGGAAAGAACGAACTCCCACGTGGCGAAGTCCATTTTGTCCGGCGGTGTGGAGACGACCATATTGTGTGCTTGTTCGGGAAGCGTGGGAGCGGGCTTGATGGTGAAATTCGCAGGCTGTGTCGGACTTGCTTTGGCTTGCGCTAGAACATCGGTCCAGCCATCATCTCCGCCGTGGTATTTGATGTATTGGTTCTTGGCGTATTTTTCAATCTGCTGCTGATACTGCGGCGTCGGTGCAACCGCCGAAGCCCGAGCGGCGTACCAGATGCCGTTGATCGGATCGGGTGGAATCTTCGGATCCGGTGGAGTGGGCCCGGCATAAGCCAAAGCTAACGGATAAACGATGCTGAAATCTGTAGGGTTCAAGTCCGCCGCGGCGCGCAGATCTTTTCTGGCGTCGTCGTAGTCCTTATCGGTGAGGTCAGCGATACCGATGGCCGCGTTAAAAATGGCAGCCATCTGATCTTTCATCTTCTGATAATCGGCGTCAGCAGTGCCCTCAGGCTTGGTGAATTTTGGCAGACAATCCAGCCCCATCTGTCCGTACTTCTTCGCGTCCGCCAGATCCTGTTTGGCATTGGCGTCGCCGCCCTGCGCCTTCAGGCGATCGAAGTAGGCCAGCAATGCCATCGCACGCACGTTACAGGGATCCGCCGCCACCAATTTCACGGCCGTATCGATGGTCTTTTGCTGATTCCCCGTCTGCTGGTAGTCCTGCATGAGAGTTTGCAGGGCGGCCACCTTCATTACGCTGTTGGGATACTGCGTCATGAACGCTTCCAGGCCGCTGATCTGCGCCGCCGGATCCTTCTGCTGGATGGCCCCGACATAGGCGTTGTATTCAGCGGGGTCCTTGATAACGGGGGCTTGCGCGGCGGCCGCGGGCGCTTGTCCTGGAGTTGCTTGCGCCGGTGGCTGGGATGGTTGTTGCGCTGGCTGCGTGGCACTCCGGGCTGCTGCCGTTGCAGCCACCCCAAGCACAACCGTGACCAGAATCTTTTTCATCAGTATTGGCTCCTTGCACCTTTGGGAATCGACAATGTCGTGAAATAGCGTTCTTGCTGAATTTGTGGCATGCCGCTTGGACTGCTAACGCGCTCCGCATCCCGTCTGGAAATCCGGGCTGCGTTCCGGGCAGGCCCCGCGAAAACGGGGCGAACTGGGCTTGGAGGCGAATGACCCTTCTTTCCCGGTTGGCCGGATTATAAGTACCTCTTCTTCCGAAGGCAAGCAACTTCCCGCTACCCGCGCCAATCATTGTATAAGATGCAAAAACGATCCACCGCGACAATCGTGCGTGGCACCGTTCCATCGTAGATAATACCGACATCGCATATGAACCTGCTCGCAACCGACCGTGCTGACTTCCTGATGGGACAGGTCGCCATCATCACGGGCGGCGGCCGCGGCATTGGCGCCGCCATCGCCATTTTGCTCGCCGAGCTCGGTGCCACCGCGGTGCTTTGCGGACGCAGTCAGGCCGCGCTGGACTCGACTGCAAAAACCATCCTGGAGGCTGGAGGTAAGGCCGAAGCCATTCCCTGCGACGTGACCAGCCTTGAGGCTGTGGAGGCAGCGGCGAAGCGAGTGGAATCTCTATTCGGAGGTGCAGACATCCTGGTCAACAACGCCGGTATCGGCGGATTCGACGTTCCGCTGCATCAACTGCCTCCCGATGCCTGGAACCAAATTCTAAATACGAATCTGCGCGGCGTTTACTATGCCATTCGCGCGTTTGCTCCGATGATGATTCGTTCAAGGTCCGGGCACATCATCAACATCTCCTCGCTGGCCGGGAAAAATGCGTTGCCCAACGGTGCTGCCTACGCGGCATCCAAGTGGGGACTGAACGGACTCAGTTACTCTGTGGCTGAGGAACTGCGCGCCCATAACATCCGCGTGAGCGTGATCTGTCCCGGTTCGACCAACACGGACCTCAGCCCACACGACGGCAAAGATCCCGCGAAAATGCTTCAACCGGAAGACGTAGCTCACGCCGTGGAAATGTTGGTGACTCAGAGTCCGCAGTCGTTTGTGAGCGAGATTCTGGTAAGGCCGACGCAGAAACCCTGAGCCAAGCTTCGCCCGGCCTAACTCGATTTTCCAGGCTTTCCAGCCCGTCGGTGGAACAGCCAATAGAGGACGCACATCACCGCGAACCAGAACACATGAGGAGGGTTCTCGGGGGAACGAAGGCGTCTGAGGCGATGGTGCCAGGCGTTCCAATACCGAGCTTGTCAAAAAAAATCCTGTAGCCCGCCCCCGCCAACAGGAAAGAGAACGCAATCGCCACTGCGATCAGTACAGCTTTAAGAATTGTCCTCTTCATCCCATGTCTTGGTCAGATGAGACCACTGCTTGAAGTCCGCGCTCCCGGCCTCAACGCTTCACGCTCCTACTTCTTGAACAGATTCTCGAACGCCTGCCGCGCGTCGTTCGGCCGCAGTGTGGCGGGCGTGGAGGTTTCCTTCTCTCTCGCGACGCGGAGTTCATAGAACGTGCACTCGTTGCGCACATCTTTCTTCTCGATGCGCTTCGGCACCGGCTGCATGCACTCGAAGCGGCTGCCCGGATCGAAGTAAGCGCACTGCTTGCAGGAATGCAACTCAAAACCGCACTTGGGACACAGACCCGTGGGGGGCATCCCTTGCAGCACCGTGCCGCATTGCGTGCATCGTGAGACGACATGCGTTCCGGGCAAATTCACTGGTTTCGGCCCCATGCTGTAGTCGCGTCTTGCTGGCGGCACCGAAGCTGGCTTCTCCCCAGACTCCCTGCGCGGCTTTACCTCCCGATCACGATCCTGATACCCATGTTGACGGTATTTGGCTGCCACAGAACCTCCCCAAGCAAGCTGGCGTATTGTCGCGCCAACGCTGCCCCGACGACAAGTGTGAACTCGTCTCTTCCTAGTTTTACTCGCGACTCGGTACTCGGTACTAGAACTCAGTTCGCTACAATGGAAACATGATCCACGAAATTTTCCCGGTGGGGCCGCTGCAGTGCAACTGCTCGATCATTGGCGACGAGACCACGCGCGCAGCGATGGTGATTGACCCCGGCGACGACATTGAAGACGTTCTCGCCCTCATCCGCAAGCATAACCTCCAAGTCAAGCAGATCGTTATCACGCACGGCCACATCGATCACGTAGGAGGCGCGATGAAATTACGCGCAGCCACCGGAGCGCCCATTCTGTTGAACCAGAACGACTACGCCCTGCTCAAAATGCTCGATGTGCAAGCCGCGTGGGTAGGCATGGCCGCGCCCGGCGCAGTCGAGATCGACCAGAGTTTAGGTACTGGCGACACTGTGAAAGCCGGAGCACACGCTGCTAGCATTCTGCACACACCGGGACACACGGAAGGCAGCATCTGTCTCTACTTCCCCGCAGAAAAAACTTTAATCGCGGGTGATACGTTGTTTGCCGGCTCCATCGGTCGCACCGACCTGCCCGGCGGATCGATGCAGAAGATCATGCAATCACTGCACGGTACTGTGCTGGCTCTGCCCGACGACACGAGAGTCGTCCCCGGCCACGGACCCCTGACTACGATCGGAGAAGAACGGGAAAGCAATCCATTTCTCGTGAAGCGCTGAGACCCCATTTCTAGAAATTCATCTCTAGTACCCGCTGCAATGCCTCGGCGAAATCCGCTTGCTGGGTAATCAGACTTAATACCAGATACCCATCGCTCGGAAAATCATAGAAATGCCCGGGATGCACCAGAACAGACTTGTGTCGCAATAGATCGACCGCCAATTCCTCGTCGGTCCGGGTGACGGGCACGCGCAGGACCGCGTACCATCCTCCCTCCACACTTAAACGCTGGCACGTCTTCTGCCGAGCAAGCTGGCGATCGAGTTCGGCGAGATTTGCCAGTACTCGACCCAGCAATTGCCGCTGGATGTTATGCCGTTGATGGAGGAGTTCTCGTGTGGCCCACTGGATGGGCGCATTTATAGAGAGATATGTATCGGCGATGACCTCGAGTCGTGCCTGGGCGGCTTCCGCCAACGCCGACGGACCACCGGTGAGGATCCATGCCACCTTCATCTGCGGCAGCGCCGAGATTTTGGAAACACCGCTCAGGGTGAAAGAGAGCACGTCTTCATGAGCGGCGAAGCTTGGTTGCGGCGCTTCGTTGTGAGCGTAGTCCAGAAAAACCTCATCTGAAATTAGCGCAAGTTCGTGTTCCTGGCAAAAACCGCCAAGCGCCACCCGCTCCTGCGCTTGCACGTACGAACCTGTGGGATTGTTGGGATGGACAACAATGACTCCGCGCGTGCGCTTCGTTACCGCGTTCCGCAAGGACGGAAAATCCATCTGCCAGCCATGATCGTAAATCAAAAGATAAGGCATCAACTTCACGTCCTGCAAGTCGGCCAGAAATTCAAATAGCGGATAGCTGGGTTTCGGGACCAGCAACTCATCGCCGGGATTACAAAGCAGACGGAACACGAAGGAATATCCTTCGCTGGTGCTGGTGGTGAGAATCACCCGTTCGGGATTGACCTTGATCCCATGCTCAGCTTGGTAGTAATCGGCAACTGCCGATCGCGCGCTCGGCAAGCCCTTCGGCTGGGGATCGTAATCCATCGCCTGCGGCGAAGCCAAGGATTGCAGAATGCGCGGCTCGTCATAGTGCAGCCCGGCCCTCGTCGGATTCGAAAGTGTGAGATCCAGCACGCGAGCGCCGCGCGCTCGGACTTCGTCGAGCGTCTCCGTCAAGCGATTGCGCGTCAGCTTCCAGTCGGTTCGGTCGGAAAACATCTCAAGGTGTGCCTCTAGGGTTGCAAGTAGAAGCCTAAGTCCTGCGGCGGCACAAGAAGTTTGGTGGCATCATATTGCCGTCGCGCCTGGCGAACCGCCACGATCTTTTGCTGAAACTCGCGAGCCAGCGTGTCGTAACGAACCAACACATTGTCGACCCAGAACGGACTGTACTCTCTCAACCACGCGTCGCGGTACATTTGACCTAGGTGCGTGCTAGCGTCGCGCAGATCTTCCAGGCGCGCATTAGTGGAGGTGATTTCTTCCAGGTCGTTGCCTACGCGCTCTGCGTCGGTCTGGTTCTGGAAAGCGTCCCAGTAGAATTGGTTGATCTCCTGCGTGTACTCGGCTTTCATGCCCAGGGTGTCCCATCGCCAGGCTGCCAACGTCATGTCGGCCAGCGTGGCCTGATTGGCATGTGCCTTGCGACCATTCCGGTAGAGCGATTCCAACGCGTGCTCGGCTCCCAAGCGCATGTCAACAGCCGCCGGCAACATCTTCTGCATGAGCGTCGCGCCTTCCGGGGTGAACGGATCGGCCCAGAACAACTCATCCGTTTCTGTGGCGAGGTGATTCTTGGCCAGCGCCTGATGCCCCCGATCCAGATTTTCCAGCACGTCGCGGAAAGTGGAATCATCGTTGCGATAGAAGACCCAGTCATAGTCGTTCTTGAATTTATCGACATCGGACTCGCCCGCTTGCCATCCCGCCGCCGCGCCAAAAACCAGCGCCGGCCACGCCATCCCGTAGATCGACTCGCCATCGTCGTTCCACGTTGTATTCAGCATGCCCATGGCCCCCAGGTTTTGGCCGTCGCGCACAAAGTTGCGGATATTCACGAAAGCGACATCCAGATCGGGCCAGACCTGATTCCAGTTGTTCGCGCCCGGAGCCACGACCACGCGGAGTCCGGCATCGCGATACGGTTTGATGATGCTCTCATAGCTTGGCTTGGCGTCGTAATCCCAGGGAATCGCGATCATATCCTTGGGCAAGATGCTCAACAGTTGCGGATACTTCACTGCGATATCACCCCAGAACATCAGTTGCTTGTGATAAGACTCGAGAATGCTGCTGACTTTCCGGATGTGCTCCAGATACACGCGCCCAAGGCCAATTTCACTGGCCCGCGCGGCGGTTTGTCCGTGACCCAGTTCAAACGTTTCGTCGCCACCGATATGAAGGAAAGGTCCGGGAAAAAGCGGCACCAGATCCGCATACATTGCCTTGATCAGGTCATAGGAGCGCTCCTTAGTCGGCGTAAGTACGTGGCCGTGGGGTCGTTCTGCGACGTCCGCGTAGATTTCATATTTCAGCATGTGATGAAGGTGTCCGAAGGTTTGCTGCTCCGGAAGAATCGTCACATAGAAGTTTTTCGCATAAAGCACCAGCGCTTTGATCTGTTCTGGCGTGAGCGCGGCTTCCTTGGGCGCCAGCAACGGCTGGGTGGCGAAGTCGAATACGTGCTCCATGTAGAGAGCGAGCAGATTCACTTTGTACTCGGCCAGAGTGCGGATCTGGCCCTTCATGAAACCTTGCGTCGGAATCGGCCCGCGGCTAATGTCGTCCTGCACGCCGCGCCACTCCATGCTAGGCCAGTCGCGGATCGAAACCGCCGGACAGACCACTGCGCCGCCATCCTCATGAAGCAGTTGCCGAAGCGTTTGCACGCCATAGAACAGTCCCTGGCCAGTGTTGGCCGCAACAATGAGGTGAGTCTTGTCTGAGAACAGCAGGTAGCCCTGGTCGCCGATCGAATCCGCCTTCAGTCCTTTTGCAGCCAGAAAATCCTTCACCTTTTGATCCTGCAGGCGCGCGAGAACGATGGTTCTGCTCTCCCGCCTGGCGTCCGGTTTTTCGCCGGTAATACTTACTTTCAGGCCGGAGCGGTCTTGGATTTCTTCCGCCAGCGTTTCGGCCGCGATGCGATCTTCGGCCTGATGTCCAAACTCCACGAGGATTCTGGTAGTGGCCGTTACTCGGAAATTTCCGTCGTGCAGTTGCACTTCTTTGGGTTGTGGAATCAACTTCAGTAGATTGTGTGCCTCCGGAGTTTCTGCAAAGGTCAATGAAATCAGAAGGAGAACAAGCAAAAGAAACAGAACGACTCTTTTCATTCGGATCCTTGGGATAAGGCAATCTGCAATCTATTCTAGCGGCAACCAGAGTCGGCACGAGGCGGGAATCTCCTCAAGACTTGCCAAATGCCTCTTTGTTTACGACGTAAGGCATTTTCGTGATATCGCCGCCGTAGTTGGACTCGAGGATGTCGATCAAACCCTGGACGCAGCGCCCTGCCATTCCCTTATTCGGATCGGTGTCGAGTCGGGTGATGCGGGCGGCGCTGGCGAAATGCGGCATCAAGCGGCAGCGGTCGGCAATGGCTGGATCGCGAAGCGGAGAATCGGCGGGCAGCGGCTCTTTCTCATAAACATCAAGAGCGGCGCCAGCGATCCAGTTCTCGCGCAGGGCGCGCGCCAACGCAACTTCATCGACCACTGGCCCGCGGGAGTCGTTCACTAGGAAGGCCGTCGGCTTCATCAGCTTCAACGTCTGCTCGTTGAACAGATGGTAGGTGGGTGTCGCGCTCTCGCCCGCGCGCAACAGCGGCACGTGCACGCTGACAAAGTCGGCGTCGCGCACAGCGTTTTCGAAGCCCACATACTTGATCCAACTCCTTTCTTTCGAAATGCCACGCGCGTGCCGCAAGTCCATCTCTTCCTGAATGGCTTTGATGTAGTCGTGATTCTCATAGGCCGGGTCGTAGCACAACATGTTCATGTCGAAACCGGCGCACTTCTTGATCATGGCCAACCCAATACGTCCCGTGCCGATGATGGCGATCGTCTTACCGGTGACCTCGTCACCCAGAAACGGCAGATAAGGATGCCAATATCCCCATTGGTTGTCGCGGGTGAGGTGCTCGGCTGGCCACATCTTGCGGGCTAGCATACCCAGCATGAAAAAGGCGAACTCCGCCGTGGCTTCGGTCAGAACGTCGGCCGTGTGGGTGAAAGGAATTTTATAGCGGTTGGCATCGGTGCGATTGATATTGTCAAAACCGACGGCAATCTGGGCCACAACCTTCAAGGTATTATTGCCCGCTTCAAAAACCTCAGCATCAATCGGATCGCGAAGTGTGGTGATCAGCCCGTCAATGCCGGTCTTAACTTTATCGATGATCAGGCTCTTCGGTGGCGCTACGGGCTGCGGATAAACCTCGACTTCATATCCGCGATTGCGCAGCAGGTTAAGCGCCTCTCCAATGTCACAAGTCGCAAAAATACGGAATTTCTTGGCCATGAGTTTTCACATCGACTGAGGCTGAATCCAGCGTGGCTTTCAACTCACAGTGCGAAGCAACGAAAATATCACATGCGGGCGACAATGCGGCACCTTCCCTCTTGACACTCCCAAAGCAAAGGAGCAACATTCTAGCGCTGTATTAAATGCATTTAATACAGCCATCCGCTCGGCAAGGAGGAAGCTGTTTTGCTTTCTGACTACCGGCTCGTGATTCTCTCTCGCTTGATCTCTGGCATCTTACTCGCTTTGTTACCGTGCGCCGCGCAGGCGCAGTCTACCTACATTCGAGTCAGTCAAGTTGGTTACGAGGCTGGCTCGGCGCCTTTTCGTGCTTACCTCATGTCCGAGGCGTCGGAGGGCGGGGCGAACTTTAAGGTGGTCGATTCGAAGGGTGCCGCCAAATATTCGGGCCGGGTCGGCGCGCTGCTGGGCACTTGGAGCCACAGCAAAACTGTGACCTACAACGTGTACGCCCTGGATTTCAATGTTCCGAGAGGCGACCTTTACACGATTTCAGTATCCGGGACGGCAGGAGTGGTCTCGCCACCTTTTGCGGTGGATTGCCCGGATGCGCTTTATTCCGGACTACTTTTGAACACTCTATTTTTCTATGAGACGCAACGCGACGGAGCAAACTTCATCCCCAACGCTCTGCGTACGGCGCCGGGCCATTTAAGGGATAAAGACGCGCATGTTTATGAAACCCCTTCCCTCGACGGAAACGACTTTATCGACAATGTGCCCCCAACACGCCCGCTTGTATCGGCGAGGTTGCCGAATCTCGATGCCTCGAGCGGTTGGTGGGACGCCGGTGACTATGAGAAATATGTCGAGACGGCGAGCTATACAACGGCTCTTATGGAAATAGGGGTGCGTGACTTTCCAATCCAGATGGGGGAGAACGCTCCCCGGAACCCACCCGCACCGTCCGGCTCCATTTCCTACGCGGGCAGCGGCGGACCGGGAGCGCCGGCCTCATCCGACTTCACCGACGAAGCAGGATTTGGCCTCAACTGGCTGATGAAGATGTGGGACGACAAAACAAAAACCCTCTATTACCAGGTGGATAACACTCAGGACTGGGATTATTACGGCGAAGGTGATCCGAGTTCGGCAACTGGCAACTGTGGCGGAACGTATGCGACGCCCTACTGCCTTATCACCGAGTACGACATCTGGACCTTGCCCCAGGCGGCCGACAATCTTGAGCAGCCCGGAGATCCGCGACCGTGCGACCCCTACACGACCTTCTTTATCTGCAATCGCCCGGTTTATTTGGCCGGCTCCGCAGGATCGCCAATCAGTCCGAATCTGGCGGGGCGCCTGGCGGCTGACTTTGCTCTGTGCTACCAACTGAATCACCGCACGAACTCTTGGCTGGCCAATCGGTGCCTCAAGAATGCCGAAGACATTTTTGCGCTTGCCGATAGTTCGTATTCAGACCCTGCGCCCGCTGCGGGATCGGGCACGTGCAGCACTTGCCTGTTGACCATTAGTCCGTTTGATGGCTATCCCGAAAATGTGTGGGATGATGACATGGAGCTGGGTGCAACCGAACTTTACTTCGCGCTGCGGTCCGCAGGGGAAGCTGAACGCCTGCCGGCCGGACTGCCTCACACCGATCCTATGGACTACCTTCATCAGGCGGCTCAATTCGCCAGAAATTACATCACCGACATCTACGATGCAGGATATACAGACACGCTCAACCTCTACGATGTGAGCGGACTGGCCCATTTTGAACTGTACCGAGCGCTGGAAATGGCGGGAAATCCGAGTGGTTTGGCGGTTTCGAAATCGAGCATTCGCAAACAATTTCTACGCCAGGTGGAAGACGCGATTACGCAAGCCGCCACCGATCCCTGGGGCTTCGGATACCAATGGAGTTACGGAGACACAACTTCGCACGGCGCGGGTTTGTCGGTGATGGCGAGCGAAGCGGATTACATGACCCGATCCAAGACCTACGGGACCTATTCGCAGAGATGGCTGGCCAACATCCTCGGAGCCAATGCCTGGGGCTCGTCCTTCATTGTGGGCGACGGAAGCACTTTTCCAAATTGTATCCAGCACCAGGTAGCAAATCTGGCGGGCGCGCTGGATGGGACTTTGGGAGGTACGCCGGTGTTGTGGGGTGCCGCGGTGGAGGGCCCAGGCAGTTCCGCTACTTCAGGGGTGGTCAATGGCATGATCTTATGCCCGGCAAATGGAGTAGATACGTTCAGAAAATTCAATGGAAACGCCGGTCCGTTTGATAGTTCACAAGTAGCGGTGTATCGAGACAACATGCAGTCCTTCAGCACGACCGAGCCAGGAATAGATCTAACCGCAACGTCGTTTCTTATGTGGTCGTGGAGAATGGCCAGGCAGCCCAGCTTCTGACACAACTCAGACTTTCGTGACCGCGGAATCTCCCTGCCTTGAATGCGAAATGTTCTACCGCATTCCAGCGTAGAAGAGATGCTCGCGCTCTTGCCTTTTTCCTTCTGCGCGCTTTTTCTTAAAGGCCATCAACTCCGAAGCTTTGTGCGCGATGTGCTCAGCGCTGACCTCAAACTCCTTAATTAACTCCCAAGGCGCTCCAGAGTCACCAAAGCGGTCCTTCACTCCGATGGCGCCGGTGATCACGGGTAGTCCGTAGAGTTCTGGGCTCTCGGTAAGAATCGCGCTGACTCGCCATGCCAGAGCCCCGATCTGATGTTCTTCGGCCGTGATTACAACTCCGGTGTCGTGCGCCGCGCGAACGATGGCTTCTGCGTCGATCGGTTTCAGCGTGTGCAGGTTCAGCAGGCGAGTTTCATAACCGTATTCGCGCTTCACAATGTAGGCGGCGCGCATCGCCTCCGGAACCATGGGACCACACGCAATGATGCAAAGATCCTCGCTCTCATCCTCGTATGCCGCCGCGAGCCGGGTCTCGAACGCCTCGGCGAAATTCGCTGCCTCACGTCGCAATCGAATCACATTCGCCTTGCCGAATACAAATGGTGTTTTCTCATTCGTGACAATGGGCGTCGCTTCTCGCGCGAATCGAATGTACTTCGGCCCCTCGTGCTGCAGCAGCAGGTAGTTCGTGGCCTTGCGTGTCTCCTCGACATCGCAGGGTACGACCACTGACATGTTCGGCAGACCTGCCATGGCGAACAGATCTTCCAGCGCCTGATGCGTGGCGCCATCGGGTCCGACGGAAACTCCACCGTGCGCTCCCGCGATCATGACGTTGAAATTTGCATAGCACACTGAGGTGCGGATCTGGTCCAGGTTGCGAGCCGCAGCAAATGTAGCGTAGGTACCCAGCACAGGCAGCTTCCCTTCCCTGGCGAGCCCCGCCGCCGCTGACGTGGCTGATTGCTCGGCGATGCCCATGCTGATCCAGCGCTTCTTGCGCTCGGGTTTGCCCGAATAGAAATCGCTGATCGTGATGGAGCCGGAGATGTCTAATCCTAGGCAAACCACACGCTCATCGTCTCCGTTGTCCGCGAGGGACTGGCCGAAGCCTTTGCGCGTAGGTTCCATCTTGGCCTTCATCGTGTCCCCGGCATTCCACCAGTAGTCACGCGAGAATTTCGGCATTGCGGCGTCAAGCTTCTGCTCCACCTGCATCTGATATTGCTTCGCCTTATCCAGCAACTGCTGCACCGGAATGCGTTCGCTGAGGCCGAGTTCGCTCAGCGCCCGGGTAAGCTCTTCGTAGTTCGGCGCCTTGCCGTGCCATCCCGCCTGATCTTGCATGAAGCTGACGCCCTTGCCTTTGACCGTATCGGCGAGAATGACAGTCGGCCGTCCGACTACGCGCTTAGCTTGCTGGAGCGCGTCCACCACATGATTCATGTCGTGGCCATCGATGCGCAAAACCTCCCAGCCGAAGCTGGCGTATTTTGCCGCGAGCGGTTCGACATTCATCACATCTTTCACCCAGCCATCAATCTGCAGGCGATTGCAGTCGATGATGCCGATCAGGTTGTCGAGGTGGAAGTGGCCCGCTTCCATCGCAGCTTCCCAAATCTGTCCCTCTTGCTGTTCACCGTCGCCCATCAGACAAAAGGTCTTGTGATGTTTGCCATCGAGTTTGGCGGCTAATGCCATGCCCACGGCGATGCTCAAACCCTGCCCCAGTGAACCGGTAGAGACCTCAACCCCCGGCAGTTTGAGCCAATGCGGGTGTCCCTGGTAAGGCGAGCCAAGTTTCCGCAGCGTCATCACGTCCTCGACGGGACAAAAGCCCGCGACCGCCAAGCCGAGATACAAACTGGGCGCCTTGTGGCCAGTGGACCAGATGATCCGGTCACGGTCAGGCCAGGAAGGATTCTGTGGATCGTGATTGGCGACTTTGAGGTACAGGGCGGCAGTGATATCCATCACTGAGAGCGTGCCCCCTGCGTGACCCGAACCCGCCGCACACAACGCGATCAGATCATAGCCGCGCATTAGGTTGGCGGCATCCTTGAGTTGTTCAATGGAATAGTCGCGGATGACATTGCCAGTGGTGGAATCTGTGAGGGCCATGGACTTCCCCTTCGCGCCGGAAGAAAACACACGGTGCTACGCCGAGCTTAGTGCGATAAAACGAGTCAGGCTGTGATGGAAATCACCAAGCGGGGTGACGCAAGGGGCGTAGGAAACCGACCCAAGACGGCGACGCTTACTTAATTGCTTGAGAGACTTCCCGAGCTGGAGCAGCCGTCGGCCAACCAGGAAGTACCAGCATCATCGCCCAGCAGCAACGGCAATAGCCATCTCCATTCGGGCAACGTCGGCGTCAGGATCAAAATGATTTCAACAACTACGAGCCGACCGTTGCCCAGAATCCCAGTGTAAGCGGTCAGCTTTGCTGAAGACCTCGCCTCTCAGTATGACTACGGAGATTATTGGGCACGCAAATTCTACGGGGATAACGCCTGCGCGGCCTCGTCCCTCGGCAAGCATCGTGCGATTGATAAAGTCCTCTGCTGCTCCGTGGTAGCGCTGGCGTATGGGCCACTAAGGGAAAGTTTAGGGAGGGCCCAGCTGCTGGAGAAATAAACCGCCAACCCCACGAAGGAAAGGATAGTGCCAAAAGCCCCGTAAGCCATGTGGTCGCGTCGGATGGCGCAGTAGATAGCGAGAACCGTCGGGGCCAACAGGACTGCTGCAATGAAATTTAGGAGACCGAGGTTGCGGAGCCCAAGAAACCAATGGGTCTGAAAGAGTGTGAACCAGCGATTACGGTCACTGTCTCTCGCTTCGCACTGCCACACCCGGGAGGTAACTAATGCCGATTTCGGCCAGCGGATCAATAACCCAATCAGGACCGTCGTCCCGTCCACTTGGTAGAGACTTCTCCAGCCGGAGCCTGCCGGTTCCCCAGCGATAACCTACTCCCGCTCCGATTGCGGCATTTTGTCGTCCCCAATATTTGCGGGTCGATTCCTACGTACTTGCAAACTTCCAGCGGGTGGACCTATCCACGAATTCCTTCTCCCACAGTCCAAATACAACCCGGGGACGAACCGCGAAGACTGGCTCCTTCATGGCGAGGATGTCCTGCTTCATGGCCTTCATATCGAACTTGTATTTTCGCTCGTAGATGGGAAGGAATTTGCGCCGTGCTGGAACGTCAGCAGTTTCGGCGATGCCTTCCACAATAACGGCTTCTTGCGCGGCCTCGGTGCATACGACGCAATTCCTGTTCTGCGCCAGATTGCGAGCCTTACGCGACTTGCTACCCGTGCTGAACACGAAACGGCCATCCAGCCACACGCCCCACACGACCATCGTGTGCGGCGAGCCATCAGGTCTAACCGTGGCGATCCAGTAGTTGTGCGATTTCTTCAGACGCTGCTCGGCCCAACTCCAGGGGAGCAGCTCTTTGATGCCTTCCGGCAGACCATAGCCTGGGGCGTGGGGACGACTGGCTTTGGGTATTCCTGCTCGCGCTGGAATCTTCTTCGCTGGCATGAAGTTGATCGCGTCCCGCCGAAGTTTCAGAGATTCTTCTTTGTCCAGTGATCGATGCGCTCGAGCGCCTGCTGCAGGTTCTCCAGCGAATTGGCCACGCTGAAGCGAAGGTAGCCTTCGCCGTATTCGCCAAAGGCCGTCCCCGAAAGGGCCGCTACTCCGGCTTGCTCCAACAGCGCGTCCGCCAGGGCCTTTGACTTCCAGCCGGTCTTCGTGATGTTCGGAAAAACGTAGAACGCACCTTTCGGCATGCGGCAGGTAAAGCCTTTAATCTTATTCAGTCCAGCGACGAACACGTCCCGCCGACGCTTGAACTCAGCGCACATGTGATCCACCGAACTCTGGTCTCCTCGCAGGGCCTC
>JBEKRE010000037.1:0-49570 GCA_049519055.1 Candidatus Sulfotelmatobacter sp. | reverse complement strand
CAGCTCGGGCTTCCACCCATGGTCGTGCGGTCTTAGCTTAATCCGCCGAACCGCCGGATGCGGACCCGCATGTCCGGTGGTGTGGCAGGGGAGGCGGGGCGACCCGTCCCCCTATGCCGATTCTCAAGTGCGAGCCGGCAGAGAAGCTCTCGGTGTCCTTAGCAGCAACCCCATTTCGGGAGGACACCAGGTTGGCTGGAACGTCGTTTGAGAGAGCAATGTTTGCGGACGCGCTCGCTTCGTCATGGACCGACCGCATATGCCGCGGCTGGACTACCTTAACGTCATTCGGATTGCAGGCGCTGATTATCGCTGTATTGCTGCTCTTGCCGCTGCTGCGTCCGACCGGTTTGCCCTCGTTCCACCAACTTTCGACTCCGATAAGTTTGGGCCAACCTCTGGCGGAACCTTCCCCGATGCGAGCGCGCACCAAGTCGAATCCCTTGCCGGGCCGTCCGGCCGTGCTTCTCTTCAGGCAGCCTTCACCAATCCCGGGAGCAATGCGCCCAGCCAGCAACCACGGTCTCCCACAGACCACGGGCTTGGGTCCCTACGTTCCCGGATTGCCAATAGGCGGCGAGCCGCGTGGTCTTCCCGGCTTGTTCGAAAGCAGCGCTCGGCCGATCTTGCCGGCAGCTCCCCAGCCGCTAGTCACTCGCCCACTCCGCCTCTCGCACATGAGCGAGGGAGACCTGATTCGCAAAACGCAGCCAACCTATCCCGCGCTGGCACGCAGCGCCCGCATTCAAGGAATTGTCGTGCTGCAAGCCGTGATCAGCAAACAAGGCACCATCGAGAATGTTACTGTCCTGACCGGCCATCCCATGTTGATTCCGGCGGCAATCGATGCCGTGCGCCAGTGGCGTTACCGACCTTACATTCTGAACAACGAGCTCGTTGAAGTGGAAACCCAGATCACGGTGAACTTCTCGCTGGCTGGACATTGAGAAAAGCAAGTTTCCAGTTTCTGGTTCCCGGTTTCCAGCGTCATCGTGCAAAGACGGGAAACCCAAAACTGCCTGAAGATTCCTACGGAGGACTTCAACCAGGAGTAGCCCAAGCGTAACCTGAGCACCCGCGCTGCTCCCGCTATAATCGAGCCCAGTGGCAAGCACTGTAGAAATCATGAACCGCGTGGCGACCCGTCCCACCTGGGCGGAGGTTTCCCTGGTCACTCTGCGGCAAAACTTTCGCACGGTGGTGAAGCATGCGGGAGCGCGTGTGACCGTTTGCGCCGTGGTGAAGGCCGATGCTTATGGTCACGGCGCGGTGGAATGCTCGCGTGCTCTGCAGGCCGAAGGTGCGAAGTGGATGGGCGTCACCTCCCTCGATGAGGCAATTCCCCTGCGCGACGCCGGCGTTGATTCGCGAATTCTATTGATGACGGGTTTCTGGCGCGGAGAAGAAAGCGAGATCATCCGCATGCGCCTCACCCCCACGGTGTGGGAGCCTTGGCACATCCAGTCTCTGGAGACTGCGGCCGCGCACGGAACCACACGCCATGCCGTGCATTTGAAAGTGGACACTGGAATGGGCCGCCTGGGTGTCTCTCTGGAAGAGCTTCCGGCAGTCCTGAAAGCCCTTAGCGCGGCTCCGCATCTTGTGCTTGAGGGCCTCTCCACCCACCTGGCTTCTTCCGAAATAATGGACGCGCCTTCGGTGGCGGAGCAGCAATGTCGCTTCGAGCAGGCTCATGGCATGGTGTGCGCGGCCGGTTTCGATCCGAATCTGCTGCATATGGCGAACACCAGCGCTCTGATCTCGCGGCGCGAAACCTGGAACAACATGGTTCGTCCGGGCGTTGCGCTCTACGGCTACTACTTGGCGTTCCAGCGGGCGGGAAGAGAAGTCAGCGGCGGAACGCTGCGGCTTTCGGTGAAACCGGTACTGACATGGAAGACGCGCATTCTCTCCATGCGAAATTTCGCGGCAAATCAGGCGTTAGGCTACGGCGGAACCTATGTCACGCAAGCGCCGGCGCACGTTGCCATCCTTCCCGTAGGCTACGCCGACGGATATAACCGCCAACTCTCCAATCGCGGTCGCGTCATTGTTCGCGACCACTACGCGCCCATCGTCGGCAGCATCTCCATGGATCTCACGCTGGTGGATGTGACCGGCATTCCCGGAATTGCCGTCGGCGATGAAGTGATCTTGCTCGGAACCCGTGATGGCTTGAGCATCGACGCGCTTGAGCATGCCCGCCTGGCCAACAGCTCACCCTACGAAATTCTCTGCAACATTTCCAAGCGCGTGCCCCGCAGGTACGCAAGCTAGAGCAGCGTCCTTGCTGCAGGCTTAACCTCGCTCCGATCACTGCTCCACTCAAGCGCCAAATGCCAATTGCTAACTGCTGCTAGCCGCTGTTCGCTGATTCTCGCGCTGTTTGCGAGACCGCCGCTTGTTACACTATGAAGTTACCCATGCCCTCACGCTACGCACAATGGATGTATGACTGGGAGCACCGCCTCACCTCGGTGGACAACAACCGCGTGGTACGCCCTCTGGACTGGGGTTTGGAATACGCTCAGGACTGGCCTTGCCAGAATGGTTGGCGCGCAGGTCAGGCCGCCGACAATCCCGAGAAGTTCCTCATAGATTTCAACCGCCGCATCGTCGCCTCCAGCGACGAGTTTTATTCCTACAAAACACCGACCGACTTCCGCCTGGAGAAACGTGAAGTGAAAGTTTTCTCCACCCGAGAAGTCCCAGACCCCAAGCTCGAAGCCAAAGTGAACGGAACGTTTGCCGAGTTCTTGCGCTTCACCGCGCCGGTGAAAACGCCTTATCCCGAAAACAATCTGGCGAATGCGCGCTGGTTCCCCTCGCAAGGGCGCCGTGCCATCGTTCTTCTGCCGCACTGGAACGCCGACGCCATCGCCTACGTCAGCCTCTGCCGCGTGCTGAACATGATGGGGATCTCCGTACTGCGTCTTAGCATGCCCTATCACGATATCCGCATGCCCGCCGAAATCGGCCGCGCCGACTATGCCGTCTCCGCCAACATTGGCCGCACGCTCGATGCCGTGCGGCAAGGTGTCGTGGATGTCCGCTGCTGTCTCGATTGGCTGGAGCAGCAGGGTTACAGCAAGCTTGGCATCGTGGGCACGAGCCTGGGTTCCTGTTATGCCTTCATCGTCGCGGCCCACGACCCGCGCATTCGCGTGGCGGCCTTCAACCACGCCTCCACTTATGTTGCCGACGTAGTATGGCGCGGACAGTCGACCCGGCACATCCGTCAGGGCATCGAGTCACAGATCACTCTGGCAACCCTGCGCCAATCCTGGCTCGCCGTCAGTCCTATGGCGTATTTCAAGCAGTTCTCCCGCTGGCCCCGGAAGTCTTTAATTGTTTATGCAAAGTATGATCTGACTTTCTTGCCTGAACTCTCGCGCGACGTGGTCGTGGAATTCGAACGCTATGGACTGGATCACAAAGTGGTTGTGCTGCCCTGCGGCCACTACACAATGGGCGAGGCGCCCTACAACTATATGGATGGCTGGCAGTTGGCTTCGTTCCTGCGAACTGCGTTCGACTGATGGTCTAACTTTCGCCGAGAAAGGCGCTGGCAGTGAGCGAAGCGGTAGAATGTGGGCATGGCGACCGGTCGTACCATTGTCTCCGATTCCGTGTTGGAGTACCGGCGCGGCGAGTTTCTGATCAGCACCAGCCCTGAGCGCCTGAATCTCGATGTGGTTCACGGCTTTCTCACGAATTGTTACTGGGCCAAAGGCATCACACGGGAAATCGTAGCGCGGTCGATCCAGCACTCGCTGTGCTTCGGCATCTATGAAAGCGCCGGCGCGCAAGTGGGTTTTGCCCGCGTCGTCACCGACTTTGCCACCGTCGCTTATCTGGGCGACGTGTTTGTTCTGGAGTCGCATCGCGGACGCGGCCTAAGTAAGTGGCTGCTGGAGTGCATCGTGCGCTGCCCGGTACTCCAGAACTTGCGGCGCTGGATTCTTTTGACCCGCGATGCGCACGGACTCTACTCCCAGTATGGTTTTACTCCAGTGAAGGCCCCGGAAAGGTACATGGAACTTCACCGGCCCAATGTATACGAGACGTCCTAGGAAAACGACATGAAGACTTCCTCAGTTTCTACGAATATGTACCGCCCGTTGTACGAGGCTGACCCGCAGATCGCCGCTGCCATCGACAACGAAACCCGCCGCCAGCACGAGGGCCTGGAACTGATTGCCTCGGAAAACTTCGTTAGCGAAGCCGTGCTCGAAGCCGCGGGCTCCGTTTTCACTAACAAGTACGCCGAAGGCTATCCCGGCAAGCGTTACTACGGCGGGTGTGAATTCAGTGACGTTGTCGAGAACCTGGCGCGCGACCGCGCTAAACAATTATTCGGCGCCGAACACGCCAACGTGCAGCCCCACGCCGGCTCCCAAGCCAATATGGAAGCCTATGCAGCAGTCCTGCAGCCGGGTGACACGATTCTCGGATTGAATCTGGCCCACGGCGGCCATCTCACCCACGGTCATCACCTGAATTTTTCCGGAAAGACGTACAAGATCGTTCCCTATGGCGTGACCAAGGAAACCGAAACAATCGACTACGACGCTCTGCAAAAGCTGGCAGAGGAACATCGCCCGAAGCTGATCATCGGCGGCGGCAGCGCCTATCCCCGCCTCATTGATTTCGCCCGCATGCGCCAGATCGCAGACAAAGTAGGCGCGCTCTTTCTGGTCGACATGGCGCATTTCGCTGGACTGGTGGCGGGTGGCGCTCATCCTTCACCCGTGCCGCACGCTCACATCGTCACTTCTACCACGCATAAAACCCTCCGCGGACCACGATCGGGCATGATCCTTTCCAAAGCGGAGTTCGCTTCAGCAATCGATAAGGTAGTTTTTCCCGGCATGCAGGGTGGACCCCTGGTTCACATCATCGCGGCCAAGGCGATCTGCTTTCAGGAAGCGATGCAGCCCGAATTCCGCGACTATGCGAAGCAAGTTGTAGCCAACGCCAAAGTGCTGGCCGATAGCCTGGCCGGGGAAGGCTTCCGCATCATTTCCGGCGGGACGGACACGCACCTGATGCTGGTCGATGTCTTCTCTAAAGGCATGTTGGGCAGCGAGGCCGAGAAAGCATTGGGCGAGGCCGGAATCACCGTCAACAAGAATGCCATCCCATTCGATGTCAACCCGCCATTGAAGCCGAGCGGCATCCGCATCGGCACGCCGGCTCTCACCACCCGCGGAATGAGAGAAGCCGAGATGCGGCAGGTAGGACGGTGGATCTCGGATGCGCTCCTTCAACGCAACGACGGATCCGTGCTCTCGAGGATTCGAAAGGAAGTGCTTGCCCTTTGTGAGGCGTTTCCGCTGTACGCCGACCGCCGAGCCAAGGCGCAAGCCGAGGCGCGGGCCTAGACCAAGCTCTGAATTCTACTGTCCGCTCACACGCTCTCTATGGTTAAATGCCTTCCGTGAAGATCGCGATCGACATTCGGCGGATGACAGAGTTCGGCGTCGGCACCTACATCCGCAACGTCGTTCGCACCCTGGGACGTCTTGATCGCGAGACCACTTACATCCTTATCGGCTCCCCGGACAAGGTGAAAGAGATCGGCCCTCTGCCGGCCAATTTCCATGGGGTTGCGCTGGCCGAGCCGGAGCGCTCCCTAATGGGCTACCAGGAATTCCGCGCGGTCGTGAAGCGCCTCGATTGCGATCTCGTCCACATTCCCAATTTATTTTCCATACCGCGCGGCCTCCCCTGCCCCTATGTCATGACCGTGCACGACATTCTGGAGCATCTATCGCGGGCGCGCGAGCAGACCGGAGCGTGGCGATCGTTATATTTCCAGTTGACCAAGCGTGTTCTGAGTGGGGCCGCACGAATCTTCGCGGTCTCCAACTTCACCAAACTGGAGATTGAAAAACTATTTAACATTCCGCCCGGCCGCATCGAAGTCGTCTACAACGCCATTGACGAAAGGCTGTTGCACGGACACACGCGCCCCAGCGATCGCCAGTTGCTTGTCGAGCGCTATCAGGTGACCTATCCTTTTCTCCTTTATGCCGGAAGGATCAGCCCCCACAAGAACGTCGTACGCATGATCGAAGCTTTCTCCGCTCTGAAAACGGAGCTGGAAAGGGATCATCTCTTTCCTGATCTGAAGCTGATCATCATCGGTGATGACGTCTCCGGCAATCCTGACTTGCGCCGGACCGTGATCCGCAGCGGCGTGCAGAACGATGTGCGCTTCCTGGGATTCGTGCCCATCGAAGTACTGCGCACGTTCTACGACACGGCGAAGATTTTCGTCTTCCCCTCCTTATATGAAGGTTTCGGCCTGCCTCCCCTGGAGGCGATGGCCCATGGGACGCCAGTGGTGACCTCGAACGTGTCTTCGCTCCCGGAGGTGGTGGGAAATGCCGCGGTGCTGGTTCATCCGGAGAATGTATTCGAAATCATGCGTGCCTTGCACCGCGTCCTTCTGGATCAGCCCCTGCGCGACAAGATGCGGGAACGCGGTTGCCGGCAAGCGGCCAAGTTCTCCTGGGAGAAATCCGTGCGCCGGATTATGGACGTCTATGGCGAAGTTCTGAGCCCCGAGGGCAACGCGAAACCGTCTGGCCCATCAGGCTCCAAAGGCAGCGAGACCACGGCAGGCGTAGCGTGATTCCGAGCGTTCCTCGCGCCCGAACGCATCGAATCCTTCGAACTTTCCCGTCAAATGCGGGCCGATGGAAAGGAGCAGCATAATCATGCATTTCAGGTTACCGCTTATCGTGCTAGCTCTGACAATCTCCGCTTTCGCCCAGGAGCGTCCTCCCCAGATTCTCGAGGTTTATCGTGAGTTTTGGAAGCCCCAAAACGTTGCGACCAGCTGGAAGATTGAAGGGGAGGCTGCTCGGATCTGCGTATCTCAAGTGCCCACATCCCCACTTGGGACTTGAGTCGCTCACCGGACCAAACGAAGCATGGTTTCTCAACCGCTTTGCTTCTTCCACTGAACCAAAACAGGTCGGCGACGACTACCCAAAGAATGCCGTCCTCATGGAGGAGCTCAACCAAATCTGGATTCGCAAGAAACCCCTGAGTTCTGCCGAGGACGTAAAATGTCTTTGCCCCAATATCAGCGGAGCTTGAGTCGGGGAGCGCCGTGGAGTCTGGGGCAAAGCCCTTTCCTGGTGATTACCGTGACCAAGCGCGATCTGGCGGCTAAGAGCAAGCTCGTGATCGACGGTACGGCCTTTGAGCTAGATGACGGCACCCTGTTCATCTTCAGCGCGGCGCGAACACAGCAGAAAGCGGAAGCCCGGGCAGCGGCGGCAGGTCCGGAGACACGCGTTTTTACGGTTCGTACGAACTGAAGCCTGCCTGCGAAGGATTGGGCCGTCATGGATCCTGCGTTCTGGAAGAACCGACCAACCGCAACGAGCGCCAAATAGCGGATCTACTTCACTAAAGGTTGGCCGGGCGAAGCGATAGCGAGCTTGTGCAATTTCGCGGTGATCCGGGTGCGGTCGGCCTCGGTCTGCGCCGAAGCCAGACGCTTGCGGAGCGTGGTGATCTTGTGCTGACGAGCGCGGCGTCGACGAATCTCCGGCCGGCGGCTAGGGGCGGACATAAGTATTTTCTCCTGTGTAAACCAATGAATTTGCGGCAGCGGATACGCAGAAGTCACCGCGAGAACCGCTACAGTCATTGAATCTGAGACGGCCGCAACTGTCAATGTCGTCACCTTTGGCGGTGACTTAGTGCGAGGTGGGTACCGCCGACTCAAGCTCCGAGTCGGCCACCCACCGCCAGGCTCGGCGGCCTTTGTCCAGTGCTACGGCCTGGGCTTCTCCATAAGTCACCAAACGATTAAGCACCGTGGTTACCGATGCCATGGGATCCTTGTGGCGCTCCAGTAGCGGCGGCATTTGTTTCTTCATCTGCTCGCAAACATCTCGCGCACTCAAGGCTCGGTTGGACTCCATCAAGATCATACGGCACGCTTTCGTGAAGCCGGGCTGGCGCCCGTTGCTCTTGCGATCGACCAACTCCAGCAGTTCATCGCTCAACACATTATCGCCAAAGAGGTTGGCCAGTCCGGCAATGGTTTGCTTGATCGTCCCAATGCGGCGCATCACTTCCGCACGCTGTTGCAGCAGATGCCGCAGCTCCTCATGAGCCTGCCGCACAACTTCCTGAACATGTCCATGGTTGTTAACGGTTCCAATGACGCTTGGCTGACTTTCCATAAGCCCTCCACCACACGAATGCCCCGACGCCAGCGCCCTGCGGCCCTCGCCTCTGTAGACGATACGCAAGCAGCCGCGTAAGTGTTCCCCGCTTTTATGCCTGGGGAACCTCACACGCCAGACCCTGTCCCTTAGACGCATGAACCTAGAGATGGTTAATGGCCGAATCATGAAAGAGATCCAGAGGAAACGGTCACCCCCTGCCCGCCATGCAGTTTTTTCCAAAGCAACCGATGTGAAGAGAGTAGGGAACTGTTTCTGTGTTGACCGCGGCAAAACTCGAGACCTCGCCAGGCGTTTTGCGAGTGCTGCTAGTAGGAAACCAGGAGGAGAATTTCCTCCTCATTCGCGAGATCTTCGACCGCCGTCGGAGCAGCTTGCTGGCGGGGCTTGATCATGCCTTTTCCCTCGAAGAGGCCGGGAATCATCGACACACGATTGACCTCAGCGTCACCGATGTGGTGATGCCTCGCGTGAGCGGAGGTCAACTGGCACAGGTGCATCCCGAGACGCGAGTGCTATTCGCGTCTGGATATAGAGGGCAAACCGTCATCGATCACAAAGTAATCGATGTCGAAAAGCAATTTCTTACAGAAGCCTTTTGCTCTGAAACTGTTGGAGGGAAAAGTACGCGCGGTTCTCGACCGCAGCTGTGCCGTTCCGGCTTAGCAACCGGGAAACACATTAAGAACCAATGCGAGCAAGTTTGCCATTTTTCAATCGAAAGCGCTCCCCACGCCAGGTGACGGTATGGCCACCCAGGCTTATGATCCAGACGGCGACCGCGATCAAGTCCCGGAGAGGTATCAGCCACGCATATCTCAGAGCGTCGCCGCTCCGCAAAACGCTCCAGCCCACAACAAACGCAACCGTGAGGCGCAGAGACAGAACAAAAGCCAACCCAGCCCACGACCAAAGTGATCCCGCACTCGCCGCCACAGCCACCAGAGCCCATAGCATTCCGAAAGTGAAAATCAGACCGAAGTACCCGCCGGCGCGCGCGTCGCGCACTCCACGGGCCCAGCGCAGTTGATGCGCAACGAAATCCCGCAGACGGTAAGCTGGCAGGAAAGTTTCAACCACCACGTCGGAGAGCTTTACGTCGAGGCCCAGTGCCGCAATGCGCTTCCCCAGTTCGTAATCGTCGGCAAGATAATCGACGAAAGAATTAAATCCTCCGATCTTCTCCAAATCGGCCTTGCGGAATGCCAGGGTGGAACCGAGTCCAAAACGAATGCCGCCCTCGAGTTGACGCGCCGCCAGCACACTCGCGCAGAAATCTGTACTGATCCCGAGACTCTCCAGCCGCGAACCGACAGTTCCACCCGCCACTCCACGATAAAGGCAGGTCACCATTCCCACGCGCGGGTCCGCCAGGGGCGCAGTTACTCGGCTCAGGTAATCGCGCTCCACTCGAATGTCGCCGTCATTGACGATCAAATAGTCATAGCGCGCATCCTTAATCATCTGCGCCAGATTGCTGACCTTCACATTCGCGCCCAGGATTGTCGACCTCACGATCATTCGAATCCGACGATCGGGGAACTCGAGCTGCAACCTTCGCACACTCTCGATCACCGGATCGCTAGGGTCACTCACACCAAAAATAATTTCATACTCGGGATAATCCTGCATGCAGTGGCTGCGAAAGCTCTCGTAGATCTCCGGATCGATTCCTTTCAAAGGCTTAAGAATCGAGATAGGCGGCATCGCTTGTGTGGGGCGGGCGCCCTCGCCCGCCTTTCGCTCGCGGAAAAATGTCACCGCGCTCCCAAGACAAAGCAAGTAGTACAACGAACTGGAAGCGATGCCGATGACCGCGACGATTTGAACTGTAGTGAGAAAAGAGTGCATCATGCGGAGCGCCGCCAGCCTATTCGTAACGCAGCGCCTCAATCGGATCCAGATTTGCTGCCTTCCACGCGGGATAAATGCCGAATACCAGTCCAACCCCTGCCGCGGATGCGAAGCCAGAGACCGTCCAGAACGTCGACATATGCGCGGGCAGCGACGGCCACAATGCCGGAATAATGCCGACAACGATCGCGCCCAACAGGATGCCCATCAGGCCTCCGACCGCGGTAAGAATAACGGCCTCCAAGGTGAACTGTAACAGGATGTCTCGTTTGCGGGCTCCAATGGCCTTGCGAACGCCAATCTCGCGCGTCCTTTCCGTGACGCTCACCAGCATAATGTTCATCACACCTACGCCCCCGACGATCAACCCTACACTGGAAATCGCGAACATTCCCACAAACAGCATGCCCGTGAGCTGGTTCCAGAAATCCGAAAGCGAATCCGATGTGAAAACTGAGAAATCATCCGGCTTGCCCGGCGGAACTTTTCGCCGTCGCCGCAGCAGTTCGCGAATCTCGTCGACTGCCTTCGGCATGTCATCGTGAGATGTCGCCTTGACGCTAACCCAGTGGTCTTTCAATTCAGGATGCAGCGTCTTGAAGGTGCTCAGCGGGAAAAAGACCCGGTTGTCGTTGGGATCTTTCCCCCCGCCAAACACGGACTTGATCTTCTCCAGCACGCCGATCACCGTGAACAATCGCCCGTCGATGTTGATTTCGTGTCCCAATGGACTTTCACTGGGGAATAGTTCCGCAGCCGTGTCGTGGCAAAGAATGATGGCCGGAGCACGCCTTTCGTCGTCGCTCTCGCTGAACCACCTGCCTTCTGTAATATGCAAGTCGAAAACGTCTTTCGCCGCGGAGGTCGCTCCTTCCAGGATCGTGTTCTTGACTTTGCGATCCTGATATTTAACCGCATACGTGCCCACACCCAGCTCCGGGCGAAAAAACCGGATGCCTGCCGTCACCGCCTTCACATGCGGTAGCTGTTCCATGGCTTGCGCGTCTTCGAAGGTCAGCTTTTTCCGCGTGCGCAACTCTTGCGTCATGCGCAGGGTAAACGGCTCAAGATGATAGGCAAAGATGACGTTGGAGCCGATGCTGGCCACCAGATCGCGCACATTGTCGTCGAGTCCGCGCCCAATGGAGGAGACCCCAATCACCATCGCGACCCCAATCACGATTCCCAGCACGGTTAGCGACGAGCGCAGCTTGTTGCTCCGGATGGTGTCCGTCGCCATGTGCACAATCTCGCCGAACTCGTCTTTGCGAATCATGAAAAGTATCCAGTAATTCCGTAATTGGGCAATTCGACGCGGACGGCCAGGTTTTCAAATTACTCAATTGCCAAATTGCCGATTACTAAATTCCTCTAGGTTTCGAACCTGAGCGCAACAATGGGATCGAGTTGCGCCGCCTTCCGCGCCGGGTAGACTCCAAAGAACACTCCCACGCTGGCGGATACGACCAGCCCGGCTGCGACCGCCCAGAGCTTGATGGCCGATGGCATTCCTATAAGGAAGGTGAACGTCTCTGCCACCATCACTCCCAATAAAACTCCCAGGGCTCCGCCTGCAACCGCAAGCGTGACCGACTCGATCAGAAACTGCAGCAACACATCCTCGCGCCGCGCTCCCAGCGCCTTGCGAATGCCGATCTCGCGCGTCCGTTCCGTCACCGCGACCAGCATGATGTTCATAATGACAATGCCGCCCACCACCAGAGAGATGCACGCAATTCCGATGGTAGCGACAAAAAATGTTTGGCTGAAGTTGGTCCAGATTCCGAGCAGGCTGGCATTGGTTTCAATGTCAAAACTATCGTCGCCACCCGGCGCGTCATGGCGCTTGGCGCGCAGGGCAGCGCGAGACTCGTCAACCGCCTCGTCGAGCGGAACCCCGGCGCTCAAAGCTTTTCCCGAGATTCGAATGCTGTTATTGTGCGCACCATATTGCTTAAGGTAAGAAGTGATGGGGATCATCACGTAATTGTCGGCGCTCTGGCCGAGCGTCGTTCCTTTCTTCGTGCCCACCCCAATCACTTGGTAAGTCCAGCCATCCAGCCGGATCTCATTCCCTACCGGATCCGCCCCCGCCATCAGATGAGCAACGATGTCGGCCCCCACGACCGCAACCGGAGCGCGATTATTCAGGTCTGTCTCATTCACCATGCGGCCGGCACTGAGATCGGTGTCGTAAATCGGAGCCATCGAGGGTGTGATGCCGCGAACCGAAGTATCGCTGATCGATTGTTCGCCAAACTTGACGTGTCCGGCTTCGTTGCGCAGCACCGCACCCACGTATTCGCAATGCCGGCAGGCGTCCGCTACCGCCTGGTAATCCTCCATCGTCAAATCTCTGCGCTTTTCGCCTTCGAGAAAGTGGTCCACGTTCGTGACCGCGGGAGAGACCTTGAAAATGATGAAGACGTCGGCGCCTAGATTAAAAACCTTCTGCGCCACATAATCGTTGATTCCGGAAACAAACGTGACCACGGCGATCACAGCCGCCACTCCAATCACCACCCCCAGCAGCGTCAGCACCGAACGCAGCTTGTTTACCCACAGGGACTGCAGCGCGATTCGGATGGCTTCAGCGACGTGCATAAATGCGGCTTCCAGCTTCCGGTTCTGGGCTCCCGGAACTGAATCAAGTCTATCAGCCCGGTTGTGTCGATTGGAGCACAAGCGGCTGTGGGCGAGAACCACCTCCCTAAGTCGAAAGCCGGAGGCCGAGGTTATAATGATGACGTTGGCAGCTGGGCCAGACGGTCGCTTTCCACGTCCTCGGACGCGGAGAGAGGAAAGTCCGAACTCCGCAGAGCAGTGTGCCGGATAACGTCCGGGAGGCCGGGCTCAAGCCCGTCCGACGGAAAGTGCCACAGAAAATATACCGCCCAAGTCTTCACCGATGAGGGTAAGGGTGAAAAGGTGCGGTAAGAGCGCACCGCCGCGGCAGTAATGCAGCGGGCATGGCAAACCACACACGGAGCAAGACCAAATAGGAAGGAAGTCCGCGCCCTGTTTCTTTGAGCCAGGTCTCGGACACGTGCCGGCTCGGCGCGTCAAACCTTCGGGTAGGTCGCTAGAGCCTCGCAGCAATGCGTGGCCCAGAGGAATGGCCGTCCCACCGGAGCAATCCGGCGGACAGAATTCGGCTTACAGGTCCGGCTGCCACAAGTTCTTATTTTCAATCAGCTCCAGGACGCCGTGTCCCGTTGTGACGCCGGCGGGACGCAGTTGAACGGTATCAGACGTAAGCTCGGTCTTCGTTTGCTTGAGAATCGCCTTGCGCATACACGCATTAGCTTATTAAGTCGAGTTAAAATTAGCTTTTTCTGCTGCTGATCCTCGCGCGTCAACAGTTCTGCTGTACCAAACCGCTGAAAAACCCGCAAATCGCAGCGCGTCACCGATTCCCCGGTCGGAGGTCGCAGCCCAGCATACCGCGCAGATGCGCCCCGGATCACCTTTCCCGCACAGTTCAATGCCCGCTTGTGCTCAACTCCGTCATGTGGGCGCGGCGAAAACTTCGCCGTCGCCGATGAGTCTGAGGCCTTTCGCGGCCTTGAACGACAACGGGATGCTGCCATCCAGAAACGGACTTCATGGGTACTGCAGCAGCGTGTTTCCGTGCGGACCTGATTGAGGGTGAGTGATCCTCTTTTTGCTTCCGTAGTCGCCGTGGGGTGGGTATAGGTGGCACGTCCCCCGTGCGAGAATCGACGATTGTGACGCCCGGTGTGATGCAAAACCTGCCATCGTTGCCCAAGTTGACATCATTGACACTCCACGCCGACTGATTTCAAATAACTTGTCTGTTTGCAACGCAGCCCGGCGAATTCGGCTTACAGGTGAGGCTCAACTCAAGGGTTACGTGGGTGAACCGGACCCCGATCCCGTCTGGCGCTCCATGCCATTCCTACGCCAACAACGACGTTGCAAAAGCCGGTTACGACCTGCAAGCTAATACTCATGCCAGAGTTGCCGGACATATCTGCCTACATCACCGCTCTTGAACCCCGCATCGTCGGACAGCCTCTGACGCGGGTACGGTTAGCCAGCCCCTTTTTGCTGCGAACCGCTCAGCCGCCCCTCGCGACTGTGGAGGGCCGTACCGTCCGGGAATTGCGCCGGGTTGGTAAGCGCATCGCAATCGGAGTGGATAACGATCTCTGGCTAGCCCTTCACTTGATGATTGCCGGCCGGTTGCACTGGCGCGCGCCCGAAGCGAAACTAGTCGGCCGGCAGACTCTTGCCGCCTTCGACTTCCCCGATGGTTCTCTGGTTCTCACCGAAGCCGGCGCCAAACGCCGCGCATCGCTGCACGTACTCAGGGGCGAAGACAGCATGCGCTCCCTCGATCCCGGAGGAATCGATGTTCTCTCCAGCGACCTGAATTCGTTTCGCACAGCACTCGCCGCGGAAAACCACACGCTCAAAAGAGCGCTAACGGATCCGCGCCGGGTCAGCGGAATCGGCAACGCATATTCAGACGAGATCCTCCATGCGGCACAACTGTCTCCCATCGCGCACACGCAGAAACTGGAACCGCTCGAGTGGGAGAGACTATTCGCGGCTACTCAGCACACGCTCGGCTACTGGATAGAAAAACTCCGTGCCGAGGCGCAGGAAGCCTTTCCCGAAAAAGTCACTGCGTTCCGTAAAGGCATGGCGGTTCACGGCCGCTACGGCAAGCCCTGTCCGAGATGCGGCGACAAAGTCCTGCGTATTCGTTATGCCGATAAAGAGACGAACTACTGCGCGCGCTGCCAGACCGGCGGCACGGTCCTTGCGGATCGAAGTTTGTCTCGCCTATTAGGCTCGGACTGGCCACGAACCTTGGAAGAGCTCGAAGCTCTCAAGCGCCGCTAACCAGATCGCTTTGACCGCAAGATGCGGATAGCCCAATCCGCGCTACTGCCATATTCTCGGCTCATGCACAAGACCATCGAGCCCACTATCCTCTACTTCGGTACTCCCGTGGCGCTCATCAGCACCTTAAATGCGGACGGCTCCCCCAACCTCGCGCCCATGTCATCAGCCTGGTGGCTGGGCTGGAGCTGCATGCTAGGTCTGGGCCAGATGGGCCAGACCTCCGACAATCTCATCCGTACCCGTGAATGTGTGATCAATCTCCCATCGGAAGATCTGGTCACGCATGTCGACCGGCTCGCTCTCACCACCGGCAAGAATCCCGTACCGCAAAAGAAACGTGAGTGGGGCTATCGCTATGAACCAGATAAATTCGACATTGCGCGATTAACGCCGGACCGGTCCGAATCAGTTTCACCGCCGCGGGTGCGCGAGTGTCCTGTGCAAATGGAGGGCGTTGTCCACGATTGGCGTCCCTTCGGCAAGAACGTAAGCGCCAATGTATTCGAGGTTCACATCGTGAAGCTGCATGTCGACGAAAAATTGCTCACAAGCAACGGCGCCCGACCGCACATCGATCCGGCCCGCTGGCGTCCACTCATCATGAGCTTCTGTCGATTTTTCTGCCTAGGCGGCGAGGTCCATCATTCCCGCTTGGCGGAATCCGACTTCATGAAATTCGGGTCTCAGGGAACTCCGTCGCAGCCGGCCTCCACGACTATCCCGGCGGCAGAAGCATCCCCTTCTCCAGATGCCGGGTGACATGCGCGTACGAGGCCGCATGCGGATCGTGCGTTACCATCACAATGGTTTTGTGGAAGTCTTCATTCAGCCGCTTCAAAATCTCCAGAACGTCCGTTGCGGAATGGCTGTCCAAATCGCCGGTAGGCTCATCCGCCAGCAACAGCGTGGGATCGCTCACAATCGCGCGTGCAATCGCCACGCGCTGTTCCTGTCCGCCAGAAAGTTGCTTGGGCAAGTGATTGACCCGTTCTTCCAGCCCCACCAGTTTCAACGCAGTCATGACATGGTCGCGCCTCTGCTGCTGGTTGAGCTTGGTCAACAGCAGCGGCAACTCCACATTTTCAAATGCCGTCAGCACGGGGATCAGATTAAATGTTTGAAACACATACCCGATGTGCTCGTTGCGCCAATGCGCCGCCTGCGAGTCATTGAATCGAAAAATATTCTGGTTCTGCACCAGAAGTTCGCCCGACGTGGGCCGGTCGATTGCCGCGATCATGTTCAGCAGCGTGGTCTTGCCCGATCCCGACGGCCCCATCAGCGCCAGAAATTCTCCGTTAGCAATGTCGATCGAGACGTCGTCCAGCGCCTTCACCTCAAACGCATCGCGCTTGAAAATCTTACTGACATTGCGCGCCTGAACCACCTTCGTTCCAGTCGCCACATTGGCTTCAGCAACAGTACTCATGAAATTACCCCTTCACCTTAATTGTGTCCCCGTCCTTCAGATCCTGCGGTCCTTTGGTAATCACGCTTTCGCCGCCTACCAATCCATCCACCAGAAATCCATCGGTGCGCTGGCTCAATACATGAACCTGGCGCATTCGCGCCCTCCCATCGAAGGCCAAAAATACGATCTTCTTGCCGTCGTGATCGCGTACGGCGGCAGCAGGTACGAACGCTCCCGCTGGTTGCTTGCCTGTATTTTTCGGTTGATCCGCGAGAAATTTAACCGTGGCATTCATCTCCGGTCGCAGGAATACATCTGGATATTTGCCCGGATTCAGCACCTGCACTTTTACCTGCACCGTAGCCTTCTGCCGATTGGCCTCGGGGGAAATCTGCGCAATTTCGCCGTCATAGGTTTTATCGGGATAAGTGTCCGTTGTGACGATGCCTTTCTGTTTGGGACTGAGCCGGGCAAAATCCGCCTGGGCGATGTCCAGCTCAACCTGCAGATCGTTCAAGTCCGCCAGCGACACCACCGATCCCTGCGGACCGCCCGCCGCCGCGCTGGCAAACTGCGCCGTGATCAATTCGCCTTTTTCCGCTGTGCGGTCCAGAATCGTCCCCGTAACCGGAGCCCGAATCACCGTAGCGTCGAGCTGCGACTTCGCGTAATCGGCAAGCCCTTGCGCCTGCGCCACCGATCCACGGGCACGAGCGATCTCCTCTTGCCGAGGCCCAATCTTCATCAGCTGAAATGCTTTTTCAAGCGAATTCACTCGCTGCTGGTCCGAATCAAACTTCGCGGTAGCATCGTCCAACGCTTGGCGTGAAACCACACCGCCCGCAGAAAGTTCTTTGGTGCGGTCCAGCGTCAGCTTGTCATTCACCAGCGTGGCGCGGGCTTCATCAAGATTGTGCTGCGCCTGTTGAACTTCTTCCGGACGCGAGCCGTGCTCAAGTTCATCGAGATAAGCCCGAGCATTCTCCAGCGCTCCTTTCGCCTGTTCGTAGGAAGCGCGGAACTCTTCGTCCTCCAACCGCACCAGCACTTGCCCTTCTTTAACTTTGTCGCCCTTCTCCACGCCGATCCACGCCAGGCGTCCCGTAACCTTCGAATTCACATTAATGGTGTGATGCGCGACAATGTAGCCTGTAGCCGATAGCACGGTGCCGCCCACGTCGCTGCTCTCCGCCGACGCACGGGTGACTTCCACTTCCGGCACATCGCGCGCAAGCATGCGATAGGACAGTGCACCCAGGCTCAATATGGCAACAATCACCATGCCGATCATGATGTATCGGCGTGCCCAGGCCGGCGGTTCCCCATGGCCTGTGCCGCGGGCCGTCCGGTCAATTCGCAGGCTTTGCAAGTCCTCGTGTTTTGCATCAATCGGCATAAATATCGATACGAATAATGCGGGAACTAGTTTCCCGAAAACTTCAATCAACCTCGCAGCGCGGTGAGAATATTCTGCCGTGCCGCATGCCACGCCGGAAACAGACCGCCAAACAGTCCCATGGCCAGCGCGAACAAAATTGCGTACCCCGCGACCACCGGCGTAATTTGCAAGCTGAACACCACTTCACTGAACGTCACCGCATTCGACGTCCCGGTCTGTAGTCCATTGAAGGGCAGCATCAATAAAATTCCCGCGGCCGCGCCCAGCATGGCCAGCAACAAAGATTCCAGAACAAACGAAGTCAGAATCGCGGGACGGGAAAATCCCAGCACCCGTAAAGTAGCAATCTCGCGCCCCCGGTAAGCCACCGCCGCATACATCGTATTCATCGCCGCAAAACTCGATCCAATCGCCATGATGATCGCGACCACAATGCCGATATATTTGATCGGAGCCCCCGAGCTGGTTTGCTTCGCGTAGTAATCCGTTTCGAGAACTCCTTCCAGCTTCAGCCGCTGGTCATCGCTGACACGGTTTTTAAGCGCATCCGCGGCAATGGGATCCGTCGCCCTTAAGTAGGCTGACGAATATCCGCCCTGCCGGTCAAAATCCGAAGCCATCTGATTCACATCGCTCCAAATCTCGGATTCATAGGCGGAACCTCCGGCGTCAAACACTCCCACAACTTTCCACGATCCCTTGCCGAAGTCCATCGTGTCGCCGATGTTCGCATGCGAAAAACGCGAGCGAATAGACTTGCTCACCACCACTTCCCGCTGCCCCGTCTGAAACCAGCGCCCTTCGATTAACTTCGCGCTGGGACGAAGTTCGAGCCCATCCGGCATCATGCCCCGCACCGTGACATTTACTTCGCCCGTGCCATCTTTGCGCGGAAGCACAATCACCACCACCCACTCGCCGGAAACCATAGGCTCGCCGTGACTATCTTTCGCGATCCCCGGCAAAACCTTCAGCGTGGGAAACAGTGCGGCATCAAATCCTCCCGACAGCTCTGCTTCCGAACCTTTTCGCAGCACCAGCACATTCTGCGGATTGCCGCTCGAAACGAAAGCCTTCTGTAAACCCGCCAGCAGCGCCATCAAAAAAATTGCCGTGGTCACAGTGAGCGCGATTCCCAGCGCGGTCATGATCGTCAGGCCCTTGCGGAGCTTTAAATTGCGGACGTTATAACTGATTGGTATGGCCATAAATTCACTCTCAACTCAGCTGGGCTGCTCAGCCAATGTGGCGCAGTCCCTCCACAATATTTGTGCGCGAGGCGTTGTATGCCGGAAGACAGCCACTGACAAAGCCCACGGTTGCGGCCACCAGCAAAGACACCAACACGGTCGGAAGCCTAACCCTCATTTCCGCCGGAATTCCGATCGCGACCGGCGAGTGAGTCAACCAGCGTATGAGCAGGGTCGCTCCCAAAACTCCGAACACTCCGCCTGCCACCGACACGGCTATGGCCTCGCCCACGAACATGGACAGCACGCGTTGGCGTGTGAATCCGAGGGCCTTCAGCACGGCGACTTCACGCGTTCGTGCGCGAATCGACATCGCCATGGTATTCGCCGAGACCAGAAGAATGGCAAAAACCACCGCTCCGCAGATGGTGAGAATAAACGCCTTTACATTACCCAGAGACGACACGAACGAAAGTCGGAACGCTTGCTGGCTCTCGGTCTTGGTATGCTGCGGGGCGTTGCGGAACATTTCGTCGATCGCCTTGGAGACGCGAGCCACGTCACCCGGAGATGCGACCTGCGTGATATACCATCCTGCCTGCCCCTTGAACCAGTCTACCGATTCTTCTAAGTACTTAGTGTTAAAATACAGCGCGCGAACCGGCGGATCGACCGTGTAGATCGCGCGGATTGTAACCTCGGGATGCACCGGGAAGTAGGGACTCTGCAGCACCAGACGGTCGCCGATCTTCCACCCGAACTTCTTCACCAGTTCGATATCAACCATGGCACCGGTGCGGTCGTGCTGCCACGCGAGTAACTGATCCGCGGGGACGATCTTGTCCGGTGCAACCTTCGGGTACTCGTCCGGATCGGTCACCACTTGGGCGAAGGAGTTCGTGGCCCGATCGTCTTTATATACATTTCCGAAGTAAGTCATCGGAGCCACCGCTACTACGCCAGGGATGCTGCGAATCTTGTCGCGGTAGTACGCCGGCAGAAAAAATGCCAGCGACACCCGGTCGCGGGTGATGATGGTCTTCATCGCATTCGGAGGTCCTTGCTCGATGTAAAACGTGCGCCAGATCGACATCATCAGCGTAAGCAACAGCAGCGAAAAACTGATGCTCAGCATCGTCAGCAGGCTGCGCCGTTTGTTCCGAAACGCATTGCGCACCACAAAACCGCCTAACGTCATAATCTCAACCGATATGCCGTAACCCATCCACAATGTTCACCTGCGAAGCGTGATACGAGGGAATCAGAGAACTCACCAGTCCCACCAGTCCGGAGACAAACAGAGCTGCTGCCCACATGCCGGGCGTCACCTTCATGTTGTAAAAACTCATGTAAGGTGAGTGACTCACCGCATAAATCAATAGGTACGCCAAGCCCACTCCGATCACTCCGCCCGCCGCGGCCAGCGCCAGGGCTTCACTCACGAACAGACCAAGCACGCTCTGCCGCGTAAAGCCCAAAGTCTTCAGCACCGCCACTTCCCGCGTTCGTTCCCGGATCGACATCGCCATGGTGTTCGCAGACACCAACAAAGTTGCGAATACCACCGCCGAACAAATCATTAAGATGAAAGCCTTCACGTTGCCCAGCATGGCCACGAATTCTAGGCCGAATGCCTTTTCGCTCTCCGATTTCGTGGGCTGAGGCGAGTTGCGGAACACATCGTCAATCGTGCGCGCGACCTTGCTCACATCTCCGGGTGACGCCGCAAGAATACTGAAAGTCCCGGCCTGCCCTTTGAACCAAGAAACCGCTTCTTCCACATACTTGGTATTGAAATAAGCCGCCTTGTCATCCGGATAAGAACTGAAAATCCCTCGAACGTATAACTCGAGATCGACGGGATAAATTGTGCCTTTCAAAACGATCCGGTCACCGAGCGTCCAGCCGTATTTCTTTGCCAGCGTGTCGTCCACGATCACGCCCTGGCGGTCCCGCAGCCACGCCGTTCGTTGCTCCTCCGGCATTTTTATGTCCCGGAACACCTTGAAAAATTCCTCAGGATCGGTGCCGAACTGCGCGAAAAAATTCTCCGGCTTCTGGTCTTTGTAAATCCCCCCAAACCACGATACCGGTACCACTGCCACCACTCCCGGTATCGCCCGGATTTTCTCCCGATAAAACCCGGGTAAACTGAACGTCAACGAAACTCGGTGGCGCACCACCAGCCTCTCCGCCGACTCCGCGCTTCCCTCATCAAGGTAGAAAGCCCGCCAAATGGTCATCATCAGCGTCAGCAAAAGCAAAGAAAAAGCGATACTCAAAACTGTCAAAATGCTGCGGCGCTTGTTGCGGAAGGCGTTTTTCGCGACAAATCGGGTCAGAGTCATGATTAGAACCCAGGGAAGAAGCGGCGTGCCGGACAGCGGACCAGCTTAGTCCGTGCAGCACCCAAGCATAAACGAATGACCACGCTCCTCACAACCAGCCTCCGAGCCCGAACACTCACCGAACCCCACTCCTTGTCACCGCAAACATTCTTCATCCCATCGCGCTCGGCTGCCAGTGGAGATCGTCATCCCGCCGGGATGACAAATGTCACCCTCGTTGCGGCTAATAAATTTAAACGTTTTGCCCGGCAAAAGGTCACGCCCCAAGGTAGAACAACATTCCGCCATAACCGTGACCTTCTCAGGCTGCAATACGGTCGGCCTATCGTTTTCACACTCTTTATTTTCAGTACTTTGGTAACTCGAACCCTCATCGCAGGAGCGCTATTCTAACCGTACCCTGCCCCCGGGTTTTGAACCCTCGCAGTTTTTAAAGGAGACTGCGCGGCTTTTTTCTGTGATGAGGCACGGAAACAATGTCCACGAAAATCGGCCACTTCGAAATCCTGAGTGAACTCTCAAAGTCTGCTACTGGCGCGGTCTACAAGGCGAACGACCCGCAGACCAGCCAAACCGTAGCGCTCAAAGCAATCCAGTTGGCAGCCTTCGGTGAACGCGCCGCCGATCTGGAAAAGTGCCTCCTGGAAGAAGCTGAGACCACCAAAGTCCTGAGCAATCCCAATCTCACACCCGTCTACGGCGCAGGGGAAATGGACGGCCAGTTTTGCGCCGCCATGGAGTACATCCAGGGCAATAGCGTCGCCACCATGCTGGCGCGCAAGGAAGGATTTTCCATCTGGGACTTGCTCGATATCGGAAGGCAAGTGTGCAGTGGCCTCGATCACGCTCACTCCCACATGGTGTTTCACTATAGTCTCGAGCCCGCCAAAATCATGTGCGGCTGGGATGGCACGGTCAGAATTCTGGGCTTCGGCGTCTCCAGCGTCGGCAAGTTCGCCGCGCAAATGCCCGAGGTCCCATCCATCCTGCACTACATGTCTCCCGAGCAGGTCCGCAACGAGGAGATCGATGCGCGCTCGAACATCTTCAGTTTGGGCGCTCTGTTTTACGAAATGGTGACCGACCGCAAAGCTTTCGATCGTGAGGATGCCGAGTCCCTACGCCAGAGCATTCTTGAAAGCACACCCGTGCCCCCGATGCACGTGAACTCCAAGCTCCACCCGCTGCTCAGCGATCTCATCATGAAGGCCCTGTCCAAGGATCCGGCCGAGCGTTACCAGAGTGGGCGGGAATTGCTCGACGATCTCGAAAAATGTAAGGAATCGAAACCGCACGCTGCGAAGGCTTCGGCAGCGCCAGCCAAAGCCCCAGCCGTTGCGGCTCCAATGAACGCTGCACCGCAACCCAAGTTCGCGTCCGCGCCTCCCCAAAAGCCAGTAGAAAGGAAGCCCGCTGTCCAGCAGCCGCCAGAGCCGCCGCCCGCAGTTGCGAAACAGGAACCGGCGCGGAAAGCCGCCGCCGCTGCTGCCTCGGGTGGAGCTGAAGTTGAATCCTTCACACCCCATCATGAAACGCCCAATGCGCCCATCGCTCCGCGCGCCAAGGCGATCGTCAATAATGACCCGCTGCCATCGGCTTCCATGTCGTCGGCCGTGCTCGATGAGCCTGCCGTCGAAGGCCCCAGCGACGAATCGCCCCGAATCGCGGTCGATCCCATTATGGCTGGCGACGCCCCATCCCGCAGCGGCGTTAGTTTTTCGGAGATGACGGAACTGCCTCCGCTGAAGGACGTCTACATCGCGCCTCCGCCTTCTCCATCTGCCGCGTCAGAGCCGGAACCTTCTCTTGCGCCCAGTTTTCGATCGGGTTCGGAACCGGAGAAGCCAAAAGTTCAGCCCCGCGAAGTCGCCCAAAAGGCAATCAAGGAAATCAAAAACGTCCCGCCCAGCCTGATGGTTTATTCCATCGCCGGCGCGGCTGTCCTGATTCTCATCATCGCAATCGCTCTCGTCCTTCACATCAATCATTTGAACAGCGATGACGACTCTCCTCGTCCGGTCCAGCAGGCTACGCAAGCCGCACCAAGCCAGCCCGTGGCACCAGCACAGCCGGCGCAAGCGCAAGCGCCTCAGCCGGCTCCGACGGTGCAGACTCAACCCGCGGAGCCCAAGGTAGAATCGCAGCCCACGCACACGCACGCAGCTGCCGCGGCCAGAGGCAAGAACGCCCGCAAGAAATCGGCCGCCGCCGCCGCTCCCGCCATCGTCCCCGGACAGATGGCCATCGACTCCACTCCGCAAGGCGCGCAAGTTCAGCTCGACGGAAGAACCGATCCTTCGTGGGTTACACCGTTTACTCTGTCCGGAGTCGACCCCGGTCAGCACACCGTTACCGTCAGCAAGCCGGGCTACTCCACCGACACTCGCACCGTCGAAGTCACTTCCGCCAGCAAGTCCTTTGTCGTAACCCATCTCGCGCAGCTCATGGCGACTCTTTCCGTCACCAGCACGCCCGCCGGCGCCAACGTCTACATCGATGGCCGCGACACCGGCAAGCTCACGCCCGCACAAGTCTCCGTGGATAAAGGTCAGCACGTCGTCCTCGTCCGCAAGGGCGGATATGTCGACGAGACCACCAGCGCGCAATTCGTTTTGGGTCAGACCATCAGCTTCTCGCCCACCCTGCGCTCGCTCGGCAACGTTGATGACATCAAAACCGTCGGCAAAATGAGCAAGCTATTCGGTGGCAAGGCAGCCCAAGGCATGGGCACAGTCAGTATCAAGACTCAGCCCAAAGGCGCTCAGGTAGCCATCAACCAGCACATGCTGGATAAATCTTCGCCTGTCGACGTCCTGCTCGATCCCGGCAACTACGTCGTCGACATCACCGTCACCGGCTACGCGCCCCTTCACAAAGTCATCACCGTGGACAAAGGCGGCAAAGCCGTCATCGACGAAGTCCTGCAACACGAATAGAACGTCCACCGATAAACCGAGGCTGCCCCACCGGTTGTGGTTTTCGACAGGTGGGTGCTTCGAATCTATCCCTCCGGGTGTTTTTGTCGGCCGCGGCGCAAAAGCCGCCCATCTTCCTCCGGTTTGTCCTCCCAAAAAGTTTGACTCACACGTACGAATGTTGATAGCTTCGCCGCCAACGAGATCCAACACAATGGACCGCCGGAATTTTATTAAAAACTCGTTTCTCGCTGGTGCCAGCGCGTTGGTCGCGAGCCGCGCCCTTGCCACCCATTCTTCCGCTCTCGATCAAGATCCCGGTCTTGAACCAATTCCCGGCGCGATTTCGCTCTCCGAAATCGAAGCAGCCCGATTCCCCAGCGGCTTCCTCTGGGGCATGGCCTCGGCTGCCTACCAGGTGGAAGGAGCCTGGAACCTCGATGGCAAAGGTGAATCCAACTGGGATCGCTTCTCGCATACCGTCGGCAAAATCAAGGGTGCAGCTAGTGGCGATGTCTCCTGCGATCAGTACCACCGCTATAAAGAAGACGTTGCCGTCCTCAAACGCCTGAATCAGAAAAGCTATCGTTTCTCCACTTCATGGTCGCGAATCCAGCCCGCCGGCATCGGACCCGTCAATCAAAAGGGTCTCGACTATTACAGCCGACTCGCCGACGCCTTGCTCGAAGCCGGCATACGCCCGTTCTGCACCATTTATCATTGGGATCTTCCGCAAGCCCTCGAAGACCGCGGCGAATGGCCGAACCGCGATCTTGCCGGTTACTTTGCCGATTTCGCGGGAATCCTCGCCCGGCACCTCGGTGACCGGATCTCCGTGTGGGCTGCCTTCAATATGCCCTGGACGTTTGCCTATTTCGGTTATGGCGTCGGTATCTTTCCTCCCGGCAAGTCAGATTTCAATCAGTTTCTGAAAGCCGCTCACACCGTCAACCTCGCGCAGGGCGAGGCCTTCCGCTCGATCAAAGCCGCGTCTTCCAAGGCCACCGTCGGCAGCGCCTATGGCATGGCTCCCGCCTATCCCAAAACCGATACTGAGGCGGATCGCGCTGCAACCGCGCGCTACCATGCTATGAACAATCTCTACTTCCTCAACACCGCGATCCGTGGCGAATACCCGAAGGCTTTCGTCGGCGCAACGCCTTACGAAGCCATGGGGTTCAAGCCCGGCGACGAGAAGATCATGAAGGTTCCATTGGATTGGCTGGGATTTCACTACTACACTCGCCGCATCGTTTCCGCTGCGCGTGCTGGCACACAGTCGAGCGCTGGCGGACACTTCGGCACGGAAACCGAGGGCGAAGGCGGATCATCCAGCCGTGATCCGGTGACTCAGATTCATGTCGAGATGCCCACCGAAGGTCCCCTCACCGAGGCTGGCCTGGAGATATGGCCGCGCGGTATCTACGATCTCGTGACCCAGGTTTCGCGCGAGTACAACCACCCCATCATTGAGATCAGCGAGAATGGTTGCTGCTATCTCGACGGCCCTGACGAAACCGGCCGCGTTCCCGATACCCGCCGCATCGCCTTTCACCGCCAGATATTAGCCGAATTGGCCCGCGCCATCGCCGACGGAGCCAGAGTCCGCGCCTATCATGCCTGGAGCCTGATCGATAACTTCGAATGGACGGATGGTTACACTCAGCGCTATGGCCTTACCCATGTAGACTTCCGCAACCAGAAGCGCACGGTGAAGGATTCCGGTCTCTGGTACAGCCAAGTCGCCGCCTCGAATCGCTTGACTCCGTAAATAGCAGTGAGAGAGCGGAGGTTTTCAATCGGCAATCGCCAATCAACGATTCGCCGCACTTCGATGCCGAGAACTGTGCTCGCTCTATCGCGGCAACTTGAAGTTCACCGTGATTTGCGTCTGGATCTCGACCGGAGAACCGTCGAGCAGATAAGGCTTGTACTTCCACTGCTTCACGGCATCGACCGCAGCGCGGGCCAGAGTCGGATCTCCACTGAGGATCTTCACTCCGGAAATGTCGCCCTTCTTGGTGATCGTCGCCAGCAAGTCCACCGGCCCTTCCACCCGAAGCCGCAAAGCGGTCGGTGGATACGAAGGCGCAATCTTCTTGAGGATCAGTCCCTGCGAAACTCCCTGCGAAACATTCATCGTTTGCAGCACCGGAGTTGGCGTGCCACTCGCGCCGTCCATCAAGTTCGGCAGCGACCCGCCGTTTCCCGCTGGGGCGATACTGGCAATGCTCGGCATTGCCGCATCGTTGGCCGCCGCAGAGCTTGCCGCCCCAGGTTGCGCAACGCCATTCTTGATCACGATCGGCTTTGCCGTCGCTGCCGGAGCTTTGTTTACGGTTACGTCGCTCTCCTCAGGCTTGGACGACTCCGATTCAGGGTTGGCTTTGCTCGGGTGCGATTGCGCATTGCTTGTGCCAGAAAGTGTTTGGCCGGTGGCCGAGGGTTTCGCCGTCGTAGCAGGTTGCGCAGTTGTAGAACTTGGAACGGCCGAAGTAGCGGCAGATGGAACCGATGCAGCAGAAGAGTCAGGCGAAGATGGCGCAACCGTCGTGCTCGCGTGCGGAACCACAACAGGATTTGCCGCCGGCCGCGCAACCTCAGCCGCGGGCGCGTGCATTCCTAGGATCGAAGGTCCGAACTGTATCCACGCGGCATAACCACCAGCCGCAATCAGCAGAACCACAGCCACCGCCAGCAAAGCTTTCTTGCTTCCGCCGCCCTCGGATTTCTTCTCGCTTTCAATCGCGCCTCCAAAGGTAAACGAAGGCACAGGCGCAGTCTGTTCAACCGTCGAACCGCTCGCGCTGGTCGCAGCTTTCTCAACTGGAATCTCGTCCTCAGGAATTGGCGCGGGAGTTCTAGCTTCGGCGGCGCTGCTAGTATTTGCCTCTCGCGCCGGAGCCGCCGCGCTGGCCGAACCCGCGGACGTTCCTACCGAAAATCCAACAGTCTTTGTCGTTGGCGCCGCGACTTCAGGCGTGCCCAACGCAATCTCAGGCTCAGGCTCAGTGGCAGCAGGCGGCGCGATCATTGCCGCACTCGTTTGCGCCTTTGATGTGGTGATCGATGGCGCTGGAACTTGCTTCGGAACTGCATTCACCAGTCCCGCAGATTCCGCAACCTCTCTGATCTCGCTGGAAGCGGTAGCGACAAAGCTGGTCTGAGGTGTGCTCTTTGGCGCCGGAATCTTCGTCGCTGCCACAGGTGCGCTCGGCGCCATCGGCCGCGAACTGGTCACAATTGGCATCACCTGCGTCGGCTTGGCCGGCGGAGTAGAGGCTGCAGGTTTTAGCGCTGTTCCCGCTGGTTTCGCAATCTCGTTCTTGCGCAAGAGCCCACGCGCAACGCGCAAAGTGCCTTTCGCCTGCTCAACGTTAATGGGCTTGGTAAGGACCAGGTTTGCCCCAATTCGGAAGGCTTTTGCCACTCCCGCCTGTCCTTCGACCACCGCGACCGCCAGTGCCGACTGGTTGTTCGGAGCATTGCGCGCGCTCTTGAAAAGCAGCGTGGCATTCTGCTCGTTGTCGCAATCCACGACGACGGCATCAAAATGTTCGCCCATCAGCTTCTTCACCGCGGCGAAGGGTTCGGTGCAGGAAACTACTGCGAAGTCCAGCTCGCTGAGGACCTGTGTAACGGTGCGAGCCGTCTTCTCGTCGGGACAGAAGAGGAGAGCTTGGTAACCCATATTGCATTTATCGTAGGTACACCCGTAAGCTGCATCAAGTTACGGTGGTAATTGCGAGTAAGCCGCTTGGGGCTTGCCAGACGCGGCTTTTACCGCTTGTCCGGCCTGGCTGCCCTGGCGCATACAATAACGTCTCATGCGCCTCCCGCTCTCGATCAAGGTGCTGTGGACAGCATGCGTAATCGTTTGGATCCCTCTGTATTGGCGACAGTATGGGCTGCAGAATTTTCTCTTCTTCTGCGATCTCGGCAATCTCTGCATTGCCGCGGGCCTGTGGCTGGATAGTCCGCTGATGTTTTCCTGGCAGGCAAGCGGACTGCTGCTTTTCCAGACTCTATTCACCATCGATCTTGCCAGCGCTCTGGTAAGCGGACGGCACCTGATCGGTGGCACGGAATATATGTTCGATCCGCACGTGCCTCTCCCAATTCGCTTGCTCAGCCTGTTTCATGTGGTCACGCCGCCATTGCTGCTGTGGGCGATCCGGCGCTTAGGCTACGACCCGCGAGGCTGGAAGTATCAGACGCTGATTGCGTGGATCGTGATTCCGATCAATTATTTCTGGCGTCCGCAATACGATGTGAACTGGGCACGTGGGCCTTTCTTTCGCGAACAGCACGTAGTTCCCGGGTACTTGTATCTCCTGGCCTACCTAATCATTGTTCCCGCCGCGGTCTACTATCCCACGCACCGCTTCCTTGCCTGGTTAACGCAGCGCTGGCACGTACAGTCCTGATCATCTTTTATCCTCGCTCTCTTCACCATCTCGATCCTGATTCGCGGCGGACGTGGAGGGTGAGTTCCGGCCATGGCTTGAATCAGCGATCTGCTGAAGAGCGGCCTTCGTTTTGTTCTTATCGAGTCCTGAGTCCTGATTCAAATAGAGCGTCTGGGAGGGCGACGCCAGCTTGGCTCCGGAGTCTTCCACCAAATTCATGATCTGCAATAGCACGCCTTCCCGGACGGCGGCGAATTCGTCGAATTCTCGCGTCAACACATAGCAAGCCAGTTCTACGCTAAGCGCGCTGGATCCGAGTTCAACAAGCCGCACTCGAATTGTCCTGTTCTCGATCTTGGGATTGCTGCCTAGCACGCGCCGGATTTCGGAAAGGACGGAGCGGAGACGCTGCTGAGAAGTGTCGAGGTGCAGTCCGAGGACGGTCTTGAAAAGCATTTTGTCGCGTCGGCTCAGGTTCTCGACGTTGATGGTCGCTACCGTGCCGTTGGGAATAGCCAGCAGAGTGCGCTCTTCCGTGCGCACGCGCGTGGAGCGCAGCCCGATATCCTCGACCGTTCCTGTACGATCGCCGAACTTGCAAACATCCCCGACGCGAATGACTTCATCGCCCAGTACGGAAACGCCGCCGAATAGATTTGCGATGGTCTGCTGCGCGCCAAAGCCGATCGCCAGGCCTCCGATGCCCAGGCCGGCCAACGCGGTGGTTAAATTGAACCCCAGCACTCCGAGGACGAAGAACACCGCCATTACGAAAATGAAAGCTTTGACCAGGCGCTCGCCGAGCAGCATCAGCGAGCCCGTGCCCCCGTGACCGCGGGCCAGGGCCCGGTTTCGCACCCGGCGCATAAACCAGCGGATTACTCTCCACAGGATCCAGTTCGTACCGATGATCACCGCGACCTCGGTGACCTGCGTGTAGTAGTGGCGTTGCAGCAACGGCATGCCCAGATAGGCCGCGAGGATGCTGTGGATGAGGGTCCCAACCAGCAACCATGCCGCGCCGGAAACCGCCCGCGATTCCAGTTCGCTCTGTCCATGCCTCCGAGCCCACCACCGCAAAGGAATCTGCAACACCACCAACACCAGCCAACTGACCGCCGCTGCTAACGGAATGAGCAGGATCAGGCCGAACCATTGCCACAACGGCATGCCCGCTAACTGGTGTTGCACCATCCACTTGGGCAATCGCGTTTCCACCCGGCGGGCTTCGACCTGGTCGTAGAGTTCCGGGACTTTGGTCAACGTGTCGGAAGAGATCAGCCAGATTTTCCCCGCGTTCGGATCGGAAACCCGCACCAGTTCCAGTTCGGCTTCCACGTCGCCCGACGACATGGTTCCCAGCTTTTGCCGGTCCGCCGGAACTCCTTCCTGAAGCGCGCCCTGGGGTTGCGTGCTCACATGCTTCAGGCTGCCGGAGAAGGCGGTGTCCATCACAGCCTTCAATTTCTGCGCCCCCGCCTCACCTTCGGTCTGGCGCCGTGCCGCGCTCATTTGCAGATATTGCGCGGCGATGGCATAGTTTCCCGACTGCGCCGCCTCCAGAAATCCGAAGACCGTGCCATAGGGCGTTTCCCGTCCGAGGGAATCGGTCTGTGTTTTAGGAGCGGTTACAGGGGCGTTGGATTGGAGCAATTGGCTGAGAGCGCTTTGCCCAGAGAGCGGCAAAGAAACAGAAAGAACGAGAGCTAGAATGGCAATCCGTCTGGAAAAGTTGGTCATGAATTTCTTCCGCGCCCGGCCTTCTGCGGACAGCCGAGTAACAGCGGATGCGCAACTCCGGCAATTGAGAGTTTATCGTAGCGGAAGCGGTTGGCTGCAAGAGGTCCATTGTCGCGCTACGCGACTACCCACGTTTCGGGCGGAACACGTCGGTGGCAGTGCCGAAGAAAACTTCAGCAGACTCCATGACAGTCTCCGAAAGCGTGGGATGAGGATGAATTGTCATGGCGACATCGCTGGCCAAGGCAGCCATTTCAATGGCCAGCACGCCCTCAGCGATCAGTTCGCCGGCACCGGCGCCGACAATGCCCACGCCCAATACGCGTTCGGTCTTCGGGTCTACGATTAACTTTGTCACGCCTTCGGGACGGTCGAGGGTGACGGCTCGCCCGGATGCTCCCCAGGGGAATCTTGCAACTTTGATCTCGCGATTTTCTTTTTCCGCCTGAGTTTCGGTGAGGCCGCACCAGGCAACTTCCGGATCAGTGAAGACAACCGCGGGGATTGCATTGGGCTCGAAAGCGACTTTGTGCCCCGCGATGGCTTCTGCGGCAACGCGGCCTTCGTGCATCGCCTTGTGCGCCAGCATGGGCTCGCCAACCACGTCGCCGACGGCATAGATGGAGGGATCGGCGGTTTGCAACTGCTTGTTCACTTCAATGAAACCGCGCGCGTTGACACTTATGTGCGTAGTTTCGAGCCCGGGAATCTCCGAGTTCGGCTTGCGTCCCACTGAAACCAGCACGCGGTCGAAAACCTTTTCCCGATCTTGTTCCTGCAGCGATGCGCCTTCGAGGGTTGCACGAATTCCGGCGCCGTCTTCTTTAAGCGAAGCGACGGTGGTCTTCACGAGAATCGTCTCGAACATTTTCTCCAGGCGTTTGTGCAGCGGAAGCACGAGATCGCGATCCGCACCCGGGAGCAGACCGGGCAGCATTTCCACTACCGTGACGCGCGTCCCCAGCGCGGCATAGACCGAGCCGAGCTCCAGGCCGATGTACCCGCCGCCAACCACGAGAAGACTGCCCGGGATATCCTCGAGATTGAGGGCGCCAGTGGAATCCATCAGGCGTGGCGAAACCAGCTTAAGGGCCGGGATAATGGCGGGACGCGAGCCCGTGGCGAGAATGATGCGGTCGAAGCTGAGAACCACTTCGGTGGAGTCTGTCTTGCTTATGCGCAGAGTGGTGGAATTTTCGAACCCGGCGCGGCCTTGAATGTATTGCACGTGGCGCTGTTTGGAGAGCTGTCCCAAACCACCGGTAAGCCGTTTTACGACGCCTTCCTTCCAGGTGCGCAATCCTGTCAGATCGATCTTCGGCGGAGGAAAATCGATGCCCCAATTTTTTGCCTGCTGCGATTCTTCAATCAGCTTGGCCACATGAAGAAGCGCCTTCGAGGGAATGCACCCTCGGTAGAGACATACGCCGCCGGGGTTAACCTCGGGGTCGATGAGAGTAACCTGCATGCCGAGATCGGCCGCCAGGAAGGCGGCTGCGTAACCGCCCGGTCCGCCGCCAACCACGGCGATGTGAAGCTTCTGAGTTGCTCCCGGGTTTTCGTTGGACGTTTGATTGAGAGTTTCGTTCATGAAGTTAGCTTCTTTAGGACCTTGCTCGTCGGAAGTTATCCTTGCACGGAAAGCAGGAAGGGCTGCTCGAAGGCTTCTGCCACCCAGCGAAGAAAACGTGCAGCGTCGGCGCCATCGATCAAGCGATGATCGTAGGAGAGCGAGAGCGGCAGGATGAGCCGCGGCTCGAATTTTCCACCGATCCATTCCGGCTCCATGCGCGAGCGAGAAAGCCCGAGAATGGCGACCTCGGGATGATTCACGATCGGCGTAAAGGCCGTGCCCCCGATGCCGCCGAGGTTGGTTATGGTGAACGTTCCGCCTTCCATATCGGCGACGGTGATTTTCTTTTCGCGCGCCTTCTGCGAGATCTGTGACAGCTCGACCGCCAGCTCAACAATATTTTTCTTGTCCACGTCGCGGATCACCGGCACCAGCAGGCCGCGATCAGTATCCGCCGCGACGCCGATATGGATGTACTGCTTGTAGACGATTTCTTCTTTCTCCATGTCGATGGTGGCGTTGAACTGCGGGAATACCTTCAGAGCTGCGGCGCAGACTTTCAGAGCAATCGCGGTCACGGTCATCTTGCCGCCGGCCTGTTCGGCCTTGGGAGCAAAGCGAGCGCGCAACTGCTCAAGTTCGGTGATGTCGGCACGGTCGTGCTGCGTGACGTGGGGAATTGTGTTCCAGGATTCGGCGACGTGCTCCGCGGTCTTGCGGCGAACCGCGCGCATGGAAACGCGCTCGATCTTTCCCCACCTGGCGAAATCGGGCAGCTTAGGGGCGACGAAATGCCCAGCGCGAGGCGGAGATTGCACGGCGGTAGCCATCGCAGCAAGTGCCGCTTTGGTGTGCGCCTTCACGTCGTCTTCGCTAATCCGCCCGCCGCGACCAGTGCCTTTGACTTCGTAAATATCGACGCCGAGTTCGCGAGCGAGCCGCCGCGTGTGCGGAGCTGCGGGAACGGCCTCGCGATGTTCAGTTCCGGCAACCTTGCCCAGTTGCACAGGCATAGAGAAAGAAGGAGGACGCGGCATGGGCTGGTCGGGAGGCAGCGCCTGCTCTTCAGTTTTGCCTTCCGCCCGAATCGCAGCCTGGAACGCGAGCCGCGCGCCGTGCTGCCCGGAGACGTGCTCGACAGGTTGGCTGTGGGCACGAGCGGTTTCGGCCCGTGCGGGGGTCGCACCTTTCAGCGTGAAAATCAGCTGGCCAACTTTGATCTTTTCGCCTTCTTTGACTTTCACTTCACTCACAATTCCGGTGACGGACGACGGAACCTCGACGACTGCTTTCTCGGTTTCGAGTTCCATGACTGGCTGGCCTTCGGAAACTTTGTCACCGGATGCAATCATCAAGCGCACCAGGTCGCCCTGCGAGATGTTTTCTCCGAGCTCCTGTAGACGAAATTCGCTGGCTCCCGGAGCGTCGGTCGATCTGGTTTGTGGCGGCGGGGGCTGAGATTCAGGCCCTGTGGGAGCGGGCGCTTGCGTCTTTTCGACTGCGGCCGCGAGTTCGGCAGGACGCGGATTTTCGGTGACAGCGGCGGCCGCTCCGTTGTTGTCCGCGGTGAAAACCACTTGGCCAACTTTTATCTTCTCGCCTTCCTTAACCAGAATCTCCTTCACAGTCCCGCTCACCGACGAAGGAACTTCCACGACCGCCTTGTCGGTTTCGAGTTCCATGACGGCCTGGCCCTCGCTGACAGTTGCGCCCGGCGCAATCATCAGGCGCACCAGGTCGCCCTGTTCAATGTTTTCACCGAGTGCGGGGAGTTTGAATTCGATCACTAATTCCATTCCTTGATTTTGCCGACGGTTGCCGTAACCAGCGTTTAACTTATGGCCGGATTCAGTTTTTCGGGATTGATTCCCAGGTCGCCAATCGCCTTCTTCATGACATCCAGCCCGATCTTCTTCTCGCGCACGAGCGCGCCGAGTGTTGCCAGGACAATGTGCTTCGCATCCACTTCGAAGAAATCACGCAGCGCTGCCCGGCTCTCACTGCGGCCAAAGCCGTCGGTGCCGAGCGAGACCAATTGTCCCGGCACCCACTTCGCCAAAGATTCGGGAAGCACCTTCATGTAATCAGATGCGGCAATGAACGGTCCGGGCGCATCTTTCAGAGTCTGCGTGACGAACGGAACTTTCGCTGCATCGCCGGGATGCAACATGTTCCAGCGCTCGCAATCGTTCGCATCGCGATAAAGTTCCTTGTAACTGGTCACGCTCCACACATCCGCTGCCACGCCGTATTTTTCCTTGAGGATGGTTTGCGCCTTCAACACTTCGTACATAATGGTTCCGCTGCCCAGCAGTTGCGCACGTAGCTTGGAGTCTGGCGCATCCGCAGCCTTGAAGCGGTAGAGCCCGCGCAGCACGCCTTCGCGGACGTTCCCCTCCTTCGGCATCCCGGGCATGGGAAGCGGCTCGTTGGTCACGGTAAGGTAATAGAAAATCGATTCCTGATCCACGTACATGCGCTTGATGCCATCCTGAATGATGATGGCAATTTCATAAGCGAATGCCGGATCGTAGGCCAGCAAGTTGGGAACCGGCAGGGCGAGAACGTGACTGTGGCCATCCTGATGCTGCAAGCCTTCCCCGGCCAGAGTGGTTCGGCCCGCCGTGCCGCCGACCAGAAATCCGCGGCAGCGCATATCGGCCGCAGCCCAGATCAGATCGCCGATACGCTGGAAGCCGAACATCGAGTAATAAATAAAGAAAGGAATCGTGTTGATGCCGTGGTTCGCATAAGCAGTGCCCGCCGCGATGAATGAGCACATCGATCCGGCTTCGGTGATTCCTTCTTCGAGAATCTGTCCATTCTTCGCTTCCTTGTAATAAAGGAGCGTGTCCATATCAACCGGCTCATACAACTGCCCAACGCTGGAGTAAATTCCGACCTGGCGGAACAGTGCTTCCATGCCAAAGGTGCGAGCTTCGTCGGGAATAATTGGAACGATCAGTTTGCCGACTTCCGGATCGCGCAGCAACTTGCCCAGCAGTCGCACGAACACCATGGTGGTAGCGACTTCCCGTCCTTCGGTCCCTTTGTAGAACTCTTCAAAATAGGTTTCCGGCACCGGCTTCAACGGCGTGGCCCGGACTTTACGAGTCGGCATATAGCCGCCGAGTTGTTGCCGGCGCGCCTGCATGTACTTGATCTCCGCGCTGTCATCGGAGGGCCGGTAGAACGGTGCATTCTGCAGTTGGTCGTCGGGAATAGGAATTCCAAAGCGCGACCGGAACATCTCCAACTCTTCTTCATTCAGCTTTTTCTGCTGGTGGGTAATGTTCTTGCCTTCACCGGCCTCGCCCAGGCCATAGCCCTTAATGGTTTTGGCGAGAATGATGGTCGGAGCGCCCTTGTGGTCCACCGCCGCGCGGTATGCGGCATGTACCTTGATAGGGTCGTGCCCACCCAGACGCATCCGCGCCAGTTGCTCGTCGGAAAGATGTTCCACCATCTTGAGAAGGCGCGGGTCGGTGCCGAACAAATTCTGGCGGAAGTAAGCGCCGCTCTCTACAAAGTATTTCTGGTATTGGCCGTCGCTGATTTCTCCCAACCGCCGCACCAGCAGTCCGTCGCGGTCGGCGCGAATCAGGCTGTCCCAGTCCGAGCCCCAAATGCACTTGATGACGTTCCATCCCGCGCCGCGGAAAATCGCCTCCAGTTCCTGAATGATTTTTCCGTTGCCGCGCACTGGCCCATCCAGACGCTGCAAGTTACAGTTAACCACAAAAATGAGGTTGTCGAGATTTTCGCGTGAAGCCAGGGTGATGGAGCCGAGCGCCTCCGGTTCATCCATTTCGCCATCGCCCAAAAACGCCCACACTTTGCCGCCGGTCGATTGCTTGAGCCCGCGATTTTCCAGATAGCGGATAAAGCGCGCATGATAGATCGCCTGGATCGGTCCCAACCCCATCGAAACCGTGGGAAACTCCCAGAAATTCGGCATCAGCCAAGGGTGAGGATAGGAACTCAGCCCGCCGCCGGGCTTCAATTCTCGGCGGAAGTTCTCCAGTTTTTCTTTCGGAATGCGGCCTTCAAGATAGGCGCGCGCGTAAATTCCGGGCGCGGCGTGGCCCTGAAAATAAACGAAGTCGCGATCGCCGCTTTCGGTCTGCGCCTGAAAAAAATGATTGAAGGCAACTTCGTATAAAGTTGCGGCCGAAGCAAAGGTCGAGATGTGGCCGCCAATGCCTTCCTGAATTTTGTTGGCGCGCACTACCATGGCCAAAGCGTTCCAGCGCACCAAGCTCTTGATGCGCCGTTCCATTTCCTGGCTTCCCGGGAAGGGCGCTTGTTGCTGAGAGGGAATCGTGTTCTGGTAGGGAGTGGTCGCTGAAAAAGGAAGGTTTACTCCAGCGGCGCGCCGGGCATGCAAGGCCAGTTGTTGCAGCAGTCGTCCCGCGCGAACGGGACCACCTTTAGACAACACATAATCCAGCGAGTCAACCCACTCTCGCGTTTCCAGTACCTCTAGACCGTCAGTTTCCGTCTGAGCCACGCCTGTTCTCCGTCTGATTATGCCGAATGACCCATGATATTCAATTATGAGGAATCTTGCTGGACGAAGACCGGAGGCCAAAACGTTCTACAATGCGGAACGTTGGCATGGAAGCAAGAGTCACGGGGGTCTCCGTTTACCTGCAAGCGGCTTTGGGAGGGTTTCCGATGGTGAAGATCGTCCTGCTCGTTTTGCTGGTTGTGCTGGTTGTATTCCTGGTTCCACGTCTGTTATCGAGTTCCCACAGCGCTGCTCCCATGCCGGGAAGCCCGGCGCCGGACTTTACATTGGTCTCGCAAGAGGGTACTTCGCTCAGCCTCAAGGATTATCGCGGAAAATGGGTGGTCCTCTATTTCTATCCCAAGGATCAGACTCCGGGCTGTACCCGTGAGGCCCACAACTTTCAAGTGGATCAGTCCAAGTACGACGCCCGCAACTCGGTGATTTTAGGCGTGAGTGTAGACAGCGTGGATTCGCACAAGAAGTTCTGCACCAAAGAAGGGTTGAATTTCAAGCTTCTGGCAGACAGCGATGGCAAAGTGAGCAGGGAATATGGTTCGCTGACCAATCTTGGAGTGGTAAAGTTCGCCGCGAGGCATACATTTCTGATCGATACCAGCGGAAAGATTGCCATGGCGTACACCAATGTTGACCCGGGACGGCACAGTGAGGATGTCCTGGCTGCGCTTGATCAGTTGCAGAAGCAGTAGTTACATGTGTCCCTGGTCGTTAGCAAAGCGCTCGCCACGATTTTCAGCGAGGAGAACTCTTTTCGACCCCGAGCTGCCTTCATGTCTCCTGTCCCAGGGTAGACTATTGAAATGGCAACCGCGGCGCGGCAATCGGGAGTAGGGCCTTCCCGAGAGCGGTCTGATTACCGCTTTCCACCCGGCTTCCAACGCAATCTCTTGTGGTCGGCCTTGCTCAAGTTCCGTCCCGCGAATCCTATTTTTCTTTTTCAACATCTCGCCAAGACTTACGGTGATGTTGCGCACTACAAGATCGGTCCTCATCATATTGTTTTTCTGAATCATCCTGAGTACATCCGCGACGTGCTGGTGGTGCAGAACGACAACTTCATCAAGGAACGCACGGTGCAGCGCACCAAGATGCTGCTTGGCGAAGGCATGATCACCGCTGAAGGAGGCGCGCACCGGGCCCAGCGAGTCGCTGCGCAGCCGGCGTTTCACCGCCAGCGCATTGGTGGATACGGCGGCATCATGGTGGAAGAGGCCGTGCGTATCCGCGATTCGTGGCGTGCGGGAGAACGGCGCGATATCGCCGCCGACATGATGCACCTCACCCTAAAAGTGGTGGCACGAACGTTGTTCGCAACCGACTTGTGCGAGGAAGTCTATGAGCTTGCGGCGGCGATCAACCGCATCATGGGTCTTTATAATTTTCTGGTGATGGTGCCCGCCGCGGAATGGCTCGTGCATCTGCGTCCACCGGGGCTCGCGGCATTCGTAAGAGCCCGCAAACGCATCGACGCCGTGGTCTACCGGATGATCGACGACCGCATAATCGACGCCCGCCAGGGAAGCGGTTTCGACCGGGGAAGCCTGCTGGATCTCATGATCCTGGCTTCTCCGGCCAACGACGCGTCTTCCCGGCAATCATTGCGCGATCAGGTCATCACTACTTTTCTAGCCGGCTACGAGACAGTTGCCAACGCTCTTTCCTGGACGTGGTATCTGCTATCGCAGAATCCCGACTGCGAAGCTAAGTTTCATAATGAGGGCGACGAAGTACTGAAGGGCAGGCTCCCTGTTCTCGAAGATGTGCCGGGTCTGCGTTATACCGAAAACGTGATGGCAGAGTCGCTCAGGCTGTATCCGCCAGCATGGGCGATGGGCCGTTATGCCCGCAATGACTTCGCCCTTGGCGAGTATTTTCTTCCGGCGCGAACCACCGTTCTGATCAGCCAGTTCGTCACCCACCGCGATGCGCGATTCTTCCCTGATCCGTTGCGCTTCGATCCCGATCGTTTCTCCGCCGAAGGCAAAGCCCAGCGCACGAGATTTACCTACTTCCCATTCGGTGCCGGCGCCCGGCAGTGTATTGGGGAATCGTTTGCCTGGATGGAAGGCGTCCTGATTCTGGCCACGCTGGCGCAGAAATGGAAACTACGATTGCTTCCAAATCATCGGGTCGAGCCGCAACCACTCATCACGCTCCGCCCGAAATATGGAATGCTCATGCAAGTCGAGCCGCGTTGAGCTGCGATCTCCCGATGGTTCCACCCTCGATTCGTTCGTGTCATCGCGACGCAGGATGCTTTTCAACCGCGGAAGTGGTGGTTGGAATCTCTATTTGGAAAGTGCACCCATTTCCCGCTTCACTCTCCACCGCGATCGATCCCTTATGCACGTGGACGATCCATTGCGCGATGGCAAGGCCGAGTCCGGCGCCCCCGAGGGCGTGACTCCGCGCTTTATCGACGCGGTAAAAACGCTCGAAAATCTTTTTCTGATTTTCAAGAGCAATTCCAATTCCAGTATCTTCGACACTCACAACGGCGCGCCCGTCCTTCTCTTCCGCTGTAAGTGTTACTTTGCCGGGTGAGGGCGTGTAATTGAAGGCATTGTCGAGCAGAATGTCGATCACGCGACGCAAGGCATTCTCATCACCCATTACAGTCAGCGGCTGCGTGCCCGAGCGCTCCTCGAATTGCAAATCACGCAGCGTAGCCACCTGATTCCATTTCAATGCAGACTCGTGCAGGGTCGGGAGAAGATCGACCGGATGCATGGCCAGCGCTTCACTGCCTGAATCCGCACGAGCCAGAGCGAGAAGCTCGTCGATAAGTCTTGCGGTGCGATCTGCCTCCAGAAGAATGTGCCTCAGCGCCTCGCGGTATTCCGATTCATCCCGCGAGCGGCGTAGGGCCAGCTCAGCTTCGGTGTGGATGAGAGCGATGGGCGTGCGCAGTTCGTGGGATGCGTCGGCGGTAAACTCCGTGACTCGCAAGAAAGCAGCTTCGATCCGGCTCAGCATTTCGTTCAAGGTGTCGGACAAACGCTGCAACTCGTCTCCCGTATGCAGCGGCTCAAGGCGACTACTGAGATTGCGGCCTGAAATGGTCCGCGCAGTGCGGGCCAACGCGTCGACCGGAGCCAAAGCCTTGCGGCTTAGCCAATAGCCGACGGCTGAGGCCGCCAGCAGTAAAACTGGCGCGAACATAAGAAGATATTTCCGGAAGGCGTCGAGCGTTTCGACCTCTTCATCTATATTGCTGCCGATTTGCAAGATGAAGATATGGCCATTGAAGTCCATTTTTTCGCTCAGGATCCGAAAGGGAAGCTTGCCCAGCTTGCGTCTGTCGTAGAGTGGTTTCTGCAACTGATTGAGTGACAGCGTCGGGAGCGGATGCTCGTTCAGAAATCGCGAGCGATAGATGAATTGCCCGCTGGCGTCACTGATCTGGACATAATCTTCGGAGCGTTCGATGTTGTAGTCTTCGCTGATCTCTGCTTGCAACTGCGATGTGGGAACATCGCTTCGAGCTTTCAAAAATCGCTCCAGGTCGGCGGCTTGGCCTTCCAGCGCAGCGTCTGCAATGTCATTGAGATTTTTTCGCAGGATGAGCCACATGCCGGCCCCAAGAATGAATTCGGCAAGCAGGAAAACGGCCAGATACCATAGCGTCAACCGCATGCCGATGGAGACACGTTTCACGCGGCAGACCCCTCGCGGATCATATAGCCGACGCCGCGTACGGTTGCGATCAGCTTGGGCATGCCTTCGCGGTCCACTTTGTTGCGCAAAAGTCGCACGAAAACGTCGAGGGTGTTTTCTTCGATTTCCCGATCGAAGCCCCACACCAATTCGATGAGGCTGTGCCGGGGAACTACCTTGCCGGCGCGATACATCAGGCGCTCCAGCAAGCTGTATTCGGTGGGCGTCAAAGTGATCGAAATTCCACCCCGGGAGACTTCCCGCGATTCCGGATCGAGAGTGAGGTCCGCGACTTGCAGCCGGTTCTGCGAGCGCGGTGTGGAACGACGCTGCACGGCACGCAAACGCGCCAGCAGTTCGTTGAAGCTGAAAGGCTTGGTCAGATAGTCGTCGGCACCCGCGTCCAGGCCGCGCACGACATCGGGAACGGAATCCTTCGCCGTCAGCATGACGACCGGCGTTGCGACGTTCTCCCGGCGAAGCTTTGCCGCCAACTCGAAGCCGTTCATCCTGGGCAGCATAATGTCGAGCACGATGGCGTCGAACTCATAGGCGTGCGCGAGTTCCCAACCTTCGCTGCCGTCGGAGGCGCACACCACGTTATGGCCCTCTTCACTGAGGCCGCGGCGCAGCAGTGCGAGCATGCGCGGTTCGTCCTCGATAACGAGCAGTTTCACACGCTCGTTTTACCACAATCCTGTTTATTCTCTCGACCTGAAGATTGACTGAAGAGGAGTATCGGGCTCGGTGAGTGGTAAATTAGTGCCTGGGACGCTCGTTCAACTTATTCATCGTGCAGGCCATGATTTGGTCAGGGGATCCCTTGGCGACGATCGGCAACAACAGGCCAAAATCCTTATAGAACCGGATGAGGGGTGCGGTGCTTCGTTCGTAAGCGTCGAGACGCACCGCGATGGATTGCGGCCGGTCATCCTCGCGCTGGTAGAGGCGGCCTCCGCAGCGGTCGCACACACCTTCGATTTTTGGTGGCCGTTCCGTGACATGGAAAACCGACTTGCATTGTTCGCAGGTGCGGCGCCCGCTCAATCGCTGCACAATTTCGTCCATCGGCAATTCGTAATTCAGTACTGCGCTCAGTGGAAGCTTCTCTTTCTCCATTAATTCTTGCAGTGATTTGGCTTGTGCCAGCGTACGCGGAAACCCATCGAGGATGAAACCACCGCAATGAAGGATGCAGACGCACCGTTCGCGCACCATCTCCCATACCGTGGAGTCCGGCACCAGGTCGCCGCGGCGCATGTGCTCCAAGGCTACCCTCATCGCCGGAGACTGATCACAGTCGCCGCGCTTTGCCGCCGCGCGAAAGACGTCGCCGGTTGACAGATGGCAAGCACCCAGGCGCTCTGTGAGGAGTTCGGCTTGGGTCCCCTTGCCCACGCCCGGCGCCCCCAGCAAAATCAGTCGCCAGGGGTGTGCACGATCCACCGGAACCTCAGCACACTCGGCCGAGGGTCCCTGCAACCATGCGCTGCGATCGTTCTTGCCTGGCGTGCTCATGCCTTCGAATTTACGCAGGACGGCGCGCCTTGCAGTGACGCCAATCACACAAGCCGAAAAAGGCAGGGTATCGTAGGAATGGGGCCCTCCGGCATCAACTGATCACAACTTCACAAACTGGGCAGCGGCATGGACCTAATGTGCCGCTCTGTAAGCAGATGAAGGGCAGCGGTTTCGTCAGTTGCCCATCTTCTTGATTGCTCCCAGCGGCGTCTGCAGCGTCCCGTCGTTGTTGACGTCGAAGCCATAGGAGAACGGCGTGAATGATCCAGCCTTGTAGAAAACGAGCTTGCCGTCGCCCAGGAAGCAGTCAAACGGCATCTCGCCGCCCAATCCTTCCGTAATGGTTGCCTTGCCGGAGCGAAAGACCACCGTCATACCGCCCATACCGGAGACGTGCTCCCACCGGCCTTCGTACTTGCCCGCGCAGTTCGTGAGTCCGGGCTTGGGAGCTTGCCCAGCAGCCCGTTGGGTGGGAGGCGGAGGCGGCGCCGTGGTCGACGTGCGAATATTCTCTGGGGTCGTATTCACAATGTCAGAACCGAAGCCCGTATCTACGCCCGGCACCTTTATGTCGTACATGTTGAGATTCTGACCACGGATCTCACCCTCCATCCACCGGCCGTTCACCAGCACTTGCACGCGATCGTGGAGATCGTATTGCCCCACCGCGTGATCCTCCGCGGTGAGCTTTCCGAGTCGACGAACCTCCATCGGCCAGAGTTTCGAAACGTCAATCCCATTTGGCAGATGGACCACGTAAGAACGGCCGTGCACCTGGATGACCGTGGCGTCCTGCCAGCCGTCCATTAGAACACGCACCCTGTCGCCCACCTTGAACCCGCCGGACCCGGGTCCGCTTTGATTCGCGGCCGCCGATGCGGAACCGCTGCTGCCAGCACCCGCACGTGCTTTGAACGGAGAAGGTGCCGGCGGAATCTCGCCGCGGTGAGGATCGGCCTGCGCCTCGGCTGGGGTTTGCGCGTGGCATTTAGCCGGCAGCAAAGCCGCCAGCTGTACACGCAAGGCCTCGCCTCGCTGGTAAGCCTGCCCCTTCTTGTAGTTCTGATAATCGCAAGCGCCCGTGGTGTTGTCGCACGAAAAGACTTTAAAACTTTGGCCGTCCGTGCAGACGTAAACCACATTCATTTGTAACGCCGGGGTCTGCGCCAGCGCGCTGGCCATCGGCACAGTCAGAAGCAGACTTCTCAAAAAAGATATGCGCATGTGAGCCAGCTCCGTTCTTCCTACATCAGGCACGGTGGGACTTAGCCACGTTAGGGCCAAGGGAAACAGTGTGGGCGGAAGGGTATCACAAAGAAAGGACGGAACTCTTCCTTCGTCAATCACACCTTCGTCAATCACGCCGGCTGCACTTCAGGCTAGTTTTCGGGCGAGTTTTACACAGCCGAGGAATCAGATCTGCTCTCCCCCGGGCAGCGAATCTAGGATATATTGGCACGCATCATCTGAGACCGCAGGCGGGCAGGTTCGGTCATAGGTGCCCAAGAAGTCGCGTTTCCGAGACGAAATCGTGCTTGGGTTTTCTTAGAGTTCGCTTGGAGACGTGCAAATGGGGTGCTTCGTCTGTATTCATTGTCATTTTTACCAGCCGCCACGAGAAAATGCATGGTTGGAAGCGGTCGAATCACAGAACTCGGCGAGTCCCTACCACGACTGGAATGAGCGCATCACGGCGGAGTGCTATCTGCCCAACGGGGCCTCGCGGGTGCTCGACGGCCACGGACGTATTGCCAAGATCGTTAACAACTATAGCCGCATCAGCTTCAACTTCGGGCCAACCCTGCTGTCTTGGATGGAGGAGCGCGCTCCGCAAGCCTACGAGCAAATCCTGAGGGCCGACCAGGAAAGCAAGAAAATCTTCTCCGGGCACGGCTCTGCCATGGCCCAGGCGTACAACCACCTCATCCTTCCCTTGGCCAACCCGCGCGATAAATGCACGCAGATTTTGTGGGGCATCCGGGATTTCCAGCATCGTTTTGCACGAGATCCCGAGGGCATGTGGCTTCCAGAAAGCGCGGTGGATTTGGAGACCCTGGAAATTCTGAGTTCGCTGGGCATCAAGTTCACCATTCTTGCCCCCCACCAAGCCGGCAAGCTGAGGACCGACAAGGAAACCGAGTGGACCAGTCTCAACGGCCAGGGCATTGACTCCCGCCGCTCCTACACCTGCAACTTACCTTCTGGACGCAGCATTGGCCTCTTCTTTTATGACGGAGTAGTGTCGCGTGCAGTCGCGTTTGAGAAGTTACTGTTCAGCGGCGAGAATCTGGCCCGCCGGCTGACCGGTCGATTTGATCCCGAAGGCGATCCAGCCCAGCTGATTCACATCGCTACTGACGGCGAGACCTACGGGCACCATCACCATCGCGGCGACATGGCGCTCGCCTATGCTCTCGATTACATCGAACACAACGAATTAGCGCGAATCACGAATTACGGCGAATATTTTGCCCAGCATCCACCTTCGCAAGAAGTCGAAATCATGGAGCGCACATCCTGGAGTTGTATGCACGGGGTTTCCCGCTGGGAGAGCAATTGTGGTTGTAACTCCGGAGCGAATCAACACTGGAAGCAGGAATGGCGCAGACCACTGCGAGAAGCTTTGGACTGGTTGCGTGACGAACTTGCCCCTATGTACGAACTGGGCGCGAAGAAGCTGCTGAGGAAACCATGGACCGTCCGGGACGAGTACATCGAGGCCGTCATCGATCGTTCGCCCACCACGGTGGACAGTTTTCTGCGCCAGCATGCGGTACGAGATTTGTCGGCTGAGGAGGCGGTGCGGGCTTTAAGGCTGCTCGAAATGCAGCGGCATCTCATGCTGATGTACACCAGTTGTGGATGGTTCTTTGATGAACCGACAGGTCCAGAAACCGTCCAGGTCCTTCAGTATGCCGGTCGAGCCGTGCAGTTGAGCGAACAATTGTTCGGAGGCGAGCGCGAAGAGCAGTTCCTAATCCGCCTGGAGAAAGTCTGGAGCAATATCCCCGAGTTCGGCAATGGCCGCAGTATCTACGAGCAGTTCGTGCGACCTGCGATGTTGGACCTTTCAGGGGTGGCTGCGCACTACGCCATCAGCTCGCTTTTCGACGGCTACCGCGATCCGAATTCGATGTACTGCTATCACGCGCGCCTGCAGGAAGTGCAATTTTTCGAGAAGGACGCGGCCAAACTTGCGATTGGATGTGCCGAGATTACTTCCCGTACGACTCGCGGCCAGCTGAAGTTCAACTTTGCCGTACTGTATTTCGGAGGCCACAAGCTGGTTGCGGGCATTTGCCCAAGCCCCGCCGGCGATGGACTCCGATTGTTTGTTGAGCAGGCGAACATTGCGTTCGCGGCTGGGGATCTTGCCCAATGCGCACTCCTAATTGACGAGCAGTTTCGCAGCGCTACTTACTCGCTAAAGTCGCTGTTCCGTGATGAGCGGCAGAGGATTGTGAAGCGGATCGTCAGTTCCACCCTGGCTGATATTGACGAGATATACGCCAAGGTCTATGAGAAGAATGCTTCGCTCATTAGCTTTCTGTCCGAACTTCATCTGCCGATGCCAGCCATCCTCCGAGTATCAGCGGATTTCGTGGTGGGCAATGCCATTCAACGCTGCCTGGCCGCCGAAAAACTGGACATCGATCGGATTCGGAAACTCCTCGATACCGCAAAGCCGGATGTGACCAGCTTTGCGGGCTGCTCGCTCGAACTCGCGCTTCGCCAACGTCTGGAAATAGTCCTGGACCGCTGGGCGAAAGATCCGTTCGACCTAAAGAAACTCGAGGACCTGGAAGCGGTGGCGGCGCTGGCACAGGTTCCACCCTTCCACGTGGACCTGTGGCAGGCGCAAAACGTTTATTTTGAACGGCTGCACGTGATCTCGCGTGAGCAACAGGTACAGTTCGGTGAAAAATGGCTCCGCCATTTTCGTCACCTCGCTGAACGGTTGGGAGTTGCGGCGAAGGAAGCCTTGCCGCCTCGAGCTTCTGTATCCCTTGAAGTCGAACCAGCGTATCCAACTTCCGAATTCGAGAAAGAAGGATGCGCCGCGGCAGACGTAGCAAGGATCAATGCCCGCATCCTGCCAATGCCCGGAATGACCAGCCCGTAAGTCAAGCCTTCAGAATGCGATGGGATTGGTTCAGTTCCTGCTGCGCGGGCCTCCGGATGCCAGCAATTTCTTGATTTCTGTCAGGTGCAACTCCATACGGCTCTCAGTTTCTGCATTCTTTTTTGCCATGAGGATCAGCTTCACAGAAACGAGAAAAACCCCGGCCTCCAGAAGCAGATCATGGGTGAACCCCCGGAGTATCAAGGCCAGCAGGAACAAGACAAGAGTCATCACAATGATGATGAGGGCCCAAGGGTCGGATTTGAACGTCTTCATGTCGATGTACTCCGTTCTGCAGTTTTATCGCGCATCAGGTTTGCTGACCCTTCAGGGCGGGCTGCGCTTACTTATCCATATCCGCCAATGCGAACTTCCCGAGCATGAACGGATGTGAAGTGGGTGGAGCACTATTAGGTCCGGCTGCCGGGTAGGGATCTTGCGTGAGCGTCGGAAATCCCCAGACATTTCCGTTGCGCATGTCAATCACCACTCTTCCCAGCACTTGGCGGCTACCATCGGGCGCGCGCAGCATGGCGACACCCGGCTCGATATAGAAGGGATGGCCCTCACCGGATTGTGCTTTCGCTACCGGCGGAGTTGCATACGGACGTAGGGCAATCATGCCCAGCGAAAGCGCGATTACCGGTAGAAAGAATTTCACGAACCGATCAATCTTCATCTTGCTCTCCTTTAAACCAGAATGATAACGGCATTAGCCGCTTCAACGCGGATTTCCCGCAATGCGCGCCGAGCCATTCAGACGAACTGCGACGTGCGCCATACTAAGTCTGATGTCGTGAGAGGGGGAGGGCCCAGAAACTCGACACCCCATGGCTGGCCAAAGATATTCAATGTATCGCGATCTGGTTTTCCCTTCTCAAAGACCTGCCCAAGTCCGTGAAAGACGCCACGCGCATCGATGCCGGGCAGGATCATCACAAGTTGACGGGCGGGCCGGTCCGTGATGTTGACGAAGGCATGAGCCGCGCCTCCGGGCACGCTAACCAACTCTCCCGCGGCCGCTTCAAACCGCTGGCTATCTACCTCGAACAAATACTCGCCTTCGAGCACTCGAAACACTCAGTCTCGCCGTGGCGATGGAGCGGAGGACCAAATCCCGGGGCATTGCACGTCTCTATAACAGTGAGAGCTTGTCCAGCCACGCTCGGCGGCAACTGCACGACAAGCTCGAGACCAAGTGCCGGAATGGACAATGCGGGGGCAGCATCGGACGTCGAACGAAAAAACTCGAAGTGGCATTGTCTTGAATCTACTTGGTGAGCCTTCGGTAAGCCTGTGTGCCAGACAACTCTGAGTTGACAATATGCAGTTCCTGAGAGTCGAATCTCATTTTCAGAACTTCCATTGATGGAGGAGAGTGTATGAAGACAACCTGGCTGGGGATAGCTCTGCTGCTGGTGATTGCCTTGCCCGCGTTCGGGCAAAAGAAGGAAGAAGAGCGCGTCGAAAATGCTGGACATGTAATGCAGGAGATTTTGAATATTCCCGACGATATTCCGCAGAGCGTAATCGACAAAGCGGATTGTGTTGTCGTTTTGCCTTCCGTGCTTAAATTTGCCATCGGACTCGGCGGAAGCTATGGCAGGGGTGTGATGACCTGTCGAGGGGGCGAAAATTTCAAAGGCCATTGGGGTCCTCCCACGATGATGGCGCTTGAAGGCGGCAGCTTTGGTTTGCAGTTGGGCGGGCAGGCGACCGATTTCGTATTGCTGCTGATGAGTCCGCGGTCGGCCCAGAGCATTCTCAGTAGCAAGGTCAAGCTGGGGGGCGATGTGTCCGCCGCAGCCGGCCCAGTGGGACGAAACGCGTCGGCTGAAACGGACGTAACCCTGCGCGCCGAGATCCTTTCCTATTCTCGCGCTCGCGGACTGTTTGCTGGAATTTCTCTCGCCGGCTCAACGCTTCGCCCCGACAACGATGCCAACAAGAACTTATATGGCAAGGAACTGAGTGCGCAAGACATCGTCTTTAAACATGCGGTACCACCGCCTCCGTCCGCGAAGCTCCTGTTAGATGAGCTGAACAAGAAATCTCCAACCAATAAGTCTGAAAACTAGAGTCCAAAGCGTAGCCTTCATCACTACGCCTTCAGCACACAGATCTTTGCGAAAACTCTGTGCCTTTACTTGGCTTGCCCGTTTGCACGAAAGGCGTGACAGGATATTGGGTATGGGGAAAGAGAATCCAGTACTGGTCCTGGCGTCGGGAGACGATCCGCAGTTCGCGATGCTGAACCATCTTCCGCACACCGTATGTGGTGACGTAGCCACGTGTGCGCCTGCGGCAAAAGACGCGACCGTGATCCTGCAATGGTCGGGCTCGCGGGAGTTGCTGCTCGCATGGTTTGGGATGAGCAAGAAGGTCCGCTGGATACACTCCAAGGCCGCCGGCCTGGACAACCTGTTGTTTCCGGAACTCGTGGAGAGCAAAGTTCTGCTGACCAACGGCCGCGGCGTGTTTAGCCCGTCGCTCGGAGAGTTTGTGTTGGCCGTGATCTTGTATTTCGCAAAGGATCTCCGGCGGATGATTCGCAACCAGATGGCAGCCATCTGGGAACCTTTCGACGTCGAGGAAATCAGTGGACAGACGGTGGGAATTCTGGGTTATGGCGACATTGGCCGCGCGGTGGCGACCCGCGTGTATGCCATGGGTATGCGCGTGCTCGCGACCAAGCGGCACGTTCCCCCATCCACCGATCCGTTGGTGGAGCGCTTCTACAAACCGGAGGAGCGTCGGGAGATGATGGCCCGCTGCCACTACATCGTGGCGACGGCTCCGTTGACCGAGGAGACGCGGCACATGATCAGCGACGCCGAGTTCGCCGTGATGAAGCCCACGGCGGTCGTTATCAATGTGGGCCGTGGACCCGTGATCGATGATGCGGCGCTGCTGCGTGCGCTGGCCGCCAAGCGAATCAAAGGAGCGGGGTTAGATGTCTTTGAGTATGAACCGCTGCCGGCCGGAAGTCCGCTGTACAAGCTGGAGAATGTTTTATTATCGCCGCACTGCGCCGATCACACCGCGGACTGGCAGGATCAGGCGATGCGCTTCTTTCTCGCGCAGTATGCGAGGTTTGAGAAGGGCGAACCGCTGGAGAATGTGGTTAATAAGCGGCTGGGATATTGAGTGAGAGCTGTCCGCGACGATCAAATAGTCCCACCCGCTGCGATGGAGAGAACTCGGCACTAGGGTAAAGTTCGATGGCGCCGAGCGAATAGAATCTGAAGAAATATTAACTTTTCTTTTCATCACCTCGTAACAGAGCCTTCCTAGAATCTGAGGTCATCCTGACCAAGCCATTTTTTTGATGGTGGGGCCGTCCGCGATGAGTGCTGTCCTGATCTAATCTTGCCTGCTCGTTCTAAGGAGCACTGTCATGGAGCTACGCAACTCATTCCGAATTCTCTTTCTTTTCTCTAAATTGGGCAGCCTGCTGACGATTGCCGCACTCTTGGCAGCAGCGGCCTTCGCCCAAACCGAGTACGGAATCATCAGTGGACGTGCTGTGGACAAACAGGGTGCTGTACTGGCTGGAGCGATTGTAAAGCTACAACCGGGCGAATACAGAATTGCCACCAACGAGCAAGGAGAGTTCACCATCACCGGGCTAACCCCCGGCAGCTACACTCTCACAATTTCATACCTGGGATTCCTGACATTCACGCAACAGGTGAAGGTCACGGCTGGCCAGGCAAGCCACATCGAAGCCAGGCTGGATGTCTCTGGAAAGAGCGAAGAAATCACCGTGATTGGCGACCGCCCCCATGGCGAGGCCGAGGCCATCAACCGC
>JBEKRE010000036.1:0-51393 GCA_049519055.1 Candidatus Sulfotelmatobacter sp. | reverse complement strand
TAACGGCCTCGGCTGCTCCATTGTTGAATCAATCTCGCCGCTCCGAGCCTTCGGGGATTATGCCTCGGCTCTGACAAATTTTCATGTGGTTTCGCGGGCTGCAGGCCCTAGATGACAACTTACATTTCGTGATTAGTCCTTTCGGAGTCGTGCCTCGCGCCGTTCGATCGTGTATAAGCCTGAAAGCACGCCAGAACGTGGGTTTCGAAATGACAACCGACCGAATTCACCTGAAGGATGCGGACGAGGCTTGGATCGCGAAGTATAGAGCGGCAGTAAAGGAAGTTCCGGTTAAACGATCGCGTTCCAGCAAGATCCGTCAAGCTCTCAACCAGGCCCACACTCTGGTGTTTTCATGCGTCAACCGGATCCGGGATCGTTGGTTGCCAGCGCGTTCGCAAAGCTCGGCTCAGCCTCCTGAGGCTTCGGTTGTTCCCCACCCCAATCCGCAAGAGGAGAAGTCGCACACGCGGCAAAAGGTGGGTTGAACCCGCTGACTGGGAAGGCACTCATCGCTTAGTTGGAGCACTGCAGATCCCAACCCAGTGACGGGCTGACCTCCGGCGGCGTTCAGTACCGACCTTGCACTTCGCCAGCAAACGCTCGCAGCTTTCGTGGACCAGCTTGCGGAACCTGCAGAAGGACCTGCGGAGAAATGGCTTCGGAATCAGGACAGACGACCTTCCCGATAATGCCTGAACGCGTGGAAACTCCCATCTTAACCATTACCAGCCGAATGAATGCCTTTACCGTGTTCGGACTGATCTTCATGCGCTGCGCAATCTCTTTACTGGTAAAGCCTTGCCGTAGGAACTGCACGGTTTCCTGCTCCCGCGCGGTTAAACCAAAACGTTCGGAAATCTCCGCCATCGTAGCCGACCCATTGCTTTTCCTTTCGATCATGACAATCGCCAGGCCTACCGATTGCCCCGCGCCATTCTGATGAATCGCCGCGACGTCGAGCGGAAAAGAGCGGCAAACGTACGTCCTCCTGGCCGATTGAACTTTGCCCGTAAGCCCTGTCGCTGAATCGCGCTCGGCCAGCGAGGCATGGACTTTTTTGGCAAGCCAGGTATCGAGATTACTGATTTTTTCCGGTCGCTCCGGAAATGTGAGTATCTGGAGCACCTCAGCATTGGAAGCAACCACGCGCAAGGACGAATCCACAACAATCATGCCCGGTCGGGCTGGAGCAGAAGACACTCGGTTTCCCCTTTTCAAATGGTGCAATTTGACGTTGCCTTATCAGGCGTTTTGGGGGCTCCCAACTCGATTACTCCGACGGACTCAGCAGATAGATTCGCAGTCACAGGGGACTCTATCTCGCCGATGTTTATCGATACATATATCGATACATATTAGGAGGCAAGCGCTCACTGGGCAAGGGACAACTTAGGACATTTCGGGACATTGCATGACATTGGGGCGGCGTTTCCTTTGATTTGTCGGCAAGTCCTCTCCAGAGAAGCGTTTACAGGCATCGAGCAACTGCTCCTGCCTCCCCACATGGCCAGCGGCCGGGTTGAGTGTACCGCGCTGCAGATGGAAGTATTCTCCGGTAATCGCCGCAGCCGGGTCATCGCTAACCGCAACCCAAACCTGAATACAATGTCCAGCGTCCCCGGGTCATCCGGCGCTCCTGCTCCTCCCATCTCGGTTGCTACCCAGCCGGACTCGAGAGCATTGGAGAGAACATCCGGCCACCGACGCGCTATGGCAAAGGCCAGAAGCACATGGTGCAAGTTCGTATCCGAATAGGCCTGCTGTCCCCGCCATGGACGGGTGTTCCCACGCGAGATCCTTCAGGCTCGCATCGCCGCTCTTGTGGAGGCCGGAACTCAAGTAAACGAGCTCGGCTTCTGGATAAGCGCGGTCAGAATGGGCGGTGCGAGCGCGTTGACGGCAAATACATAAGGCAGCCCGTCTTCGGTCGCGCTGCGCCGGGGTTCGCGATATCCGATTCCCGCGTTGTGGATGACGGCATCAAAGGAACCGAGTGCGTTGACCTGTTCGGCCACGTTACGGGTTTGAGCGACGCTAGAGAGATCGCCGACGACGACTTTCTCGGCACCAAGAATAGCCGCTAGCGCTTCCCTTCCTCGCTTCTGGTTCCGAGCCTGCAGAACTATGCTGCGCCCTTGTTCGATGAAGAGGTGTGCGGCCAGTCGGCCTAACCCGTCGGAAGAACACGCGCAATTCTTTCTCGCTTCTGAATTAACAGGTCCACCTCAAGAACTCGGGCTTGCGCTTGCCACCGGGCAGCGATGCCAAGCTACTCACTCTGAATATCCCTCACCGTTGTCTTCATCATCATCATCATCTTCCTCCTCCTGGTGGTCGTCTTCCTCTTCTTCCTCGTCAGGCTCTTGCCGAACGTGAACATCAGTCGCCAACGGCGCTACTCGCGCTCCGGAATACGTGAAGCCCCGGACACCCATGGGCGCCGCGATCTTTTCGTGATGTGCCGGCAACCCGTGCCTGGAAAGCGTTTCAGTCATCCGCTGGGTCATTCGCCGTCTCCTTAATTTATTTCGATTCCTGAACCTTCGGATTGATCCACGGACCATCGCTCGAGATCAGTTGTTGCACTTCATCGGGTCCCCACGTCCCCGGCTCATAGTGATAAAAGGGCGCCACATTGCCAAGGATCGGCTCGACCACGCGCCATTGGGCTTCCACCAAGTCTTGGCGGGCAAAGAGTTCACTCTGCCCCCGCATGGCGTCGCCCAGAAGCCGTTCGTACGGAGGCATGTCGTCGGCGGCCTGCTGAGTTAGTGCCAGTTCTACGTCTTTGCCGGTCATCCGCTCGCCCGGTGTCTTCACCCGCACACCCATTCCGATGGCGATGTCCGGCCCGATGCGCATGCGCAAGTGCGCCGAAGTGCCGGGCACAATTTCGCCAAAGGTCTCCATCGGAGGGCGCTTGAATTCGACGAACACCTCGGTTGCGGTGACCGGCAGCATCTTGCCTGCGCGGATATAAATCGGCACACCAGCCCATCGCCAAGTTTCAATAAATAGCTTGAGGGCAACAAAGGTTTCGACCGGGGATTCGGGATCCACACCCGGCACCGAACGATACCCTTTGTACTGCCCACGCACCACGTCGCCCGGAGCAAGCGGGCGAACGGCCTTGAGCAGCGCCGCTTTCTGGTCGCGCCACGCATCGTGGTCTTCGCCGGTAGCCGGATCCATGATCAGGTTGGCCAGAACCTGGAGCAGATGGTTCTGCACTACATCGCGCACCGCTCCAGTCTGGTCATAGAATTTGCCGCGATCCTCCACCCCAAATTTCTCCGCCATCGTGATCTGAATACTCCTCACGTAGTTCCGATTCCAGATCGGCTCAAATGTCGGATTGGCGAACCGGGTGTAGAGAATGTTCTGCACCGGCTCCTTTCCCAGAAAATGATCGATGCGGAAAATCCGGTCTTCGGTGAAATACTGCTGCAGAATTCGATTCAGTTCCCCTGCCGAAGCCAGATCGTGTCCGAACGGTTTTTCCACCACGACCCGCGCACTCTGGGCGCAGCTCGACTCGGCCAGTCCCTTGGCGACCGTGCCAAACAGGCTGGGCGGAATCGCCAGATAATGTAGCGGCTGTTTGGCTCGACCCAACTGGTTGCGGAGTTCGACAAAAGTCTTTGGATCGTTATAGTCGCCATCCACGTAGCGCAACAGGCTCGTCAGCTTAGCGAACGCGTCCTGATCCAGGCCTCCATGTTTCTCGAGGCTGTCTTTGGCGCGATCTTTCAGTTGACCGAGATTCCATCCTGCTTTGGCCACTCCGACAATCGGCAGATTAAAACCTTCGTCGCGAATCAGTCCCTGCAGCGACGGGAAAATCTGCTTGTGCGCGAGATCGCCGGTGGCCCCGAAAAATACAAAGGCATCCGATTGGAACTTCGCCATCAGGCCGCCTCCGATTTTTCGGCAGCTTTCTCCTTGTGGCCGCCAAATTCGTAGCGCATGGCCGAGAGCAACTTGGCGGCATATTCTTCGTTGCCTCGCGAAGAAAACCGTGAGTAGAGTGCGGCGCTGATCACTGGCGTCGGAATGCCCTCGTCCACGGCAGCTTGTACGGTCCACCGGCCTTCTCCCGAGTCCGATACGCGGCCAACAAAATTCGAGAGCTCCGGATTATCTCCCAGAGCCGCCGCCGTGAGATCGAGCAGCCAGGAGCCGATCACGCTGCCACGCCGCCAGACCTCGGCCACCTCGGGCAGGCTCATGTCGAATTGATAGAGCTCTGGATGACGCAGCGGGGTGGTCTCGGAGTCCACTTCACCCTTCCGTTTGCCGGCATCGGCATTCTTGATGATATTCAATCCCTCGGCCAAAGCAGCCATCATGCCGTATTCGATGCCGTTGTGAACCATCTTGACGAAGTGCCCCGCCCCGTTGAGGCCACAGCGCAGGTAGCCATTTTCAGAGGTTGAAGGCTCGCCGCTGCGTCCGGGCGTCCGGGCGTCCGCGCTGCCGCGGCAATCCCTGGCGCCAAAGATTTAAAGATCGGATCGAGACGATTCACGATCGCTTCCTCGCCTCCGATCATCAGGCAATATCCCCGCTCCAAGCCCCACACTCCCCCACTGGTTCCGCAATCAACGTAGTGGATTCCCTTGCTCTTCAACTCGCCAGCGCGGCGAATATCGTCGTGGTAGTAGGAGTTACCTCCGTCGATAACGATATCGCCTGGCTCGAGCACGGGCGTGAGCGAATCCAGGACCGAATCAACCGACGCCGCCGGAACCATCAGCCACACCGCACGCGGTTTGCTGAGTTTCTTCGCGAAGTCAGCGACGCTGCTGGACGGCTTGGCGCCCTTTGCGACCAACTCCTTCATAGCCTGCGGATGCCTTGCGTACACCACGCACTCATGGCCCGCTTTCAAAAGCCGTTGCACCATATACGAACCCATTCGTCCCAGACCGATCATCCCGAGTTGCATAGGCCTTCCTCCTGAGAAGTGATGGTTGAGTAGATGCACGGCCCAGGCCTTCGGAAGCTAAATTCCATTGCTGACTCGCGAGGTTCGAACAACATCGTGAATGCGTCGGGAGTTTCTTTGGCAGGACTTACGGGTGCTGGCTTTGCTGCACGGCTTTTCCCGCCGCTCTACAAGGAGACGAAGCGCAACAGCCATTTCACGACAACTATCAGCCCCGCCTGGTCATTACCCGACCGACGAAGAGCGCAATCGATTCCAGTTTTCGTAGATCCTCGGGAGTGAAGTCTGGTCCCGCCGCGGCTAGCCGTGGCGCTTTACGGGAGATTTGAATCACGCCAACCACTTCTCCGCTTTCGGCACGAACCGGCGCTGACATGAGCTTTTGAATGACCTGGGCGTCCAGACCGGTGTCGCCAATCTTGACGAGCTCAAAAATGCTGAAATGCTTTACCTGAGTAAACCCATTGAAAAGCTCCGCCTCACGAGTCCGTGCTGTTCGAGCCGCTACCGCCGAACTGGACAGAGGGATCGCCCCGGCTGTTTTCAACTCTGCCGGGTATATGAAGTTCAGCAGACTTCCCCCAAGCTCCAGCAGCGCAACTTCTGTTTCGCTGACGCGGAAAATCTTGGCGATGCGCGCGCACATCGACTCCGTATTACTATCCGGTGAGTCTAGCTCCGCAAGTTGTTTAGTTTCCAACATCATACCGAGCATGCCTGAGCGGGGTGCCACCGGCAAGGTAACCAACGTGCCCCCGTTTAAGAGCACCTAAGCACGCCAGCTCAACCTACGTCTGATTCAAGGTTTTCGAATCTGATCGCTCTCCAAGCGCCGGGAGGGCAGCGCGATCTGCTTCTGCCTCGACCGCGATCCGCTTTGATTTTCGATAGACGTTGGCGACCGCCAACGTCCAGAAAGGAACTAAATCGACTCCGGGCACCAGCTTGGCAAAAAACGAAGGCAGAAATTCCCAGTGCCAGCCCAGCAGATAAATCATGATGGCTCCAACACCGAGATCGAGCACGTCGTCAGCAGCTGATAAAGCGCCTTCGACGAAGAAAGGAAAGACTACGATTTGAAGTGCATCCGCAAGGATGGCCAACACCATCGCTTCTCGAAAGCGCGACCCCGGCAAGATCGTGACGGGGTCTTCCGCCATGGGATGATCGCTTTTGTGCTGCATGAATCTATTCTAAACCGATGCTTCGAGCGGGTCAGGCCACCGCCGCGCCCACACCGTTTGCGCGCTACGCCGCTGATGATTTACCCTCGCCGCAGCCCATGATGAAGATATGAATCCGACCCGCGCCGCTTCGAACATTGCGACCGACCACTTTTCCCACGCCATGCGCCGGGAGATCTACGAACAGCCCCAGGCCATTGCAAAAACCGTTGACCGGCACCTGCAGAATGACATTCTTTTCCCCGGCGCGCTGCATTCGATCGAGAGCGCGCTTCTCACTTTCGAGAAGTTGATCATTGCCGCCAGTGGCTCCAGCCGCCACGCTGGACTCGCCGGCGAAATCATGATCGAAGATCTTTCCGGCGTCGCCGTCGATGTGGAGTACGCCAGCGAATACTGCTATCGCTCGACCCACGCCGCGGTGGATCCGATCGTGATGGTAGTCACGCAATCCGGCGAAACCGCTGACACCATCGCCGCTCAACGCGAGGCTCTCACTCGCGGCGTCAAGACAATCGCCGTTTCTAACGTAGCCGACGCGACCATTCCGCGCGAAGCCAGCGCTGCCCTGATTACCGGAGCTGGTCCCGAACTTGCCGTTCCCGCCACCAAGAGTTTCACCACGCAAGTCACCGTCCTCTATCTCATGGCGCTATTTCTGGCGCGCAAGCGCGGCCGCATGACCTCTGAGGTAACGCGCTCCTACCTCCATCGGCTCTTGCAGCTTCCCGAAGCGATCGACCGCAACCTTCGCGCATGGGATCGCCTGGCTGAACAATTCGCCGACAAGCAGTATCAAGCAGAAAAATTCCTCTATCTCGGACGCGGTGTCCACTATGCCATCGCCCGCGAGGGTGCTCTCAAGTTGAAAGAGACTTCCTACGCTCACGCCGAAGGCTATCCTGCCGGCGAATTGAAACACGGGCCGAACGCGCTGGTGGATGAAAAACTGCCCGTAGTTGTCCTGGCCACCTACGACCACCACGATCCTGATTCCATGCTGCGGTACCAGCGCACTCTGGAAGTGATGAAGGAGGTCCGTTCCCGGCATGGCCGCTTGGTGGCAGTCGCGACCGAGGGCGATCGCGAAATCACCAGCATCGCCGACGAAGTATTCTTCGTTCCCGCAGCTCCGGAACTGCTGCTGCCCATCGTCGAGGTCATCCCACTTCAACTCTTCGCCTATTATGTGGCCACGAAAAAGGGTTATGACGTGGATCGTCCGCGCAATCTGGTAAAGGCGGTGGTCACCGAATAATCCACATCGCAAACCATTCACCACAGAGACACGGAGAAAACAGAAACTAGAATAGAAATTAAGAAGCCCTAGGATTTCTCCGTGCCTTCGTGGTGAAAAGTGCTTATTGGCTCCTGATCGAACCTCATGCCCAATCTCCAAACAATTCACCTCGATCTGCAAGCCATCGCAAAAGAAGTCATGCGGCTGCACGGGTTCAACCCCGACTTTCCTCCCCCTGTCCAAAAGCAACTCGCCGACCTGCGCGCCCATCCTCCGCAAATAGCATCAGGAAAAGATGTGCGCGACCTGCGAAATCTTCTCTGGTCCTCGATCGATAACGACACTTCCCGCGATCTCGATCAAATCGAAGTCGCCGAACGCCTGCCGAACGGCGACACAAAAGTGTCCATCGGCATCGCCGACGTCGACGTCTTCGTTGCCCAGCAAACCCCAATCGACCAGCACGCCGCCCGCGAAACCAGCACGGTCTACGCCGGCGTCCGAAACTTCCCCATGCTGCCGGAAGAGCTTTCCACCGGCAAGACTTCCCTGCTCGAAAATCAAGATTGCTTAAGCGTGGTCATCGAAATTGTCGTAGACGGCGGTCGCGTGATCTGCAGCGACGTCTATCGCGCTCTGGTTCGCAATCACGCGCAACTGCAGTACAACTCGGTTGGCGCTTGGCTGGAAGGCACGGGCGCGGCACCGGCCAAGGTGGCTGCGTCGGCCGATCTTCAGGCCCAGCTTCGTTTGCAAGATGAAGTTGCGCAGAAGCTGAAGCACCAGCGCTTTGAGAATGGAGCGCTCAACCTCCAAACCGACGAACTGCGTCCGCTCATATTGAATGATCAAGTCATCGACATGCAGAAACAGCAGAAAAACCACGCCACCGAGTTGATTGAAGACTTCATGATCGCCGCCAACGGCGTGGTCGCGCGCATGCTGGAAAAAGTCTCATCCTTGCGCCGCATCGTGAAGCAGCCCGAGCGTTGGGACCGCATCGTTCAACTCGCGGCGCAGCACGGCGAAACACTTCCATCGGATCCGGACTCCAAAGCACTCAACGATTTTCTGCTGAAACGCAAAGCCGCCGACCCCGATCACTTTGCCGACCTCTCGCTCGCTGTCATCAAGCTCATCGGTCCCGGCGAATATGTTCTCGAGTGCCCGGGCGAGCCCTCTCCCGGCCACTTCGGCCTGGCGGTGCAGGACTACACTCACTCCACCGCTCCCAATCGTCGCTACCCAGACATCGTCACCCAACGCCTGATCAAGGCCGTGCTCGCTGGCCAGCCCAATCCTTACTCTGATGATGAACTCGCCGCGATCGCCGCCAACTGCACCGAGAAAGAGGATGCCGCGCGCAAGGTCGAGCGCGAAATGTCTAAGCGTCTGGCCGCTGTTGCCATGCAGAACCGGATCGGCGCGATCTTCGACGCGATCGTCACCGGCGTCACTCCGCACGGAACTTTCGTCCGCGCCCTGCAACCTCGTGTCGAAGGCTTGTTGGCGCAAGGCGCCCAAGGCCTCGACGTCGGAGACAGGCTTAGTGTCAAGCTCATTCGCACCGACGTGCAGCACGGCTTTATCGATTTCGCCCGCGCCTGATCGTCCACGGTCGGCTGGCTCATCCGCTGCCGACCATCACCCAAGGCAATAGTCCTCAACAACTTCGCCAGTTACCCTTGACACGGGAGTAGGTGCGGAAGAAAGGGCGAGACCCTGTTTGCCTGAATGGCGCAAACTCGTTTGCGGCGTGATGATTGTCATTGTCCCTTCATCACTTTTCGCGCAAGACACTGGCGGAGCCCTGCTCCACAGCGATGGAGGCACCTGGCTGAATGAAAATCCCGTGCCTGCAACGCCCACGATTTTCCGCGACTCCCTCGTCCGGACGCAGAAGGGCTACCGCGCGACAATCGACGCCGAGGGCCCCAGCGTCCTGATTGGACCCGAAACCGTGGTGCAATTCCAGGGCAACGACCTCACTCTCGACCACGGCAGTCTGAGACTCGACACCGCAACCGAAATGACGGTGATCGTCGGCTGCATCAGTATCAATCCCCTATCGTCAGACCGAACCCATTACGATGTGACCGATATCGACGGAAAAGTGAAGGTAATAGCTTATAAAGGACGTCAAGATTCGGTTGCACGGCTCAGCCCTCCGGAAAACAAAACCCGGATCCTCGTCTGAATTCATCGTATCTGAATTCATCGTAAAGGAAGGCGAGCAGGCAACTCGATCCGAACACTGTGGCGTACCGCTTAAGCCTACCCAGGGAATAGAAGCCCATGAACCTTTCCTCGACAGCATTGGGGCCAAGGTTGCCGGTCTAGCCGCCGTTGGCATAATTACGTGCTACGCATTGTGTCGCAGCGGCGACGAGCCCGTCAGCCCATCGAAGCCCTGACGGTTCGATAAGTCTAGCTTCCGCTGTGCAAACGCTCGATGTCGGCATTCGTGTAAATGTGGGACGCATGCCGCGCCAGCGACTTGCTGTACGCCCCTGCTTCGACCAGAGTCACACCGTAGCCGCGTTCGCGCAGAGCCTGCGCCGTAGTCAGCTGCCACACGCCAGTGTTGTCCAGAATGCTTGCGGGAAGCTCACCACGGGTGGACTGTTCGTCTCGTGCTGCAGAGAAACGGATCTCGATAACCTTAGCTGGCGTTACACCGTAATAGGCGGGGAAAAAGTCTACGTGGGGCAGAGCGACCGCAGAAGGCGGCACTACAGTCTGATTTTCCGCACCGGCAATCAGCACTCCGGTAGCATTGTCGGCTCCCACCTCGAGCGACGGCCCAGACAGGGACATTGACGGCGTGGAAATAGGCCGCGCGAACAACGGCGAGCCATGGTTCATCAGATACTGCGGGCCTGTGGCGAAGCTCGAATCCTGCCCGAAAGCGGCTCCGCGGGACGCAAGCACCGTCACGATGCAAGCAAACATGGCACACAGAACAATGCGCACAACTCCTCCATCAATCACTTCGTGCTGAAGAGTATGACGCAAATAACCCCGCGTCGCCAGAGTCGTTCGGCCCTACTTCCCGCTCCCGGCGGGCGTCTCGGCGCCACTCGAAGGCAGTGCAACTGCCAAACGCCCGGAGCGCAATAAGTAAAGCATGTAGAACACGATCACCAGATTGCCCACAAGTACGACGGATCGGAGGATCGTGATTCCACGCATGAGTTCACGGATTTCGAGTGGTATAAGTAGCGTTCCAGATCCAAAAGCGAACCACTCCGCCCACCTGCGTTGTTTCCATAGACCGTAAGCCTCGGCAAAACGAAGCGCCGAATAGGCGAATGCCAGTCGCACTGCCATCCATAACCGTGCGTCGGTTATGTCGTCGGCAAAATCGAGAAAAAGCTGCGCCGAGTGCCGGTCCGTACTGACGTGCAAGAGCGCGAGCAGGCTCTCCGCAATCACCCACGCATCTTTGTGCACCAGCAGGATCGCGCTCAATCCGATCAGGAGAACAAAAACGCCTTTGGTGAATTCGAAGGAAGCCACTAACCGCAGGAGGCGTCGCTGCGCGGGACGAAGGCCGGATTTCGTTGCAGGCGAGGACATGCCGCGGAGCTAACAATTCTCAGGGTACCACGCCCGGCCAGGCGCTTTCCTTGCCTTACGTTCGTAACTGGAGCAGGTGTGTTGCTGATGGCAAGATCGTGGAATGGCAAGGAAGGCATCATGAGAAACTTTGCAGCTCTACTGATATTGTCAGCGGTCGTCAGCGTAACGGTGCGGGCGCTATCACCTGAAGTTCACGCCTCGCAAACCGCCCGGCAGGCGTTGATCGAGATGTTCTCCCTCAAAACCTCGGGAGCGTTCGTGAAGCACTTGCCCGCGGCCACTCTCAACGCCCTCGAAAACGCCGGCGCATTGAAGACCTTGCAGCAATACTCGATCCTAACCAGCCAATTCCACTCGACCGGCAATCCAGTAGAGACTTTTGACACCGGGTCCGTCCTGCTGGCCACGACCGATCCTAAAACCGGTCAGAAAGTTGAAATCCTTGTCGAGAAGGACTCCCTGCAAGGCGATGACGACAACATCGAACTCTCCTTTCGAACATACAAGGACCAGCAACTCCAACGCACTCCGTTCCTGCCACGCCTCACTTTTGCCCTGAAAATGGAATCGGGCGTCTGGAAGCTCAACCAGATTCTCGTCAGTGTGCGCGTGCCGCTCGCCGATCCTGACTTCCTCAAAAGCATCACGGATGGCATAAAATCACGAACCTCAACGCCGCCGCAGCCTCAGAACCAGCTTACGCCGAACCAACCAACTCAGACCCAGCCAGCCCCGAGCCAACCCATGACGTTGAATCGAGGCTTCGACAATTCAATTCCGACGGCAATGCGCTCCATTCTGACCGCGGAGATCGCCTACAGCGCCACCTATCTCGCGGTTGGCTATACATGTACTCTCTCTGAGCTGGATGGCTTTGGAGGCGGCGCTCCCAATGAACATCAAGCCATGCTGATTCCCAGCGGCCTTGCGAGCGGTAAGAAGTTCGGATATGACTTCACGCTATCCGGATGCACGGCCACGCCCGCGACCAGCTTCCAACTTGTGGCCGCACCGAGAGGAAACAATTTTGGACGGCGTGCCTTCTGCGCCGATCAGTCAGGAGCGATCCGCTACTCTGCTGACGGCAACACTGCGACCTGCCTGGCCAGCGGACTTCCGGTGCAGTAACGTTTTTTCAGCGTTTGCCCGACCGCACCGCGGCGCGCAACTCGTTCATGATCTCCCGAGAAGCGCGGATCGCCGCTGCGTGCTGATTCACATTGAACGAGATCGCTCCCACGCGCGCGTGCCCTCCGCCGCCGTAACGCTCACAAATCTTGGCCAGGTTGACTACCGGCTCCTCCGGAGCCCACGGGTTCGATCCCACTGACACCTTCACGCGAAAGCTGCTCTTGCTCAGCCCTACGCTATAAATGGATTCAGGATGCAGGTAGTAAGGAACGAACTTGTTATAGCCCTCGAGGTCCTGGTCCGTGATATCGAAAAAAATCGTGCCATCGGTGCACTCGGTCCGCTGCCTTAGTATTTCGATGGAGATTTCGTGGCGCTTCAACAATGGCGGCAATAGTGGCGCCACGAACGGCTCTTCCAGTATCGCAGCCAGCGGCTTGGTCGCGAGTAGCGGAATCAGGTGCGGGACAAATCCCTGGTCCGGCGCCGATTCGATCACCATGGTCAACTTCATCGCCGGCTCCTGCATTTCCACCGCCGTCTTGGCGTCGGCGTACAGAGCGCCGTCGATCACGTCGGTCCAATGAACCAGATCGGCCACCGGCTGTGGATCAAATCCAAAACGCTGCTGCCCGATCATCGCAATGAAACTCGTGCAGGACTTAAACGCCGGATCGTAGAACTTCCGATTACTCTCGTCGCGTTCGAAATGAGCCGCGTCCGCCGCGGAGAGAAACGCGCTTTCATGATGATCGAACCACCATGTGATCTTCGGAGAACTCGAATACTTGAAATCGACAATGGCATTTTCGTCGCCATTGAAATCAGATTCGTCAAACAGCGATCCAGCGCGATGCAGCAGCCCGGAAAATTCAAAATCCACATCGCTGCGGATTCGCTCACGATAGAAGCGGGAGAAGAGCGCCGCCGCCGACGCCCCGTCGAAACACTTGTTGTGGTAGAAAACCTTGACTTTCAATCGAATCCCCACTTGCCTGAAATTTCCGTCGCCTCGTGTCGCCCACAGGTAAACGCAATTTAAGAGGAAGTAAAAGCTAATAGGAATGACAGCTTAGAAGAGGAAAGTCAAGCGCCACAAGTTCGAATTGTTATAGACGCCTGACGGAAACCGCTACGAGGTTGAAACTTGTCGCGCAGTCGCAGCGGCTCAGTTTTTCATCGCCAGCGAGCCTATCAAACCTGCTTTTCCGCCAGGTCTCCGATTACCGGCACCTTATACATGAGGCCCTGGTTCGCCTTTATTAGCAGGATGATCCAGAGAACAAAGCCCCCCAGGCCGATCAGCGGCCAAACCAATATGGTGAGGAAACCCAGCAACGGAACATGAGCCACGATGTGCAGCCCGATCCAGAGAATCCACCACGCTACGTTGAAGAATATGCACTGCCATGCGTGAAACCGGACGAACCGGTTCCTGCTATAAGGTTCCACGAGAAGAAAAATAATCGCCGGGATGATGGTCACATACGCCAGCATCCCCGCCACGTTGTCAGCAAGTCCCGAACTTGTATTGACGACTACCGGCACGGTTGCCGCGCGCCCGCTGCACGCTGCACACACGTTCACGCCATCGGCAACCTGAGTACCACACATACTGCAAAATGCCATGGGAGTCTCCTCGGTTCGTTAGCTGTCCGTCCCAGCGACGTTTGCGGGAAATTACCAGAAAGCGGCTTGGGAAGCAAACAACAAATCAACCCGCGCTGAACTTAGCCTGTACCCGCCAACTGTTCCGCCAAATCACCCACCAGCGGCAGCTTCAGCATTTCTCCCTGCAGAGCCTTCACCACCAGGACCGTCCAGATAACGAAAAATGCCAGACCCACCAGCATGGAAACAAAGAAGAGCGGCAGAACCGAGAGCAGCCCCATCACCGATCCTACAATCCAGAGTGCTATCGCGGCTGCGATGCCCGCGCCCAACAACCCTAAGCTCTGAAGGGAATGGAAGCGTGCGAAGCGATTGCTCTTGTAAGGCTCCACGAAAAGAAAAATCGCAACCGGTATCAGACAATAGGCCAACGCACCCACCAATCTCGCGGGCAGCGCGCCCACCTTGCCCTGCACGCGCTCGACTGGCCCCATGGCCCGTCCGCAGCCCGGACAGAAAGCGGCCGCTTCGGGCATCGATACGGCACACTCGGGACAGGAAATAGACATGAGTTAGAGTAACCCGTTGATGCCCCGGTTTCCAAAACCCGACGCATCGCGGCGAACACTTATTTCTCCGCGTCGGAGCTAAAAAGTCCGATATAATTCCCCTTCCAAACGGAATGGACTTCGATCAACTCATTACATTTCTGGAAGTTGCGCGCCAACGCAGCTTCTCTCGCGCCGGAGAAAAAGTGTTCCGCTCGCAATCGGCGGTGAGCGCGCAAATCCGCCAGTTGGAACAGGAATATGGAGACCGGCTTCTCGATCGCTCCGGCAAAACCGTCAAGCTGACTCCGGCGGGTCAAATCTTCTACGAATACGCCTTGCGGCTAAAGAGCCTGCGCGACGAATCTCTCGTCGCCGTTGCCGATCATGGCCAAACTCCCCGCGGCACACTTATGGTCGGCGCTAACGAAGCCACTTGCCTCTACGTTCTTCCCGAGGTCTTTGGCGAGTACTGCCGCCACTATCCCGATGTGCAAATCAGCATCTATCGCAATTTTACCTACAAGATTGTCGAGAAACTCGAGAATGGTTCTCTGGATGTGGGCGTGCTCAGCTTACCCATCCAGTCGCCCAGCTTGAAAATCCAGCCGATCTTCCGCGATCGCTTGATGCTGATGGTGAGTCCGAAGAACCCGCTTGCTAAATTGAAATCCGCCCACGTGAGCGAAGTGGTGAAGTATCCTCTGCTTCTCCCAAAAACTGGCCATACCCGCCGATTGCTGGACAAGCTCTTCCGCGAGTACAACTCCGAACTTAAAGTGAGGATGGAGCTGCCAAGTATTGGGATGATCAAGAGCTTCGTCGCCGCCGATCTCGGTATCTCGCTGATTAGCGCATCATTCGCGCGCGATGAAGTAGCTGCTGGGCGGGTGAAACTCATTGAATTGGAGGGCGCAGAACTCTGGCGCGAACTCGGCCTGGCTTTCCGCCGCGACCGTACTCTTTCCGTCGCGGCCAAAGCCTTTATCACCGTCTCTCGGCAACTTGCCACGCATCCCAAGAAAACGGATGCGCCGGGGAATACCTAAGCTCTAAGCGGCTTTTGGACTCTGCCCCTTCACACTCTGAAGCACGGTCGCAGGCAGTTGAAGCACCCGAATCGTCGAATTCCTCCGGCTTCTGACGCGAACGGCGATGCCGTCATCTTCTGGGAAAGGATCGGAAACAACTTCAAAGTCCTCCCCATAAAGCCGAATACGGCCGGACACTGCATAGCCAAGATGCTTAACATGGTCACAAATTTCAGAAATAGAAGGGGTCTCAAGATTAGGGCTGATCATGATGCCGCTATTATAGGCCTCGGCTTCCCTTTTTGGGCATGGGCAAAGGGCCGCCGCTGTATCCTCACGAGCTCGTCACTCTGATCGGCGAAAGGAACCCGCGTGTGCCCCAACACGAAAAAACCGGCTATAACCGTTTCCTGCTGCTCGTAGCCGGGCTGGGAGGATTGCTCTACGGCGTGGACGTCGGCATCATCGCCGGTGCGCTTCCCTACCTGGAAGCCACTTCCGGACTTAATGCCGGCCAACTTTCCATCGTCGTCGCCGCCGTGCTCCTGGGTAGCGTCATATCAACTTCATTTGCCGGCACGCTCGCCGATTGGATGGGACGCAAGCTGCTCATGACCCTCAGCGGCGTCCTGTTCGTCGTCAGTATTCCCGTGATCGCTCTTTCGCACGGCTACCAGCCGCTGGTTCTCGGCCGCCTTCTGCAAGGCGTCAGCGCTGGCCTCATCGGTGTGGTCGTCCCGCTCTATCTCGCGGAATGCTTGGCGGCCAGGAATCGCGGAAAGGGAACCGGCATTTTCCAATGGCTTCTGACCCTTGGCATTGTCGCCGCCGCCATCGTCGGAATGTTTTTCAGCATTCGCGTCGAAGAGGTCGCCAAGCTGGGCGATCCCTCCCTTCTCTTCGCCTTCAAAGACACCGCTTGGCGCAGCATTTTCTGGGTCTCGCTGCCCCCTGGAATTCTGTTCGTCATCGGCAGCCTCATGGTCGCCGAATCTCCACGCTGGCTCTTTCGCCGCGACAAGCGCGATGCCGCCTACGCCGCGCTCCTTCGTTCTCGCACCACGCAGCAAGCCGACCTGGAACTTGCGGAAATGGAACAAGCCGCTGCCGCGGAGAAAGCGCAGACCTCAACCGGAACGAGAGTGAAGGAATCGCTTCTGCGCCGAAAATATGTAATCCCGTTCGTGCTCGCCTGTGTGATCCTCGCATGCAACCAGGCCACTGGCGTGAATTCCATCATTGGCTACAACGCCAACATTCTCCTGCAGAGCGGTCTCTCCGATGTTCAAGCTCACTGGGGCTACGTACTTTTCACCATCGTGAATTTCCTGATGACCATGGGCGGCGTGGTTCTGGTCGATCGCAAGGGACGTAAATTTTTGCTCTCCCTCGGCAGCGCCGGCATCATCGTCTCCCTGCTCTGCACCGGATTCTTGTTTCGCCGCACAGAAAGACTCCGCGTTGACTCTCGCGGCGCCGTTCAATCCTCGGTCAACGCGAACCAGAAGCTCTCTCTTCTCTATGACGAAAAGGCCGCCGACAATCTACTGGCAGCGGCAATCGGACCTACCGACAAATCTCTGATCACCCGTCCCACTTCGCTGATCATCATCTATTCTTGCGGAGACTTTCGCGCCGCCACCAAAGTCGTTCGCTCTGACGATATCGCAGCCAAGCCGATCGAGATCACGCGCGACAGCTGTCTACCCGCCAACAAAGTAGTAGCCTTTTTTTCCAACCCGTTCAGCAATCTCGAGGCCTCGCGCCGTGTTCCGCTGAAGATCGACAACGCGCTGATTAGCCCGGTTCCAAGCACACAAAACGGCTGGATGGTAGCCATCACTCTTTTTGTCTTCATGGCGTTCTTCGCCATCGGCCCCGGCGTCTGTGTGTGGCTTGCTCTCTCGGAGCTGATGCCGACGCGCATTCGCTCCAACGGCATGAGCGTCGCCCTGCTGATCAACCAGGCTGTCTCCACGGGCATCGCCGCCACGTTTCTTCCCACCGTCGGCAAATACGGCTATTCCACCATGTTCTTCGCATTCGCGGCGTGCACCGTGATTTATTTTCTTACCGCTGCTTTCTTCCTTCCCGAGACCAAAGGTAAGACTCTGGAAGAAATCGAAGCTCATTTCGAGGGCGCCGGGAAGAAGCCCGGTCGCGCAACCGCTTGAACCACAAAAACGTGTAACGGTTAACTACACTCTAGTGGGGGGATATGGCACGAGGGTGCCATTTACCAAATTCCCGCTCTGCCCTATGCTCCTAGGTGAGCAGCACTTGGGGGAGGGCTGATCAACAGGCGCCCAAGACTCGAACTTGAGTCTGGGGCGTTTTGTTTTGCGACAGAATTTTTGACCCTCCGATTCCGCTTGACCTGCGCTTTTCCAGGCACTAGCCTATAATCATTCCCAAGGAGCCTGGAAGCGAAAGAGGAGTAACTCATTTGGATTGAGGATTTTACCAGTAATCTGTTGTAGTTCTAGGATTTTTAAGATTTTGGCCCTAACTCCATGATTGCAATAGACCGGGGGGGAAGGGGGTCTACTCCCGCCACCCGAAATTCCCGATTCGGGAATCGCCGCGAAAAACCGGCAGCGCTCCATAAAACATCGTCCAGCCGAGTTCCTTGCTACCTCAAAAGCCAGAAAAGTCTCAGCCTAACCCCATTGCACGCATCCAAAACCCTATGAAACAGCGATCCCTATCCCTCGCTGCCATTCTCTTTATTGCCACATTCGCCTTCACTCCTTCATCCTTCGCTGAGGCTCTTCGCGGAACCCTGGTCCATGAAGAAACCATCCGTGTGGCTCCCAGCGCGGACGCTGCCAGAGCGGGCGATGCCAGTCGCGGAATCGAACTCATCATTCTCGATACCAGCCGTGATTGGGTCAACGTGGAAGCGATTCTGCGCTCCCCGAGCAACGAAGAAGGCGCCACGGAGGACGAAGCCGAAGGCAAAGCCATCACCGGTTGGCTCCCCAAGCAGGCGTTGATCAGCAGCAGCACACAAGATGGCGACCGGATCATCTTCGGCGAGGCCGCTGACTCCGAGGACCAGGCCAGCCGTCGCCGCGGTCGCCGCGACGCCGCGCAGGACGCTATGCGCCTCTACTACCGCGTCTACGATCTGATGCCCGTCTCGCCCCTAGCCGCCGAGAGCCTTTATCGTGCGGCCGACATTCGCTGGCAGATTGAGCGCGCAGATGTCATGTCGCGCCCTTCCGCGCGCGCGCGTGAATCCTACATGCGCGGTCAGATGAAAGAAGACTGGATGAAGCTGGTGATCAAGAAATATCCCGGAACGAAATGGGCGGACCTGGCTTCTTTTCGCCTGCTCGAAAACAAACTCTGTGGCGATTGGGAAGGCCTATCCAAATGTCCTGACAAAGAAGCCGATCTCTTCGAGAATTACGCCAAGGAGCACCCCCAGTCTCCGGCCGCCGCCGAAGCCTTATACAACGCGGCCACGCGCCGCGCCGCGCTCATCGAGATTTACAAGAACGAACCCAATCAGAAAAAATCCGCTGAATCGAAAGATCGCGCTTTGTCGCTGGCCCAGAAACTCGTCAGCCAATATGGGCAAAGCGATTGGGCCTATCGCACCGAACGCCTGATCTTCTACATCCAGCAAGGCATCGCAACTTATGGAAACGCGAGCGACTAATCCCTCGGCACCCTACGCGACCCTTCTCGGCGACCTCGGCGATTGAATGTTTCTTCATTTCCCCGCGTGAGCAAGCTGAACTCTTTCCAGTAACGTCTGTGCAAAGTTTTTCTGCGATACTGTTCCCTTACTTCTCGGAGGACGATTGAACGACTACTTGGTTTCACTGGTGCTGGGAATTATCGAAGGTCTAACCGAGTTTCTCCCCGTCAGCTCCACCGCGCATCTTCGGATTTCCGAGGCTCTATTGCACATCGGCCTCTCCGACGGTTACTGGAAGATGTACACCATCGTGATTCAACTAGGCGCGATTCTGTGTTTGCCGGTATATTTCCGCGAACGCATCGCCAAGTTCATATCGACCTTCCCGCGCGGCGAGCGCGGAGACCGCAATGCACTGACCCATCCCCTCGGTCTTACCATTGTGGCTTTCGTAGTCACGGCGATTCCCGCGTTTCTGCTGACTAAAGTGATTGGCAAGCATCTGGAAAGCCTCACCATCATGGGCACTGCCCTTCTTGTCGGCGGAATCGTCATGTGGATCATTGATGCCATGAACGCCAGTTCCGAAGCCGCGGGGCCATCCGCTGGCGGAGGCCGCATCCACACCTGGAAGATGGAAACGATGTCACTGGCGCAAGCCGTGTGGATTGGAGCCTGCCAGATTTTGTCGGCAGTATTTCCCGGAACGTCGCGGTCCATGTCTACGATTGCGGCTGGGCAACTCGCAGGAATGTCTCGCGCCTCGGCGCTGGAGTTCTCGTTCTTTCTTTCCATGCCGACCATGGTGGTCGCGACCTGCTATGACCTGCTGAAGTCTCTGCGTAGCAGGGGAGCAAATCCCATCGGCGTGTCGCAGATCGATTCCCATGGATGGATTGTGCTAGCCATCGGTTTTGTGGTCTCGTTCATCGTCGCCTACGCCACGGTTGCGTGGTTCATGGCCTATGTCCGAAAGCGCGGCTTCGCGCCGTTCGCGGTCTATCGAATCATCGTCGGCTCCTTGGTGCTGGCGTTCGCTTCGCGCTTGGCAGGATGAGCTGAACGGTTGGCGCCGACCGGCTTCTGGCACGCCATTCCGGCGGGAAGCCAACTGTACACTCCCGACGAATTCCGCCATTGCCGCCGCGCCGCCTTCTTGGCATAATGATGAGGCTCTGGCCGATTTTCGCCACGGGACATTGTGATCCGTGGGAACAACAGCCTACATGCATTTTCTGGCAAGCATCTTTGTCCCCACGGGCAACCGGCGGCTGAATGAGCTGATCGGTTTTCTGTTGTGCGTCTCTGCGCTCCTCCTCTTCCTAGCGCTCGCTTCGTACTCGCCACTCGATCCTTCGCTGAACAGCGCCTCCGTTTTGACCGGAACCCATGCTGCCCGGAACTGGATTGGCATGGTCGGAGCACTGGTCTCAGACTTGGCATTGCAGTTCTTCGGCGTCGGAGCTTTTCTGCTGCCGATCTTCCCAGTCATGCTGGGAATCCGCTGGTTTGCTTCCCGCAAGATTAGATCTCCCATCGCCAAGAGCTTGGGAGGAATCTGGCTGATGATGTTCGTCCCTGCGCTGCTGGCGCTCTTGCCAGGCAATAGGCGTTGGCAGCACGTGATAGCCACGGAAGGCCTTCTCGGCCGAGTGGTGGGCGATGTGCTGATCCATTACTTGAACCTAGCTGGCGCCTACATCGTTTGCGCCAGCATGCTGGCGGTCGCGCTTTACCTTTGCACGGCGTTCTCGTTCTCTTCCATCCAACTCTGGGTTCCGACTAGATTCGCATTCGTAACCGCGCTATGGAACCGTTATCTGGATTGGCAGGAAGAGCGCGCCAAGAAGCGTCAGCAGCGAGAACTGGACAAGCGCCGGGTTTCGAAGCCGCAAGTCAAGACGCAGCTGATTCCATCGCGCCAGACGGCTTCAACCGAGCCAACCGTGCAGGCCAGATTTGCGCCAGAACCACGACGTACCGGCATCGAGCGCACTCTCGATCCAGAACCTACGGAACCGGCCGCGAATGCGCCTACGACAGGAGGAATCCTGTATGAGTCTCTGCCCGAATCTCAGGTCGATCCCGAAGTGACCCAGCGCGCTGACATTGATCACAAGGCAAAGACGACCATGCCGCGCATCGCCGGCGGATACAAGTTGCCATCGAGCAGTTTGTTGCAACGCCCTGATGAACAGCAAGCCGTGGATGCTGACGAACTCAAACTCCTGGCGCAGGTTCTCACGGAAAAATACGCTGAGTTCGAAGTGCACGGCCAGATCACGCAGATCAATCCCGGTCCCGTGGTCACGACGTTCGAGTTCAAGCCCGATGCTGGAATCAAATACAGCCGCATCACCAACCTTACCGATGATTTGTGTCTCGCCTTGAAGGCTGAGAGCATCCTGATCGAGCGCATGGCCGGAAAATCGACCGTCGGCATTCAGGTGCCAAACCGTCAGCGGGAGATTATATGGTTGCGGGAGAATATCGAGTCGCAGGAATTCATGGGCTCGAAGTCGAAGCTGACGATGGCCTTGGGCAAGGACATCAACGGGCGCATCGTCACCGCCGACCTCAATGGCATGCCGCACCTCCTGATTGCCGGATCTACAGGTTCGGGCAAGAGCGTGGCTATCAACGCTTTCATCATGTCGATTTTGTACAAGGCGACGCCAGACCAGGTGCGCTTGATTCTCGTGGATCCGAAGCGGCTGGAACTTGGCAACTACGAGGGCGTGCCGCATTTGTATACGCCGATCATCACCGAGCCAAAGCTGGCGGCGAACGCGCTGCGCAATGCGGTTCGCGAGATGGAACGTCGATTGAAGCTGCTGGCAGCAAAAGGCGTCCGAAATATCGACCAATACAACCGGCTCTTCGACAACGGAGGCATGCCGAGCCTCTTCGAGGAGGATTCTGACGACAAGCCGATCCCCTACATCGTGATCATCATCGACGAATTGGCCGACCTGATGATGCTCGACTCGAGCAACGTCGAGGAATCGATCACGCGCTTGGCACAAATGGCGCGGGCTGTAGGCATTCATCTGGTGCTGGCCACGCAGCGCCCTTCGGTCGACGTGATCACGGGATTGATCAAGGCAAACTTCCCAGCAAGAATTTCCTTTCGCGTGGCGACGAAAGTAGATTCGCGAACCATTCTCGACGCCAACGGAGCCGAGGCCCTGCTGGGTAAAGGCGACATGCTCTACTTGCCTTCGGGATCGGCACGGGTGCATCGATTGCATGCTCCGCTGGTCACCGAAAAAGAGATTGCGGCGGTGGTGGAATTCTGGAAGCAGCAAGGTTCGGCCGAATACCAGCAGCAATTCCTCGAAGCGCCGAAAGACGAACGGGAGACTGGAAGCGCAGCGAGCGGCGGCGAGGGATCAGGAGAAAGCGGCGGAGACGATCCTCTGTATCAGGATGCGGTGAAACTGGTGGTGGAATTTGGAAAAGCTTCTACGTCCCTGTTGCAGCGGCGATTGCGCATTGGGTATGGGCGTGCCGCGCATCTCATCGACCTGATGGAGCAAGATGGCATCGTCGGCGCCGCCGATGGCCCCAAACCGCGCGAAGTATTGAAGCGCCCTGACTGGATTTCTGAAATCGAAGAGACCATGCGCTAATAGTTACTGGGTTTAATGCGTCCATGCCGAAGCGCAATCTAAGAGTGCTGAAATGGCTAGGGACCACTCCCGCGGTTGCGGTTTGCACGATGTGCAACCGAGAGTTCAAGGTCCGGCTCTCGGAATTAAAAGGACAGCCAGCGCTCAGGGAAACCTCAAGCTACAGTTCGCCGAACACCAATGCCAGAAGAATGACGCGCCAGATTCAGATTGTTGATTTTTCCCCTGGCGATTTTTCGTCGTTGTTCCCAGCCAAACGCTTCGCGCGCGCTTCGGACAGGGGATTGATTTCGCTTACCAGTTCCAACAGTCCTTTCGGATCCTGCTCAACAGCAGCCCTTTCACAAAGGGCCATCCACGTCTCCCCGATCGGCAGTTTCTCGTGCAGAGCAACTCTTAGTTCGCTAAGGATGAGCTCGATCTGGCCTGGATCAGTCGCGGCCAGGGCTTTGCTACATAAGTCTCGGATGCGGATTCCAGGATTCGATGACACGCAAGACCGGATGCCAATGTCGTCAAAATCCTTGTGCTGTAAATCCTGTATCTCGCCCGCCGTCCACCAGAGAACTCGGGAAGTCCGTCAGCGGGCTTCAGATTTACGCCAGCGGCGAACATTAAACCCATATAGCGCGATGCAGAACAGGTTCGCGGGAATAAAACCAAATTGAGCGGTCCGAAAGCCGATCAAGCAGACAATCGCGCTATTAACCGCCGCAAGGACCCAGCCCTCCCAACAACGCCGCCCTACCAGGACGGTCGAAACAATCGTAAGTATGCAGGATAAAAAGTCAAGTCTGAGAAACACCGAAGTCTCCTTGCAGTGAGTATGCAATAGCATTGGCCCAGTTGTTGTAATCCAAAGCACAAGCGGGGTTACGAAAGGTATCGTCTGAAAGGTCGAAGCACCCTCGGGTAAAATTTCAGTTCACCCAGGAGCCACCGATGAAGGTCTTTACCGAGTACTTGAAGGTCCATACCAAAACCCACCGGGCATACATTCACTTGACGCCGCAGGTGGAGGAGATCGTGAAGAAGAGTGCAGTCAGGGAGGGAATGGTGCTGGTCTCCGCCATGCACATCACCGCGGGAGTGTACGTGAACGACAACGAGAGCGGATTGATCGAGGATATCGATCAGTGGCTGGAGCACCTGGCGCCGGTTCGGAAGAACTACAAGCACCATGAAACGGGTGAAGACAACGGTGACTCGCACTTGAAGGCGCTGCTGATTCATCATGAGGCGATCGTGCCGATCACCGCCGGCAAACTTGATTTGGGCACGTGGCAGCGAATCTTCTACGCTGAATTCGACGGGCAGCGGGACAAGCGCGTGATTGTGAAAGTGATGGGCGAGTGAAAAAAGTTGTCAGTGGCCAAGTCAGTTGCGGCCCGGCTTTCGGTGCTCGTACGAACGGTCAAGACGGATCTCCACAAGACGGATCTCCGCTTGCCGGAAGAAAGACGAATCCGTACTATCGAGGGCTGCGACTATCGCCTTGCAAAGTCGCGCCCTGGAGGAATGATGACTGAAGAGCTGCAAGAATTGCAGGAACACGCCGAACACGCGCGAGAGAATCCTAATCTGGCGCCGGTATCGCTAACGATGGCCGTGCTGGCTGTGCTGGTGGCAGTGGTATCGCTGGCGGGGCATCGGGCGCATACCGAGGAGGTCGTGAACCAGGCAAAGGCATCCGATCAGTGGGCGTACTACCAGGCTAAGAATATTCGCGAGCATGAGGACCAACTGTTCGCCGACCTGAGCTCGGCCGTGGTCAGCAAAGACGCGGCAGCAATGGACAGATTCCGCGATAAGTCTACGCAGGAAGCTGAGCGCTACAAGCATGAAAAGGGAGAGATTCAGGATGCAGCGAAGGAACTGGAGCGCGAAGTGACCTTGGCAGAAAAGCGGGCGGACCGTTATGACCTGGCGGAGGTATTTTTGGAGATTGGTCTGGTGATTACCTCGATCACCTTGCTCTCCGGAAGACGAATCTTCTGGTACCTGGGGCTTGTATTTGGCGTGGTGGGAGTCGCGGTGGCTTTTACGGGACTGATGATCCACTGATCCCTTGGAGTTCAGGGCAAGAATGCCTTCATGCAGAAGAGGCTACCACCGGATTTCTCGAACTCCGAAGTGTCGATGACCACGGGAGTCAGACCTTCCCGATGAAGAATGGATTCGAGATGCGGCGTAATGTACGGAGTGAGATAGCGTCCGTTGACAACAATGCCGTTGCCCATAAATTTGTGAGCCTCGTCAGTGGTGAGTTCGTAAACACGCTTCCAGAAGGGGAGCAGGGCCGCGAGGGAGTGGGCCGCGTATGCGGCAGAATAGATAAGAACGGCGTCGTTGTTTAAAGGACAGAAGCAGGTGTCAAGGTGGTAGCAGTAAGGATCCACGAGATGAAAAGGAACAACAGAGACCTCCAACTTTGACATGGCCTGGCGAAACTTCTCCACGCCTTTCTCAGTGGAACGAAAACCATAGCCGGCATAAATGCGAGACCAATCTGGATGCCAGAGGAGGTCGCCATGACCTTCCAGGTGGTCATCGCCGAGATTGACTTCGATGACTTTGAAGCCGTGCTGACAGTACCAATCCACATAGAACGGCACCTCCCGCTGCCGTGAGGAATGCGACATCTGGCTGGGCACGACGAACTTGCCAATGTCCGGGTGAAAACCCAGAAAAACCTGGTTAGCGGCGAAGACCATGTCTTCATGCCCGGGGGCGGGATCGATGGTTTCGACCTGGCAGCCGGCGTCTTCCAACGCGGAACGGAGAGCGTCCCATTGCCGTTGTGCCTTCGCACGATCGATCGGAGACTTTCTCGACATGTAGGGATTCTTCTGGTCAACGACGTCGAAATAGGCGGGGGGACACAGAAGAACCTGCGTAGGCATTGCTAGAAATGCTAGCGACGAGTGGGCGAGGAAGCAAGGCACGGAAGACGAACCCTCGGCGAGGTACCGACGCGTCGGCACAAGAGCGCTTGGAGATGGGACGGACCGGAGTCGCATTCAAGGGCAAGAATGTCTAGTGGCGATTGGCATTAGGGATGCAGGAGTTTCGGAATCCGGCTACCTTGGCGAATCTTGACTTCAGTCGAAGTGTGAACGCAGCGGACCAAGAGGCAAGTTATGGTCAGCCAGGGCGCAAGTTCGCAGTGCTCAAAACCGTTTTTGCGACGGTATGAGGGCAAGCTGTTTCTAGTGGAGACACCGGGGATAGAGAAGCAGGAAGGCCTCACCAGCCCCAATTGTTCCCACGCTGAGGAGGCCTCCGCAGCGGGTGGAACATTTCTGGCTTTGTGACCGTTGCGCCTCGGCGTACTTTGATCCAGAACGGGACAAGGTGCTCAATACATACGTAGGTGCCTGAACATTTGGGATCGCGTTGGTCCCGCTAAGGCGGCTAGGGGATAGCGGGAAGAAAGCGCCAGTAACTGGTTCTAGGGAATGGTAGTTGAGGTTGTCTGTAGGATTGCGATGCTGGCCTTCGGCCAAGTCGCGTTCGAGGATTGGCACGAATTCCGGTTGGTCGAAGAATCCGCTGGACAAACAATCCAACAGCGAAGCGGCTGATGCCAGCGCCCCAGAGCAAACCTCCGCCCGAAGGGTAGTAAGCCGGTCCTTCGGCCGTGTGAGGTGATAGAGGGGACCCAACCGCAAAACTGAGTGTCAGCGCTCTGATCGCATCACTGCAGCTCACGGGCGTCTCCCAAGGTAGCCGAAGCTATGGGATCGTGGGGTTGTCGGGCCGAGCAGGCGTGGGCCTGTTCGACGTGGATGGGAACAGGATCGATCAGATGAACCTCATCGCCGAATAGCCGAGCGAGGCCAGCCAGAGGGCGCTGGCCCCCGCTCCTCCGCCAACATCCGGGACCGTGGCGGGAGCCGGCGGAAAATGACGAATCAACTCCCGTGAGCGGGTGTATTAGAGCCGAAACCACGCGGTGCGAAGTCGGAGGCTTCGTCGGCCACCAAGTAGTAGCGAATCAATTCCTTGCGCGGAGTTTCCAGTCATCGCTATCTCGGGATCGATGACTAGAGTTAGGTCCAGGTGCTAAGTCCATCGGCCCAGAGCTTTCCTCAGGAGCTACTGGAGCGCCGATGCGGAGCACGATAACCCATCCCCATGGAGATGTGGCGCGCGGCATCCTTCAGCGCTTCCACGATGCGCGGCATAGTCTGGGGGCTAACCTGTTGAGTTGTACCACTCAGGCCCAAGGCGGCTTCGATTAAGCCCCGATCGTTGAAAACGGGAGCACCGACGCAGCGAGCTCCGAGATTATTCTCTTCGTCGTCGACGGAGTAACCTTGCGCGCGAACCTTTTCCAGTTCCTTGAGGAGCCTTGGCAGGGTTGTAATGGTCTTGGGTGTTCGCTTTTCCATGCCACTTTTGCGCAGAATCTGCTCCAGGCGGTGTTGCGTGATATGCGCGACCAGTGCCTTGCCCACACTCGTCGCATGCACTCGCATGCGACGACCCACCCAGGTATCCATCCGGATGAAACCCTCGGGCTCAACCTTTTCAATGTAGACGGCGTCCGGCCCATCGAGAATCGCCAGATGGCACGTAAGGCCAGTCTGGTGGGTAAGGTGACGCATAATAGGCGAGGCCACGCCGCGCACATCGAGGCCACTGAGGGCTCCCCGGCTGAGGCTTAGAATCTTCAACCCCACCCGGTACTTGCCCGACTCCTCATCGCGAGTCAAATAACTCTGGGCTTCTAGGGTACGCAGGATATAGCTAGCTGAACTCTTTGGAATCTGTAGTTTGCGGCTGATTTCAGCGTTGCTCAGACCCTCGGACTCCTGGGCCACGGCTTCCAACATGGCAAGAGCGCGCTCGACAGCGGCAGAGGGAGAATCGGAAGAAAGAGACATTGCAGCGCCTATGGTAGCAAATCGTAGCCGGACAACAAAATGAATGCCTGTTCACTATGTTGAACATGTTACTTGACGGGGGCGTGGCGACTGTCCTAGGCTTCGCCAGTATGGTGAATGCCTGTTCATTATATTGAACATAAGGCAGCTCTTAATTTGGAACCGGTGACCATGCCCATAACGGTTGCATTATCCGAGAACCGCAGCTTGCTCAATCCCGGCAATGTTGCGCCCCCGGGCTTTGATCCGAAGGCCGATCTGCCAAGTGGTTTCTGGAATTTCTTCCTGCCTCTGCACCAGACTTTCACTCCGCGACAGCAAGAACTCGCAGCCCGTCGGGTCGAAGTCTTGCAGTCGGCGCTGGATGGCAACAAGCCGGCGCATCGCTTCCCTTCCGACACGGTGCGCAATGGCTGGAAGATCGCACTGCCAGCCTGGTGCCAGGACCAGCGCAACCAGATGACGGGGCCTGCTGACGATGCCGAACTTTGCGTCAAGATGCTGAACTCCGGCGCCCCCGGCGTAATGCTGGATTTGGAAGATTCCTGCGTGAACGAATGGACTCATCATCACACTGGCGTCGCCAACATTCTGGCCTGCCTGCGCGGCGAACTGACGTATTACGACACCAAGCGGCAGCGAACGGTTGTGATCCAACCCAGCGGCACGGTGATATTCACGCGCCCGCGGGGACTGCATTTGAATCAAGCGGGCCTGATGCCAGACGAATTAGTTTCCGCCGCGTTGTTCGACGTAGCACGCATTTTCTTTGGAATTGATCCCGCGGAACTGAAGCATCCGCTGTGCTTCTACATTCCGAAGTCGGAATCGGCGGAAGAAGCGCTGTGGTGGCGGGATCTATTCCAAATGCTAGCCAAGATGCGCGGAATGCCGAATGACTCGATCAAATGCATGGCTCTGGTGGAATCCCATCCGCTGGCCTTCCAGATGGAGGAGTTCGCCTACAACCTGCGTGAACATCTGATCGGATTGGATCTGGGCCGCTGGGATTATATGGCGAGTCTGATTCACTTCAATCTGGATGATCCAGATTGGGTGCTGCCCGACCGCAACACGATTCCGCATGATGTGCCGTTTTTCCAGAACCTGCGCGAACTGATGCCGGCGCTCTGTCATCACCGCGGGATTTTTGCGATTGGGGGGATGACCGCACTGTTCCCCAGCCGCGAAGACTCGGAGTTGAATGCGCGTGCTCTCGCGGTTCTCGAGAAAGATAAAAAGAACGAAGCCGATTGCCTGATGGATGGAGCGTGGACGGGACATCCGGATCAGAACGCGATCGCCGTGGGACAGTTCCCTTATCCCAACCAGATACATGCACGCCCGAAGAATGCGACCCGTTATCCCGACCTGCGGCCTGTGCCAAAAGGTGTAGGCGCACGCACGGTTCAGGGAACGCGCGCCGCGGTACGGACCGTGATCCGATACCGTGATGGCGTGCTGCGCGGAAACGGTGCCAGCCTGCTCGACGGATACATGGAAGATCTGGCCACCGACCGCATCTACCGCTTGATGATTGCCCAGCGAGTCCGACACCGCGATCTGGTCAGGATCGAGGACGCGCGGGGTTGGAATGTGAAGCACACACCCAAGCTCGTTACACAGCTATTCGATGAAGAACTCGATCGCCTGCTGCTAGAACTTTCGGCAACCGCTGGCGAGGAAGAAAGAGAAAGATTACGCCGTGCCCGCGAATTAAGTGAAGCGATGATCGTGAACGGAGAATTCGACCCAGTGTGAGCGGACGCAATCCAATCTGCCCGACCCCAACCAACTCAACAGGAGAAAATGCAAATGCCCACGAATAGTAACGGAACGAACGGCGTCCAACAGCGCTCCACCGCACCATTTACTGGCGCGCCAATGATGAGCGACGAAGAGCGAACAGCACAGCAGGCACTGGCGCAGCAGTGCATGGACTACGAGTGGGCGAATAACCCGCGATGGAAGGGGGTAGAACGCCCCTACAAAGCGGACGAAGTGCTGCGCTTGCGCGGTTCCATTCACATCGAGCACACCCTGGCTCGTCTGGGCGCCGAGCGCCTGTGGGGACTGCTGCAGAGCGAGTCATACGTGAACGCACTGGGTGCGGTCACCGGCAATCAGGCGGTGCAGCAGGTGCAGGCTGGGCTGAAGGCGATCTATGTAAGCGGATGGCAAGTCGCGGCCGATGCTAACAATGCGGGCCAGATGTATCCCGACCAGAGCCTGTATCCGGCGGACAGTGTTCCCAACCTTTGCCGGCGTATCAATAGCGCGCTGCAGCGCGCTGACCAGGTCCATCACGCGGAGGGCAAGGTTGCTCCCGGACAGACCTGGTTCGCGCCGCTGGTTGCCGACGCGGAAGCCGGCTTCGGCGGAACGTTGAATGCCTTTGAACTGATGAAGGGGATGATCGAAGCGGGCGCCGCCTGTGTGCACTTCGAGGATCAACTTTCCTCGGCAAAGAAGTGCGGTCACCTGGGCGGTAAAGTGCTGGTTCCCACCTCGGAGGCGATTCAGAAACTGGTGGCTTCACGACTAGCTGCCGACGTCATGGGAGTACCGACGCTCGTCATGGCCCGTACGGACGCTGACAGCGCACATTTGCTCACTAGCGACATCGATGCGCGGGACCGCGTTTTCTGTACCGGCGAACGCACGTCCGAAGGCTTCTTTCGAATCCAGGGTGGGATCGAATCCGCAATTGCACGCGGCCTGGCCTACGCTCCGTATTCCGATTTGATCTGGTGCGAAACTTCACATCCCGACCTTGAAGAAGCGCGCCAATTCGCTGCGGCTATTCACGCGAAGTATCCGGAAAAGATGCTCGCCTACAATTGCTCGCCCAGTTTCAATTGGCGCAAAAAGCTCGACGAAGAGACCATTGCACGCTTCCAGCCGGAATTAGCCCGGATGGGATACAAGTTCCAGTTTGTCACCCTCGCTGGTTTTCACGCGCTCAACCTCAGCATGTTCGAATTGGCACGCGGGTACAAGCTTGCAGGGATGACGGCCTATTCACGCCTGCAGGAAAAGGAATTCAGCCGCGAAACCCAGTACGGTTACGAGGCGGTGAAACACCAGCGCTTCGTGGGCACCGGCTACTTTGATCAAGTGCAGCAGGTCATTAGTGGCGGCCTGGCGTCGACCATGGCACTAAGCGGATCGACGGAAGCTGAACAGTTCGGCGAAAAGAAAACGTTCGTGAAACCCAAGCACGGTCCAGATGCTGCCTGCCAGCCAATCTTGGGCGACTGCCCAAACACGCCCGTACAAATTGAGGCTGGTCGCCCTGAGGAGATGCTGCTTCCTTCGGGAGATTAGGACTCGACCAAAATCGAGAACCGGGAACTACTGTCGGCGGCAGAGGTCGATTCTGTCGCCGATAGCGACTTCATATACGCGTTGGCCGCGAATGAAAAAGTTGCTTTGTCTTTCACGTCACGCGCTGCTCGCACGAAAGCGCCGAGCGCGGCGCGGGCAAAAGAGCCACCGACGCTGATGCGCTTCACTCCGGCAGCCGCCAGTGCTTCGACGGAGTAGGTAGCCCCCGTCAATCCAATAAGGACATTGACGGGCTTGGAAACCGACGCGCAAACATGCGCGAAGCTTCCTGGGACAGACTGGCCCAAATTCTGGTCAGGTCGCGTGGATCGCGAATGATTTCGCAGGGTATATAGCTGGCCCGCAGAAGACCACACTGTAGCAACTGCGCGATCCATTCCGCATCCTTCTGGTCGGTCTTGCGACCCGGCACATTCTTGATGTGCTGCGCATTTGCCAAAACTACCGTGAACTGTCCCTCCAGAATGTTCCAAACTGGTTTCCAGTAAACCCCGCTGGATTCCATCGCTACCTGAGTCACACCGAACTGCCGTAGCCATTCGGCAAGCTCCTGCAGTTCTTGGGTCATAGCGCCAAAGCGACGCTGGTGCTTCTGCACGCGTCCCGCTTCACGCAGCAAAACGCAAGCAGAAATCGAGCTCTTATGTACATCCAAACCGCAACATCTCGGATGCAGCACGTCCATGACTACACCTCCTCGACGTGTGATCCAGGACGCGCCGATACCTCTACCATTCCGAAACGATGCGCTCCGGGAGTTCAAGTGCCGGATATTCGCTCTGCCTTTGGCACTGGTCATTGCGCGCCTGGTGGCACGCTCGCCACTGGGCATGCTCGCAATGGTGCTACACGAAAGTGGGCACGCGATCACCGCTTGGCTTACGGGCCGCTGGGCAGTCCCTATGCTCTGGGTTACGATGCACGGCGAGGAACGATCCTGGTGGATCGTGCTGGCGGTGACATCTGCCATCATGTATTGGGGATTTTTCGCATGGAAGTCGGAGCGGCGGGGGTTGTTGTGTGCTGCCGGCGCAGTGCTCATCGTGCAACTGATTTTCCTCCGTTTGCCTGCAGGATCTTCGATTGTTTTTGGTGGGGATGCCGGCGCGTTTGTACTGGGCACAGTCCTGATTGCGACGTTTTACGCTCCTCGCGAGAGCGCAATATATAGAAGTTGGGGCCTGCGCTGGGGATTGCTGGCCATCGGAGCGATAAGTTTCGTGCAGGTTTTCTTGGTATGGTCAGGACCGCTTGAAGATATTCCATTCGGAGAGATCGAAGGAGTCAACCTCTCTGTCACCAGCCTGCTCACCACGGTATACGGGTGGTCGGTTACGCAATTGGTCGATCGCTACATGCGGCTTGCGACGGTGTGCCTGGTGATTCTGGCTGGGATGTACGTTTGGGGATTGGTCTCCGCATATCGTGAGACGCAGGGCGCCTGAACACATGAAAAATGCGTCGCCAACGAGCGCCTGGATGAGGCAAGAGCGCAATCTTGTCATCGACGCTCAGCAGCCGCGCAATCTGCGGCTTCGCGAGGCCAAACGTTTCGAACGTGAAGCTGGTCATTGCCCGGCCGGCTACTTGATCCTTGGTAAAAGTCGCCACACCCTGCCACGTCACTTCCCTGGTGACGCCATGGACTGTCAAGTCGCCCGTGAGGGGAAAACCCGCTTGTCCATCGATCGGAAGCGGAGACGGCACGCCCTGAATCCGGTGCGGAACGAATTCGGCCGTCGGAAATTTGGCGGTTTCGAGCGTCCGGGTCCGAATATAGTTATCGCTCCAGGGCTGTATTCTTAGTGTCCGAATTTGCCAGAGCGGTGTCCGGAAACGGACAGCGCGGACTAACTTATCGCACATTAAGTCGTGTAGAATGTGGCGCTTAGTATTGGCAAGAGTGATGCTGATACCCCGGCAGGGAGGGCAAGAACATGTCATTCGTTCGCGATCTGAGAGTTGCAGCTCACTCGTTAATTCGGACTCCAGGGCTGGCGGTCGCCGTGGTTCTCACGCTGTCGTTCGGGATCGGCGCGAACGCTGCCATTTTCACGTTGGTGCGCGGAGTCCTGCTCAAGCCTCTTGTCAACCGCCACGAGGACCGGCTGATCTACATCCGGCAGAGCGCTCCCGGCATCGGCGACGAAAACGCTACGTTTTCCGTACCCGAGATACAGGACTTGCACGCGAGCCTGAAAACCGTTGGCGCGTTTGGCGACTTCTCCGCCATGGACTTCACCATGATCGGCCTGGGTGAGCCTCGTTCGATTCAAGGTGGCGTCGTCAGCGGCACGTATTTCGACGTGATGGGCCTTCGTCCCGTGCTCGGTCGCCTGGTCGGACCTCAAGACGACGGTCCCAATGCTGCCGGCGTCGTCGTTCTCACCTACCGTTTCTGGACAACCGCCCTTCACAAGGATCCTTCGGTCCTCGGGAAAACCGTTCGCCTCGGTAGCATCGGTGATCGCTCTGCGACAGTTATTGGCGTCCTCGAGCCTTGCGTCCCATATCCTCAAGATACCGAAATCATAGCCAACATAGTCACCAGCCCGCATCATCTTTCCGCAACCATGGTCACGGGCCGCGTCCATCGCATGACTGAGCTTTTCGGCCGTCTCGCTCCCGGAGCCACTCTCGATCAGGCTGGCGCTGAGTTGCGCTCCGCCTACTCTGGAGACTCGAGTCGACCTCATGCTTATTCCGGGTCCCGACATCACGTTGTGGGCAGACCCGGACCAACTCGAACAGATGCTTATCAATTTGCTGCGCAACGCGGCGGAAGCTCTGCTTGAGCCAGCCGCATCACCTGGGCATGCTGACAAATCCGCGAATCCTTCGGAAAACGGGGAACCGAAAATTATCGTGACCTGGAAGCTGGCTGAAACAGATGCGGTCCTCACCATCGAAGACAACGGCCCTGGGCTGATGAATCCCGGCAACGCGTTCGTTCCTTTCTACACCACGAAACCACAAGGCAGCGGCATAGGGCTTGTGCTTTCGCGCCAGATCTGTGAAGCGCACGGCGGCCGCCTTGAGTTGTCAAACCGCGCCGGACAGCGCGGCTGCGCTGTCATAGTCACTCTCCCGCGGAAGGTAACTCCAGTAATGAGTGCGCCAACGCCGTAAAGCGAGGCTGTAGTTCTGTTTGGAGTCAGTTTACCTCAGACCCTTCCACGTGCACGGTGCACGCGGATTACTAAGCAGAGCCGTATTTTACTTGCTGAGCGGGTTTGCCTCGAACCGTTCTTGAAAGCCTCTCGTAAGAAATGTTCATGGAGTGGATACCCACGCAATATCCTAAGAGTTCAAAATCACAGAGCGTACCTCCTCTGCGACACAAGCTTTTGCTTTTTCCTTATTAGAGCAAATCATGAAAGAAGACAAAGTGCTTCCTCCTGAAAACCGACCGGCGGGCGTGGTACCTTCAGTTCTTTGTTGGCATCCTCGTCAGCAGGCAAGTAACCATCCTCCCAATCCTCTTCATACAAACCATATGATCGGTGCTTCCTCACGTACGCTTTCCAATGTTTCTCAAAGCGTTTGGTTTCGAAAAGGCTGTCGAGATGCTTATTTAGCATGTCGGGTCGAGCTTTGACGCTGTTCGCCAACGAGTGAGCGAAATGGAACAGTGTTGCTTCCGCCATTGAGGTATAAACGTTGACTGCAATTCCATCTAAATGCTTCTTCGATCTGATTTCGTTGTGGGTGGGATTGTCGTAGCTGGGTACCTTAAGTCGCCCGGTTCACCGTCGAAATACTGGGCCACTGCTTGATGCAACAGAATTGTTGCGAAGGATCGTCACATGGCACGCGCCGTGGAAATCACCGAGTTGCTGCTGAGAGAAGCGCAACAGAGCCTTCTGGAAACCAGCATGGCCACTGAGGACGTGGCCCCTGTGTGTGAAGACTTGGACAATGCGGGCTATTGGTCGGTGGAGTGTTGGGGCGGAATGGCATTCAATTCCTGCATACGCTTTCTCAATGAAGACCCCTGGGAGAGGTTGCGGACTTACCGCAGGCTGCTCCCCAAGTCCAGACTGCAAATGCTGCTGCGCGGACAGAATCTGGTTGGCCATCGGAACTTTGATGACTCTATCGTCCGCCGGTTTGTCGAGAAGGCGGCGCTGAATGGCATCGATGTTTTCCGCATCTTCGACGCACTGAATGATGTTCGGAACCTGAAGGCCAGCATTGAGGCCGTGAAGAAGGCCGGCAGGCACGCGCAGGGCGCAATCTGCTATGGGCCGAGTCCGGTGCACACGATCCCGGTGTTCGTGGACATAGCGCAGCAGATCAAAGCGATGGGTTGCGATTCCATCTGCGTGCAGGATGTTGACGGTCTGCTGAAGCCGCAGGCGGCCTACGATCTGGTCATGGGGATCAAGCAGAAGTGCGGCAGTGACACGCCAGTCAGCGTCCACACCCATTCGACGACGGGCGTGACGATGGTTTCTCTGATGAAGGCGATCGAGGCGGGATGCGACATTGTGGACACAGCGATCAGCTCTTTGGCGCTGGGTCGCGGGCACAATCCCACCGAGAGCGTGGTTGCAATGCTGGAGGGGGCCGGTTACGAGTCACGTCTGGACGTTGAGAGGCTGCATCGCATCAAACAGCACATCGCCGCCGTTCGTCCGCGTTACGGCGAATTCCTCGAGCATCCCATCGGTGTTGAGACGGAGATTCTCCAGCATCAGATACCGGCGGCGCTCATCTTGAACATGGAATATCTGCTGAAGGGCCAAGGCACGCCCCATTTGCTGGACGAAGTGTTGGTGGAAATCCAGAACGTCCGCCGCGACGCCGGATATCCTGCGCTGGCCCGCCCGGCAAGTGAAGTCCTCGGTACCCAGGCAATGTTTAATGTTCTGCACGGCAAGTACAAAGTGATCACCAGTGAGTTCGCTGACTTGATGCTCGGCTATTACGGCACAACCTTGGGAGAAAAGGACGCGGAGGTGGTCGATAAGGCTGCCACCCAAGCGAACAAACCCGCTATCACCTGCCGCCCGGCCGATTTGCTCGAGCCATCGTGGGAACGGCGGCGAACCGAGGCCCTGGCGCTCGGCGGCAATGGTAGCGATGAAGATGTTTTGACTTACGCCATGTTTCCCAAGACGGCAGCGCAGTTTTTCGAAACCCGGAGGGCAGGCCCGAAAGGCATTGGTAAGGAGTCGAGTGAACCTAAAGCTGCTCCCGAATCGGCGCCGGGAGCGAGCGCGAGCAGCAATCCGAGGCCGGGAGAATCAAGGACCTACATCATCAGCGTCAGCGGCGAGGAACACAGAGTCATCGTGACACGGGCGCAGTGAGAACAATGTCAGTACACGGGCTTTCAGATCTCTAACCCGTTCCAGGGAGGTCCAACATGGCGTCAAGAGCACTCAAACCGGCGAGCGCGACCATTAATGCGCGAACCGCCGAACTTCGCGAGAAGCGCGCAAAGATCAAGGAGGGTGGCGGACCACAACGCGTCCAGAAGCAGCACGCTGCCGGCAAGCTCTGCGCACGGGAACGCATCGACAAACTGGTCGATCGAGGAAGCTTCCAGGAGATTGGTCTGTTCGCCAAGCACCGTGCGACCTACTTTGGCATGGCAGACAAAGATCTCCCCGCCGACGGTGTGGTCACCGGATGCGCGACGATAGATGGCCGTCTTGTCCACCTGGCCTGCCAGGATTTCACAGTGGCGGGCGGCGCGGCCGGGGAGGTGCACTGCTCCAAAATCACCGAGATGATGAAACTTTCCATGAAGACGGGAAGCCCGTTCATCTTCGTGAACGACTCCGGCGGCGCGCGCGTGCAGGAAGGCATCGACAGCCTGGCGGGCTACGCCAGCGTGTTCTACAACAATGTAATGCTCTCCGGGACTGTACCGCAGATTTCCATTATCTGCGGACCCTGCGCCGGCGGCGCAGCTTACAGTCCGGCGCTGACAGACTTCATCATTCAAACCAAGCGAGCGCAGATGTTCATCACCGGTCCCCAGGTCATCAAGCAGGTAACGGGAGAGACCGTGACCGCGGACGAGTTGGGTGGGCCCGCGGCCCAGATGAATCGCTCCGGCGTGGTTCACCTCATTGCCGAGGATGACGATGGAGCGCTCGCTCTTGCCCGTCGTCTGCTGGGCTTCCTACCGTCGAATAACCTCGAGGACCCGCCGCGGTTGTTATTCAGCCTCGACTTGGACGACGATCCTGCACTAAATGATTTGTTACCGGCAGAACCGAAGGTTGCCTATGACATCCGTACCCTGCTCACGCGTCTGCTCGATCATCAGGACTTCTTCGAAATCCAACCTGGGTTTGCCCAGAATGTAGTGATCGGTTTCGGGCGCATCCAGGGGCGGCCGGTGGGGATCATCGCCAATCAACCCTGCGTGCTCGCGGGGGCCCTCGACATCGATGCCTCCGACAAGATGGCCCGATTCATTCGATTCTGCAATGCCTTTAATATCCCATTGCTCACTTTTGTCGATGTACCCGGATTTCTGCCCGGGGTTGAGCAGGAGTATGGCGGCATTATCCGTCATGGGGCGAAAATCCTATTCGCCTACTCAGCGGCCACGGTTCCAAAGATAACGGTTGTAATACGCAAAGCATATGGCGGAGCCTACATCGGCATGTGCTGTAAAGACCTGGGGGCGGACCGTGTGGTGGCTTGGCCGACGGCGGAAATCGCCGTCATGGGGGCCGAAGGCGCTGCGGAAATCGTCTTTCGCCATGAGATCGACTCCGCCGAAAACAAGACGCAAAAGCGGGATGAACTCATCGAACTCTATCGCAGCACGTTCGCCAATCCCTATGTATCCGCTGGCCGCCGGTTCGTGGATGACGTGATCGAACCCTCCGAGACCAGGCGATACCTGGCCCGGGCTCTGGAGGCGTTGCACACCAAACGAGAGCTTCGTCCAGCCAAGAAGCACGGGCTGATTCCCCTGTAAGGCCCTTAGGAGCAAACGGAATGGATTCCCAGTCAAGCCGCTCGTCGCAGCAGATCACGCCCAAGACGCTGTCCGTGATTGCCGCAGCCGTCACGGAGTTTCTCGGCAAGAAAGTTCGGATTCGCTCCGCAAGAATGCTCGAATTGCCGTATGCCGTCGCCCGTTGGGCACGGCAAGGACGTGTGACGGTGCAAACTTCGCATAACATCACGCAGAGGCGACGCTGACTCTGACTGCGAACGCCGAATCACGGAAGCAAGTGAAGTGCTAGAGGAGCCATGAAGCTCAACATAGCAATCGACGGGCAAGTGTATGAAGTCGAGGTTGAGGTCACTGAAGACGATGATCACCTGCACCTGCTGGACAACCGCCCAACCCCGGCGGCCACCACCATTCAATCGACCGTGTTGCGCACGCCTCCCAAACCGGGGTCTTCCCAGGATCCCGATAATCACGAAGCCAAACTGTTCCGCAGTCCACTGGCGGGAATCGTCGTGCACGTGGCAGTGGCACCGGGACAGCAGTTGCAGGCGAACGATCTCATGGTTGTGCTGGAAGCAATGAAGATGGAAACCACCATCACCACGCCGATGGAGGGAACGGTGAAAGCGGTCAACGTGGCGCCGCGAGAGTCGGTGAAACTAAACCAGGTGCTGGTCGAATTCGACTGACTTCGTGTAGCCGGAGCGATGCGCCGTCACCTTACTCCAATAACCACTCGTTCATTGTGAGCAGAACTGCACAGCATTCGTACGCATGCGGAGAGAGAATCCACGGGGCCGCGATTCAACGTTGATCAGCGATGCTTGGACAACCGCGACAGTATCCCGCACGACGGGATTTAGAGGTGAACACCCCTACGACGGCAAGATCCTGAAGACCTTCGAGAATCTTGGCGAGAGGCAGCTCGAGACGGCGCTCGCCAAGCCCATGGTTCCGGGGTAGGTCAGCGATAGTTGAGTTGTCTCGATTGAGTGAGGCAGGCCATGCCCGCGACAAAGGAAAAGACCGGCACTAAGCCGGCTGACGAACAGGAAACATCCTCCCACATCAGCGTTCATCCTCTCTATAGCCCGGCGGACCTCGCAGGCTGGGACTACGACCGCGAACTCAACGATCCCGGACAATTTCCCTACACCCGCGGTGTGCAGGCCACCATGTATCGCGGCCGGCTCTGGACCATGCGGCAGTACGCCGGCATGGGCGACGCCGAAGAGTCCAACCGCCGCTACAAGTACCTGCTGAGCCAGGGTACGACCGGGCTGAGCGTGGCCTTTGACCTGCCCACGCAAATCGGTCTCGACTCCGACAGCCCGCTGGCCATGGGCGAGGTCGGCAAGGTCGGAGTGGCGATTGACTCCATTGAGGACACGATGCGGCTGTTTGACGGCATCGACTTGGAGAAGATCTCCACTTCGATGACCATCAACGCCACGGCATCGATTCTACTGGCCCTCTACATCGTGACCGCGCGGCGCACCGGACGCGACGTGCGCAAGCTATCCGGCACGGTGCAGAACGATGTGCTGAAGGAATACATCGCGCGCGGCACCTACATTTATCCTCCGCGACAGGCGATGCGCATCATTACCGACATTTTCTCCTACGCAAGCCAAAACGTGCCCGAGTGGAACACAATCTCCATCTCCGGTTACCACATGCGCGAGGCGGGATGCACCGCCTTGCAGGAAGTGGCCTTCACGCTGGCCAACGGCATGACCTACGTGCAGGCCGCGATCGACGCCGGTCTCGATGTGGACAACTTCGCCCCGCGGCTGTCGTTCTTCTTCAACGCGCACAGCAATTTCCTGGAGGAAGTGGCGAAGTTCCGGGCCGCGCGCCGCATGTGGGCTCGCATCATGCGCGATCACTTCGGGGCCAAGAAACCCAAGTCGTGGATGTTGCGCTTTCACACGCAGACTGCGGGCTCAACCCTCACCGCACAGCAACCGGAGATCAATATCGCCCGCACAGCGTTGCAGGCCATGGCGGCCGTGCTGGGCGGAACGCAGTCGCTGCATACCAACTCCTTCGACGAGGCGCTGGCACTCCCGACCGAGCAGTCCGCGCGCATCGCTCTGCGCACCCAGCAGATCATCGCTTACGAATCGGGAGCGCCGCAGACCGTCGATCCCTTGGCTGGCTCGTACTATGTAGAGTCGCTGACCGACCAGATAGAGGCGGGTGCGCGTGGCTATCTGGACAAGATCGAGGCCATGGGCGGCGTTCTGAAGGCGATTGAGCGCGGCTACGTACAGCAGGAGATCCAAAACGCTGCCTACCAGTATCAGCAGGCGGTCGATCGCCACGAAGCCGTTGTTGTGGGCGTGAACGCCTTCGAGCTTGACGAGGAGAAGCCGATACCGCTGCAACACATTGACGAGTCGCTCGAGCGCAAGCAGGTCGAGCGCCTGCGTGCGCTGCGCGCCAGGCGTGATCCCGCGAAATGGCGGGCCGCGCTGAAGAAAGTCGAAGATACCGCGCGCGGTACGGGCAACCTGATGCCGGTGATCGTCGAGGCCGTCGAAGTCAATGCCACGGTCGGCGAAATTTCCGATGCCATGCGCCGGGTGTACGGCGAGTACCACGAGAGAGTCGTGATCTAGGATGAAACCCAAATCTAAGACCCTTGGATGCCAAAAGAGGCAGTCGCATACGTCGCGTATCAGGCCGCCAGAAATCAGTGAGGAACAATTGCTGGGTGAGCACTTCTGACCAGACTTGTACCCGTTGAGTCCGGTATCCTCCCCCGATGAAGCGCTAGCAGATGGCTGTCGGCCCGTCAAAGTGGGTATGTATTGGGCCTCTGTTCTTGGAGTTCTTATGACGGAACAGAAATTATCGAAACAAACAAAGATGGCGATGGCGTCCCAGTTTCTGGGATTTATGCTGGATGCCTACGACATGGCGATGGTCCTGGTCATGGCGCCGATCCTGGTAAATGTTTTCCTGTCCCCCAAGGGCAGCGCAGCCTGGCAGTACATTGTCATTCTATTCACCTATTCGATTACCATGGCCGCAAGGCCTATCGGTTCGGCGGTTTTTGGAGCCTACGCCGATAAAATCGGCAGGCGATTCCTCCTGATCCTAACTATCGGTGGCGTGGGCGTGATGTCCCTACTGGGGGGATTTCTCCCCACCTATGCCCAAGTCGGCGTCTGGTCGTATGTTAGTTTTTGCGTGCTGCGGTTGCTCATGGGCATCTTCTTCGGTGGCGAATACGCGGTCGGCCACACCTTTGCGATTGAATACGCTCCCCAAAAGAAGCGCGGCGCCATTGGCGGTTTCATCCAATCGGGCTTCCCCCTGGGTTACGTATTTGCCTCACTCGTGTTCGCGCTTATTTCGTTCCTGACCACCAAACAAGCCATGGCGGCGTATGGCTGGCGTATCGCCTTGATGACCGGCGTCGTCCCGGTTTTCCTGGCACTGTATATCCGAAATAACCTCCAGGAATCGCCTGAATTCGAAAAGGCCAAGGCCGCGGGGAAGATCGAGAAGTCCCCATTCCTGAGCCTGTTCAAACCTCCCCAAGTGTGGGACTTCCTGCAGGTTTTCTTTTTCATGACCGGCTTGTTCCTTACCGACTATTCGGTTTACGGATTTCTTCCTAACATCCTGACCCTGAAGGGGCGCGGATTCAACACCACGACCTACAGCCTGATCTACGGCTTTGCCCTTTTCATGGCCTTCCTCGGTTACAACTTCTACGGCTGGCTGTCGGACAGAACCGGAAGAAAGATTCTTACCCAGTGGTACTGCGTCTTTCTCGTCGTATTCGGGATTCCTGTGTTTTATGTCCTGTATCACGCGGCTATCCAGCGAAACCTGTGGATGGCGGTGCTGGGAACCGTGATGGCGGCAATGCTCAAGCTGGCATGGGGAGTCGTTCCGGCCTACTTGTGCGAACGCTTCCCGACCAGCCGCCGCGCGGCGGGTGTCGGCCTCGGCTACTCCTCCGGAGCGCTATTGGGAGCGTGGTTTAGCGTGTACGTATGGTGGGCCCACAAAATCCCCTTTATTGCTGCGATTGAAAGACAGGACATGTGGTTATCGCCCGCGGTCATCCTCACCGTCGGTGCAGTCATGACCTTCGTCAGCCTTTGGTATTCGCCGGAGACGAAACATCTTCAGTTGCAGGAAGTCGGCGAAAGGGAACGGGTGAGCGATCGGGCCAAGGACCTAGCCGGTTTGCCGAACACTATGGCCGCAGACTAGCAATTGGCCGACTGGGACCGGCGGCTCAATGGAAGAAGAATGTAGCCCATGTTGCTGAAACCTTTCGTTATCAACTCTCACGGCCGCATTGTCTTCCCTGGAAACTTTTTCCCAGAGTTGGACTTCTCCGTATTTAAGACCCTTAAGCAATTTGCAGCAGTGATCCGGCGGGACTTCGGGGAGAAAGCTCCGTCGGACGCGGAAATTGCGGCGCGCGTGCAGGCGGGTGAATACAAGGGCAGGTATGAGCTCTGCCGTGATCTGGCGCTGAATTTTTTCTGGGTGAATCGCTACACGTTTACGATGTACGAGAAACGCCCCACCCGCTGGAGAGATCTCCCGCGCCAGCGGGAGGATGTCTTCCTGCCGGTGTACAAGCCGAGGGATGGATCCGCCATCGCAGCGGCGATCGAGGTTGGTTACCGGGCCTTGCCCCCATCGTGGGACGAAGAGATGGAGGACCGAAGTTTCAGTATTCTGCTGAATGTTTTTCGCAACAAACTTAGCTCTGGTGGCGAGCTCCGCCCTATCCGTCCGACGGTGTCGGAGGCGCTGGCCGACCCTGCAAACCGCACCTGCCAACTGCTAACGTATGACCCCGATTCTCTGCGCTACACGTTCGACGATGTAATCGACTGCCTGCATCCCGTGCCCGAACTGGAAGCATTGATGCGGCAGTGCATGATCCTTCACAACCAATATCCTTGGGACCAATCGACCAGTACTCAAATCGAAGTCGGCAAACTGAAGGACGACGACTACGTGGTGGCATTCCATCCTCGGAGCCAGGAAGTGCTGCGTTTTGTCCAGCGGGTAAAGAAAGACGAAAATTGGGGACCTCGGATTCGCCCGTATCGGACAAAACGGCCCGACACTCTGGCCCTGAGTGAGCCCATCAAGCCGTATCCTCCGGTGGAGGTCAGCAAACGATTCGCAATTCTTCCCCGGCTTGAGGCCATTGCCGTCTATGAAGGTGAGGTGACCTGCAGCAACGCAGACCTCATCCGCAACCATGCGTACTGCTGGTCGCGCATGAGTGCAGTGGAAATCAGCCAGAAAACAGGGATCGAAGAGCGGCGTTACACTCGGTTATCCTTGGAGGACATGGCCCTGCTGGCGGCCAAGAAGGCCCTGGCGAAGTCCGGACGGCGGCCAGCGGAAATTGGCGCTGTCCTCCTTTGCACTTGCACCAGCACCACGCTCATTCCCTCGATTGCCACCTGGCTTTCGGGTGAGCTCGGCCTCTTGCAGACGCATGCTTCGTGCGACATGGTTGCCGCCTGCGCTGGTATGCCCTATGGCCTGGCGGAAGCAGTGCGCCTGCTGCAAGAGATTAATCGGCCGGTGCTGCTCATCTGTGCGGAGAAATTCTCCGACAAGATCGGGACGGTGCGAACCTCCCGCATGATCTTCGGTGATGGCGCAGCGGCCGTGGTAGTGGCGCCGGTGCCGGAAGGCACTCCTTCCGATATCGAGTTTTTTCAAACGTATGCCAGCGGGCCATGGTCGGAAGTGAACTCCATCATCTGGCCCAACCCGGAGTTCGACAACAACATTACAGTGTACGGGCCGGAGGTGAAGGCCCTGGTGACTCGTTATCTGAAGCAGATGATGAGTGAGTTGGCCCTGCTCCCGAACCCCAACGGCAGCGGCGGATCGCTCATCGACGCGATCGACTTGGTGGTTCCGCACCAGGCCAACAAGAACATGGTGCTGACTTTGGCCGAGGCGGCCGGGATCGCGGGGGACCGGATCTTTTTCAACATCGAACGGGTGGGTAACACCTCGTCCGCGAGCATTCTCATGGCCGTGCATGACGCTGTGCGCGAAGGCAGGATTGACCGTCCCATGCGGATCTTCGCGCCCGGCTTCGGCGCCGGCGCGGTTGGGGGCTACGTGGTTATGCGGGTCGATCCCGCGATTGTGAGCTGCAATTCTGACGACAGGAGTCTTGAAATGGCAAACGCTGCGGAGGGAAATGGAAATTTTCAGCCGACGTCGCTGGTGGGTAAGGTCGCGTTGGTGACGGGGGCCACGCGCGGCATTGGACGTGCGATCGCGCTGGAACTCGTACGCCGTGGGGCGAAGGTGGCGCTGAACTTCCGGGCGGACGTCAAGCACGCCGAAAGCGCGGCAGATGAAATCCGCGAACTTGGTGGCGAGTGCCTGCTCGTGCAGGGCGACGTGGCCAAGAAAGGCGAGGCCGCGCGCATCGTCAAAGAAGCGCTCGCCAAATGGCAGCGCCTAGACATCCTGGTAAACAACGCAGGTATTACGCGCGACCGAAGCATGCGCAAGATGACCGACGAAGACTGGTCAGAGGTGATCGACGTCAACCTGAACGGCACGTTTTATTGCACCAGTGCGGCCCTGCCGGCCATGATCAATCAGAGGTTCGGGCGGATCATCAATATCAGCTCGGTGGTCGGGCAAATGGGCGCATTTGGCCAGGCCAACTACTCGGCCAGCAAGGGCGGCATTATCGCCTTCACGAAAACTCTGGCGCTGGAAATGGCTCGATTCAACATCACCGCCAATGCCATCGCGCCCGGCTTCACCTCGACTGAAATGGTGGATGCGATTCCGGAAGAGATTGCCGCGCAGATCAGGGCCAAGATCCCTTTGGGACGGTTCGCGACGCCGGAGGAAATCGCTAAGGCCGCCGCCTTCCTTGCCGCGGATGGAGACTACATCACCGGGCAGGAATTGAATGTAAACGGCGGATACCACATGTGAGAGGTGTCGAACTTACTGAGACCGTGGGGCCAGCCAGCCATCGATGTGCGGCCAAGTATATTTACTGGCTCCGCTGCCTGCCATGATTCCGATGTGACCGCCCTTAACCCGGAAGAGCTCCTTGTCCGTGCTGCTGACCTTCGACATGACAGGCTCAGACTGGCACGACGGCGTAATGTGGTCGCCCTCGGCTATCACGGTGAGCAGATTGGCGTGAATGCGGCTGAGTTCGACGCGCTCACCTCGAATCAAAAGCTCACCGCGCATCAGCTTATCGTCGCGATAAAGGTCCACGATGAGTTGGCGGAAGACACCTCCGGCTAGAGGCACGTTGTCGGTCACCCAGGTGTTCATCGCATGCCAGCCTTCCACCATGCGAGGATCGTCGATGTTGTCCCACAGCTTCACATAATTGCCGACATAGTTTTCCACCGGCTTGAGTGCCTTGGCCCCGTAGTCGATCATCTCTCCAGGCATGTTGCCGAACGCCGCCAGCACCTTGTCCACATCAAAATAGCGCTCGTCCGTCCATCGCGCGAAGGTCAAGCTCTGCTTGTTGGAAAAGTCCAGGGGAGCGGTCAAAAGAATCAAGTTGCGCAAGCCTTCGTCGCCACGCAGGGCGGCGTAGATGGTGGTGAGGATCGCTCCAATGCACCAGCCCAGGAGACTGAATTCTTGCACTCCGGAAATTGCTTTGAGCTTGCGGATCGCGCGCGGCATATAATCCAGGGTGTAGTCGTCAAACCTGAGGTTCTTGTCTTCCGGTCCGGGCACTCCCCAATCGAGCAAATAGAGATCGTAGCCCTTATTCAGCACGTACTCGACAAAGCTGTGACCGCGACGCAGATCGAGAATGTAGGGACGGTTCATGAGGGCGAAAACCAGCAATAGCGGAATCGGATGACGCTTATGTTTGGGAAGAACCGGGATGTAGCGGTAGAGCTTCGACTTGTTGAGCGTCCAGACCAACTCCTTCGGGGTCTGGGCAATGGCGGCTTTGGTGGTCATCACCTTAGTGAACGTTTTCAGCCGGTCCGCAGCCGCGGTAACCGGGTCGGTGATAACCGCATTTTCTGCCATGCTACTTTTTCCTTCTCTTCGCTTGTTTCGCATTGGTTGTTTTCTTTTTGCCGGGTTGCTGTGTTTTACCCGCCTGCGGACGCGGCGCGGCGCCAGGGTGCACAATCAACCGCTGAATATTGTCCAGTTTCGCATCCAGATCGTCCAGGCGCATCTCGATGTTGGTCATGCGTTCGGCAATCGAGACAACGTCAGCCTTGGACGGCATAGCCAGTTGCTCGAGCGTTTTGAGCATCGCCTTTTCAACGGCTTCGCGGAATGGAGCGGAGACCGTCAGATAAGTGTCGAGCATCGCGCCCGTGGCTTGCGCATAAGCTTCGGTGTTAACCATGTCAACCATGGTCTTGCCCCAGGCATCCATATAGAGGTTGCGCACCTCCCGCCAGGGTTCCATTGGATCAACACCCTTACCATCGTGGGTTGAGTCTACAGCCACTTTGGACTCCTTTCAGGACGATACACCAGAGACAGCCACAAGGATACTCCGCCGGTTTTCCTGAACACCCGGGCGGAATCCTTGGACTGCCTGCGCCGAACTCGACAACCGTTAGCTTCTGGCGGTGGCCACAAACGGCTGGGAAGCGATGTTCAGAAACGACTTCTGAGCTTCGATCACAGCGTTCGCTCCGCGCTCGAACCTATCGACGATCACAGTCGCCGGTCCGGCTGCCGCGCCGAGCTGCTTCTTGGTGGATTCAAAAACGGCTTTGTTTTGCTCACTGGCAAATTCAAGAACCCTCTTCTGGGCTTCCACCGAGCGCGCAACGGACTTCTGGATGGTAGTGGTGACGCCTTCGGCGATCTTGGAGTAGGCCTCGGCGCGCACTCTGGCAATACCGGTGACGGCCTGAGTCTGCTCGACCGCCAGGTCGATAGCACCCTTCTGGGTCTCGATGGCGGTTTGGACAGCGTGGCCGGCAACATCGAACATGAACGTGGGCAGTGTCACCGGGAAGTAGCTGAATGCCTTCTTCCAGGCCCCGATGCATTCGGCGGTCTGCTCCGCGGCGAGGTCCAGGGTCTTCTTTTGCAGGTCGGCGACCCGCGCAACGCTCTTGAGAATCAGTGGAGAAAAGGTGTCTACGAATTCAGGATTAACGGCTGCTGCAGCTTTCTTGGTTGACTTGGATGTCTTTCGCATGATCTGCTCCTTCTGAACAAACGATGTTATAATTTATGTTGCAAGTTATGCTGCACTGCAACATGAACTAAGTTTACTCTTCTTTGGCAGCGTGTCAAGAGCAAATAAATGAAACGAAATCTTCCTCAGCCGCTCATTATCAAGAAATACGAGAACCGGCGTCTTTACAACACTTTAACCAGTCAATACATCAATCAGGACCAGGTTGCCCAACTGGTGCGCGATGGCTATGACGTGCGGATCGTCGATGCGGCAACCGGGAAAGACCTGACCCGGCTGATCCTGGCGCAGATCGTGCTGGAGGACGCCAAGACGCCCGATTCGGTTTTTCCCCTCGACGCACTGCGGCAGATGATCCTCGCTTCCGGCAGGGCAACGCAGGAGAATGCGTTGCGGACCATGAAAACGATGATGGACATGTACCAGAACGCATACCGCGCCTTGCCGCCACCGATGAACCCTTTCGAGTTCCAACCGGGGCGCTGGGCCGAGCCTCCGGCCGCCGATGGAGCACCCGGAGGCCGGCAGTCGCAGCAAGACCAGCCGCCGGCCTCCGAAACACGGGTGAAAGCCAGCGAGGTGGGCGAACTCAAGCGGCGACTCGAAGAGCTGGAATCTTTGCTGACCAAACGTGTACCGAAGAAGGGCAGGCCCAGGGCGAAATCTCGCCGCAAGGCTTGACGCAGTGCGGCAAAGCAGGTACTCTGTGTTTGGGCGCCCTCACCCAATCAGGACACGTACTTGACTCTGCCCCAACTAAGGCGCTTCCCCCAACAGAATGTGATGACCAGGAGCATCAATGCCTCGCTCTGAGCAAGACTCTGCTACTGAAGGCGTTCCTCAGCCGGTTGAAGACACAACCGTCCCCGATGCTTCTCGGCCAGTTGAATTCACAACCATGGACACGCCGGTTGTCCGCGACGAACGGCAGGCAGCCAGAGAGAGCGGGCTGCGTGGAAAAGTTGTCGTAATCACCGGAGCCGTGGCTGGAATCGGACGTGCGACTGCGTTGCGCTTCGCTGAGGAAGGCGCGCGAATTGCCGCCTGGGATGTTTCGGCCAAGACAGCGCCTCAACTCGCATCCGCGATCAAATGGGCTGGGGGCGAGTCTCATTTTCAAGCGGTTGATGTCACCAACGCCAGTGCGGTCGAATCCGCCGCTGCCGCTGTTGTCGAGCAGTGGGGCCGCATCGACGTTCTCATCAACAATGCCGGCATCGTTCGCGATGCGCAGTTGGTGAAGTGGAACGGCGGAAGCCCCGAGTCAATCATGAGCGAGGACGTGTGGGATTCCGTGATCGGGGTCAACTTGAAGGGAGTCTTTCTGGTGACACGGGCGGTGGTACCCCACATGATCAAGGCTGGAGGTGGAGTAATTCTGTCCGCGTCCTCCGTCGTGGGACTTCTGGGCAATTTCGGACAGACGAATTACGTGGCTTCCAAAGCTGGCGTCATTGGAATGACGCGGACCTGGGCCCGGGAGTTGGGCAAGTACAAGATCCGCGTCAATGCCGTGGCTCCGGGATTTATTGCGACCGACATGGTGAGGGCGATGCCCCCCAAAATCTTTGAAAACATGGTGGCACGAACCCCGCTGGGACGTGCAGGAACATCGGAAGAAGTGGCCAATACATACTTTTGGCTGGCATCGGACCAGGCAAGCTTCATTCACGGGGCTGTGATTTCCGTGGATGGCGGCGTCGTGATCGGAACCTAGACTAAAGCTCGTCTGATTCGCTCGCTCTCCCTAATCCCTGGACGGGTAGTTTCGGATAAAACCGTACTCAACTCGGGCTCAGGACTACTCAGCTACGATGTCGGACTATGAACGTGAAAGCCTCGCGGCAGAAGCCAAACTCGCCGCGGGGAAGAAACAAGTCGAGAAAATGAGTTGTGTCGCGATTTTGCGACAATTCTCCGAATTTCTGTGCAAAAATGACCACCCCTCTGATGAGAATTGCTGCACCATCAATAACCATGAAGGCCAAGAAGTCTACTCTCAAACAGGTACAAGCTGTTCGTTGCCCTACTTGTGGCGCGGGACCAGGCGAAAAGTGCGAACTCACAACGGGAAAGGCCCGCAAAGAGCCTCATCGTGACCGACGCTTGCTCGCATCGGATTAAGTGTCGCGCTTAAGCTACGGGCGTTTCCCAGCAGCGCACGGCTTGCATAAGCTGCAAATCCACCTCGTCCGCGATGACCATTTACGTCTGTCAGTAGTTGGCCCTGATCGAGTTCGCTGCGGTGAAGATGCAATGCGTGAAATGTCACCACTCGCGCTCCAACATTGTTCATCCCCGCATTTGACGGCGGTAGAACGCATGTCGTAGCGCTGGCATGCCCATGAATACAGTGGATTTCGCAACGTACTAAACGAGGGTGTGTGCATCGTTGCAGCATGCACACACTATCCCCCCGGCCGTTTGACGGGGTATTTCGCATTGAGGGGAAAATGCTACACCGCTACACACCCCCCAGGGCGGGGGGAGCGGGACGGGAAGGGCGAGCAGGGGAACGGGGGAAAGACCTTGCATCAAGGAATAATTAAACTGTCCACTTTTGACCAGCTTTCTGCCTTGGCTACCACCTATCATTTCTGCCAACCAAGCCAGCCTTGCGGGAAGGAGATTATGGAAAACTTCGCCGAGTTGATGCAGAGGCTACTTGAAATCCAAAGTGGTGGGAGACAAAGAAGCCCAGAGCTGATCGAGGAAGATGCGCGATTGATGGATCGTCTACAAAAACGAACTCTGAGAGGAAAGCCCACACATCTGAGAGGAAAGCCCACACAAACGATGCAGCCTAGTCAAGATACCAGAGTCGACGCGATTCAAGGCCAAAGTTTTTCCCCTATGAAGTAATGATGCAGGGATGCAGAACGGGGTTAGGCAGCGGGTCGGCTCCGGTACAGTTCGGCGCTCGGTACTGCCTTCGGCAGAACTGAAGCATGCCTTACGCTCCTCGTGTGGGCGGCGCAGACGAAGTCTTCGCCGCCCTGTTCGCTGCTAGATAGTCGGCGATCCCTTTGCAGTTCGAACGATGACAAAGAATCAGTCGATCCGGTGGATGGTCAGATGGTCAAGGCAAAAGTATTCCATGAAATCCTCACAGGAGTGTGAGGGCGTAAACAGCCAGAGTGGGAGTCCTTGAGCGGACGCCAAGCTTAGCTAGGTTGCTGGTCCTAATCGTCGAATGGGTTGATTCAACACGTCCTCGTCCTGTTCATGTAACCCGTCTCGTTCGAATTCCATTCGGTTGCGTCCCTTGTGCTTCGCTGCATACAAAGCGGTATCGGCACGGGTCACGAGGGTATTCCAGTCAGGCGGCTTGGTGCCGCGAAATCCGGCAATTCCGAAGCTGGCGGTCGCCGTAATGGTCTGATCTTCAAAGGTAATACTCGTGTTTTCAAATTGCTTGCGTATCCGTTCGACCGCAGTCTTCATACCTTCCTTGTCGGCATGGGTCATCATTAGAAGAAATTCTTCTCCTCCCAAACGGGCGCAGATGTCGGACTGGCGAGAGCGGGTCTTGAGAATATCCGCGAAGGTCTTGAGGACTGTGTCGCCTGCATCATGTCCGTAGGTATCGTTGACCTTCTTGAAAAAATCCAAGTCAGTCATCACTACCCAAAAAGAAAAGTCATGCCGTGCGGCAGCACTCAGTTGGCATGAAGCCCAAACATCGACCGCGCGACGGTTGAGCAAACCGGTTAGGGAGTCCGTCAATGCCATCTCTTCCAATAAGCGATTCTTCGCTTGGACTTCTCGATGAAGTTCAACGATCCTGCGGCCCACCTCGACCCGCGCCACAAGCTCACCGGAATGAAATGGCTTCGTTAGATAGTCGTCGGCTCCGGCAGCAAGCCCCTCAATGACTTGCGCTTTGTCGGTATTGGCCGTAAGCAGGATGAGGTGAGAGCGAAATCCTTGGAAGTCGCGACGTATGCGCCTGCATAGTTCCAGTCCGCCGATATCCGGCATATCCCAATCAGTGATAACCACAGCAGGCTGGTGTTCCGCGAACAGATCAAGGGCTGCGCGTCCATTCTTCGCAAACAATAGACTGTATCGCTCCCCCGAAAGGGAACGCTCCACCAGTTTGCGATAGATAGGCGAATCGTCGACCGCTAAAACGGTGAATTTCTGAGATGAAGGATTCATGGTCTCGATCTATCGCTCACCGATAGTTACTTCACAACGACACCCGAACCTTGGGGCATTTAGGTGTGCAATCTTAGGGTGCTAAGGCTAGCCGAGCATAACTGAGACATTAAGGTTGTTTTGATCCCAACGCGGCGGCAAACCGGCTCTAGGCTTTTGACACTGGCAGCAGACTTTGCAATGCCTGAATCACGGCCGATGAATTGTTCTCGAAGGATTCCGTTGACTTCATAAGAAATGCCGTTGCACCCTCTTTCAAGAGCTTCGCTTCATTCGATTGCCCGAGTCCACTCAGCACGACGACTGGGATGTGTT
>JBEKRE010000035.1:0-56999 GCA_049519055.1 Candidatus Sulfotelmatobacter sp. | reverse complement strand
CAGCTTCCTCCGGATCCCGCCTCGCGATGGGCACCCTTGCTGTTCGGCTAACACTTCCCCTTGCCGGGTGTGTAGAGGACTTTCACCTCCTAGTGAGTGCGCCCTGCCGGGCGCACCAAAAAGAGGAGAGCAGGTAATACCCGCTCTCCTTCATGGCGTCGACCCGTGAGTAAGTAAGGATCCACAACTCCTAAACCGCCCCAGCCCTCACAGCCGGCCGGCAAGAAGCAGCACCAGCAACACAACGACCACGAGCCCGAGTCCCCCGCTGGGGTAATAGCCCCAGCCTCTGCTATAAGGCCAAGCGGGCAGCGCCCCGACCAGTAACAGCACCAGCACCAGGAGAAGAATCGTTGACATTCACAAACCTCCGATCAAATTGTTTGCCTTCGTTGTTGAAAAGCCAAACCGGCTTCGTTGCAAACCGGCGTGGCAGATGACTACTACAGCAGCCTGACCTAGTTAACAGCTACAGTTCCAGACGGTTGGCTCACTTCACCATGTTCCTGGGATTCACCGGAATATCTCTTCACCACTTCCAGGAACGGTTGGCTGGCTCCGCCGGCACTCACCTTACCGCTCAAAATATCCGCGAACGGTACAAACTTTCCATAAAGAACACGGGTTTCGTCTTTGTCCTGCGTGATTGCCGACCCATTCAGATCGACTCCCGCGAACACGCCGCGAGCGCGAGAGTAGGTCAAAACTTCCATTTTCATCTTCCAATCAGTGTTAGCGCCGGCGTCGCGTCCCACTGGACCCGCTGCCGCGGACGCGTCGGCGCCGAGTTTGAACTTGCTGGAGAGTAAATGCTGCAGGCCTTGATCGTTGGTGATGATCATCACCAGATCAATGGCCTGACCACCAAGCTGCAATCCCCAGCTTCCGCCTGTGATAGTGATTGGAGCCGGAGCGCTCCAGGCGCCAGTTTCCGTCCGGCAGGTCGCGATACCTTTGCCGTGACTGCCTCCAAATCCGACCGCAATTTTCACCAGCGACGGAATTACGGCGATGCACTTCGCGTCCTTCATCACTTTGTCTGGAATTGCTTTGTCTGAAACGTTCATAACTTCATTGAGAACCTTGGCGGACCCGTCAAGGCGCTTGTCGATATCAGACTGGTCCTTATCATCCGCGGACCACGCCACGCTGGCGAGCAGAAGCAGACCGCAGCCCAGCGCCACCGGCAACTTCGAATTCGTTCTTTTCATAAAGAAGCTTTTCATAAACAAGAACCTCTTCTGTGCTCGAAACGCGCAACTGTAAGTGTTTTGCGCCGGATGAAGCTTAAGCTTTCCGGGAACCTCGCTCCATCCGGTGCAAGCTGTAAAGTAAAGTCCGCTACGCCTCAGAATCGATCGTCTCCTTCGGTAGTCACAACGAGCCCGTTTTGAATCGCGAAGCGAAGTGGTCCAATGATTAACGGCTCGCCGATTCGTTATCCTTAGGAACCGTTTTCAACTTGCCGTGGTCCGAAGCCTGGTTCGCATATTTTATTACGGCTGCCTCGAACGCCCCGCTACCCGCCGGAGGACGGACCTTGCCCGTCAAAATCGCTTCGAACGGCACGAACTTTCCGTAAAGGAGGCGGGTTTCGTCGTTGTCCTGTGTGACGGCGGAACCGGAGAGGTCTACACCCGCGAAGAGTCCCCGCGCTCGGGAATAGGTCAAAATTTCCGCTTTCATTTTCCAGTCGGTGTCAGCAGCAGCGTCCCGTCCAACCGGGCCAGCGGCAGCCGAGGCATCCGCCCCAATCTTGAACTTGCTGGAGAGCAGATGCTGCATTCCCTGCTGATTCATCACAACCAAGACCAAGTCAACAGCTTGACCGCCTAGCTGCAACCCCCAGCTTCCACCCGTAATCGTGATCGGCGCGGGAGCGCTCCAACGACCGTTCTCTAGCCGGCAAACGGCGACACCCTTGCCATGATTTCCTCCGAAGCCGACGGCAATTTTCACCATCGAGGGAATCACCGCAATGCACTTGGCATCGTGCATCACTTTGTCGGGGATCGCCTTGTCCGGCGTCCCCATAATTTCGTTGAGAACGTTGGCCGCTGTCTCGATTCGTTTTTGAATACTCGACTCGTTCTTATCCTCGTCCTGGGACCAGCCCATTCCGATGCATAGTAAAAAGCTGGCACCGAGCATCAGGACAAACCTCGGTAACTTGGAACTGATCCTTGCCATAAACCGACCTCTTCCCTGCTCGAAGCGAGCAACGATTGATTGAATTTCGTACGAAGATAAACCTAGCTTTGCAGGGATTTACCTTCCATCCGGTTCAGGCTGTAAAGTGAATCCGGTTGGATTCCGAGAGCGTACGATAACTCCAACCTTTCAGAGATAGAGTGATGCCCCTTGCGGTCAGGCCAACGTCCCCGGTGCCGCAGGTACCAATCAGGTAAATTCTCTAGGCGGTGTGTGCGCCCGTCGTATGGCCCAGCCTGTAACTGCCCTGCACGCGGACGGTGCCATCGATTGTCTAGACGGCCTTCCACGCCGACTTCGCGCGCGACGGTTGTAACCTGGTCGGCGAAGGTGGCCAGCGTGTCCGTCATGTTGTTGATGGTTTCCGCGAGTGCGGCGACTTCGCCTTTCGCGTTCACGGTCAGCTTCTGAGTAAGTTCGCCGTTAGCGACGGCAGTTACTACTTTTACGATGCCGCGCACTTGCTCGGTCAGGTTGGCGGCCATCACGTTCACGTTGTCAGTAAGGTCCTTCCAAGTGCCGGCGACACCCGGCACTTGCGCCTGCCCGCCCAGCTTGCCTTCCGTACCCACTTCACGCGCTACGCGAGTTACTTCGGCAGCGAAAGCGTTGAGCTGATCCACCATCGTGTTGACGGTGTTCTTGAGTTCGAGGATTTCACCTTTCACATCGACCGTGATTTTTCGCGACAAGTCGCCGCGCGCCACCGCGGTGGTTACTTCGGCAATGTTGCGGACCTGACCGGTGAGATTGCCAGCCATGGCATTCACCGAGTCGGTAAGATCCTTCCAGGTACCAGCTACGCCGGACACGTTCGCCTGTCCGCCCAAACGGCCCTCGCTGCCGACTTCGCGCGCCACGCGCGTCACTTCGGCGGCGAACGAACGCAACTGTTCGACCATCGTGTTCAGCGTTTCTTTCAACTGCAGGATTTCGCCGCGCACGTCGACGGTGATTTTCTTTGAAAGGTCGCCGTTAGCGATGGCCGTTGCGACTTCAGCAATGTTGCGGACCTGGCCGGTGAGGTTGCTGGCCATGAAGTTGACGTTATCGGTCAGATCTTTCCACGTACCGGCCACGCCGGGTACCTGCGCTTGTCCGCCTAGTTTTCCATCGGTACCAACTTCGCGCGCCACACGGGTTACTTCGCCGGCGAACGCGTTGAGTTGGTCCACCATGGTGTTGATGGTGTTCTTGAGTTCTAGAATTTCGCCCTTTACGTCGACCGTGATCTTGCGCGACAAATCGCCACGCGCCACGGCGGTAGTAACTTCAGCGATGTTGCGCACCTGGCCGGTAAGATTTCCGGCCATTGAGTTCACCGAATCCGTGAGATCTTTCCATGTGCCAGCCACACCGGGTACATTGGCTTGTCCTCCGAGGCGTCCTTCGGTACCGACTTCGCGCGCCACGCGCGTTACTTCGCCGGCGAACGCGTTGAGCTGGTCTACAGTCGTGTTGATCGTTTCCTTGAGCAAGAGAATCTCGCCGCTCACGTTCACCGTGATTTTCTTCGAAAGGTCACCGCTGGCGATCGCCGTGGACACCTCAGCGATGTTCCGCACCTGGCCGGTCAGATTGCTGGCCATCGAGTTGACGGAGTCGGTAAGGTCCTTCCACGTACCTCCCACACCGGGCACCTGTGCCTGGCCGCCGAGTTTTCCGTCGGTACCGACTTCACGCGCTACGCGCGTCACTTCCGACGCAAACGAGCGCAGCTGATCGACCATCGTGTTCAGCGTGTCTTTGAGTTCGAGAATCTCGCCTTTCACGTCGACCGTGATCTTGCGCGACAAATCGCCACGAGCTACGGCGGTTGCCACCTCGGCAATATTTCGGACTTGGCCGGTAAGGTTGCTGGCCATGAAGTTCACGTTGTCCGTGAGATCTTTCCACGTACCGGCCACGCCCGGTACCTGCGCCTGTCCGCCGAGCTTGCCTTCGGTACCGACCTCGCGGGCTACGCGGGTCACTTCCCCGGCGAACGCGTTGAGTTGGTCGACCATGGTGTTGATGGTGTTCTTAAGCTCAAGAATTTCACCTTTCACGTCGACCGTGATCTTGCGCGACAAATCGCCACGGGCCACCGCCGTCGTAACTTCAGCGATGTTGCGCACCTGACCGGTCAGGTTTCCGCCCATAGAGTTCACGGAGTCGGTCAGATCCTTCCATGTACCTGCGACGCCGGGCACGTTGGCTTGTCCTCCCAGACGACCTTCCGTTCCCACTTCGCGAGCCACGCGTGTTACTTCGCCGGTGAAACGATTGAGCTGATCGACCATCGTGTTCAGCGTCTCTTTGAGCTGCAAGATTTCGCCGCGCACGTCCACCGTGATTTTGCGAGACAAATCGCCGTTGGCAATGGCTGTCGCCACTTCGGCGATGTTTCGCACCTGGCCCGTAAGGTTGCTAGCCATGAAGTTGACGTTGTCGGTGAGATCTTTCCAGGTCCCCCCAACACCGGGCACCTGCGCCTGTCCGCCGAGCTTGCCTTCCGTCCCCACTTCGCGGGCCACGCGCGTTACTTCACCAGCGAAGGCGTTGAGTTGATCGACCATCGTGTTGATTGTGTCTTTGAGTTCGAGGATTTCGCCTTTCACGTCAACCGTGATTTTGCGGGACAAATCACCGCGGGCCACAGCAGTGGTGACTTCGGCAATGTTTCGTACTTGAGCCGTCAAGTTGCCGGCCATAGCATTGACGGAATCCGTAAGATCCTTCCACGTTCCAGCCACGCCTACCACAACGGCCTGTCCGCCCAACTTGCCATCGGTACCCACTTCACGAGCCACGCGCGTTACTTCGGAAGCAAACGAGCGGAGCTGATCGACCATGGTGTTAATTGCTTCTTTAAGCTGAAGAATTTCGCCACGCACGTCGACCGTGATTTTGCGCGAGAGATCGCCACTGGCCACTGCCGTGGCGACTTCCGCGATGTTTCTAACTTGGCCAGTAAGGTTGCTGGCCATCGAGTTAACCGAGTCGGTGAGATCTTTCCACGTACCAGCCAGGCCGGGCACTTGCGCCTGGCCGCCTAGTTTGCCGTCCGTTCCGACTTCGCGCGCGACACGCGTCACTTCGGCGGTAAAAACGCCCAACTGTTGAATCATCGTGTTCACGATGCTGGCGGAGCGCAGGAACTCACCCTCCAAGGGGCGACCATCGACGTCCAAGCGAACGGTCTGGTTCAGATTTCCCTGGGCCACGGCTGCAATGGCGCGCGTTACTTCTGCGGTGGGACGAAGAAGGTCTTCGACCAAGGTGTTGACCGACACCTCCATATCGCCCCACGCACCGCGGGATTCATGGAAGCGCGTGCGTTCCCGCGTTCTACCTTCCTTGCCCACCACCTGTCCCACGCGCTTCAATTCCTGGGCCATCTGTTGGTTAGCGGCAACTATAGAATTGAAGGTATCGGCGATCTTGCCGGGCAATCCGGTCCAGGAACCGGGAAGGCGCACAGAGAAATCCCCATCCCGCATAGTTTGCAGGCCGGACAAAATTACGCTGAGGTCCCCCGAAGTAGGCTCAACGAAAGAACTCCCGTTATTCCCGACTTCTTCCAAGTCGCCATTGGCAACAGCCGCAGCCGCGCCTCGGTTGTTTCTCTTCATACAGTTATGCTCTCCACAAGTTTCTTAGTGGTTGCAGCAGGCGACGATGCCAGCGGAATAGAGGCAGCCTGGAACATGTGTCTTGGATACGGCTTAGGGGGATATACTTGTCGAACTTGATTCGTATCACGACAAACTGTAGTGTGGCTCTAGGGTTTTTACTGTAGCCGGGGGTTTCACCCTAGGCGGAAGAGTGATCAGCACAACGGCATCCGAGTCTAATATTCCTGACATCTATGATTCCAGAGAATTTGAGACTTCCCGGATTCCGTTTTTTTCCATGAACCTAAGGCGATTTCCGTATATCAGGATGACCTTCTGATTATTAGGATTGCTGGGGACATGGGAAAACACACGGCCCGTGAGACGCGATGTGAAGTACCGGTTTTGACGACTATCTTTTTTCCGCGCCTCCGCAGGAGGGACCTTTCAGATTCGCACCAGGAGGATCAACCATGCGGCTGCTGAGTGTACGCCTCATTCTTTCTCTTATCGTGGGCATCACCCTGGTCTCTTTGGCCTTTTCGTACTACGAAGTTTTGCGCGAAAAACGCGTGCTTCGGACTCAACTCGAACGCAGCTCCGAAGAGCTTGGTGAGAGCTTCGCGCTGAGTGTAGAAAAATCCTGGGATTCGACGCGAGCGTTGCAGCGAACGGTGCAGCGTTTCGGGGCCCGGGAACACCTGCTCGGAGTCGCTGTTTATGACTTGCAGGGCAAGCTGGTGGCGATTACTACAGGTTTAGAGCCGATACTGGGAACAGTTCCAAGTGACGTGACCCATGCCGTCACCGAAAATCGCGCGCACAGCTCATTTGGCCGGCTGGACAAGTATCGGATACACATCTTTGCGATACCTTTGCACCGAGACGATGAAGTGCTGGGCGGGCTGGCGGTGGTGCATGATGTCGACTACATTCGGGCACAAAACCTCCGTACCTGGCGCGAAGCATTCCTTAGAATGCTGGTCCAAGTCTTTCTCATCGTTTTCATTACGGTGCTGATTGTGCGATGGAGCATCGCCGGGCCCATCGCGCGAGCGGCGCAATGGATGCGCGCTCTTCGCATGGGTAGAGTTTCTTCTCATCAGCAGATGCCGGATCTGGATCTGTTCAAACCGCTGGCCTGGGAAGTGGTGACGCTGGCGGAAAGTCTTAGCCAGGCTCGCACGGCCGCGGAGAATGAGGCCCGCTTGCGAGAAGCCGGCGAATCCCTGTGGACGGCGGACCGGTTGGCCGTGCAGATTCAGACACGCCTCGACGGTGGGCGGCTGTTTGTAGTGTCGAATCGCGAGCCCTACATCCATCAAAGAAACGGAAAAGAGATTGAGGCGGTAGTTCCGCCCAGCGGATTGGTTACTGCGCTCGAGCCAGTTCTCAAGGCCTGCGACGGCACGTGGATTGCGCACGGCAGCGGAGACGCGGATACAGAAGTTGTGGATGCTCATGATCGGCTACGTGTGCCTGCGATCGAGCCACGGTACACACTGCGCAGGGTATGGTTGAGCAAGGAAGAAGAGGAAGGATACTATTACGGATTTTCCAATGAAGGGCTCTGGCCGCTATGCCATATAGCCCACACTCGCCCGATCTTTCGCGCGCAGGACTGGCAACTTTACCAGGAAGTGAATCGGAAGTTTGCAACCGCCGTTCTTGAAGAGATCGCCGATACACCTCACCCGGTAGTGCTGGTACAGGATTATCACTTCGCATTGCTGCCGCGGTTCATCAAGGAAAAGCGGCCGGATGCGCGCGTTGCCATCTTCTGGCACATTCCTTGGCCCAACCCTGAAGCTTTTGGCATCTGCCCTTGGCAACGGCAACTGGTGGATGGCCTGCTGGGAGCGGATCTCATCGGATTCCACATTCAGTCGCACTGCAATAATTTCCTGCAGACGGTCGACCGCGTGCTGGAAGCGCGCGTGGACTGGGAACACTTTGCGGTGTTGCGCCAGAACCATAGAACAATCGTTCGCCCCTTCCCCATCAGCGTGGACTTGACGGACGATGAATCGACCGAGGCAGATCAGTATGGAATCAACTATCTCGAGCGCTCCACATTGATGCATAGTTTGGGAGTTGAAGCAACATTCGTGGGAATCGGCGTAGATCGTGTGGACTACACCAAAGGAATCCATGAACGCTTCCGTGCGATTGAGCGATTCATCGAGAAGTATCCTAAATATCAGGGCAAGTTCACGTTTATACAAATCGGAGCGCCCAGCCGTACGCACATCAAGCGCTATCACGATCTGATGGCGGAGTTGGAAGCCGAGGCGGAGAGAATTAACTGGCGATTTCAGTCGGGCAAGTGGAAGCCGATTTTATTTCTCAAGCGGCATCACAGCCACAAGGAAATTGAAAGTTACTATCGCGCCGCCGATCTCTGCCTGGTGACGTCGTTGCACGACGGGATGAATCTGGTGGCGAAGGAGTTCCTTGCCGCGCGTCGCGACGAACGCGGCGTCCTGATTTTGAGCCAATTCACCGGTGCCGCTCGCGAATTAAGAGACGCCCTGCTGGTGAATCCCTACGATATTGACAAGACTGCTGAAGCCATCCGCGCGGCGCTGGAAATGGAGCCCGAGGAGAGGCAAATGCGAGTACATCACATGCGCAAAATCATCAGGGAACACAACATTTACCGCTGGGCTGGAAATCTGGTAACGGAATTGTGCGAACTCAGGCTGGATGGGAACGATCGATCACAAAAGAAACCTCGGGGAGGTGTGACGGCCGCGTGACGCACCTCGGCGACAGAATCAAGATAGAGTTCGATTCCGGAGCGAAACCTCAACTTGAATCCTTCCTAGGGCTGGTAGCCCGAGCATCTCGATCGTTGCTTATGCTGGATTTCGATGGAACGCTCGCACCCTTCCGAAAAGATCGAAAAAAAGTTGCCCCGTATCCCGGGGTTACTTCAGCCTTGCAAAATATTCTCGACGCCGGAAAGACACGAGTGGTCATCATTTCCGGTCGGGATGTGACAGAGACGGTTCCGCTTCTGTCGATTAAGCCGCATCCGGAGGTATGGGGGCTTCACGGATTGCAGCGCCTGAAGGCCGATGGAAGCGTTGAACATTGGGAATTGCATGAGTCCACAGTGCAAGGCCTGGCGGCGGCAGAAAACTGGCTGCGCTCGCAAAACCTGCTCGACGCGGTCGAATTCAAGTCGGGAAGCATTGCGGTGCACTGGCGTGATCTGGCCGAATCAGAAGCACAAACAATGCGGGACCGGGTGATACGAGGCTGGGCAGAGATTGCGCAACGCTACGACTTGGGCGTGATGGATTTCGACGGCGGGGTCGAGATTCGTAGCCCGAAGATCAACAAGGGGACAGCCGTGCGCACGATCCTCAGTGAGATGGATCCGGACGTGCCTGCCGCCTATTTGGGAGACGACAACACGGACGAGGATGCATTCGAGGCAATTAAGGGCCGGGGACTTAGCATATTGGCACGCCCTGAGAGCAGGCCCACCGCCGCACAGCTTTGGCTTAGACCGCCTGAAGAACTCCTCGCATTATTAGCCGCGTGGCTCGAGGCGTGTCGAGAAGGAGCAACGGTTGAAGCGAACGATTCCACTGAGGACTAAGAACGTACTCGATGGATGCTACACGAGGGGCAGGTCTGCGGTCACTAGCGTACCTCTCCCATTCGAGTGAATGCTGAGAGCCCCCCGAGTTGACGCAGCCTTTCACGCATCCCTTTGATACCCACTCCGTCCGAGGATTTCGACGACTTTCCTTTTCCCAGGTCGCTCACCGGAAGGCAGACGTGAAGAGAAACCTTGCTGATACGAACTGTTGCCGTCGTGCTCCCCGAATGTTGTTGCACATTTGACAGTGACTCCTGAACAACTCTGAAGAGAGCAAGTTCCTTCGCCGGCGAAAGGCGTCCAAAATCATTGGGGATCTCAAGCGAGACCTGGATACCGGTGCGTTTGGCAAACTGCTCCGCATACCATTGAACAGCGGACGGAAGCCCCATTTCATCCAGTGTCGGCGGATGTAGCATGTGCGAAAGCTGGCGGACTTCGCCCATCAGGTTGTCGACAAGATCTGCACTTTCGCCGATCAGCTTTGACGGATCCACATCGGGAGTTCTTTGCAAATCTCCGACGACCCTCAGGTTCATGGCCAAGGTCGCGAGAACCTGAGCGGTGCTTTCATGGAGCTCGTGGGCCACACGGCGACGCTCTTCGTCGCGGATCAGCATCAACTGGCTGGTCAGGGTGCGCAGACTGGTTTCAGCGTCCTCGCGTCTCTTGACCTCCTCCTGAAGCTGAGCGTTCTTACTTTGAAGTTCCGCGGAACGGGATTGCACATGAAGTTCAAGCTCTTGCCCGAGCCTCTTGTGCTCGGCCTCCTCAGTCTCCAGAGCCTTCGCCTTCTGCTGCAACTGAGTAATGCTGCGAAGACGCTGATCCTCTGTGGACAGACGGATGTAATGTTCCGTCGGAATCACAGCGGAGTGTTCGTTACAGACTTTCAGAAATAGCGCGGCATCCTCTTCCTTCTTGAAACTGCTCATGGGATAGGCGCAAAAAAGAGAGAAAGTGTGGGTCCGAGCCAGCTCAATCCAGAGCTGCTCCAGACGAATGGCAGCATCCGCCTTCCCGTCCGCCCACAGCAACGCCTCCATCTCACCGAAGGTTGCCACTCGCGGCTGATCTTGTGCCTCTGGACTCTATGTGCGACTGCCCTTTTCGCTGGTATCACTGTGACCTCGCCCGGCAACAATTCGACGGTTCAGGGATCCGTTCCGTTTGTCGCTTCGGCAACGACGTCTTGCCCTCAGGGGGTCGCGGCCATGGGAATCTACCCCGCTCCCTACCAGTTGGCCTACACCGTAAACGGGGCGAGCATGAATTACAATTTGCCGCTGAACCCGGGAACTTATAGCACCGTCATCGTAGCGTGGGACAAGTGCGGGGGAGCTTCAACCGCCGGGATTAGGATCACCGTCAAGGCAGGAGGAGGCAAGTCATTCACGAATATTCAGCGGGCGGGCGGCTGGGGAGAATACGGGCAGGGCCTCCGTAGCTTTATTGACTGTTCCCCCTCCCCCTTTGACGGAATTAGCTTCTGGATGGCGCAGGGGACTAAGTCGCCTTCGCTGAGCGGAGATGCCACTGAATACGATCTGGGAGGGACTACCCCTACACGGACGCTTTGTGGAACAACCACTTAATCGGCCCGTTCTCCTCGCAAGGCCTGCCTGATAACAATCAGACCATGGTTCACGCTCCACGACTTCACTTACGATGTGTATTTCTACGGAAGTAATTTAGGCCTTTCGCAGGTGTTGGAATTCGACATGAATCAGTTTTTCGGCGGCATGGGCTTCATTTGGGGGCACGAGCGCCGCATTGCAGGCGGCCATGAGTGGACGTTTGGGATAACCAGAGTGCGCATTGGACCCCCACAGGTATCCCTTGCAACCCAAACAACAATGCGTGGAACCATCTCACAATTAAGGTGCAGCGCACCGCGAGTAACCATCTGCTGTATCAATCCATCACCCTGAACGGAGTGACGAGCAATCTCAATTGGACGTTCGGCCATGGCTCCGCTCCGGGATGGTATGGCATCACGGTGAACTATCAGATGGACGGAAATCACCAGCAAGCGTCCTACAATGTGTACCTCGACCAATTGACGTTCACTTACCAGTGAGGAACTGAACACCGGCGCATGGCCAGAATCAAATTCTCAACAGGTAAAAGCCCAAACCTGCGGGCCTGGGAAACCGGGGTCCGCAGGCTTTTCGTTGCGTTCCCACGTATTTTGCCGGCGGTGCGGCAATTCCGCCGTACCAGGCGCCCGGAGCCTGAGGCCTTAACACGTCGGTAACTTGGAGTAATTGATGCTCCAAGCTAACAATGAGGGAGGTGCGCCGCATATCTTTCGCTAGCCAGCGCGGCGAGCCAGCGCAGAATTCTGAAACCGCAATGCCAGCTAGGGACGACCGCAGGGGCGAACGATTTGGGCGATACGAGATCCTGGCGGAACTCGGACGCGGAGCCATGGGTATTGTCTACAAGGCACGTGATCCCAAGATCAACCGCATCGTGGCCGTGAAGACTTTTTCATTAGCCGGCCAGGAACCGGAAGCAGAACAGGAATATCGCGAGCGCTTCTTTCGAGAAGCAGAGGCAGCTGGGCGCCTGTCGCATCCAGGAATCGTGACCATCTTCGATGTGGGAGAAGAGCCTGAAACACACGCTCCCTACATCGTAATGGAGTTCGTAAGTGGTCAATCCCTCGAGAAGCTGTTATCGCAGGGCGATCATAAGTTACCTCTATACGCAGCGTTCCAGTTGGCGCACGAGTTAGCCGGCGCTCTGGATTATGCCCATGTTCAAGGCGTGGTTCATCGCGATCTAAAGCCGGCCAACATCCTGATCACGGAAGACGGGCACGCAAAGATCGCCGACTTTGGAGTAGCTAAACTGAACCTCGCCAATCACACGCTGGCGGGTCGTGTGCTTGGAACTCCCGCATATATGTCGCCCGAACAGTTGAATGGCGAAACCGTAGATGGGCGATCGGACTTATTTTCTCTGGGCGTAGTTCTGTACACCGTGCTGACCGGCTACAGGCCGTTTCAAGGCAACAGCGTGATGACAGTGTCATTCAAGGTTGTCAATCGCGACCCCATTCCCGCAACCGTGCTCGACACTCAGTTGCCGCAAGGAGTCGATTACATCATCGGGCGGGCTATGGCAAAGGATCCTGCTCGGCGTTATCAGCGCGGCATGGAAATGGCTTCGGATGTTCAGGATTTAAGGGAAGGCCGGGAGCTATGGAACAAGATCAAGCAACCTGCGCTAACTTCGAGCGCCGGTACCCAGCCCTCGAGTGAGAAAACCAAACCGTCGACCACGGGGCAGCCTGCGCCTCGACTCCTCCCGGTCGCGCACACGAGATCTCACGCAAGTGGATTGCCGGAGAAATTGCTCGATAGAATGAGGAGCCGGTCGTTCGCCGCCGCCGTGCTCGCCATCGGACTTCTAGTCTTCGCATTTCGCATGGGCCCCTTCGTCTCGTCAAAGGCAGTGAGCACTCCGACTCGGACGGAAAATGGAGTCCCCACGGCATTGCCCCTTTCAGACAACGTGACGTCGCTTAACAGAGGTTCCGCTCCAGCTCATCCTGAAACGAGAGTTCCATCCGCTGCTGCAACGGCGCCGGTCGTAAGGACAGCCCCAACATCGGTCGCAAAGTCCCCGGTAGCGTCCGGAAAAACACTGCCCGCAGAGAAGGCAGGTCGTGCCCCGCTACTCTCGGCCTCTGCCCCGGCAACTTTGGAAATCGAGGTCGAGCATAAATTCGCCCAGGCGCATCTGTCGATTTGGGTCGATGGAAATCTGAGTTACACCCATATGCTGGAAGGCGCTGACAAAAAGCACCTCGTTGTATTCCACCATGTCCAGGGACACGAATTTCACGCGATGCAGGTCGCCCCGGGCAAACACCAGCTGCGCGTACAAGTGGTCGCCGATGCAGATTCGACCGATCACTCCGCCACGATTGCGGGAGAGTTTGTCAGCGGCAAAGAGCAAATGTTGCAGATTCACTTCGACAAGCGCGACGAGATGAATTTGACCCTGGAGTAACAGCCCCTGCCAGGAATTATCGAACCTTGCCGCCGTTTAAGATGGACGCGACTAGCGTCATATCACGGACAAACTCCTTCATTTGTGCATGCCGCGCCTCTGGATCAAGTGCGCGCAAAATCGATGAAGGATGCTCTGTCGCCGGTACGTGACGCGCCCACGAACATGACTCTGGCATGCGCTGAACCTTCTCCGAAGACCCTTCGAGTAGCATTCTTGCAGAGGTCGCAGGCTTTACAGCCCCGTGCGGCAAGACGCAGGCTCGCGAGTGAGGGCCGACTGGCGGGACTCGTCTGCTGAATTCCTACCTGGGGCGAAGCCTTTGCTGCTTGACCGAAATCGCCATGCGGCGGAACGCGCTGGACCTTCGGAACGCGATGTGACTTCAACCAGAGCGGGAAGTGGAATATTTGGGATCGTTTGCACGAAGTGTGGACGCTTACGTCGGTTCCATGCGTTCACTTTCCATCAAAAACATGGATCCATCTTGTGTGGGACTTCGAGCGCGTGGGAAATCAGGTGCATCACATTGGCCTGAGTGTTGCCGATAACGACTATACGATCGACGCTTACTACACGGCGCAGCCCAGTGGTATCAGGAAGAAATCGATGCCGCGTTTCAGAAGGTCAACTATGAGCAGCAACCCTACAACGTCTGGTTAGACGAAGTGACACTGAACGCTTATTGAGAGAGGGTTGATCCCGTGCCACCCGCAAGCATTATGTTCCGCGCAGTATTGTTTCCTCTTTTGCGCTTCGCGCCACGACACTTAAACAAAAGGAACATCTTCAGACTCTCCGTTTGCTAGGGCGAAAGCGGTAACACGCAAGTGGGGTTCCAGTAGTGAGCAACCACCGCGAGGCGACCCGACATCTCCCTCCACCCGATCGAATTACGACTTTATTGCTCGGTTGGGGAAATCGAGAGGTAGAGATGTGCGCAAGAAAAAGAGTTCACGCTGCTTGCAGTCGGCCTTGCTTTTGCCTTCGTTCGTGCGCAAGCAATGGGCCAAGCCTGCAAAGTACCTGACCTCGATCTTAAGTCCAGCTTCGTTGGGGGTAATCTGACATGTACCCAATCGGCACCCACCATCCGTGACTCTGCACCGCTAATGGAGCGGGCAAACGTCAAAGCTCGGCTTGCGGTTTTTCTCCGCGAAAGCCTCTACGACGATGCAAACGGAATCGTGAACGTCGCCCGGGGAAAAAAGTTAAGGAGTGAAGGGGACAAAGCTCAATAAATGTAAGATTATTCTTGTCTGCGGACGTAATCTCGTTGGTAGGGCGAACTTAACTCCTCCGGCGGCATCGAAGTTGCCTGTTATCGAGCCGCCTTGTGCCCGGAAGGACCCAGAATGTCGCCGGCGACTGGCCAAGTGAAACGCGGTTACCGCAAGTTTTCGACAAATTCTTCACCATCCATTATAAGGAACGAACACCCATGCAGCTGGCTTTGGACACGAGTGCATTCGCCGCTTCCGAGGGTCTCCGGCAATGCAAGCAGGAGTTGAATGGCTAATCAAAACCAGCCCATTGTCTGGCCTGGCCGTCCCTATCCGCTAGGCGCAACCTGGGACGGCGAAGGGGTCAACTTCGCGCTTTATTCGGAGCACGCGGAGAAGGTCGAGCTTTGCCTCTTCGACGTGTTGGGCAGACGCGAAACAGTTCGCGTCCCGCTTCCCGAGCAAACGGACATGGTGTGGCATGGTTATCTGCCGGAAGTACGTCCCGGACAACTTTATGGCTACCGCGCGTATGGCCCGTACGCTCCGGAGCAAGGTCATCGGTTCAATCCCCACAAACTTCTTCTCGATCCTTACGGCAAGCAAATCCAGGGAAACATTCAGTGGAATGACTCGCACTTCGGATACCGGGTCGGACATAAGCAGGAGGACTTGTCTTTTGACCGGCGTGACAACGCCGCCGGAATGCCGAAGAATCGTGTCATCGACTCAGCATTTACCTGGGGAGCCGACGCGCCTCCGAACATTCCTTGGCACAAGACTCTGATTTACGAAATGCATGTAAAAGGGTTCACCAGGTGTCATCCGGATGTTCCAGCTCACTTGCGTGGAACCTATGCGGGTCTTTCAACAGCGCCAGTGATCGAATATCTGACCCGGTTGGGAGTCACCTCCATCGAACTCATGCCCGTGCACAGTTTCGTGGATGATCGCCAACTTGTGGAGCGCGGTCTGCGCAACTACTGGGGCTATAACTCCATCGGCTTCTTTGCGCTCGAGCCTCGTTACCTGGCAACGAACTCGATCCGCGAATTCAAGACCATGGTCAAGACCCTGCACTCAGCGGGACTTGAGGTGATTCTGGATGTTGTCTACAACCACACGGCGGAGGGCAATCATATGGGCCCTACCCTCTCGCTCAAAGGCATCGATAACAGCAATTACTACCGCCTCGTAGCGAACAATCCCCGTTACTACATGGATTACACAGGAACAGGAAATACGCTGAACATGCAGCATCCGCGCGTGCTGCAGCTGATCATGGACAGCCTGCGCTACTGGGTTCTGGAAATGCACGTGGACGGCTTCCGCTTCGACCTTGCTGCCACCCTGGCCCGCGAACTGCATGAAGTCAATCGACTGGGCGCATTCCTCGACATCATCCACCAGGATCCGATTCTTTCCCAGGTGAAGCTCATTGCCGAACCTTGGGATCTGGGAGAAGGTGGTTATCAGGTTGGAAACTTTCCGGTGGGTTGGGCGGAATGGAACGATCGCTACCGCGACACGGTGCGATCTTTCTGGAAGGGTGACGGAGAGGTTCTGGCTGACCTGGCGTACCGCATCACGGGTTCGAGCGATCTCTATGCTCACAGTGGCCGCCGTCCTTACGCGAGCGTGAACTTTGTTACCGCGCACGACGGCTTCACGCTGCAGGATCTGGTTAGCTACAACGACAAGCATAACGAAGCGAACGGCGAGGACAATCGCGACGGCAACAACAACAACCGGAGCTGGAATTGTGGGGTCGAAGGCCCGACCGACGATCCGGATATTCAAGCTCTGCGCGCCAAGCAAAAGCGAAACCTGCTGGCAACTCTGCTTCTGTCTCAGGGCGTACCCATGATGTATGCCGGCGATGCGATCGGACACACGCAGATGGGGAATAACAACGCGTATTGCCAGGACAACGAACTCAGCTGGCTGAACTGGAACGTGCAGGCTCAGGATCGTGAATTTCTAGCATTCGCCCAGCGCATGATTAACCTTCGCAAAAGGCATCCCGTGTTTCGACGTCGGCGATTCTTCCAGGGCCGGCCGATCAAAGGCGCCGACGTGAAGGATGTTTTGTGGCTCAACCCTGGCGGAAAGGAGATGACCGAAGAGGATTGGCGCAATCCTTCAGTTCAGAGCCTTGGAATGTTTTTGTCTGGTCAGGGTCTTGATGAAACCGATGAACGCGGACGAAAGCTCAGCGACACAGATTTTCTGGTGCTTCTGAACCCAAACCACGAGGACGTGGCATTCACCCTGCCGGTATTTCGCCCGGCCTCGCGATGGATGGCGTGGATGGACACTTCCCACGAGGGTGGTCTGCATCCCGCCGATACTTATGACTCGGGCGCTGCATACCCTTTGCAGGCGCGCTCCATGGTCGTCTTGATGGAGCGTCGTGGAAACGGCAAGAAGGAAGAGTTGAAAGAAGAGTCGAATGAAGCGCCTTCATAGCATGCCCTTTGGCGCGGAATATCGGCAGGACGGAAGCGTGCGCTTTCGTTTGTGGGCCCCGGCCGCACGTAGGGTCGAGCTTTGCCTGGAAAATGTTGGGAAAGTAAATCGTTTTCCGCTTCAGCGCTGCGATCAAGGTTGGTTTGAACTGGTCACCGATGCGGCGAAGCCCGGAACGTTTTACCGATTCCAGATTGACGATGGACAGGAAGTTCCGGACCTCGCCTCACGGTTTCAACCGCGGGACGTGCACGGTCACAGCGAAGTGATCGACCCTCATGCTTTCGATTGGCAGGATGATGCCTGGATCGGCCGCCGATGGGAAGAGGCTGTGATCTACGAACTCCACGTGGGCGCGTTCACACAAGCTGGCACTTTTTCTTCGGCGCGGGAACGCCTCGACTATCTGGCGGATCTCGGGGTCACCGCCTTGGAACTAATGCCGGTGGCCGATTTTCCTGGCCGCCGAAATTGGGGATACGATGGCGTATATCAGTTCGCGCCCGACAGTACTTATGGCCGTCCGGAAGACCTCAAGAAATTCGTGCAATCCGCCCACGCCCGCGGAATTATAGTTTTGCTGGACGTCGTTTACAATCACTTTGGGCCGGAAGGAAATTATCTCGGCCTTTACGCTCCACAATTTTTCACTGATCGTCACCACACTCCGTGGGGTAACGCGATCAACTTTGATGGTGCCGCAAGCCGGACCGTCCGGGACTTCTTCATCAATAATGCTTTGTACTGGTTAAATGAATACCGTTTCGATGGCCTGCGTCTGGACGCGGTCAATGCGATTCTGGACGACTCCACTCCCGACATCCTCACAGAATTGGCCGATGTAGTGCGAAGCACAATCCAGCCCGGTCGGCACGTTGATCTGATCCTGGAGAACGATCGAAACCAGTCCCATTATCTTCAACGAACGAAGCAGTGCCGGCCTCGGACATACAGTGCGCAGTGGAACGACGATATCCACCATACCTTGCATGTAGTGGTCACGGGCGAAAGGGACGGTTACTACTCCGACTATTCAGATCGCCCAGTCGATCGTTTGGGCCGTTGCCTGGCTGAGGGATTCGCATATCAGGGCGAAGTGTCGATCTATCGGAATGGCGAAAAGCGTGGTGAGCCCACCACCGGCCTGCCTCCGACCGCATTCGTCTCATTCCTACAAAACCACGATCAGATTGGCAACCGCGCCTTCGGGGAGAGGATACTCGCGATTGCGGATCCACGCGCTGTTCGTGCAGCGTCTGCCATCCTTCTTCTGAGCCCTCAGACCCCGCTCCTCTTCATGGGGGAAGAATTTGGAGCACAAACGCCGTTTCTGTTCTTCTGCGATTTTGAAGAGGACCTGGCGGCCGCGGTTACGGATGGCCGCCGAAACGAGTTCGCACGTTTCGCCAGGTTTAGCGACCCGGCTGCGCGCGAAGGGATCCCTGATCCGAACGACATCACAACGTTTGAGATCTCGCGGCTCGACTGGGAAGTGGTTACGCAAGCAGCTCATCAGGAATGGCTATGCCTGTATCGCAATCTACTAGCGCTGCGATCTCGCCACATCGTTCCCCATCTCTCAAATGGATGCGACATAAGCGCAAGTTACAAGACTCGTGGAGATCGCGGCCTCACAGCAACGTGGATATTTTCGGACTACGGAGAACTGACGCTGCTCGCTAATTTAGGAGCCGATCCAGTCTCTGGATTCGTCTCGCCGGATTCGCAGATCATCTATGCTAGCGAAGAAGTCCGTGAAAACGAATTGCAGCGAGGAACATTACCGGCCTGGTCCGTCGTCTGGTTTCTGAAATCATGAAGCCGTACTCCTCCATCCCGCGCGCGACTTATCGGCTTCAGCTGAATCGTGACTTTACCTTCGCCCAGGCTACGGCGATTGTTCCGTACCTGGCCGCGCTCGGCATCAGTCACTGCTATATCTCTCCCTGCCTAAAAGCCCGGCCTGGCAGCCTGCACGGATATGACATCGTTGATCACAGCTCATTAAACCCCGAGATTGGCAGCCCGGAAGAGTTTGACCGTCTCGTAAGTACTCTTCACGAACACGACCTGGGTTTGCTTCTCGATATCGTGCCGAACCACATGGCCGTCATGGGAAGTGACAATGAATGGTGGTTGGACGTGCTGGAGAACGGTCAAGCGTCTTCTTACGCTTGTTTTTTCGACATCGACTGGCGTCCGCTGAAAACCGAGTTGTACGGAAAGGTACTAGTTCCGGTCTTACATGATCACTACGGAGCAGTTCTGGAGAGCGGAGAATTACAGCTTGTTTTTCGCGAGGCGACCGGCGAATTCTGTGTTTCCTACCGGGGCCATCGTTTTCCTATCGGTCCCCGAGAGTACCCACGAATTCTGCAGCGATGCTCGGACTCGCTAACCGCGAAGTTAGGCGAGCAGAATCCGGACTTGTTGGAATTCCAGAGTCTGATCACGGCCTTCAGCCACTTGCCTGGGCGACAGGAACTGAGCAGCGAACGCCTGGCCGAGCGCAATCGCGATAAAGAAATCCATAAGCGCCGACTGGCTGCCTTATGCGCGCGAGCCCCGGAGATTGCGGTAGGAATCAAAGAGGCCGTCGATGCGATGAATGGCACCTCCAGGGATCCCGCAAGCTTCGAGGCTCTTCACGAACTCATCAAGGCGCAGACCTTTCGCTTAGCCAATTGGAGGGTCGCTTCTGATGACATCAATTACCGTCGCTTCTTTGATATCAACGACCTCGCAGGCATTTGCATGGAAAATGAGGCCGTGTTTCGGGCCACTCACCGGCTCATCCTGAAGTTTGTGGCCGAAGGCAAAGTGGATGGCCTGCGCGTCGACCATCCCGACGGGTTGTATGACCCGGCTCAATATTTTGAACGGTTGAAGCGCAGCATTGAAGAGGCAACAGAGAATTGTGAGAGCTCAGAGAACGGGTCACGCTATGTCGTGATTGAGAAAATCCTTACCGGCCCGGAACGCCTGCCCGTCGAATGGCCGGTCGCAGGCACAAGCGGCTACGATTTTGCGAATCTGTTGAATGGTTTGTACGTCGACCACACAGCGGCCGGACGTTTTGACCGAATTTACCGTAACTTTACGAAAGTCGAAACCAATATCGACGACCTCGCCTACCGTTGCCGGAAGCTCATTATTCGCGTCGCTCTGGTTAGTGAGCTAAATGTGCTCGCCAATCAAATCGCCCGCATTGCGCTTTCCAAGCGACATACTTGCGATTTCACCCTCAACAGTTTGCGCGATGCCCTAACCGAAGTGGTGGCAAACTTCCCCGTGTACCGTACCTACGTGAGTCCTTCGCGAATCTCCGACCACGATATCCACTACATCTATGCTGCAATAGCGGCAGCCAAAAGGAGAAGTCCGGCCGCCGATACCAGCGTTTTCGACTTCGTCAGAGAGGTGCTTTCGACGCGCATTGCCGTGGGGCAGGATCCTCCTTATCAAAAAGCAGTGACTACCTTCGCCATGAAATTCCAGCAGTTCACGAGTCCCGTGATGGCCAAGGGATTGGAAGACACGGCGTCCTACCGGTACAACCGACTTATTTCGCTGAACGACGTGGGAGGAGATCTACACGCCTTTGGAGTCACAAGGGATGCGTTTCACGCTGCGAACCGGGAGCGTTTGCGCGAATGGCCTCATACCATGTTGGCCACCAGCACGCATGATTCGAAGCGCTCAGAAGATGTCCGCGCCCGCATCAATGTGCTTTCTGAAATGCCAGGGTTGTGGAGGCTTCGGGTGAGGCAATGGAGACAGCTCAGCCGCAGCCACAGGAGCGTGGTGAATGAAAAGCCCGCCCCTTCGCCCAATGACGAATATTTGCTTTATCAGACATTGGTTGGTGCCTGGCCAGTGGAACCTTTCGATGACGCGAACGATTGGAAAGTTTTCCGTGAGCGCATCCAAAACTACATATTGAAGGCGATGCGGGAAGCCAAGCAATACACCAGCTGGATCAATCAAAATATGGAATACGAAACCGCAGTTTCATCGTTCGTGGCAGCCTTGCTGAATCCCGATTCCAACAATCGGTTTCTCAATGACTTTGTGCCCTTCCAACAGCACGTGGCGCGCCTCGGCCTTTGGAATAGCCTCTCCCAAACGCTGCTGAAGCTGACTTGCCCGGGCGTTCCTGATATTTATCAGGGCAATGATTTGTTGGACTTTAGCCTGGTTGATCCGGATAGCCGCCGGCCGGTCGACTATCGTCTCCGCGAGCAAGCATTTAAGAACATCCGCAATTTGTGCGCCGACCCTGAAGCGTCAGCAGCACGCGAGTTGCTCAAAACTCCCGCGGATGGTCGCCTGAAGCTATTCGAAACTTGGAAAGCTCTGTGCTTGCGCAAAGAACACGAGGAACTTTTTCGCAGCGGAGAATATCTGCCGTTGACGGCTCATGGCTCCAAAGCCAATCACGTGATTGCGTTCCTCAGAAGATTGGACGGCATGAGCGCTCTCGTTGTCGTCCCTCGTCTTGTAGCGAGTTTGCTCAATGAATCGAGCAGTCCGCCGATCGGATTAGAGGTGTGGGCGGATACTTACATTTTGCTTCCTTCCTGCAATTGCTCTAACAGTTACCGAAACGTCTTCACCGGACAGATTGTCGACCCTCATCAGACCGGCGATCAACTAAGAGTGGACGCTCCGACAGCATTCGCCGATTTCCCAGTTGGGCTCTTCTTGAATTAAGAGCCTCAGGTAGATTCCTCAGTGCGGATCTACAGAATTTCCCATATCGACCCAGCCAAGGTACCGGAGATAGAATATTTTCTGCCTTAATTCTGCTGCAGAGACTCCGCCCTGCACTCTGCAGGTTTTTACTGTGAACGTAGAAACATCCCACCCTAAAGCGGAAAGTTGGCGCGAGCTCTATACCGCTGCTCTGTTTGAGACAGACAGAAGTCGGATATCGGCACGGGTCGCCGACGCCGAACAAGCAATCGTAGCCCGAGCGCGAGAGCTTTTTTCTACCGGCAACGATACGATCGAAGAGGATTTGAACTTTCCAGGCTTCGAGTAGGCTCCAGACTTCCGGGGATTTGCCGTGAATGAATTCCGCACCAAACTCGATCGGGGTGTGATGTTCTGGGTCTTGCAGAGTGAATATGCGGCCCCCGGTACGATCGCGCGCCTCGACGATGGTGACGGCCAGGCCGGCATCCGCCATGGCTACAGCCGCGGAAACTCCCGCTGCTCCCGCCCCAACCACAATTACATCCGGATCCTCGGAATGCGCCGGTTTCATGGGTTCTTATCGGTTCGGTTCAGCCGCACGGCCCAATCACTGCGGGCCCGGCGTTACCGACTTCAGGTAGGCAACAACCGATTCAGCATCCTCGGGCTTCATGCGAAATTGAGGCATCGGAGGACGTAAGTAGGTGCCTGTTTTCCAGATTCCTGTAGTCAGGAGCGTGACCATCTCCGCATCAGTTCCGGGCAGCGCTCCGGCGATGCGCGGCGCCTGAAGCGGCCAATTTTCTACCGGCTCCGCCGATTTCAACCACACCGCAGCGCCTTCCAGCCAATGCGAGCGCTCAGGACGGCCCTTGCTATCGCGGGGCGTGTGACACTGGCCGCAAACCGCGATGTTGTCAACGATGTATTCTCCTCGAGCGACCGAGCTCTCCTTCGGACCTCCAGCCTTGCCAGCTGAGGGCGAGGTTTGTGCTAGGCCGAGATTGGTGAGTCCCAAAAGGAGCAGCAGCGGAGCCAGAGTGATCTTCGGATGGATCGCGTTCCGCGGAATCTGCACTCCAGTTGGTTGATAGTGATTTCCGAGAGGTTGGCGGGGAGCGGTAGCCTCACGATTGCGGTTCATGGGCTAATCGTAGCACTGCAATCCGGCACGACAAACCCCGTACCGGATTTCGGCATCTGGTGTGAGGCCGTTGCATTCATAAGGGCTGGACTGTCATACTCCTAGACACTCTTTTCGGGGCTTCGTCCGTCCGGCAACAGAACCGCTGAGAGACGGTAGAACCAGGCATGACGGAACAGCAAAATTTCTGGGGAGGCTGGCAGGAACGCATCTCCGCGCTCCGCAATGTTCCGGCTGTCCTGAAAATCGTATGGGACTCCGGCCCCGGCGTCGTGGTATTTGGACTGGTCTCGCGGGTATTCGCGTCCCTCATGCCGGTTGGGCTTCTATGGATTACGAAGCTCATTATTGATGGCATCAATAATGCTGTCCACGCCCACCAGCCGGTGAGACCCGGATTTTGGTGGCTGGTCGTGGCCGAATTCTCGCTGGCAGTCCTGAACAGTATTCTTCTCCGCACCATCGACTATTCGGACTCGCTGCTGGGCGATAAATACACCCGGTACGTCAGCATTCGGGTCATGAGTCATGCGGCCGGGCTGGATCTGATCGCCTATGAAGATCCGGTCTTCTATGACCGTCTCGAGCGGGCCCGCGTGCAGGCAACGGATCGTCTGGTGATGATCCAACAGATCGGACGGCTGGTGCAGCAGGCGATCACCACGATAACCCTCTCGGTCTCCATCATGTTGTTCTCTCCGTGGCTGATGCTGCTGTTGATTGCTGGTGTGGTTCCCGCGTTCCTCGGTGAGAGTCATTTCGCCTTCCTGGGATACGCCAAGAATTTCCGGCAGACACCGAGGCGGCGGAAATTGGATTACCTGCGGATTCTCGGTGGAAGCAAGGAAGCCGCGAAGGAACTGAAGCTGTTCGGATTGAAGGATTTCCTGCGGGAGCGATTTACTCACATATCGGATGAAATTTATGAAGAGAACGTCACCCTATCTCGACGCAAGCTGATTGCAGGCGCACTGCTGTCGATGATCGGCACCGCCGGCTACTATTCCGCGTACGTATTCGTGATCTGGCGCACACTTGCCGGCGCGCTTACCATCGGCTCGCTGACCTTTCTGGCCGGAGCCATTCAGCAGGCCAGCAGCAATATCGAGCAGATTTTCTCCACTTTCGCCGGCATCGGCGATCAGGCATTGTTCCTTACCGATCTGCTAGCTTTTTTCGAAATGAAGCCGACCATTCAGTCCAAACCCAATGCCTTGCCGGCACCCCGGCCGATTGTGCGCGGGGTCGAATTCAGGAATGTTTCTTTCTGTTATCCGGGAAATTCACGCCGGGTGCTTGATCAAATCAATTTTCAGCTGCATACCAATGAACGGCTGGCTTTGATTGGCGAAAATGGACAGGGCAAAACGACCATCGTCAAATTAATTACTCGCCTTTATGACCCTACGGAAGGGCAAATCCTGCTGGATGGGGTGGACCTTCGCGAGTATGATCTCGATGATCTTCATCGCGAGATCGGCGTCATCTTTCAGGATTTTATGCGCTACGAGATGACTGCGCGGGAGAACATAGCCATTGGCCGGATCGAGGCAATCGACAATCTTGACCTAGTGAAGAGTGCTGCGGAGAAGAGCATGGCGGATCAAGTGATCGGCCGACTGTCCGGGGGCTACGACCAAATGCTGGGGCGTCGATTCGAACAAGGGGTGGACCTTTCCGGGGGCGAGTGGCAAAAAGTCGCGCTGGCGCGCGCTTATCTACGCGACGCTCAACTCCTGATTCTGGATGAACCCACTGCCGCACTCGATGCGCGCAGCGAGTTTGAAGTCTTTCACCGCTTTGCCGAACTCACGGCTGGAAAGATGGCGCTTTTTATTTCGCACCGCTTCTCAACCGTGCGTTCGGCGGACCGCATCCTAGTTCTGGAAAACGGCAAGATTGCCGAGGAAGGAACCCACGACCAGCTGGCACGACTGGGTGGTCGCTATGCGGAGATGTTCGAGATGCAGGCCTCGAGCTATCGCTAGGAGACGTACAGAATGACACCACAAAGCGGTCATCTGGAACTCGTGAAGTCAGAACCGAAAGGCCTGCGTACACTTCTGGATATGGGACCTGACCTCGATGCGTTATCTTCGAGCGCCGCAGAGCTCGCCCGAGCCCTGGCCTGGATGCCGGGACAACAAGAATCGCAACATTTTCGCGCTCGTTGCGAAGCTCTCAATCGTGCGTTTAAACCGTTGTTCATTTCTCTGGAAGCTCGCTCCACAAACGCTGTTTCGGATGATTTTCGACGCTTGCAGGAGAACATGTACCTGGTGAGCGGGGAGCTGCAGGAGACCTGCGCAACATTCAGCGCCACCCATAAACTTCCCCAGGTCCGCACACCCGATGGCACCATCATTCCGCGCGTAGCCGCTTTGGCGGAGGGCCTTCTCGCCGCAAACGCTTTCCAATTTAGCGAGACCAGCTTCACTTCCTACATCCAGGCTTTCCAGCAGGTCACGGTTCTGAAACTAGCGGAACTGTGGATGCTGATTCCTGTGATGAAGGTGGTGCTGCTGGAGCACATTGCGGAGCGTGGCCGCCGGTTGCTTGAGGATGCTTCCCGATCTTATGGCATCCAGGACCTGGTTCGCAGCCTGCAGGAGATTAAGCAGACTTCCTGGAAGGTGATCATCGAGCCGCTGATCTTGTTCGATCAAATCCTTCGGCAAGATCCCGCCGGAGCTTATCCGCGGATGGACTATGAAACCCGCGAACTCTACCGCAAACAGCTGGTAAAGATTGCCGACCGCTGCGACTATTCCGATGAAACGAGGGTTGCAAGCGAAGTGCTCGCGCTGGCTCGTGAAGCGCAGACGCATCGCAATGAGAATCCACGCGTGACCTCGCGCGACTCGCACGTAGGCTCGTATCTGCTGGCAGAAGGGGCCGCCGTGCTACAGCGCAGAGTCGGTTTCCATCCTTCGATTACCCAGCGCTTGCGCACTTTTCTGCTTCACCATCCGGATGAGTTTTACTTACCCGGCATAGCCGCTCTCACCTTCGCGATAGTTACGGCGGTCGTGCTTCAATTGACGCCACCCAGCACTTCTCTAGGTTTGGTTTTGCTCGCGATTCTAGCTGTGCTGGTGCCCAGTTCGCAGAGTGCGGTGCAGATCATGAACTACTTGGCCACTCTGCTGCTGCCGGCTCAGACTCTGCCCAAGCTCGATTTTTCGGATGGAGTTCCAAGTGATTGCATGACCATGGTGGCGATCCCAACCGTGTTCATGAATGAGAAGCAGGTCCGCAAGCTGGTCGACGACCTCGAAGTTCGCTATCTGGGCAACCAGGATCCCAACATTCATTTCGCGTTGCTGTCGGACCTTCCCGATTCTCCATCAGAACCGAGGGAAGATAACGTTCTGGTCAACTTAGCTTCGAGTCTTATCCGCAAGCTCAACGATAAGTATGCGCCGCAGGGGATGGGGTCTTTCTTCTTATTCCATCGTCATCTGGTCTACAATCCGCGCGAACGCCTCTGGATGGGTTGGGAACGCAAGCGTGGCAAGCTGATGGATCTGAATAACCTTCTGCGCGGGAAATTTGACAGCTTCCCGGTCAAAGTCGGCAATCTCCCGCTGCTGTCGAGCGTTCGTTTTGTCATTACCCTTGACTCCGATACTGAGTTGCCGCGGGGGGCGGCCAGCCGCATGGTGGGAACCTTGGCCCATCCTCTGAATCAGGCAATTATTGATCCGGAGAAAGGAATCGTCGTCGCCGGCTACGGCATCCTCCAGCCCCGAGTTGGTGTAAGCGTTCAGAGTTCGGCGCGGTCGAGGCTGGCCAGCATTTATTCGGGGCAGACCGGATTCGATATCTACACTCACGCTACCTCCGATGTTTATCAGGACCTTTACGGCGAAGGCATTTTTGTTGGAAAAGGAATTTACGAGGTTGCGACGCTGCACCGCGTTCTCGATCGTCGGTTCCCACGCAACGCTTTATTAAGTCATGACCTGGTGGAGGGTGCCTATGCTCGCGCCGGCCTGGTCAGCGATATCGAGGTAATCGAGGACTATCCTTCTCATTACAGCGCTCACAACCGGCGTAAGCATCGTTGGATGAGGGGCGACTGGCAAATCGCGGGATGGCTGCTTCCATTGGTTCCGGAGGAATCAGGTCAGCGAGTTCCCAATCCTCTTTCTGTAGTTTCCAGATGGAAGATTCTCGATAACCTACGGCGCAGTTTGGTGGAACCTGCCATCTTTGCTTTATTCTTGCTGGGATGGTTATGCCTGCCCGGAGGACCGGCCGGTTGGACGGTCGCAACCGTTGCCATTCTCCTTCTTCCGGCGCTCTGCCAGGTGGCGGTCGATCTGGGGCACGCCACGATATCAGGGAAGCGGTCCATCGGCGGCGATGCATTGAACACTTTTCTCAATGCCAGCATTGCCAATGTGTTGACGATTACATTCCTGGCGCACCAGGCGCTTTTGTCCATGGATGCCGTGGTGAGGACCATGGTCCGTCGACTGATCACGCGCCAGAGACTCTTGCAATGGGAAACCGCCGCCCAAGCGGAGCTCGCAGGCGACAAACGCACCACGCTCGATATTTACCTCAACTGGACACCCATCCTCGCGCTGGGGTTATTTCTCTTGATATCGTTTACACGGCCCGGCGCCTTGCTGCCAGCGCTGCCCGTTCTTCTGCTGTGGGCCTGCAGCCAACCGGCCTCGGCGTGGCTGAACCGGCCCCCGGGAGCTCCGCGCCAACAAGCTTCGGAGCGCGATCGATGGTTGCTTCGCGTGTCCGCGCTACGCACTTGGCGGTATTTTGCCGAGTTCAGCACGGAAGAGCATCACTGGCTGATTCCCGACAATGTTCAGGAAGAGAACACGAAGGTTGCACCTCGCATTTCCCCCACAAATCTTGGCTTGCTCCTTAACGCGCGCCAGGTGGCGTGCCGATTCGGCTATGTCACGGTGCCGGAGTTCTCGCAACAGACTTTGCGCACTCTGGAAACGGTCTCGCGGTTGAAAAAACACCGTGGCCATCTCCTCAACTGGTACGACACGCAAAGCTTAACGGCGTTTACTCCCGCCGTCGTTTCCAGTGTCGACAGCGGCAATCTGGTAGCTTCCCTTTGGACTCTGCAACAGGGCGCTTTAGATCTTCTCAACCGGCCGCTGTTTGCCCGTGAGTTAGCCGAAGGCCTGTTTGACCATCTTTCCCTCCTTTCCGATCTGGGTGCGATTCCGTCCCGCAACTGTGATTTGATCGAAAAATCTCTGAGGCAGCGCGATTGGTTGCAGTACGTTCTCGACATCCCTGACTCCGTTCTCAAAGACATTCACCAGCCGTCTCCGACTTCGAATGAAAACGATAGCCGTTGGTTCCTCCAGCAAGCCGAGGATCGGATTCGTCAGATCTGTCGTGTCGTGCAACTTTACTCACCCTGGTTGCTGCCAGAATATGCCAGCATAAGAGATTCTTTGACGGTCCATCCTGACAGCTTCAGACAAGGTCCACCATTCGAGCATCTCCCGCGGTTTATCGATGATCTTGCTTTGCTATTGCGTGAGAAGCTCGATTCCACGGCCTCGGAAGACTCGGCGAAGCTTTGTCGCGAACTGCTAGAGCTGCTACCTGATGCCCGGTCGCGGGCCGTACGGCTCATCGAAGATCTCTACAAGGTGGCCGATCAGTCATTCGCGCTGGCGGACGAAATGGATTTCGGATTTCTGCTCAACCGTGGCCGAGGCCTGTTCTCCGTCGCTTTTGAACTCGATAAACAGCAGAACCATCCTGCTTGTTATGACCTCCTGGCCAGTGAAGCTCGCATCGCCTACTTTATCGCCATCGCTAAAGACGATATCCCGCAGGAAAGCTGGTTCGAGCTTAGCCGTCCGCTCGTGCAGGAACAGGGAATGACCGGATTGCTTTCCTGGACCGGTACCATGTTCGAATACCTGATGCCAACACTGTGGATGCACGTGTATCCCAATACTCTGCTGCAGCGCGCGGCGGAAACGGCGGTTCGCGTCCAACAAACCTACGCGGCTTCCAAGGGCGCTCCGGTCTGGGGCATTTCCGAATCGGCCTCCAGCAGATTGGATGATGCCGGCAACTACCGCTACTTCGCTTTTGGCGTCCCGCAGTTGGCGATTTTCAAGCCCGAGCAGGACACTCCTGTGATCTCTCCTTATTCCACCTTCCTCGCACTTGATATCGATCCCATCGCAGCAATCCGCAATTTGCGGAAGATGCAGCGCAAACGGTGGTTGGCAGCCTACGGATTCTACGAAGCTTTGGACTACAGTCGCGCCCAGTCTCGTGCTCCCGAAGTGGTCCGTTGTTGGATGGCTCATCACCAGGGCATGAGCCTGCTCGCAATCGCAAATTTCCTTGACGATGAGATTGTCCAACGCTGGTTTCACAGCAATCCACGAGTGCAGGCCACCGAACTGTTGTTGCAGGAAAAACCGGCTGCCCGCATGAGTTCGAACGGGTCACACGCCAAGGTGGCGTAACCCTCCTCTGACAGGAATGCGAAACTCAACACGAATCTGGGTAATGCGACGTCTGCACGACCTTGCCCTGGTGGTTCTCTTCGCGTTTTCGGCGAGCGTCACCTCACTTCATGCTCAGCCGAATTCCAAACCAGAATTAATCGTCGTCGACGACCAGGCGGCTTCGCGTCCCTTCCCCCACTTCTGGGAACAAATGTTTGGCTCGGGACGCGCGATTCTGAGCCTGCGTGAAAACTATCGCAGCGACCTGCGTGCGCTGAAGCAGATCACGGACTTGCACTACATTCGCTTTCATGCCATTTTTGACGACGAAGTCGGCATCTATGCCGAAGACGGCCAAGGGCATCCGGTTTACAACTTCTCTTACATTGACCAAATCTACGACGGATTACTCGCCGCCGGAGTGCGGCCGTTCGTCGAGATCAGTTTCATGCCCAATCAATTGGCGGCTAGCCATACTCTCCAAGCCTTTTGGTACCACCCAAATGTTGCCCCTCCGAAGGATTGGAACCGCTGGGATGACCTGGTAACAGCGTTCGCTGAACATCTAATCGAGCGCTACGGTGTGAATGAAGTAGCGCAATGGTATTTCGAAGTCTGGAATGAGCCCAATCTGGATTTTTGGGCGGGACAGCCCAGGCAGGAGACCTACTGGGAACTCTACGATCACACAGTTCTCGCACTCAAGAAGGTAAGCCCGCGACTGCGGGTCGGCGGGCCCGCCACGGCGCAGGCCGCATGGGCTGAAGCTTTCATCCGGCACTGCGCGGAAAAGCAAATCCCGGTCGATTATGTTTCAACCCACGTCTATGCCAACGACACCGCGCAAGATGTCTTCGGCACGCAAGAAAACATTCCTCGTGATCGGATGGTGTGCCGGGCAGTAGATAAGGTGCACGGACAGATAAAGTCATCGCCCATGCCGAACCTGCCCCTCATTTGGAGCGAGTTCAACGCCAGCTACAAGAACGAGCCCGACGTCACCGACGCGACCTATATGGGCCCATGGCTCGCCGATGTTATCCGCCAGTGCGATGGTTTGGTCGACTCGATGTCTTATTGGAGTTTCTCTGACGTTTTCGAGGAGCAGGGTGTCGTGAAGACGCCGTTCTACGGGGGCTACGGGTTGATCGCTGAGGACGACATACCCAAGCCAGCCTTTAATGCCTTCAAGATTCTGCACCAACTCGGAGAGGAGCGGATAGAACTCGATTCTGACTCAGCCCTCCTCACTCGCAGAAAAGACGGAACGTTAGTGCTGGCTGTTTGGAATTACGCACCCCCAGGGGACTCGGGTTCTCCGAAGCAAATCACCTTGCAACTCAAGGGTACGAACGCGAAGCACGTCTTAATCTCGAGAGTCGACGGAACCCACGGGGATTTCCATCCCACCTATGAGAAGATGGGCAGCCCCCGTTATCCCACGCAGAAACAGATTCATGAGCTTCAACAAGCGGCAGATCTTCCCGCTCCGGAAGCTGGTCGTGCAGAAGGTGGTCGGTTCACGTTGGAGTTGCCCGGTCATGGCCTAGCGGTAATCGAACTTAAGTAAGAGCTGCGAAACGTCGGCCAGTTCCGCAGCCGACATTTGTTTCCCTCCTACCGCTGGTATTTCTTGAAACTGGCGCGATCCATGCCGCGCTGCGCCTCTTGATTCTTCATGAAAGTCTTCCAAACAAAACCGGTCCGGACATTCTCCGCCATCAGCATCGTGATTCCAACATCAATGCCAATCGTGTCGCTGTCGTACCAATTCTTAAGCGGGTTGAATGCATTTACAAACCCATACCTGCTCCACGCCTGCGAGTACCGATCTTTAATATTCCTCAGCACGCGCATGACGGGCTGCGTCATGAAGGGCAAGGACCCCGCGGACGCGCTGGGCACGACCGTTCCGTCAATCGGTCCCATCATCGGCGGACCACCCCAAATCATATATCCCTTTTGCGAATCCGACGCCGAAATGCCCCACAGGTCGTCGCTGTAGTCCGGAAATTGCTTGCCCAGTTCTAAACAGAAACGCCGGTGAGCGTCGGTCGCGAAAATGGAGTTTTCGAAATAATCGGCGTACTGGTCGCGCTTGCCACGGAAATCAAACCAGGCCTGCGAATACTGATGCACAAACAACGGGGCGAACGAACCGATATAGCGAATGCCGTCATACTCAAACTTGGTCCGCTTCCAGGCGTTCCACGCCTCTGCCGGCAACGGATGCGGAAGCGATCCCAACCCCAGCAGATAGATCATCATCATTTCGCTGTAGTAGTCCCAGCGATAGGGGAGAAATCCAAATTCCGGGGTCCAGCCATGCGGCAACAGCGACGTGTCCTCGGACAACCAGCTCCAATCGACTCGGTTGAATATCTGGTAAGCCAGCAGGCTGATTTCAGAATGTTCTTCAAAGTGTCGCCGGCAAGTGAGCAGTCCGCATAGCAGGATCGCGGTGTCGACGGAGGATACTTCAGAATCCCAGACTCGTTCACCGGTATTAATGTCGGCGAAATGGTAGAAAAAACCGCGGTGCGTCGGCATTTTTTTCCATAAGAATCGCAGAGTAGTCGCAACCCGGTCCCGGGCCTCCGCAAAGGAAATGAATCCGCGTTGCTGGCCGATGCACAGAGCAGTCAGTCCGAAACCGGTAGCCGCAATACTTGCCACCACGGAATTGTCGTTTTTCAACACATTGCATCGATCTCTCACCAGCCCCGTTTGCTCGCCCGCCTGATCCCAGAAGTATTGGAAATTTCGCTTCTCCAACTCGTCCAGGAAGGCATCATCATCCGCGGATAATACGTTGGGAGAGGCCGACGGCTGCTGAGTTGCCGGTTGCTCCGCTCTCGCGATCAGCGGAAACCCATGACCAACCACTCCGCACAGGCCTAGTCCGCCTATCTGAAAAAGCAGGTCTCTTCGGGTGAGGCGGTTCTTCAAGGAGTTCTTTTCTTTCATGCCCATGAACTAAACTTAGATGCTCCACATCCGGCATGGACTGCCAACGATCTGTGAAACACAAGCCAGTAAACTTGCCATCCTCAAAATGCGTCCTAGAATGTTAAACATAAGGGGTCGCAATGACTAAAGGCAAGACGATCGCAACCTGGACGATACTAACCATTGCTCTGTTGGCGGCAATATCGGTAATTGCTTACCTGAAGCGCCGTCAACCCGTGACGCTGAGAGGTGCAGTCTTACGCCAGGACCCCGATCCAAACCGGCAATTGCCGCTCGCCGATGTCCAGATCACCGCAATCAATGCTTTGGGTAGCGGCATTTCCAAGTCCGATCAGTTGGGCTTTTTCACTTTGACGCTGCCTAAAGGCCTTCGGCGGCGCCAGGAAGTCCTCCTCAAATTTCGCCACCCGGATTATCGACCGCTCGATGTGAACGATTTCATTGGCGATAAAATTTACGTCGTCCGCATGATCCCCACCCGTGAAGAACCGAGCCCCGAATCTCACTCTGGATCCGCTATCTCGAATACGCGAATCAGGTATTCCGTGAAGGCCACTACCGAGGCAAACATTGGCAGTGCGGTAAAAACCTTCCAGGTCGTCAACACGGGAAACACGCCATGTAACAAACGTCCTCCCTGCGGGCCCGGTGGCAAGTGGAAAGCAACGCTTGGTTCCTTGTCTTTAGACGCAGGCGAAGGAAACGCGTTTCGCAATGCCAGAGTCTCTTGTATTGCGGGGCCGTGCCCCTTCACCAAGATCGAATTGGAAAACTTTTCTCCGGATCGGCGTCGCTTCAACGTTTCGGTTCTCAACTGGTCCGATACAGTTACGTACCTGCTTGAAGCTGAGGTAGTTCATCCCATGACCAGCGATTTGGTGCGTGAGACCTATCCGGTAATTTTCGGCCGCACCTTGAACTTCAGTTTGCCCGCCTCTGCGGAAGGTCCCAGCATCGAAGCCGAAGTCGCCGGCGATCCCATCGTCTTTCCTCTGGGCCCCGATCTTTTCCTGCGCTGGGCAAACTGTCAAGTTTTGGTCGATCGGGATCTATCCAAGAACTATCGCTGCGAACTCAAACCTGGCTATCAATTTCGCTAAAGAGATGTGCCGGCAATCTGTGGCGTGGTTCAAGCCGGCCCTGATGTTCCGCATCGGTAATTTCGATTGGACGCGATCTGCATGCAGCCCTAAAGTAAGCTCGGAGAACATCAGATCCAGACTCGGGTTGATGTTACGGTGGTGTGCCTTCACGAACGCCTGCGAGAATTGTAAGAATGCGATCTGAGATAATGAACAGGCCAGGGCACGGTTTCCGCGCTGGCTTGGGGAAGAAATCAAACCGCTTGCTCCACAGAATGTGAAGGATTACCCTGCCCGCAGGGTACCAGTCGAAGAATGGAACCAGAGAGCCTGAATTTGGAAGAGAATCGCCACGAAGTTCAAGGATTGGATCTGACCGTGCGCACGCGCGAGGTCCCAGACGTCCTCACCTTGGAGGAGATCGCTAACCTTGCCGCGGAGGAGGGCCAGCCAGCCGAGACCCTGATGAATGTTGTGGCATTGATTGCCAAGCGATTCGATACCGACGTTTGTTCGGCTTATTTGCTGGAGCCCGATCGAGCCAACCTAGTGTTGGCCGCGACCGTCGGCCTTCGACGAGAGTGCATCGGCCATCTACGCATGGCAATCCATGAAGGGCTCGCTGGCTTGGTAGCGGAACAAGTGCGCCCGGTAGCCGTAGAGCAAGCAGACACTCACCCACGTTTCAAGTACTTCCCGGAAGCCGGCGAAGACGAATACCAGTCATTCCTGGGAGTTCCACTCATCGACCGGGGAGTTCTGCAAGGGGTTCTGGTTGTTCAAACCATGGAGCCTCGGCTTTTCAGTGAAGACGAGATCCAAATGCTGACTGAGGCGGCGGCCCAGGTGGCGCCGGTCGTGAGCGAGGCACGCACGCTGGATCGATTCATCGCTCCAGCACAGGAACGGCTTTGGTCGCTGGCTCGCAACTTGTGGTGGAGTTGGGACCACGATGCCGTCAGCTTGTTCCGCGATCTCGATCCGGTCCGTTGGCGGCAACTGAACCAGAATCCGGTCTCCCTGCTGTCGGAACTTCCCCTCGCGAAGCTGGAGAGTCGCGCGGCGGAACTGGTGCTGCATAGCCGTATCAACTACGCCTATCGGCGGCTGCAGGAATATCTGCATGCCGACCGCACTTGGGGAACCCGGCATGCCGGAGTTCTACGGCCTCGTCCGGTCGCCTATTTCTCGGCAGAGTTCGGGATGCACGAATCGCTCCCCGTTTATTCCGGCGGTCTCGGCGTCCTCGCCGGAGATCACATTAAGAGCGCTTCCGATCTCGCCATCCCGCTCGTCGGCATCGGCTTGTTCTACGGGCAAGGATATTTTCGCCAGCGCCTGGATCGCGACGGTTGGCAACAGGAAGAATACCTGGAAACGGACGTCAATCAATTGCCCCTTGAGACCGCGATCGGCAAGAACGGCCGGCCGGTCGTGGTGCAAATCGAGACTCGCAACGGTTCGATTCATGCCAAAGTGTGGCGGGTGGCAGTGGGACGCTGCGACCTGTTTCTCCTCGATTCCGATGTGGAAGGCAATACCGCGGACGATCGAAAATTGACTTCGCGCCTTTATGGCGGAGATGCGCGAACTCGCATCCGGCAAGAGTTGCTGCTTGGCGTCGGAGGATTCCGCGCGCTCAAGGCCATGGGCATTACTCCGGGCGTTCTTCACCTGAACGAAGGTCACAGCGGATTTGCCGTGCTGGAGGCGATCCACTCGCGGATGCAGGAGGAAGGCATCGCATTTGACCGCGCCGTTCCCCGCGTATCGCGGGAAGTGGTGTTCACTACCCATACGCCGGTACCTGCCGGTCACGACCGCTTTGATCCGGACCTGATCGAAGAACATCTTGGACCCTTGCGCGAAGGGCTTGGCCTTTCGCAGGAAAGTCTGATGGGCCTCGGTCGCGAAAAGCCAAGTAATTTGCAGGAAACGTTTTGCATGACTGTGCTGGGCCTTCGGTTCTCGCGCCGCGCCAACGCCGTTTCCGCGCTGCACGGCGAAGTGTCCCGTGCGATGTGGACCGGGCTCTGTCCCGGCAAACCGGAAGACGAAGTACCCATCGGACACATCACCAATGGAGTTCACGTTCCATCCTGGCTCGCTCCGCAGATGTTTCGCCTCTACGATCGCCATCTGGGGACCAATTGGCATCAGCACAGCAGCGAGGCCCGCATCTGGGAAGGCATCGAGAACGTGGACGATGGCGAACTCTGGGAGACACACCTTAGCCTGAAATCGCAGCTTCTCGACTTTGTGCGCCGCCGCGCCGTGGAACAAGCTGAGCGCCGCCTCGAATCCCGAGATGTTTTACAGAGACTCGGCAAAATCCTGACTCCCGATGCGCTGACCGTCGGGTTTGCCCGACGCTTTGCGACCTACAAGCGCGCTAACCTGATCCTGCGGGACATCGAGAACCTGGCCTCGATGGTGAACGATCCCAAACGGCCGGTGCAATTTGTTTTTGCCGGCAAGGCTCATCCTCTGGACGAGCCGGGCAAACGGCTTCTGCAGCAGATCGCCGAACTGATGCGGAATGCACGCTTCGCCGATAAGTTCGTTTTCGTCGAAGACTATGACATCAACGTCGGGCGCTATCTGGTGCAGGGCGTTGATGTGTGGCTGAATAACCCGCGGCGTCCGCTGGAAGCCTCGGGTACGAGTGGCCAAAAAGTCGTCTTGAATGGCGGCCTCAACCTTTCCGTTCTCGATGGCTGGTGGGCCGAGGCCTACGACGGAATGAATGGGTTTGCCATCGGCACGGGCAGGACTCACTCCGACATGAACGTCCATGACACGCGCGACGGCGAGGATTTGTACCGGGCGCTGCGCGAAGAAGTGATTCCACTCTATTATCAGCGTGATCGCGACGGCCTGCCCCGGGGCTGGATCAAGCGCATGAAGCGGACCATCCGCACCCTCGGCTGGCGCTTCAACGCCGATCGCATGGTGATGGATTACACGCTGAAATGCTACGTTCCCGCCGCTGGTGGGACTTCCAGCGACATGAGGTCCGCTTGGTGAGCCCGCGGGCCGTAGCTTCAAGAGGATTATAGAAGATCAAAAGAATGGCAGCCGACGAGCGGATTTGAAGCGCTGACCTGCCCATTACGTGATTCGCGTTCTGGTCAGAGGCCATTGGATCGACCAAATCGGTAAGTGACAGAGACGCTTGCGTAAGAGGGTATGCGCACTCCCACAACTTCCTGAATAGCGGAGGGAAAGAAGTTTTCCGTTGTCTGCCCGGCGTAGCCGCGTGCCAGGAGGAAATTTACGGCGGCATTGACGCGCCCATTCTTGAAGGGCCGAACAACAGCGCCACGAAACTCTTTCACTGGAGTTCCCCTGCATTCTGTATTCAAGGTGGGCAGGCATCCCGTGCCCAAGGGCTTTGCGCCTACGTACTCAAACTCCCCACGCGCCTGCAGCCGAAGGGGAAGTTTCTGAATCGTTCCCATCAGGTCGAAGAGGGTTCGTGGCGCTTCCGGCGTGGGTTCTCCCGAATCGAGGTCCCGGGCATCGGCCTTGGAGAAGGTGGCCAGCAGTGATCCGCCGCCGAAGTTGTGGCGCACGGTGGCCGTCATAAAGCGAAGTCGGCTGGGGCCTTGGTTAAATTGGAGTCCGGTATCCGGGTCAATTTTCGCCAGTTCTGCGCTGTTGGTTACATGGCCCAGAGTAATCCGCAGATCTGTATTGCTTACGGTCTTGCCGGCCACGATCTGATAAGAACGCGACCTGGCCACCGGAGTGCCCACGGTAGTTCCGGTGCCAATTCGCGGGTCTTCGGTAAAGAACGCTTGGCCAAAGCTGAGTGAGACAAGGGGAACGTACCACGATTGCCCGGGAAGAAAAGAAACCGTAGCCTTCGGTGAGTTCACGCCCACCCATTTCTGCAATGAGTTCCGGGGTTGCAGCAAATCGTCGTTGGCAAAGTCAATTTCATCCCGGCGCCAGCCGAGATAGTAGCGGAAATCGTGCGACAGACTGCCTTCGGCGGCGATGTAGGGCGCTAGCGATGCTATGGTGACATTGTTTCCGTCAACGGGAGTGAAGGGTCCGTAAAAGGCAGGAGCGCTGGGATTAAAGAATCCATAGTGGTCGAGATCGTCGCGACGCGGCGCCTCACGCTGGTAGTCGAGCCCTCCCAGCAAGGAAAAATATTCGGCGATCTTGTTCACATAGTTCGCGCTGCCACCTGCCACGGTGCGAAACTCGCTTTGCCGAATTAGGCCCTGTCCAAAATCCGAAAACAAGGAGAGATTGTAGGTGCGAAAAAACCAAGAGAGTTCCAGTTGCTGACCTCGACTGAGCTGCCAGACGTCATTCAGGGCTAAGAGCCCGGTATGGGTCTGGTCTTTCTGACGCGGGTCGATCGTGTCGCCGTAATTACTGAAGTTAGCATCGGCCGAATTCGATGCGAAGAGAGGAACGAGTCCTGGAACATAGGAAAAGCCGTAATACCCAACTCCGAACAGAGTGAGCTGATGGTCGCCGGCGTGAAACACTCGCTCGCCATTGAATTTATACTGACGGCGGTGTTCCAGCCGATCCAGGAATCCGTTGCCATAGGAGGCGGCGAAGGCCACCCACGATTCGGGGGTGGGGCTTAATCCGGCCACGAAATCAAGGTCGCGATAGTCTCCAGTGAGAGTGATGAAGGGATCGAGGCGGGAGCGGAGCCCGTACGTTGCCGCCAGATTCACGGAATGATTGCCCTCGCGAACGTTGAACGCGCCGCCATCGACCTGAACACTTTCCAGAGTCTCCGGAATAAATATGTTCGGATCGGAATATCCATTGCCATGGGCATTAGCCGACAGATTATTGGGCACCAAATAGCTGCCCACGGCGATGTACTGCGCAATGGGTTCGCCATGATCTCCGGCAACCCCGGGCGCAAAGTACTGCGGAGCTTTGATCCCGCTGGAAGCGGTTTCGATGGGGTATCCGGGAATTGAGATGGGGGCGCCGGGGCGTCCGGGATTCGCATCGAGCAGGTCTTCGCGGACAAACACCTTCTCCGCTGGATCGGGAGAACGAACATCGGTGCCATTTACATGCGCGGTAACAGTGACGGTTTCCACAGGGGCGAAAATTTGGCCCATTTGGACTCGAAGCCCAGAATTTGGGCTCGCAAGAATGCTTTGGGACACGATGACTTGTCGAAATCCCTCGACATCAACCCTAATGTCGAACTCGCCAGCGGGCGCAGCTCTGATCTCGAATTGGCCGTCCGGCCCAGAAATGGTTTGGGCCAAAGCCTGACCTTTTCCACCGCAATCGTGTCGGACGAGCTGCACCGAAGCGTTGGGCAGACCGTTTCCCTGGGGGTCGGTGACTAGGCCTCTCCACGCAATCTCCTGACCCATCAGAGGAAGAGAGAGCCAAGTCAGCAAAACGAGAAGAATCGCGAGATATTTTCGCGGTGCGAGCATGGTTGCCTTGTCGGCGCCCTATCCTAGCGTTGCGGGTTTGGTCCTGAGAGTTGAGCGAGGACCCGTTGCGCGTGCTCTGATCCGATCGCGTGCAGCGACACTGCTTCCTGCAGATAATTCTGTGCCGCGGTGCGGTGGCCCTGCCGCAGAGCGATCTCGCCAGCATGAACCAAGATATTGGAGGTGCGGATTCCCACGGCCAAGACAGTCTCGATCTGCTTGCCTGCTTCCGCATCCAGACCGTTGACGTGCAGCGCCCAGGCGTAGGCATCGAGCGTGTACACGTCATGGCGCCGGGCGTACTCCTGTTGCGCCACTTTCAGAGCCCGGGCCGGCTGCTGCGCGTGATCGGCATAATAAAAGATGAGTACGCGGTTGGAGTTTTGTTTCTTGTTCGACTCCTGAAGGGATCTCGTTTCAAATTCAGCAAAAGCCTGCCTCGCTTCGCCATCTCGTCCCGCAAGTTGCAGAGCTTCCGCAAGGTCATAACGATGCTCGGCAAGCGGCGCGACCTGATAGCGCTCCTGTAAGAGAACTACCGCTTCCGCGTAACGCTTTTGCGCAATGCGAACCTGGGCCAGATTTCCCAGCGCGGAGGGATATTCCGGAAAAGACTTCAAAGCCTGCTGGAAGAGCTTCTCCGCCACGTCGGTGCCACCGGAAGCTAACCGAAGATAGCCCATCTGCGTAAGGAGCCGCGCACGCTCTCCGGTTTCGGTCGGGGGCGTCGACTGATAAGCCAGCTCGAGCAGTTCATATGCGCCCTCCGTCTCTCCGAATAGCTCGCGCAGATGCGCGGCCCGGTTGAGGGCGGGCAAATTGCCGGGACGAAGGTTAAGCATCCATTGTGCCGCAATCTCCGCGTCCTTATAATTGCCGAGCTCCACGTTCGCGTCGGTCAACAAACCGTAGACCATTACATCGTCGGGCACTCTCTGGTTCAGTGTCTTGGCGAGCTCCAGCGCGGCGGGGAATTCATGTTCGCCGAGAAGTATCGAAACTCGTATTTTCTCAGCGTCGAAATTGTTCGGCGCTATTTCCAATGATTTCTTTACCGCGTCCCCGGCTTGAGCGTAGAAGCTAACATCGGAACTCTCTTGTGCGCGGCGAACCAGCGCCGCGGCCAGAAGGTTGTACCCCGCATATTGCGTCGGCTTTTCATTGATCGCTCTGCTGGCTTGCGCGATGCTTTGTGCGGCCGGCGAAAGCTCCCCACTTGCCGGACTGGTTACGCTTTGAGGAGCAGCGAACCTAGCGACCATCATCGTTATGCACAGCACCGAAATAGCTTTTTTCATGGAATGCCTCATTTCCGAAGGAAAAATTGTGGCCGCCGCTTTCAGCGCGACGGCCACATGGGTTGGCTACTCCACAGGGCAGATGCCGCCGGGTTGTCCGGTGCAGCCGGCCTGTCCCGGTCCAGTGTGAGCGCTGTTGCGTCCACTATTAGCCGGCATTACATAGGGGAAAGAATTGTTGAAGCCTTCGGTTTTGGTGTTTACGCCATCTCCGAGAGCCAATCCGTACTTCGAGGAATCCACGAGGATGCCTTCGATGGCTCGCAGAGAGATGTCGAATACATCGTCGATCGGCCTGCGTCCGTTCGGATAGCCAGCCACATCGCCAGCGATGAAGCCGAGCCGCTTCTGACTGGCAACCGGTGTCGGGGGAATGCCGGTGTTGAGACGCAGGAGATCAGCCACCGGTCCAGCGTCGTTGGGTCCACACCCGGGGCAGATGGGAGGTTGGTACTGGACCAGAAGCAGCAGGTCCTTGCGCGGATTAGGCGGAACCGGAACTCCCAAGGAGCTTAATACTCCTGCCGCCACGGGCTCCAGAACGAAGTTCGTGAACTGCGAGTCGTTAATCGGAAAATCCATGCTGAAGCGATCTTTAAAACCCGTGCCGATGATCGCTTCGTTGATCAAAGAATTGCCTTCGCGGTTCACCTGCTGAAGCGAGCCCAAGTTTTCGTCGGGATTTGGAGATTGCCGCACTGTGATTTGATGGCGGGCTGTGCTGCCATACGTCCCGATGACAGCTTGCTTGGCGCTGGCAGGGTGAGTTTTGCCGTCCACTGTCAAAAGTGCGATGGGGACTTCCAGCACAATGGAATTGACGTTGTAGCCGCCGACGGCGTCGGGAGCGTAGTTGTGAGTCTCGTCAGCATCGATGGTCGGAGACAAGACCGGACCGACGCCGCTGCGGAAATTCACCGAGTCGAAAAAAGCGCCCAGATCGATAAAGAATGGGTCATCCGCGGTTCCCGCCCATACGGTGATCCCGTTGCCCAGGCTGTCAATGCCTTGGTTGAACAGGGATTGATACTCCGGCATGGTCTTCGGACCCACGTTCGATGGAACAGCGTAAAGTGTTCGTCCGCCGTTCAGGACGGTTGATTTTCCGTTCTTGATCATGGTTACGGTATAGGTTTGGCGCAGGCTTAAGCCCTCGGAACCGGCGCCGCTCAGTGAGGTGATCGGCGGGACGCCGGCGAGATTGCCAACGAATCCAGTGAACAACCTGGGATCGCGGATCTGGGTGTTGAAACGGAATTGGAAAATGACGTCTGGAATTCCGTCCTGGTTGTTGTCGACGAGCATCTGGTAGACCACGTTGGGATCGAAGGGGAAATAGTTCGGTCCGTTGGCGGGCTCCAGGAGCGGGTCAACATTCAAGATCATGGTGACGTTGTTGGGATTGTCGTAGCTGACGAAAGCGTACCAGTCGGTAACATCCGCAGTACGATCCAATGCCGTGATGGGCGCTTCGCGATGGCTTGACGCTAACAGACTGGAAGGTGCCAGCATGAACAGCGATAAAGCGAGGGCCACGAGTGACTTCAAGTTTTTCATTGAAATGCCTCTAAGCGGAATTCGTTGACATTGCCATTTGGATCCGACTGCTCGTGAGATAAATCGTGTCGCAGTTTCCTCGGGCTAGCCTACGTATCCGAGTTACGTTGTGACTGTTGAAAACGGATTCGCGACGGTTCACTTTTTTCAGCTCCGAGATAAAGATCGCCTGGCTGTCCGTCGAGAGGAGTGGGACGGTTCGACAACATCGAAACGCGACACTAGTAGCTAAGCCAGTGATAGAGAGAGTTATCTCGATCCTGCCAGTTATTCCAAGTTATTGCGGAATCCAGTGCGCCCGCGACGTGAATAGTCCGTCTACAAATCCAATGTGGTAAACGAGAAAGATTCCGAAGGCCATGCTGGCAAAACCAGAAATCGCGGTCAGGTGTCGATTGATCTTGAAGAATTTCTTCCCCGTGTAAACCAGAGGCACTGAGATTGCCGCGGTCATCAGCATCATCCCCACCATCGTGCCAAGGCCAAACACCAGCAGGTACGCGGTGGACCAGAGCGGACTCTTGATGGTCGAAAGGACTAATAGGGCAACCGCAGCCGAACCAGCCAAGCCATGCACCAGACCGACGACCAAAGGTCTAACAATCTGATAGAGGCCGAGTTTGCCGATAGTTCGTTCGGTTAAGGTTTCAATACGGCCGTAAATGCTTCGGGTTGTCTGAGCAGCGTTCGCGGCGGTGTGATCGAGGGTGACATCCGCTTGTGCCTCTATGGCGCCGCGCTTCGCAGGGGTAAGTCGGGCCGTAAGCCAACCTATTACTCCGGTCAGATTCAGTACTCCCAGGAGGATTAACATCAAGGCGACGCAAAACTCCATGGACAGCCCGAGACGGGGCGGGATTACGACGCCAAAGATGATAATTGCGGATCCCACGAGAAAAATCGTCAGCGTGTGTCCGAGCCCCCATAGCAACCCGATTGTGGCTGAGCTTCTGATCGATCCCTGGCGGCTCACAATCGTGGAAACAGCTACCACGTGGTCGGGGTCGGTGGAATGCCGCATGCCCAGGAACAATCCGAGAAGAACGACGGTCGCAAAGGGAACCAGTTTGTCTCTGGAGAGAAAACCAGATGAAAGGACATGGCCTATAGGAACTGGTGCCACGGCGGATGCCGTTATTCCGATACCCAGGACTACCATAAACGCGGACGATAAGAAGGGCAGATAGCGGAGGGCAGTGTTGCCGGCCCGCACACGAGACGACACCAAGCGTTTGGCATAGACCATGGTCAGGCCAACCGTTACCAGCACAGCCGCCAGTCCCAAACTAAATGCGGTGATCAGAAATAGTCCGAAGCCTATGCGGTGAAGGGAGAAGGCACTCAGGAGCACGACCAGCGCCGCCGGACAAGGCACGATCCCTCCAGTGATGCCGAGCATGCAGAGTTCGCGCAATGACCAGGTGCGGTCGATTGATTTCGAATCATCAGAGATCGCCGCACCATTCCCTGGTTCCGTGGCCGAAACTTGTTTGAACATCGAAAGAAACCAGTGCGAATGTTGCGCTCCGGGCGCGTGCGAATGATCTCCGGTTTCTCCGGTCCAATGTCTAAGGAAGATGAAAATGCCGAGTCCGGCAACGCTAAGACCGGAAATCGCTCCCAGCCATGGATAAAGCTGCTCGGGAACTATGTATCGTGACGCATAGAGGGTTACGGCCCCTAAGAGGTAAACGCCCGCGGTGTGTGCGGCGGTGACGACGATTCCCAGCAACACGGCATGTCTCGCCGTGCCACGCGAACCCACAAGATAAGCGGCAACGATGGTCTTGCCGTGCCCGGGCTCTAGGGCATGAAACGCCCCCAGGCCTGCGGCAATCAGAGCCGCAGACAACAATACCCAGAAGCTCAACTTGCCCTGGGTCGAGATCAGTTCGGTAAAGCGACTGCGCGGCGTGTTCTGCGCGCGACCCTCAAGCGGCAGCGGAGCTCCTTTGGATGACGCGACGCTGCTGGAAGTGGATTGTGCACCATTTAGGTCACGCGACGGATTTGCGTCCGACGATCGGCTAGGTCTCTTATGCAGGTGCCAAGTTGCAGACGCCGGTTGCGCCGCGTTTGTCTTGTGAACAAATATTCGTTTGGACGAGGTCACCGCCGTTGCAATCCTCTCCGGGTTGGAGGGTAAAGATCTGAAGCCGACCAGAGCAGACAGTCGTTGCGGGGGGCTGTTCAACATATCGCTGGAGTAGTTGGTCAATTCCTGGCTGCGATCGGAGGCGGGTGCGGAACTATCCAGGATCGTGACCCCGTCGCCGAGAACCACAATTTCCTTCCAGCCTGCCCGCCCGGAAAAGTTGTTATCGAGGTAGGAGAGTTTGTGAGCGCCCCCCGGAACGTCAAGCTGGCCGCGGAATACGAATCCGATTTTCATCGTAGGTAGTCCACCGGCGCCGTCCGCAAATGCCACCTGGCGAGATACCGCATTTAGCCGGACAGCCTGGCCATCGCCGTCCAAGGAGATTCCTTCCTTCAACTGGGCTTCCTGCTGGTCGAGGTAGCGGTGGGCGCCGGGGTCGCTAAGCGTGGCAGTAATGCCGAACCGCCGCATCTCCTGAAAAGTGGGTATCTCAGCCATATCGATCAGGTAGAGGATTTCAATCGACCCTTGCTTGATCGTGATCTTAGAATAATGATTGACGCTGAAATTTCCCATCGGATGGGCGGAGGCGGTTGTGGAGCTCAAAATCAGCACACCCAGCAACAAAGCAATTCCGAACCGGCGACGATCAGTGTTGTCGCTATCGTTGCGCATTGCTCGACCTCAAATTCCGGGCGTGCGATAGGGCGATGTCTTCTAGGGTTCGGGTCGCCACTTCAGCGTCAAAGATGTGGAACTGGGGGTTTGCTTTCAACGCTCGATTTAGAAATTCCTCAGCGTCGGAATCCTTGCCCAGGGTGTGGCAGATCATGCCAGCATGAAACAGGAGTAACGGATCATTGGTGTGCAATCCAAGAGCTTTGTTAATCGCTTCGGCGGCTTCTTGGAATCGGCCATTCCGGTACAGAACCCACGCCAGGGTGTCCCATGTGTAAATATCATGCCGGACTTCAAGTTCTTTGCGCCCGAGCTCCAAGGCCAACGGCAGTTTGATCCCTTGATCGGCATAGAACAAGGCCAGTTCTCGATTGGCCAGCACTTGGTTTAACTTGCTGAGGTGCCCGATGTACTCGACCAGGTCATACTGCTGCTTAGCTAGGTTCATCCGCCCTACTTTCTTGTACACGTCTCCTAACTCAGCGACGTACACCGGAAACGGAATGATGGCAATTGAGCGCCGATAGAGCTCAATAGATTCTTCCAGTTTCCCTTGCGCGGCCCGTACCTTCGCCAGACCGGCAAGGGAGCGATAGTGATTTGGGTCGGCGGTTATACCGGACTGATACGACAGATCGGCGTTTCGCAAGTCGCCGGCTTGAAAGTAGCGCTCACCTAATTCGAAATAGAGCCACGCCAGATTTTCTCGAGGAACGTTGGTTTGCAGCGCGGCCCCGATGGCGCTCTTCATCAATTGGATGGCCCCTGCCGAATCGCCGTGCAAGTAGCGCAGATATGCCATGCGACTGTCGCTCATGTATGCGAGTGCCAAAGGTGATAAGACCGCCCGTCCAAGAGATTGCACAATGTTGTAGGCCGTTGCCGCCTCCTCGTAATCGCCCATGTCGGTGTAAGCGTCTCCTTCGATGGCGAATGCCGCCAAATTTCCGGAGCCTGTGCCAACCGCCTTTTGCGCGTAAGCGAGGGCGTCGGAGAAGCGATGTTCGCCCATACAGACCGCGGCCATGTGAACGAGAGGGTCTGCGGCTCGAAAGTCTTGCGGCGCTAGAGCCAGCCCTTGCTTGAGCGTTTGCTCAGCCAAGTCGTAATAAGCAATGTCACCAGTCTCTCGAGCCTTCTGAAAGTAGGCGGATCCTAATCCGTCATACCCGGCGTAATCACCTGGCGCTTGCTTGACGCGGTTTTGCAGTGTCTGAATCTGCGTGTCCGTCTCCGATGTGAGGCCGATATGTTTCAACTCGACCGATTCGAAGGGCGCGGTCTGAGACCATGCTGATGCGACACAGAGGATCGGAAGAATCAGTAGCCACTTGGCCATTCCAGCCTCGCTGGGTTGCAGGTTTAATAGGATTGATTTTGGTGATGCTGTCACTTATCAGGTTCGACTTCGTTAAGGTATACGGTGGCGAGGGCAAATCGGATTTCTAGGCCAAGACTTTATTGCCGACCCCGCAAGCTGGTTGCGGAAGGCCGTGGAGCGGCCCTAGGGCAAAGGAGGGCGTAGGCGGGCGGGCATAGCGTGCTCGTATCTACTGTTCAGAAGGTCGCCGTGACATCGCTTGTCGTAGTCAGCGAGGGGGAAGCCTTGGTCGCGGGGATTGCGCAAATGATAGGCAATCGGGAGTAGTCCCCCGGAAACGAAACCTGAGTTTCACAAACACCGGATAGTTTGGTGTACCCGATTAGGCTATGGTTTCTGCCGGTTCCCCGAAGGCGATCTCGTTCTCGCTCTGCATCCGGACGCGCGCCTTCGAGACCAGCATGTAGATAGACGGCACCACAAATAGCGTAAATGCCGTGCCAATGATCATCCCGCTTACCAGCATGATCCCGATGCTGTTCCTCGCGCCCGCACCTGGGCCTTTCGCAAGTACGAGAGGGAAATGTCCGAAGACAGTTGCGGCCGTGGTCATCAGGATGGGACGCAGCCGCGTACTCGCCGCGCCGGTAATCGCCTCGAGTTTACTCAAGCCGGTTTCTTGCAAGTGATTCGCGAACTCTACAATCAGAATTCCATTCTTCGCAATCAGACCGACAAGAGTGATCAAGCCCACTTCGCTGTAGATGTTCAGAGTCGTGAAACCCAAGAACGAGAACACAAGAGCACCAGAGATGGCCAACGGAACGGACCCAGCCAGAATGATGAAGGGATCGCGGAAGCTTTCGAATTGCGCGGCGAGCACGAGGTAGATCAGGATCGCCGACAGCAAGAATGTGCCCAGAAATTTGCTGCCTTCCACCCGCAATTGGCGGGACTCACCGGCGTAATCCACGGTGAATCCCTGGGGCAAGATCTCCTTAGCCCGGTCCTCCAGAAAAGTTAGAGCCTTGTCGAGCGGCACGGGCGGCGGGATAACCCCTTGAATGCGCACTGCATTCAGCTGTTGAAACTTGTTGAGCGATCTCGGTTCCGTTGTTGTCCGCAGACTGGCAAACGTCGAAAGCGGCACGAGCTTATCCGAAGAGCCTTTCACGTAGATCTGTGACAGCTGGTCCGGGGTCATCCGCTCCACGCGCTTGATCTGCGGGATCACCTTGTAGCTGCGCCCCTGGATGCTGAAACGGTTGACATAGTTTCCGCCAAGCATGGTGGATAGATCCTGACCGACTTGGCTCAAGTCCACCCCCTGGGAACGCAGTTTGTCTCGGTCGAACACCACCTCCGTTTGTGGTTGGTCGAACTTCACATCAGTATCCGCGAAAATAAACATGCCGCTGGCCATCGCTTTCTGCACGATCTGCTCGGCAAGTTGACTCACCTGCTCTGGCTCTGCCGCCGATACGATCGCAAAATCGACCGGGAAGTTCCCTCCTCCCGGAAGAGGAGGCGGTGTCAATGGAATGACGCGCACCCCGGAAATCTTCGACAGCGGGCCGGTTGATTCGACCAGAAGTTCTTGCGTCGTCTTCTTGCGCTGGCTCCATGGTTTGGTCACCATGCCTCCGAAGCCGCCACTCGGATTGGTGATTTGAAAGACGCTCGCGCTCTCTGGAAACGAGTGGTAGACGTTGTAGACCTGATCGGTGAACAGGTTGGTCTGGTCTAGAGTGGAGTTAGCCGACGATTGGATGACGCCGAACACAACTCCTTGATCTTCAGAGGGTGCAAGTTCCCGCTGGGAGAACATGTAAAGCGGAATCATCATCACGGCCACGATCGCCCACAGCGTGAGCACGACCGGACGATACTGCAGCGTTCCCGCCAACAACTGCATATACAGATTTCGAACGCTCTCGAAGCGCCGGTTGACGATTCCGGCAAAGCCGCGCTCCGTGTCCCCAGCGCGTAGCAACTTTGAACCCATCATTGGTGACAAAGTAAGCGCCACGATCCCCGACACAACGACTGCACCTGCCAGCGTGAATGCAAATTCGCGGAACAGCGCGCCGGTCAACCCTCCTTGAATTCCGATCGGAGCATATACTGCCGCGAGCGTGATGGTCATGGCGATGATTGGTCCCACCAGTTCGCGAGCCGCATCCTTCGCCGCCTCGTATGGCGTCTTGCCCATATGCAAGTGACGCTCGACGTTCTCCACCATGACAATGGCGTCGTCAACCACCAGGCCAACCGAAAGCACAATCGCCAGCAGTGTCAGGAGATTGATGGTAAAGCCAGCCAGAAGCATGAGGAACACAGCTCCGATCAGCGAGATCGGAATGGCGATAACTGGAATCAGCACAGAACGGAACGAACCCAAGAACAGGAAGATCACCACTACCACGATCAGCAGAGTCTCCACCAAGGTGTGCAGTACTTCGTTGATTGCGTCTTGGATATATTCGGTCGAGTCGTAGGGAACTCCCAGCTTCATGCCAGTGGGTAATTGCTGTTCAATCGCCGGCAACGCCTTACGAACGTTGCGAATTACTTCCAGTGAATTCGCAGTGGGAAGAACCCAAACCCCCATGAAGGTTGCGGTTTGGCCGTTGAAGCGGACATCCTGGTCGTAGTTTTCCGCGCCCAACGATACGTCCGCGATCTCCCCGAGTCGAACCAACACCCCGTTCTGCTGTTTCACCACCATGTCGCGAAACTCGTCGGAAGTTCGCAGGTCGGTGTTTGCGATCAGGTTCACGGACACCATGGAACCCTTGGTGCTTCCGAGAGCTGACAAATAGTTGTTTTTTGCTAGCGCATCGTGCACATCGGAAGGCGAGACACCGCGCGCGGCCATCTGCTCAGGCTTTAGCCAGATTCGCATGGCAAACGTGCGATCTCCCAGGATGTCGGCGCGCTGCACGCCGCTGATCGCGCTCAGCTTGGGCTGCACCACACGTGTCAAGTAGTCGGTGATTTGGTTTTGATCGAGGTCGGCGGAAGAGAATCCAAGGTAAATCGCCGCGAACTGATCGTCGGCAGTTTGCAGATCAATCACCGGAACTTGAGCATCCGGAGGAAGGTCGTTACGGACTTGCGCTACCTTCGCCTGTATCTGAGTCAGAGCTGCGGTGGTGTCATAGTTGATCTTCAGGTGCACCAGGATCGTGCTCAGACCCTGAGCGCTCGTCGACTCCATGTAGTCGATGCCGTCCGCGCTGGCAATGACACGCTCGATAGGCGTCGTAACGAAGCCGCGCACCAGATCGGCGTTTGCGCCAACATAGACGGTCGTAACCTGCACCACAGCGATGTCACTGCGCGGATACTGCCGCACACTCAGGGAGCGAATCGCTTGCAGGCCGGCGATCAGGATCACCAGGTTCACTACGATCGCCAGAACCGGGCGCTTAACAAATAAATCCGTGAACTTCATGCACACTCCTTCGAGGACAAACCAAGTTTAGCTATCACGTCTAGCTATCCTCGGGCTTGGGACTGGCGCTGTTTTCGGGCTTAACCGTATTGTTCACCAGAACCGGCGCGCCATTGCGCAGCCGGAACACTCCAGAACTCACAACTTCCTCTCCGGGATTGATGCCGGAAGTGATTGCGACCTGATCGCCACGAGAGCCCTCGACTTTGACAACCTGCTGGCGCACGCCGCGATAGCTGTTCCCCTTCGCGTCCTTCATTTGGACGACGATGAAAACTGAATCACCGTAGGGCGCATAGTTGATAGCCGAAGCCGGCAGCGGAACAACTTGGCGTGGCTGCCCCAGAGGAAGCTCAACTTGCACAAACATTCCCGGACGCAATTTGTTTTCTTTGTTGGTAACAGTCGCCTGAACTTGAATATTTCGCGTCTGCTCGCTGATGACCGAGTCGAGGGCTGTGATTCTGCCGGTGAAGGCCATGCCCGGCAGATCTCCATTCGTGACGCGCAGAACGTGACCCGGTATTACCTTGGGCGTGTCTTGCTGGGGTATGCCGAAATTCACGTAGATCGGGCTCAGAGATTGCAGGGACACAATCGCCTGCCCCGCCGCCAGATATTGCCCCAGGCTGACCTGACGAATTCCCAGTAACCCCGAAAACGGCGCGTGAATTGTCTTGCGCGCGATCGCCGCACGAATGTCCCCGACCTGCGCCTCTGTCGCTTTCTGCTGGGAGTCGGCGGTGTCATAGTCCGAACGGGAAATGACGCCCGCCTTTACCAGTTCCTGCGCGCGGCCGTAATTGATGTGAGCCAGATCGCGCTGCGCCTCAAGACTGGCTAGCTGCGCTCGTTCCTGGCGGGTATCGAGTTCCACCAGAATGTCTCCCTCCTGCACCCATTGGCCTGATTCAAAATGGATTTTGTCGATCGTTCCGGGCAGGTCGGCACTGACCGTCACGCCCTCAATCGCGGCTGCCGTTCCGATCACCGACAACGTTGAGGGCCATGTCTCCTTTTGAGCGACGACCGTCGTCACCGCAGTGGGCGGAAGTTGGAAGCTCGCGCCCTGGGCGATGGCAGTCTCAACCTGCCGGAATTTTGCAAATCCGAGGCCTCCCAAAACCAGGGCCAGCACGACTAACATCAGGATCATTCTTTTCGCCATACACTCTCCAGAACTGAAACAAAACAATGGATTGTTGTCTGGGCCACATCAGACGGAAAATGCAGTTGTTCTCGAATAGATTTCGCTGCTTGGGAAAAAGATTCAGAGTTACTAATCGCTCCCGGGCAGTTAACTACGTTGCGTTAGGTCATGGATCGCTGCTATCGATGGCAAATATTGTGCGCATTGTGGACGTGAACACTGGCGCAGCCTTTTCACCGACCGTCAGGCCGAAGTTGTTCCTCCATACTCCTCCATACTATGATAGCGAAGAAACAGCGAATCCATTATGCTGGCCAATGGAGAAAGGCCGAAAACGGTTTCATGGCTTCAAGTTGCGCGTGCGGGAATGACCACAAAAACGGTGCAGTCATATACGCGGGTGGAACTCAATGGCATGACAAAGGTGCAAAGGCGATCGTGCAGCCTGTCTGGGAATATCCGGACGATTACTGCAAAACGCAAACTCAGGAGTTTGATATGGAGCCAGCGGGAGCAAATTGCGGCATTTCAAGCAATGTTAGACAAGGCTCCCACTTCGAATGCGCAGGTTCCAACTCCTGCTCCTGCGCAAGCCTCGTCAGCGGTTGCTTCCACTTCTGCTCCAACTTCGGTCGCACAGCTGTAACAGGACACGAAGCGGCATACAGCTCGTCTGGCATTGGCGAAGGATAATCCCAGCATCACTCGCAAGTAGGCGTGTGTCGAGGAGCGCCTCAAGTGGGTGCAGAGATCGAGCACAGACACTCCGCTTCAATGTCACAGTGTGTTCTATAGAGCAATTTTGCTCAGTCCCCGGTTGCGGATTTGATTACGCTATCTTGGGGATGAATATCATGGGGGTTTGTAAGCTCAAAGCTCCTGCAAACCCGCCGTCCGCAGAGGTTCGCATGGTGAAAAGGGGGATAGTCATGGCGAAGGTGATCGAGTTTTACGTGCCCACGATTCTCAGGAAACCGTTGAAAGGGTCTTGGCGGCGGCAGCGCGGAAAGATTATCGAGTTTAGCACGCAGGCAAGGAAATCTGCCTAACCAATGAAGCCCATGGCAGTCCTGTCGCATCGGAAGCATCTTCACCGTTGGTACAAGAGCTTGGCGGGAGGGTTTCGGTGCGCTTGTGAGGCATGGCGCTGCGAGTTTGCCGCAGCAAGCAAACAGTGTGACAGCGCCGCCGAGCAGGGTCGTAAGTATTGCCTAGCTCATCAGGCCTTCAGGTCGCAGTGATTCCTCATCCAACAAGAAAGCCTGCCTGCCCGTATCTTCGCCCACCGTGCTTTTTGAGCGGCTGCGATCCGCCTGCGAGCCGAAGCCGACATGGTGCGCTTCACCTGAGAAGAGCCGGTTGTTTTCGCCACCGCGGTTGTAGGCTTAGGTCCCTTTCGAAACTCTGCCCATCGTGCTCTTTGGGCCGCCGCCATTTTCCGGCGTGAAGCTGCCGATAGGACTCGGATTGGTTGGTTTCCGTTCCGGGACACCCCAGAACCGTTTAGCGACTCGATCACTGAAATCGCTTGCCCTAATTTCTCTACCTCTAACTGCGCCCTCCTACGCTCAGCACGAAGCTGCCGAAGCGCGTTCTCTAAAGTTGCCATGAATCCCCCTCAAGATTTACAGCGACCTTGATTGTATAAGATTGGTAGGGTGGTCGTACCGCCTAAGTTTACTTATGACAAGGAGTACTTAATGTACTATGTCCGCCGTCACCCGACAGGCGCCTCTCCGCCATCGCGGGTCGTTATAGTACACGCTTAAATGTCAGACGATGCAGGGGCGCATGACGGGCGTTTCCCACTCGGCGTTCTCCGCATCATAAATCAGAAGCGGACAGTGAATATCTGTTTCGGGCTGGCTTCCTTTCGTTATCGCGGACAGAATCTTTGTCTCCGGCAAATAAGCGAATCTGCTCACAATTGATCAGTTTTGACGATGGTTCAGAGACTAGTGTGGCATTAGTCGTTACGAGAATGTCGGCCGTAGCTCATCAACCCGGTTCTTGCGGTCTACAGAGCGGCTCGCTGCTTGACTGGTGATGAAGGGAATTATGAAAAAAGCACTCCGAAGCGTGGACTCCTTACTGTGGATATTGTTGTTGGTTTCTGCTTTCCTGTCTGCCCCCATGCACGCTGCAAACGATGTGCTGGGAGAGATTCAATTTGAAGGAAAATCCCATGTTGAAAAGACTTCTGGGGTCTGGGTGGACGGAGCATACGTAGGGTATCTGAAAGAACTCAAGGGATCGAAAAAAGTTCTTCTTCTACCCGGTGAACACGTAATTACGGTGCGGCAGGACGGCTACCAAGATTTCACACAAAAGATTCTTGTCCAACCGGGACAGAAGGAGGTCGTTCGCGTGGCCATGGAGAAGGCTCCGACCGGCCTCCTCCCTAGTGTGAGCGCCACGGTTAAGATCGCGGTCAATCCATCGAGGGCGGCAGTTTTCTTGGACGGTCTTTTCGTCGGGCACGTTGGGGAGTTTGAAGGCTTGGGTCGAGGGATGCTAGTTGCTCCGGGAACACATCAGATCAGGATCGCCCTTCCCGGCTACCAAACCTTTGAGACGGGCATCAAATTGCTCGCAAATCAGAGGGTTGAAATAAAGACTGATTTGGCAAAGAGTAACGCTCCTCTGGCGGGCCCCCTAGTCAACTCCGACACAAGTGTTGCCGCACCGCCGTCTGTAGTTCGTGCCGCAGCCCCACCCCCACAGCGTTGAAATACGACCGAAGCAGTCCACAAAATCTGAAGGCCACTGGAACGAAGCTTCAGGGTGATGGCAGGCGGCCCGGGCGGCTTAAGTACGCCATAGTCGTCGTGTCGATCAACCGAGGATCGACAAAGGGTTTTCAGGAGCTTCACAACTTCTTCCAGTCGGTCAGCGAAACCAGTTCGTCTAGGATTTCCTGCAACCGTTGAAGCCGACGTTCTTGATCTGATGCGGCGCCGGGTAGCTTGTTGCGGCCTTGCGAGTGAAGGCGGTTCGCTTCACTGATTTGCGCTATTTCATCTCGCAAGCTTGCGATGCGTTCTTTAACGGGTTTCTGCATGAGGATTGTCCGGGTGAGAATCAAAGCAGGAGGCTGTTTTGGTTGTCACAGAAACGACCAAACTCGTCGAACCACCTTGTAGTAAGACTACTCAAGAATTCTGATCCTCCCCCGGCATCTCCGGCGTGCCCACAACGAATGCGTCAGCCCGCATCATCGTTCCCCCTACTAGCTGTTCCAGCATGATCGTCCTTTCGGTCGCAAATCCGGCGTCTTGGGTGTGCGACAGATATCGAATCAGGGCCGGAGGATCGCACTTCCTGATCACATATCGACCCAAGACCACTATCGGATAGTTAAGCTGACCAACGATTGCACTTCCTTCCGCCCATGGCGCGCCGTCCCAGTGGAGATCGGAATACACATCGGAACACTTCGGCCAGTTCGTGATGTCGGTGAGCAAGCTCCAGACCCGCCCCCGAGTGAGCGTTGTACTTACGGAATAGGAGAAGGAGGAGGGCACGGGCTATCTCGTAGCCTTATATCACGAAGTGCATACGAAAAGTGTCAGATTGCTCCGACGATAATTAGGGCGCAACCCCTTGTGTTGCGTGAGAAATTGAAAGCTGCATGTAATCGTTCGCACCAATGAGCCCGAGGATCATACGCACGGGAAAGGGGAACCGTCGCCGAGAGGGATCGCGCACGATGGTTGGTGCGAAAAGTAAGTAGCTCACGCCGCGAGTCTCAAGCTCGCATCCCCCAGCGGCTAGGACATTCTTGACCCACTCGCTTTCCCGCCCGTAGGTCAGTGCGACAAGAAATCCCTCTGGCGCTCGGAAAACATTGACTGGCGTCCGGTAGACCTTGCCTGATTTTCGTCCGACGTGTGTGAGGATGCCGAAGCCCGGCAATCGGTCCGCGAATCGGCTCGTGATCCGATTCGTAACAGCCAAGTTGAAGGCTGCCACCCACCGCTTGCGGAATCGAATCAGAAGGATCGGGGCCAGCAGGATTGCCAGAAGCGTTATGAATGCGAGGCTAGCCATTGTCGCCTCTGTAACAGCTGATCAGAAATGAAAGCATTCTTTCTTCAGAACACGTCGAGCGGCGGGCTAATGAGCCGATTCCGGGCGGTTCAACAAAGCGTTGAAAACGGTCGTCGGCACTTGCACGTGGTCATCGCGCCCATAGAATCTTCGCATTCCTTCGAATGACGCATCAGGTTCGCTCGTGAGCGGAATCTTTTGAGAGTCGGCCATGCACCGTGACCAAGAATCCCGGTAGGCGCTTGGCTGCCAGCGGCACTCGATAGTAGTTGCTAAGCCGCCCTTCCATTACCGTTGGAGGGTGGGCTGCCCACCAAATCTTGTCGGAGCCGTTCCATTTGTGCCGCTGCTTCTTTCATTTGCTCGGCATATGCCTGCCCCTGTCGTGGAAGAAAACCTCCATAATTCTCCAATAGCAAGCGGGAGTTGGTATTGATTGCAATAATGTCAGAACGTGCTTGGCCGGAAAGGGCAGAAGTCAGTTTTTCTAGCTGCAAATCCCGCACGGCTAGCTCATTTCTGCTCTGAGCGGCTTCTTCTGCGAGCAATCGCCCATGATGGCGGATCAGTCCAAACAGGCATACCGCTAGCATAAGCAGCGCAGAGTTGGTGATGACCGTTACCGACAATGCTCGCTTCAGTGCGGCAGTTCTCTCTGCGTCGAATCTCGCGAAATTGGTGCTCTCCACTGAGGAGAGCGAAGACGCGATGCCCCGAATCTCGTCCATGTAGTCTTTGCCTTCGTTTGTATCGATGAGCTTGAATGAGCGGCGGCGATATCCCTGTTGGCGCCAACTGATCGAGCTTTCCATTTCAGCCTGCTTTGACTTGGTCAAAGACTCCAGCCGCGACTCCAGTGATTGTTCGCGCTGCGTCCGATTAACGAGCCCTGCGCCCAGGCTGACAAAATCTGCTGCCATCCTGCTCTTCGCATCAGTGTAGGGCTGCAAGTAAGCGGGATCCCCGCTTAGCAGGTATCCCCGCTGCCCAGTTTCCATATCGGTCACATCTTTCAAAACACCCGAGAGTTTCGCTTGGATCGCTGAGCTTTCAAGCGTGAGCGCCGCAGTTTCCTGTACCCGTTTTAGATGGTTGACGGCAAGATAAGCATTCCATGCAACGAAAGCGAGCAGCGCGGGGACCCCAATTTGCAGCGCAGCTTTTCGAATCATCTAGTTTTCCCGCCCTTCACGTGACGTTGAGAACACCCTCGGTCGTGATTCGACTGGCTTTGCAAATCTCCTCCGCAACCCTGGCCGCTGCCTTGTTGCTATGGACTTGCCCTTCTGCCGACATTACCGAACTGGCAGCCAGAGTGAAAAGCAAAGCATCCTCCGGCCTTTCGAAGTAAAGGACTACTTGATTCGCTGCCATGGGCGTAACTCCTACTGACCGTTCTCAAGGATCATAGGCCGATTCAGCTCAGGAACGAGGTTATCTGTTTTGGTGCGCATCGATTATGAGGTCTTCCGCCAAGCAGCTCACCGACGCGAATGATCCAAAGTAGGGTCCAGTGCTAGGCTGCACCCGTCAAACAGAAGCCAGCAGCCTGAGTGTTCCCGGATAAAAAAGCGGGATACCATGCCGCACAGTCGAAGCGCTCCCCCGGCCAAACTATTATCCGGGCTTCGCAACTCTGCGACGCATAGGAACACCCGGCCGATTTCAGCGCCGGGTGCAAAAACAAAGCGCCCAGGTCTGGTTAGAGTAGGTTACGTCGCAAAATCGCGCTGAAATACTCCGGAAATCTCCGCAAACTACGCAGTCGTCGCACCTCCGTAATGCCTACGGAGCGCGGGACTTCGGTAATCTTCGCGCCGTCAACGGGGAAGGGTATTCTCTTGATTCCCGATCTCGAATGAGAAATATCCCAGTCATGAACTTTGTCCCAGATGTTCGCTCGTCAATTCCGTGGGTCGCGGCGACAGTTTCCGCTGTTGGAATCGCGGCGATCTGTATGCGGATCTTTGAAACCGACGAGGCGCGAGCCAAGTCTGACGAGCGCAAGCGGGGAAAAGAACTCCGTTCGCTGGCCAACAAGATTTCCGAGTATGCTCAGGGCGTTCATCAACGCTACCCGACCGGAGATGTGGTCGTCAGCGTGCGAGACTTGGCAGAGCAACTTGGAAAACGTCCCGATGCGGTTGCTAAGAGAGCAGAAAGTCCAACAAGCTCCGCTCAGAGGCTATTGGAAATTGCGCTTGTGAAAGTCGTTACACCGGCCAAGACCGACGGACTGGAAAACAAAACGCTCCAGACTCGGTCGAGTCGTGGAGCGTATGTCGATCAGCCCTCCCCCAAGTGCTGCTCGACTACAGGCTACTTCTATCCTCGGCTCTGAGGAATGGCTCCAACGGGCTACTGTGGAAAATGGGAATTGGTTGTCGCAAGGATATCGGCAGCGCGATGTTGACCGCGAGTTTATTCGCCTCGTAGACGAAGCCGACTCAAGTCACCCG